>NZ_JBHSAX010000008.1:0-28586 GCF_042650385.1 Nocardia jiangsuensis
GTGGCGCAGGATCAGCGGCGTTTCGACCAAGCCGAGGACTACTACCGCCAAGCCCTCGACCTGAAACTGGAGTTCGGCGACCGCCACAGCGCCGCGAGCACCTACCACCAACTCGGCATGGTGGCGCAGGAACAGCGGCGTTTCGACCAAGCCGAAAACCACATACGGCAAGCACTCCAGGCATACCGGGACACCGACGACGAACGCGGCGCCTCGCAGGTGACCACGACCCTGGGCCGCGTACTGGCACACACCGGGCAGCACACGGAGGCGTTCACCGTTCTGGTCGAGGCCGCCGTCGGCTGGTGGAAGTTGACCGGCGAGTTCGACTCCGGGGACATCGGATTGCTCAACCAACAACAACCCCATCTCGACCAACACACCATCGACGCCATCATCGACGCGCTCGGACCGGCCACCGCGACCGCACTCCGACAACAACTCGACCAACGTGAGGAGCCTTGACTATCTGCGCGCCTGAATATTTCGAGTATCTGCGCGCGGTTGCATCGCCGGTTGGAACGTGTGCGGTCAAGTCCAAATGCGTGGTGTAGGAGAACGGTCTCCGCGTGATCCTGGTGTTCAGGCGGTCAGTTCGGCAGGGGCTTGCTCCTGTTCGGTGGTGAGGTCGGTGCGTCCGCGTGAGCGGGCCAGGACGTCGAGGCCGAGGTAGCGGCGGCCCTCGATCCACTCGTCGTGTTGTTCGGCCAACACGGCGCCGACGAGGCGGATGATCGAGTTGCGGTCGGGGAAGATCCCGACGACGTCGGTGCGTCGCCGGATTTCCTTGTTCAACCGTTCCTGGGGGTTGTTCGACCAGATCTGACGCCAGATCTGTTTCGGGAACGCGGTGAAGGCGAGCAGGTCGGCGCGAGCGGCGTCGAGGTGGTCGGCGATCTTCGGCGGTTTCTCGGACAGTGCATCGAGCATTCGATCATATTGTGTGGCAACAGATTCAGCGTCTGCCTGGTCGAATACCGAGTGCAGCAGGATCCGTCCCAGGTCAAGTCCAAATGCGTGGTGTAGCGGGATGGTCACCGCGTGATCGGGTGGGTCAGGCGGTCAGGGCTGCGGGGTTGGCCTCCTGTTCGGTGTGGTCGGTGAGGTCGCGGGATCGGGCCAGGACGTCGAGGCCGAGGTAGCGGCGGCCTTCGATCCATTCATCGTGCTGCTCGGCGAGCACGGCCCCGACCAGGCGGATGATCGAGTTGCGGTCGGGGAAGATCCCGACGACGTCGGTGCGGCGCCGGATTTCTTTGTTCAACCGTTCCTGGGGGTTGTTGGACCAGACCTGGCGCCAGATCTGTTTCGGGAACGCGGTGAACGCGAGCAGGTCCGCGCGTGCGGTGTCGAGGTGGGCAGCGACTTCCGGCAGCTTCTCGGCCAGGGTGTCGAGCATCCGATCATATTGCGCTGCAACTGATTGCGAGTCTGCTCGGTCGAAGACCGAATGCAGCAGGGTTCGCACCCAGGGCCACGAGGATTTCGGGCATATCGACATCAGGTTCACGGTGTAGTGGGTGCGGCAGCGCTGCCAGGACGCGCCCGGCAGGGTGGCCCCGATCGCGGCGACGAGCCCGGCGTGGGCGTCGGAGGTGACCAACTCGACCCCGCTCAGGCCGCGGGCGACCAGGTCGCGGAAGAACGCCAGCCAGCCGGCGCCGTCCTCACCGGAGTCACCTGGACGCCGAGGATTTCCCGGTAGCCCTCGGCGTTGACTCCGGTGGCGATCAGGGTGTGGACGTTGACCACGCGACCGTTCTCGCGCACCTTCAGCACCAGGGCGTCCGCGGCGAGGAAGGTGTAGGGGCCCTGGTCCAGCGGCCGGGTGCGGAACGCCTCGACCTGGGCGTCGAGCTCGGTCGCCATGATCGAGACCTGGGACTTCGACAGCTTCGTCACCCCCAAGGACTCGACCAGCTTCTCCATCCGCCGGGTGGAGACCCCGAGCAAGTAGCAGGTCGCGACCACCGAGGTGAGGGCACGTTCGGCGCGTTTGCGGCGCTCGAGCAGCCAATCCGGGAAGTAGCTACCCGATCGCAGCTTCGGCACCGCCACGTCGATCGTGCCGACCCGGGTGTCGAAGTCGCGGTGGCGGTAGCCGTTGCGGTGGTTGACCCGCTCCTCGGAGCGTTGCCCGTAGCCCGCCCCGCAGACCGCGTCGGCTTCAGCGCTCATCAAGGTCTGGATGAACGTCGCGAGCATCTCGCGCAGCAGGTCCGGGCTCGCGGCGGCGAGTCGATCCGACAGCATCTGCGGTAGGTCGATATCGTTGACAGAGGTCATCGCGTGAAACTTCCTTCTCATGACTTGGTAGGTCTTCTGAAGGATCACGCGGTGACCGCTCTCTTCCCGGCTACGACACGCTCAGACTTTGCTGGCGCCTGGTCGTACACCACTCTGCTGGACGCAACCCCGTCCCACGGCCACGAATTCTTCGGTGTGATGCTCATGAGGTTCACCGTGTAGTGGGTCCGACAGCGTTGCCAGACGCCCCAGGCAGGGTGGCTCCGACCGCGGCCACGAGACCGGCGTGGGCGTCGGAGGTGACCAGCTCGACCCCGCTCAAGCCGCGGGCGACCAGGTCGCGGAAGAACGCCAGCCAACCCGCGCCGTCCTCACCCGAGGTGACCTGGATCCCGAGGATCTCCCGGTAGCCCTCGGCGTTGACCCCGGTGGTGATCAGGGCGTGGACGTTGACCACGCGTCCGTTCTCGCGGACTTTCAGCACCAGGGCATCAGCGGCGAGGAAGGTGTAGGGGCCTTGGTCGAGGGGGCGGGTGCGGAACGCTTCGACCTGGGTGTCGAGGTCAGCGGCCATGATCGAGACCTGCGACTTCGACAGTTTGGTCACTCCGAGGGACTCGACGAGCTTCTCCATCCGCCGGGTCGAGGCGCCGAGCAGGTAGCAGGTCGCGACCACACTGGTCAGTGCTCGTTCGGCGCGTTTGCGGCGCTCGAGCAGCCAATCGGGGAAGTAGCTGCCCGTGCGCAGTTTGGGGATCGCGAGGTCGATCGTGCCCACACGGGTGTCGAAGTCGCGGTGGCGGTAGCCGTTGCGGTGGTTGACGCGGTCGTTGCTGTGTTCGCCGTAGCCGGCGACGCAGAGCGTGGGGCTGGTGCACGGGTAGGTGTCATCGATCTGGCTTGCTGAGAGGTGGGCCTGGAAGGATGTCATCGTGCCCAAGCCTTATCCCCGCGAGTTCCGTGACGACGTGGTCCGCGTCGCCCGCAACCGTGACGAGGGGGTGACCCTGGACCAGATCGCCGCGGATTTCGGGATCCATCCGATGACGTTGTCGAAATGGATCCGCCAGGCCGATGTCGATGAGGGTGTGAAGCCGGGAGCCACGACGAGCGAGTCGGCGGAGTTGCGGGAGCTGCGGCGCCGTAACCGGCTGCTCGAGCAGGAGAACGAGGTCCTGCGCCGCGCGGCGGCGTATTTGTCCCAGGCTCAGCTGCCGGGAAAAAGATCTACCCGCTCGTGAAGGAGCTCGCTGCCGACGGGACTCCTGTCGTGGTGACGTGCCGGGTGTTGAAGCTCGCTCGCCAGCCCTACTACCGCTGGCTGGCCGCCCCGGTCACCGACGCAGAACTCGCCGAGGCCTACCGGGCGAACGCCCTGTTCGACGCTCACCGCGATGACCCGGAGTTCGGGTACCGGTTCCTGGCCGATGAGGCCGGTGCCGCGGGTGAGCCGATGGCGGTGCGGACGGCGTGGCGGATCTGCTCGGCGAACCAATGGTGGAGTGCGTTCGGCAAACCCCGCCGCGGGTCGGGCAAACGACCAGGGCCGCCGGTCCACGACGACCGGGTGCGCCGTGAGTTCACCGCTTATGGTCCGAATCGGTTGTGGCTCAGCGATATCAGTGAGCATCGGACCGGCGAAGGCAAGCTCTATATCTGTGCGGTCAAGGACGTGTTCTCGGGTCGGATCGTCGGCTATTCGATCGACTCGCGGATGACTTCGCGGCTGGCGGTGACCGCATTGCGCAACGCGGTCGCTCGCCGCGGTGAGGTGGCCGGCTGCATTGTTCACACCGACAGAGGGTCGCAATTCCGCGCTCGGCGCTTCGTGCACGCGCTGAACAAGTTTCGCATGGTGGGGTCGATGGGCCGGGTGGGTTCGGCCGGTGACAACGCGGCGATGGAGAGCTTCTTCAGCCTGCTGCAACGCAACGTCTTGGACCGGCGAGCCTGGGAAACCCGCGAGCAACTCCGGATTGCGATCGTGGTCTGGATCGAACGCACCTATCACCGGCGTCGGCGCCAGGACCGGCTCGGCCGGTTGACCCCGATCGAGTACGAAGCAATCATGACCCCGGCAGCCCGACAGGCTGCCTGAACACCGTCACCTGTTCGTGCACCAGGCCCCGTGTCAGCCTCGGCGCCCATCAAGGTCTGGATGAACATCGAGAGCATGGTGCGCAGCAGGTCGGGACTCGCGGCGGCGAGTTGGTCCGACAGCATCTTGGATGGGTCGATAGGCTGGAGATCGGTCATCGCGTGGTTCTCCTTCTAGTGACTTTGGCGGTCTCTTGAAGAATCACGCGGTGACCGTTCCTCGTCCGGCTACGACACGCTCAGACATTGCTGGCGTCAGGCCGTAGACCACTCTGCTGGACGCAACCCAACCCCGTAGCAACTGACGACCACCTTGAGGGCCGGTCACGGTAGTACAAGCCGCGGAGTTCCGGCGAGCCCATCACGTCGAAGTCGTAGTAGTCGCGGCTCGCCTGGAAACTCTCACCGAAGGCTCCTCCAGGGTTCTCGACAGCGCCTTCCGTCCACGTCCGGAGGGGTGTCGGACGAGACGGACGCATCGCGGTGGTCGCGGCTCCTGGAGGGCGTCTCTCCCGATTGTGTGCCGGTGTGCATTGGATTCTCCGCGGTTGCAGGAGTCCGGGTTCGGAAGGGCCCAGTCCTGTCTCCAGGCCGTCGAACTGACGCACAGAAGGGAAGTCCCACGTTCGTCCCGGGCCGGGCGCGGGCGATGGCAGACCGTTCCGGGCCGATGCGATTTTCGCGAGATCGGAGAATGCACAGCAGCCGAACCGAACCAGTTAAATTGGCTCAGAATGTACTGTAAACCGTTGACTATGAGGCATTTTCACTCGTCCGAAGGGGAGATCTGTGGCATCCAAGAATAGGGGCCCCAGTGTTCAAAATGGGGGATCCAGAACTGAGGAGCGTGCGAATCCGCACTCGGGTTCGACGGTGCCGCGACGACAGCTGGGGCGGCATCTGCGGGAGCTGCGGCAGGAGTCCGGGCTGACGATTGCGGAGGTTGCTCGGCTGATCGAGCGGGGCGCGGGGACGGTGCAGCGGCTCGAGACCGGGACCCCGCACCGGATCCGGCTGCTCGATATCGAAGCGCTATGCCGAGTCCTGCAGGCGGACGCGACCATGACCGACGCACTGCTCGGCCTGGCCAGGCAGGGCAACGACCGGAGCTGGTGGCACGAGTACGGCGACCTCATCCCGAGCGACTTCGACGTCTACATCGGACTGGAATCAGCTGCACGGACATTGACGTCGTTCAACGTCCTCGTGCCCGGGCTGCTCCAGACACCGTCCTACGCCGAATCCCTGATCCGAGCGGCATACCCGGACAACGAATCGTCCGATATCGGCCGCCGCGTTCAGATGCGGCTACACCGCCAGAAGATCGTCACCCGCGAATGGCGGCCCATCCGCATGACCGCCCTGCTGGACGAGCAGATCCTGCACCGGATCGTCGGCAGCCCGGCGATCATGGCCCAGCAGCTCAAACATCTCGCCGACGTCGGCACGCGCGGCAACGTCGAGGTGCGAGTGGTGCCCTTCGCCGCCGGTGTCCCGCTCGGTGACCTCACCGGCCCGTTCACCATCCTCGACTTCGAACAGGGCACGAAGGGCAGACGCGAGCCGTCGGTCGTCTATGTCGACGGCTACACCGGCGATCTCTACCTCGAGCGGTCCGAAAGCGTGGATCGATATCGAATCGCCTTCCAAACCAGCGCCCGCGTAGCGTTGAACCCGCAGCAGACACGTGACCTGCTCAGGCAGGTGGCAAGGAGGTACGTGCGGTGACCGTCGATTTCGCGGGGGCGCGCTGGTTCAAGTCCACCAAGAGCGGCAGCAAAGACTGCGTCGAAGTCGCCTTCGTGGGTGCTCAGGTCGGTATCCGAGACTCGAAGCACATCGAGCGCGGGCACCTGACGTTCCCCGCGAGCGCCTGGGGTGCCTTCAGTTCCGCGATCGCACGCGGCGATTTCGACCTGCGGTAGCCCCGTCACCCGCTAGGTCTTGGCGGAATCACCCGGTAGAGCCGCCAATTCGGCTGGTCCTGGCCGTCGTTCGGCGCCTCCAGCTCCAGCACCGCCACCTCGCCGCCGTTCTCGTAGATGGTCGGGTAGCGGCGGTTGACCGCGTCGGCGGTGCCGCGGCCGACCGGCGGGACGGCGAGGATGTAGCGCACGCCGTGCGCGGCCGGGTCGCTGAGGACGGTGATGAAGTCCTCGTCGGAGGGGATGACGAACTGCTCCGGGTGGTCGGAGGCGACCACGATGCCGAAGCCGGAGACGCTGTCGGTGAGCACCGAGCCGTCCGGCAGGTGCTGGGCGTCGAGGTAGTCGGCGATGGCGCGCTCGGTGCGGAAGGAGGCGAGGATGCGGCGCTCGGTGTCGACCGTCGGGGCGGTATCGCCGGGGCCGGTGAAGAGGCTGCGCAGCGCGTACTGCTGCACCGAGATGGTGGGTTCGGCGAGGCCGAGCGCCGTGATCGGCAGGCTCAGCACCAGCAGCGCGCCGCCGAGCGCGGCGGCGGCGCGCGCCCGCGGGACGGCGGCGCCGCGCGGCCTGGCGTTGCGGCCCGGCCGCCGCGCGGCGGGCGCGCCGACCGGTGGGGCGAGCTGCAGGGTGTAGACGCAGACCAGCGGGATGCCCGCGATGTAGAAGCGGAGCAGCGGGAAGGTGGCGCCGCGGAAGTAGGCGTACGCCTGGAAGGCCAGCACCGAGCCGAAGATCAGCGTCGGCACCAGCACCTCGATGTCCCGGCGGCGCAGCCCGAGCGCCAGCGCGACCGGCGCGATCAGCGGCAGCGCGGGAGCCAGAATCAGCAGCCCGGCCGCGGAGAAGCCGAGCGCGGCGAGCCCCTGCTGCGCCGCGCCGCCGGACTGCTCGATGATCGCGGCATTGCCGTAGGCCGAGCTGAACTGGGCCAGCCCCTCGCCGGTGAGCAGCCAGCTGGTGACGAACCAGGTGAGCACCGCCAGCGCCCCCGGCCCGATCAGCAGCAGCGCGTCGAGCACCCCGGCGGCCACCCGGTCGCCGCGCTTGCGGTCGCGGGCAGCCAGGTAGCTGCGCAGCGCGACGAAGGCGGCGGCGACCACGATCGGCACCACCGCGTCGTACCTGGCCAGGTAGCCGAGGCCGAGCGCGGCGCCCGCGGTGATCAGGTCGTGGATGTCGTCGGTGCGGACCCAGCGGATCAGCCTGCGCACCGCCCAGCAGCCGCAGAAGACGAACGGCGCCTCGCTCATCCCGGTGAGCGCGTAGCAGAGGATCATCGGGTTCACCGCGAAGACCGCCGTCACCAGCACGATCAGCCATCGGGGTGCGCCGCGGTCGACGCCGATCCCGTGCACCTGCACCACCGCGCCCGCCATGAAGAGCGCGGAGACCACGACCCCGGCCACGCCGTACCTGGTGAGCGCGGGCAGCCACGGGCTCAGCGCCACCAGCGGCAGCTCCAGCAGCGCGGTGAGCGGGGTGAAGACGAAGCCGATCGCGGCCAGGTGCGGGTCGCGGCTGAAGAGCACCGCCTGCACCGCCTGCACCCGGCTCAGCGCGTCGCCCATGAGGTAGCCGTGCCGCACCGCGAGCAACCAGCCGAGCACCAGGTAGACCAGGGCGGTGCCGGTGAAGAGCGGCCGTGTCCTCACGGCGCAGGCTCGTCGGTGGTGACCTCCAGCCCGTGCGCCGTCTTCTCCCAGTACGACGGGTTGCGCAGCAGCTGCCACACCCCCTTGATGGCGGCGATGCTCATCATGAACCAGTAGATCGGCACGGTCAGGCAGGCGACGAGCAGCCGGGGGTCGCGGCCCTCGCGGCAGCCGATCAGGTTCATGTAGACGGTCAGCGCGTTGCCGAGGACCAGGCTGATCAGCGCCGGGTAGTAGACCGCCGGCGGGAAGACCCAGGCCACCGCGCGCGGCTGGCCGAGCAGCCAGAGCAGCAGCACCAGCCAGAAGAGCGCGTTCACGCAGGCGATCAGCGGGGTGCCCGCGAGCAGCAGGGTGAAGCGGAGGAAGGCGGCGGTGCCGATCGCGCGGCAGAGCCGCACCGGGTGCCTGGTGTGCACGAGCCAGGACTGGAGATACCCCTTGTACCAGCGGGAACGCTGGCGCAGCCAGTTGATCGGGTCGCTGTTCGCCTCCTCCCAGGTGACCGAGTTCAGCACCGCGGTGCGGTAGCCGTTGATCGCCAGCCTGACTCCGAGGTCGGCGTCCTCGGTGACGTTGTACGGGTCCCAGGCGCCGATGTCGTCCAGCACCCGGCGGAGCAGGTGGTTGGAGGTGCCGCCGAGCGGGATCGGCGCGTTCACCCGCATGACGCCGGGCAGCAGGTAGCTGAACCAGACGTCGTACTCCACGGTGAACCAGCCGGTGAGCAGGTTCTGCCTGCCGTTGCGGAAGGCCAGCTTGGCCTGCACGCAGGCGGTGCGCGGGTCGGAGCGGGCGAAGGTGGCGACCACCTTGCGCAGCTGCAGCGGGTCCGGGATGTCCTCGGCGTCGTAGATGGTGAGGATCTCGCCGGTGGCGAAGTGCAGGCCGTAGTTGCAGGCCTTGGGTTTGGTGCGCGGGTCGGCGGCGGGGACCAGGATCACGGTGGCCACCTGCTCCACCCCGGCGGCGGCCGCGGCGGCGATGGTGGTGTCGTCGTCCTCTTCGAGCAGCAGCAGGATCTGCAGCTTGTCCTTCGGGTAGTCCAGCGCGGCCATGGCGGCGATGAGCTGGCCGATCACCTCGGTCTCGTCGTAGGCGGGCATGAGCACGGTGTAGGGCGGGAGCTCGGCGTCCGGGACGGCGCGCGCCTCGTCGTCGTCGATCTGGACGATGGCGTCCGCGGGCAGCCCGCGCCGGAAGATCACCAGCCGGTCGATCAGCGCGGCGACGTAGGCGAGCGTGCTCACCGCGGTGAGCGTGGTGAGTGTGGGGATCGGCGCGAAGATCCCGCCCGCGATCAGCAGCGCGAGCAGCGCGAAGGCGACGACGCGCTGCCACGGCGTGAAGGGGACGGCCGCCGACGCGCTGGGGGTGCGCTCGCGCAGCCCGGAGACGGCGTCGTGCAGCGCGGCGGCGCGGAACTCGGGATCGGTCACGGCGCCTCCCACTGCCGGGCGACCAGTGCCCTGCCGAAGGTGGTGAGCAGGTCGACGTCCTTGTACTCGGGCTTGTCGTCCACCGCGACGGCGTTGCCGCGCATCATGATCGTGAAGGTCTGCGCGGCGATCGAGCCCATGTTCGGCGACGGCGCGGGGAACGGGGCGCCCGGCTCGTGGTTGTCGACGGCGATCACCCGCACCGACTCCACCACCGCGCCGCGGTGCCAGATGAAGCTCAGGTAGGTCCAGGTGAGGAAGAGGTTCTCGTCCACGATGGTGTAGATCCGGCCGGTCTGGCCCGGCGCCAGCTCGATGGTGAGCGGGTCGGAGCGGCGGGCGTAGATGGTGGAGTACAGCGTCTGGCCCGGGTACACCTGGAGATTGAAGACGTCGTCGGTGTTCAGCGTGTCGACCACGAGGGTCCGCCTGCGGCCCTTGGTGTCCCAGGCGTCGACCACACGGTCCGCGGTCACCGCCTGGCGGACCAGGGTGGCGCCGACGCCGTAGTACTGCGGCGCCCAGTCCAGCCGGGCGAACCCGGTCTGGGTCCAGCCGTCCGGCACGCTCAGCCCCGGTTGGTCCACGAGCGGCGGGCCGGTGCCGATCCGCTGATCGATCGGCGGCGGAAGGGGAAGCAGGGAGAGCGCGATCGTGGCGGCGGCGAGCACGATCAGCGCGGGCCACGGGCGCGCGACGGTCGGCTCGCGGCGCGGCACCAGGTGCGCGTTCGGCTCCCGGTGCCGGATGGTGTGCCCGATGAAGTAGAGCCCGACCCCGGCCACCGCGACGGCGGCGGGCAGCTGCTGTACCAGCGGGTTCGGGATGCCCGTCGTCGCCAGGTCCAGCAGCCCGACCAGCACCAGCCCGACGAGCAGCCCGGCCAGCGCGCCGAGCAGCCCGCGCAGCCAGGTGCGGGCCACCGCGATGCCAGCGCAGAACCCGACGAACAGCACCGACACCACCGCCGACGCCTTCCAGTCGCCGCCGAGCAGCACCGCGAGCGCGCGGTACGGCAGCGGCCCGAAGAGCAGCACCACCAGCCAGACCGGCCAGAACCGGCCGGTCGCGCGCAGCCCGAACATCAGCACGCAGCCGCCGAAGTAGTAGGCGACGCCCGCGTACATGTCCAGCCGGAGCAGGTCGAAGGTGTCCGGGTAGCGCGGGACGAGCAGCCCGACGATCACGACCGCGAGGACGAGCGCCATGCCGCCGACGATGTAGTCGACCTGCCGGTCGTGGATGGGCAGCTCCCGGTAGCGGCGCCGGGCGATGCCGATCGCGGCCACCAGTGCCACCAGCGGCAGCATCACGAAGTAACCGACCCGCTGGCCGTTCTCGGCGCCGGGCTGCAGGCGGCTCAGCGACTCGTGGAAGGCGATCGCGCCGCCGCCGACGATGGGCGCCCAGCGCAGGCTCACCGCGAGGATCGGGTGGCGCAGCCAGAGCGGGCGCTGCGCGGTGTCGGTGCTCACGCCCGGCGGCCGGGGCCGCGGCGGGCTCGGGTGAGCAGGACGAGGACGGCGCCGATCAGCCCGATTCCGAGCAGCACCGCGCCCGCCACCAAGAGAGTGGTGTGGTCGTCACTCTGCTGCTCGGCGGGCAGCGTGGCCGGCGCCTGCAGCAGGATCGGCTCCCGGTCGCCGGTCTGCACCAGCACCCCGCCGCGCAACCCGTACCAGCGGTCCGGCTCGGCGCGCAGCCAGTCGAGCAGCCGATCGGTGGCGGCGGGGTCGCCGGTGGAGGTGGCGACCAGCAGCATCCGGTCACCGCTCCAGGCGGCCTGCAGCGAGCCGAGCCGCTGCCCTGGCAGCTCCACGCTCTGCGCGGGACCACCGTCGGCGTCGGCGACGGTGACGCTCGGCCCGATCACGGTGAGCGGGAGCTCGAGCGAGTCCGGCAGCCCGCCGTCGGCCGCGATCAGGACGGCGGGGCGGTCCGAGTGCAGCGCGGCGTCGAGCGGGACCAGCTCCGGGCGCAGCGGCGCGAGCGTCATCCGCTGCAACCCGGTGAGCAGCCCGAGCGCGCGACCGGCGTCGGCCAGCGTGCCCTCGCTCAGCCCGACCTGCACGGCGGGCATGAGCGCCTGCGGCAGCGCCTCGAACCCGCCGGGCACCGGCGGCACCCGCCGCACGCTCTCCACCGTGCTCTCCGGGTCGAGGGTGAGCGTGGCCGGCTGCGCCGCCTCGCAGCCGGCTTCGCCTGCGACCTGCAGCACCACCGCGACCTCGGTGAAGCGGCCGAGCAGCCGATCCGGGATGTCGATCCAGCGGTCGATGCCGCCGGAGCCGTCCACCGGCCAGTGGTCCAGCGTGCTGTCCCCGACGGCCACCGTGAGCTGCCCGTTCGCCCCGTCCGGCAGCGGTGTGTAGTTACCGCGCAGATGGATCCGCACGGTCCCTGACGGGCGGCCGAGCCGGGTCTGATCCACCGCGATCGGGATCCGGACCCGGCCCTGGCCGGTCCCGCTCAGCGTGGTGACGCCGAGCTCGCGCAGCGTGACGCTGTCCGGCGCGAGCTGCGGCGCCGGGGCGAGCGAGCCGGCGACGGCGTCGGTGTCCGCGGCGATCCAGGCCATATTGCTGGTGATCAGCCGGGCCTGGGTGCGCAGCTCCGCGCCGCGGCCGGTGACCGCGAGCACCGGGCCGCCGGGGGCCGCGGTCTGCAGCGTGGTGCCCGCGGTGTCCGCCTCGGTGATCACCACCCGGCGCTCCAGCAACCCCGGCTGCTCCGCCGGAATCGCACCGCCGGGGCCGAGCGGGCGCAGCTCCACCGCGACGGTCTGGTTGGCGTACCTGGCGACGACGGCGGTGCCGAGCTCGAGCGCGGTGGCCGTCTCGTCCGCCGACGGGGTGGCGGGCAGGTACAGGGTGAGCCGGTTCAGCACCGGCGGCAGGAAGTCCGCGATCACTCCGGGCTGCGCCTCGTCGCCGGTGTAGTCGACGGTGGCGTCCACCAGGGCGAGCGTGCCGCCCCCCGCGGCGCACCAGCCCGCGCCCATGGCGGTCAGGTGCGAGTGCAGCGTGACGGTGGCTGCGCCGTTCAGTACCGGGACCCCGGCCAGCGGCAGGCTCACCGGCAGCGTGGCGCTGCCCGGCGGCACCTCGACCGAGCCGACCACCCGGCCCTGCACCTCGACGTCGATCCGCCCGGTCCCGGCGTCCGGCGCGACCTGGAGGGTGCCGCGCAGCGCGGCGGGCGTCATCCCCGGCGGCACCGGAACCACCAGCGCGACCACGTCGTCGCGGCCGTCGAAGGTCTGCACGGCGGTCAGCCCGAGCGCGGGGAGCGGGAACTGCGCGTCCTGCCGCAGCGGGGCCGCCGCGGCGGGCGCGGCCAGTACCAGCACCACGGCCCCGGCCGCCGCGCAGCGAGCGATACCGGACCGGATCGAACCGGCGACTGTCATGCCCACACCTCCACCACACGAGCCGAGATCAGGACGAACGACCCAACAATAGGACCGAATGCCCTGGTCACCTCGGTATCAGTGGTGCGTGTTCCCCATATTGAACCGATCCGCTGACCGCCGGGCGGCGCAGCGCGTTCCGGTGTAGCTCAGCCCGCCAGGCAACCGGGGCCGAGCAGCGCCTTCAGGTCGCCCATGAGCGCCGATGACGGCGAGACCCGGAAGCTGTCGGCGAGCTTGAGCACGGTGGTCTTGTCCCTGGCCCCGACGTGCCGCACATGCACGTCGGCGGTGCCGGGGTGCCTGATCAGCACCCGCTTGAGCTCACCGATCTTGTCCGGCGTGCACATCCGGGTGGTCACCGTGACGGCGAGCGGCTTGGCGACGCCGATGGTGGAGAGATCCGGCACCGCGAGGTCGTTGGCGATCAGCGAGATTCGATCATCGCGCACGCTGACCCTCGCCTTCACCAGCACGATGGCGTCCTCGACCACGTCCATGCCGTAGAGCTGGTACGACTGCGGGAAGAAGAGCACCTCGATGCCGCCGGTCAGATCCTCCAGCTGGGCCGAGGCCCAGGCCAGGCCGTTCTTGTTGACCCGCCGGTTCACCGAGGCCAGGATGCCGCCGACGGTCACCTGGGTGCCGTCCTTGAGATCGCCCTCCAGGATGGCCGGGATCTGGGTGTCGGCCTGCGCGGCGAGCACGTGCTCGACGCCGTTCAGCGGGTGCCCGGAGACGTAGAGCCCGAGCATCTCCCGCTCCAGCGCCAGCCGGTGCTTGGACTCCCACTCGTCGTCCGGCACCGCGACATTGAAGATCGAGGTGATCGACTCGTCCGCGTCCACCCCGCCGAAGAGGTCGAACTGCCCGATCGCCTCGGCCTTCTTGGTGGTCATCACCGCGTCGATGGCGTCCGAGTGGATCAGCAGCAGTCCCTTGCGGGGGTGCCCGAGCGAGTCGAAGGCGCCCGCCTTGATCAGCGACTCGGTGACCTTCTTGGTGCAGGCCACGGTATCGATCTTGTTCAGGTAGTCGGAGAAGTCGGTGTACTTCGACTTCTCCTTGCGCGCCTGCAGGATCGAGGCCACCACGTTCGCGCCGACATTGCGCACCGCGCCGAGCCCGAACCGCACGTCGGTGCCGACCGAGGCGAAGTTCAGCTCGGACTCGTTCACGTCCGGCGGCAGCACGTGCACGCCGAGCCTGCGGCAGTCCGAGAGGTAGACGGCGGCCTTGTCCTTGTCGTCGCCGACGCTGGTGAGCAGCGCCGCCATGTACTCGGCGGGGTAGTTCGCCTTGAAGTAGGCGGTCCAGTAGGAGACCAGGCCGTAGGCGGCGGCGTGCGACTTGTTGAAGGCGTAGCCGGCGAACGGGAGGATGGTGTCCCAGAGCGCCTTGATGGCGGCCTTGGAGTAGCCGTTGGCCTGCATGCCCGCCTCGAAGCCCTCGAACTCCGCGGCCAGCACCTCGGCCTTCTTCTTGCCCATGGCGCGGCGCAGGATGTCGGCGCGGCCGAGCGAGTACCCGGCCACCTTCTGCGCGACGTGCATGATCTGCTCCTGATACACGATCAGGCCGTAGGTCTCGCCCAGGATCTCCTTCAGGGGCTCGGCCAGCTCCGGGTGGATCGGCTTCACCTCCTGCCTGCCGTTCTTCCGGTCCGCGTAGTCGTTGTGCGCGTTCATGCCCATCGGGCCGGGCCGGTAGAGCGCGCCGACGGCGACGATGTCCTCGAAGGCGGTGGGCTGCATGCGGCGCAGCAGGTCGCGCATGGGGCCGCCGTCCAGCTGGAAGACGCCGAGCGTGTCGCCGCGCTGCAGCAGCTCGTAGGTGAGCTTGTCGTCCAGCGGCAGCGCGTCCAGGTCGATCTCGATGCCGCGGTTGAGCTTGGCGTTGTCGATCGCGTCGCCGAGCACGGTGAGGTTGCGCAGGCCGAGGAAGTCCATCTTGAGCAGGCCGATGGCCTCGCAGGACGGGTAGTCCCAGCCGGTGATGATGGCGCCGTCCTGGGCCCGCTTCCACACCGGGATGGCGTCGGTGAGCGGCTCCGAGGACATGATCACCGCGCAGGCGTGCACGCCGGCGTTGCGGATCAGCCCCTCGAGGCCGCGCGCCGTCTCGTAGATCTTGGCGATGTCCGGGTTGCTGTTGATCAGCTCGCGGACCTCGGCGGCCTCCTTGTACCGCTCGTGGTTCGGGTCGGTGATGCCGGAGACCGAGATGTCCTTGGCCATGATCGGCGGCGGCAGCGCCTTGGTGATCTGGTCGGCGATGGCGAAGCCGGGCTGGCCGAAGAGCACCCGCGCCGAGTCCTTGATCGCGGCCTTGGTCTTGATGGTGCCGAAGGTGATCACCTGGGCGACCTTGTCGGTGCCCCACTGCTCGGTGGCGTAGCGCACCATCTCGCCGCGGCGGCGATCGTCGAAGTCGATGTCGATGTCGGGCATCGACACGCGCTCGGGGTTCAGGAAGCGCTCGAAGAGCAGGCCGTGCGGGATCGGGTCGATGTTCGTGATGTGCAGGGCGTAGGCCACCAGCGAACCGGCCGCCGAGCCGCGGCCGGGGCCGACCCGGATGCCGACCTCGCGCGCGTGCTTGATCAGGTCGCCGACGACCAGGAAGTAGGCGGGGAAGCCCATCTCCAGGATGACGCTGATCTCGTAGTCCGCCCGGTCGGCGTACTCGCGCGGCACCCCGTTCGGGAAGCGCTGGTCCAGGCCGCGGGCGACCTCCTTGCGCAGCCAGGTGGCCTCGGTCTCGCCCGCGGGCACCGGGAAGACCGGCATCCGGTCGCGGTGCTGCCAGACCTCGTCGTAGGACTGCACCCGCTCGCCGATGCGCACCGTGTTGTCACAGGCGCCGGGGACCTCGGCGTCCCAGATGGCGCGCATCTCGGCGGCCGACTTGAGGTAGTAGCCGTCGCCGTCGAACTTGAACCGGGTCGGGTCCGAGAGCGTCTTGCCGGTCTGGATGCAGAGCAGCGCCTCGTGGTTGGTGGACTGGTCCTTGGTGACGTAGTGGCAGTCGTTGGTGGCGATCGGCGGGATGTCGAGCTGCTTGCTGATCATCAGCAGCCCCTCGCGCACCCGGCGCTCGATCGAGAGGCCGTGGTCCATCACCTCGAGGAAGAAGTTCTCCGGGCCGAAGATCTCCTGCCACTTGGCCGCGGCCTCCAGTGCCTCGCGCTCGTGGCCCAGCCGCAGCCTGGTCTGCACCTCGCCGGACGGGCAGCCGGTGGTGGCGATGATGCCCTCGGCGTGCGCGGCGATGATCTCCTCGTCCATCCGCGCCCACTTGCCCAGCTGGCCCTCGATCGAGGCCAGGCTGGAGAGCTTGAACAGGTTCCGCAGCCCGGTCGCGTTCTCCGCGACCATCGTCATGTGGGTGTAGGCGCCGGAGCCGGAGACGTCGTCGCCCTTCTGGCTCGGATCGCCCCACTGCACCCGCTTGGTGTTGAACCGGGAGGCGGGCGCGATGTACGCCTCGATCCCGATGATGGGTTTGATCCCGGCCTTCTTCGCCGAGTTGTAGAACTCGGAGGCGCCGTACATGTTGCCGTGGTCCGTCATGCCAACCGCGGTCATCCCGAGCCGGTTCGCCTCGGCGAAGAGCGGCGAGATCTTGGCCGCGCCGTCGAGCATCGAGTACTCGGTGTGGTTGTGCAGGTGAACGAAACCGGACTCGGCCAAGACGGTCCTACCTCCCAGGGTCGCGACGGGATCGGGACGCGTTTCGCTCGGCGGGAGGGCGTGCCGTCCCGCCGTCGATCCGGCCCGAGTGGCCGAGTTTAGGCGTCGGCGCGAGCCGGTGCGAGCCGCCCCGCCGACGTCGCGGGACGGCCGATATGCATCCCGGCGCGTCGCCCTCGGCGCGTCGGAAATCGGGCCGCGCGGGCCGCGTCCGGCGCTCCGGCGAACATTCGGCACCGGCCGCTCTCCGGTCCGCTCGGCCGGGTGGGGACATGCCGCTCACCCCGTCCGCTGATCGGTGACCGGCGACTGCGCCGCGGTGCCGCGCCCCTCGTCCGCGGCGGTCCACCCGGTGCGCCCGCCGACCCCGTCCAGCACCGCGGCCACCTCCCGGACCCGGCCGGTCCGATCCTGCGTCGCCACCTCCACCGCCAGCCCCCGCAGCCGCCCGCGCCCCGCGCCCAGGCCGTGCGCCCCGGCCAGGTGGCTGCGAATCCGCAGGTCCGGGTGCGGCCAGTCCTGCCCGGCGACCAGGAGCACCGCTTTCTGGGTGCGCACCCGCCCGGCCAGCGTGCGGGCCCGGGCGGGGGGGATGTCGACCCGGTGATCCAGCACGATCAGGTCGATCCCGTCGGTCAGCGCCGCCACCACGCCGAGCGGATCCTGCCCCGGATCCCGGATGACGGCGAGCCGCTCCAGGTCACCGCCCATCTCGTGGAAGGCGAGCAGCCCGCGCCGCCCGCCGCCGACCAGCGCGGCCCAAGACCCGTCCGCCGTGACGGCGGCCAGCAACCCGAGCAGCACCGTGCTGCTCCCGGCATAGGTCACCGTCGACCCCTTGGCCAGCCCGCCGTCCGGAAAGATCGGGCCGAGCGCCGCGGGCACCGCGAGCACCGGGGTGCGCGCGAGCGCGGGGCCGGGGACCCGGTCGATGACGTCGCGCAGCGCGGCCACCCGCTCGGCCTTCGACATCGCGGCGAGGCGCTCCGGGTCCAGCCGGTCGCGAGCGCTCATCGCCAGATCCACTCGAACATACTTTCGAGTCTGTCATACCTCCGTGCCAGGGGGAACGATGTCCGCGCCACCGCGAAACCGTTCCGAGTTAGGACCCGAGCTGTCCTAACCGCCCGAGATACTCGAATCATGAACGACACGGATCAGGCCGACATCACCGACTACAACGACCCGAATGCGCCGTGGAACCAGGCGTGGGACCAGGAGGGCGGCATCGCCGGCTGGAACGACGACGTGATCACCGAGTTCCGGGAGAACTCCGGCAGGGTGGGCGGCGCCTACGCGGGCGGGGACCTCATCCTGCTCACCACCACCGGCGCCAGGAGCGGCAAGCGGCACACGACTCCACTCGGCCCCCTGTACCGCGACGACACCCTGTACGTGAGCTCGTTCATCGAGGACAAGTACCCCGCCTGGTGGCACAACATCAAGGCGAATCAGCAGGTCACCGTGGAGTACGGGGACAAGACCCACCACGCGACCGGCAGGGTGCTCGAAGGTGCGGAGTACGCCGAGTTCGCGGCCTGGGTGCTGGCGAACAACCCGCTGCTCGCGGACTTCCAGTCCAAGGTCGATCGGCCGATTCCGCTGGTGGTGCTCACGCTCGACAGCTGAGCGCCGCTCTCGACGCCATGGCATCGTCGACATGGAGACACACGACGAGGCCGGGCACCGACGGCGGAGGGGAAGCAGACCGTGGACGCGCACACCTACATCATCCGAGCGGGTCGCGACCCCGCCGCCGCGGGCGATCGCGACACCGTCGGCGGGTGGCCCGTCCTCGACGCCGGGCAGCCGTGGCCGGTGTGCCCGTGCGGGGCCAGGATGGCGCTCTACTTCCAGCTCCTGGTCCCCGCCGACGTCGCGCACTTCGCCGGCGACCAGCTCCTGGTCTTCCAGTGCCCCGTCGAGAGCGACGCCTGCTTCCAGGCCACCGGGCAACTCCCGCCGGAGTTCTGGGACCACCCGCCCGCCAATGACCACGCGCACTGGCGGATCCTGCTGCAGCGCGACGCCACCGAGGTCGCTGAGCTCGACCCGCACCTGCGCCCGCACCGGCTGACGCTGGAGCGCGCGGTGGACGACGACGATATCCCCGGCTACGACGGCCCGCTCCAGGACTTCAAGGTCGGCGGCTCCCCGCACTGGTTCCAGGGCGCCGAGCACCTGCGCTGCCCCTGCGGCGCGGAGCTGGTATTCCTCGGCCAGGTCGCGGAGAACTACGACTTCGGCGGTTTCCGGAACGACACCGCGCAGGCGGCCGAGGCCATCGCCTTCGACGACGGGTTCCTGCTCGGCAACATGGTCTACCTGCTCGCCTGCCCCGCGCACTGCCACCCCGCGGCGATCTACCCGGTCTGCCAGAACTGAGCGGGACTCCGGTGCGGAACGAGCGCGCGACGGCTTCACTGCGCGGGCTGGCGACGGGTGACGGCTTCGGCTCCTGCTTCACCGATCCGCTCGGCAGCGCCGCCCTCGCGACGCGCACACCGCCGCCGGGCCCGTGGCTCTGGACCGACGACACCGAGATGGCCTGCTCGGTGTACCGGATCCTGCTGCGGCACGGTCGGATCGAGCAGGACGCGCTCGCCCTGTCATTCGCCGAGCACTACGACATCTACCGGCGCTACGGGCCGGGCACCACGCGGATTCTGCGGCTCATGCGCCGTGACGGCACGGACTGGCGCGAGCTGGCTCCGCGGGCCAGGGGTGGGGCGGGGTCGTGGGGTAACGGCGCGGCGATGCGCGTCGCACCGCTCGGCGCGTATTTCGCCGACGTCCCGGATCGGGTTCCGGCGCAGGCGGTCGCGGCCGCCGAGGTCACCCACACGCATCCGGAGGGGATCGAGGGAGCGGTCGCGGTGGCCGTCGCGGCCGCGCTCGTCGCCGCCGAGCCGGGGTTGCGCGGACCCGCGCTGCTCAGCGCGATCGCCGATCGGACGCCGTCCGGGGCGGTACGCGACCGCATCCTCGCCGCGCGGGAGATCAGCGAAACCGGCTCGGCGGCGGCGGAACTCGGAACCGGGCAGGAGTGCCGGGCCCTCGACACCGTCCCGTACTGCCTGTGGCTCGCCGCCCGCTACCGCAACCGGTTGACCGAGGCGTGGTGGACCGCGGCGGCGGCGGGCGGCGATGTGGACACCACCTGCGCGATCGTCGGCGGCGTGCTCGCGGCCGACCCCGGCCTGCCCGCCGAGTGGTCGGCGCGGACCGAGCCGCTACCGGCCTGGGCCCTGCCCTGAACCGAGTGGCAGACGACGGCCTGGGTCGCGGGGTCGTAGTCGGAGTAGGCCCACCGCTCGGGGCCGAAGCCGAAGGGGACGACGGTCTGCCCAGCGGGCAGCGCAATCCGGCCCGTCCCGATCCCGAGTTCCAGAGCCCGCCCGCCACCCGCCGATTCGGCCAGTACATCGACGGCGGGCGTCACCCGTTCCGGCGCGAACTGCTCCGCCACGTTCCGGTCGTAGGTCGCGGCGACCGCCTCCCCGAAGTAATCGATCACCCGCGGACGGTAGCGCCGCGGCGGGGCCGGACGCACCCCGATTTCGAGCGGCGGGCGATGCCGGGGCTCGAATCCGGCACCGTCCGCCGATGGGGATTCGACGTGCCCGGTGGTCCGGCTCGGTCAGCCCTGGTAGCGGGTGACGGTGAAGTCGACGGTGCCCGGCTCCGGCAGGTGCGCGGGGCCGATCGTCACGGTGCCGTCGAAGCGGCCGATCCCGGCGTGGAACAGCGCGTCCCGCCCGCTGGTGCTCCAGTACCCCGGCCCCCTGGCCGTCTTCGTCACCACCCCGGTCTCCCCGGTGTCGACATTGCGCCAGGTCAGCGTGACCGGCAGCGAGCAGGGGCCGACGCCGACCAGCGTGGCCGCCACGGTGAAGGCGGCGTGCTCCGGGTAGGCGTCCCCGGTGACCGCGGTGTCCACGTAGGCCACGCACAGGCCGTCGGTGAGCGAGACCGCCGGGGTGAACGGGCCACCGGTGGTGGCGGGGTTGGCCACGGCGGGGGTGGCGAACACGACCAGCGCGGCCGTCGCGAGCACGGCGGTGGCCAGTACAGCGAGCACGGGTCTGGCTGATCTCATCGGGGCCTTCTCGGGGTGGTGGGGAGGGGCTGGGAGAGATTGCCCCGGGCGCGGTCCGAGTAAACCGTCACCGAACCGTGTGTGCCCCCCCACCCGCATAATCGATCCCATGGAACCCGCCCGATGAACCCCACCGCGGTGGCGATCGTGGTGGCGGCGGCCCTCCTGGCCGGCGCCCTGCTGCTGTGGCCGAGAACCCGCCGCGTGGTCACCACCCCCGCCGAGCGCGCGGTGCACTCCGCGCTGCACACCGCGGCGCTGGCCGCGGTCCCGCTGCGCCGGGGGCTGACCGAGGAGTCGGCGGCCGAGGCGGCGCCGCACCTGCGGGCGCTGACCGGGGGCGCGGCGCTGGGGGTGGCCGACCCCGTGGGAACGGTGCTGGCGTGGGACGGCCCGCACGCGGCGCTCGGGGCGACGTTCGGGGAGGCGGCGGCGCGGGCGGCGGCGGGCGGGCGGGCGGTGCTGGTGGCCGGGCCGGGCGAGCAGGTGGGGCGGACGCTGGTGGCGCAGCCGATGCTGCTGCCGGACAACGAGGTCACCGGGGTGCTCGGGGTGGTCACCGAGGAGCCACCCGGGCCGGGGACGCTCGGCGCGCTGGCGGAGGTGGCGCGGTACGCCTGCGGCCAGTTGCAGCTGGCCGAGCTGGACGCCTCGCGGGCCAGGCTGGACCGGGCCGAGGTGCGGGCGCTGCGCGCGCAGATCAGCCCGCACTTCATCTACAACGCGCTGAACACCATCGCCTCGTTCGTGCGCACCGACCCGGACCGGGCGCGCGAGCTGATCCTGGAGTTCGCCGATTTCACCCGCTACTCGTTCCGTGCGGCGGGCGAGTTCACCGTGCTCGCCGACGAACTGCGCAATATCGAGCGCTACCTGGCGCTGGAGCGGGCCCGGTTCGGGGATGCGCTGCAGGTGCGGCTGCGGGTGGCGCCGGAGGTGCTCGGCGTGGTGCTGCCGTTCCTCGCGCTGCAGCCGCTGGTGGAGAACGCGGTGCGGCACGGGCTGGCCGGGGCCGGGCACGGCGGGACGGTGAGCATCGTGGCGGCCGACGCCGGCACCGAGTGCCTGATCAGCGTGGAGGACGACGGCGCAGGGATGGACCCGGAGCTGCTCCGCTCCGGCGAGCTGGACGCCGTCACCACCGGCGAGTCGGCGCACGTCGGACTGGCCAACGTGGACGACCGGCTGCGCGCGGCCTTCGGCAACGACTACGGGCTGGTGGTGGAGACCGCGCCGGGCGCGGGAACGAAGGTGAGCCTGCGGGTGCCGAAGTTCCGGCCGGGCGTGCGGGCCTGATGCCGGGAGTACCGGGCGGTTCCGACCCGTCGCCTTCTACGATGGGACCGCTGTGACCGCCACCACCCCGCCCGGCGCCGCCCTGCGCGTGCTCGCCGTCGACGACGAGAAGCCCGCTCTGGACGAGCTGGTCTACCTGCTGCGCGCGCAGCCGGAGGTGGGCGAGATCCACGCGGCCAGGGAATCGACGGCGGCGCTGCGGCTGCTGCGGCAGCATCCGGTGGACGCGGTCTTCCTCGACATCAACATGCCGGGGCTGGACGGGATGGAGCTGGCCGGCATCCTCGCCGAGTTCGCGCACCCGCCCGCGGTGGTCTTCGTGACCGCGCACGACGACCGCGCGGTCGCCGCCTTCGACCTGGGCGCGGTGGACTACCTGCTCAAACCGCTGCGCACGGAGCGGCTCGCGGAGGCGGTGCGCCGGATCGGGGCCGCGCGCTCGGCCGCGGCTCCCCCGGCCGCCGCGCAGCGCGCCGACCCGGCCGAGGTGATCCCGGTGGAGCTGGGCGGGGTGACCACGCTGGTGCACCGGAGCAGCGTGAACTGGGTCGAGGCCGACGGCGACTACGCCAGGCTGCACACCAGCGCGGGCTCGCACCTGGTCCGGATTCCGCTCTCCGCGCTGGAGACCCGCTGGCGGGACGCCGGTTTCCTGCGCGTGCACCGCTCCTACCTGATCGCGCTGCGGCTTGTGACCGGGCTGCGCACCGCGAGCGGGGCCACGCTGGTCTGCCTGCGCGGCGAGGGCGAGGCGGCCGCGGTGGAGCTTCCGGTCAGCCGCAGGCAGCTGCGCGAACTCAAGAACCGCCTCGTGCACGGGCCACGGCAGAACTGGACCGGCCGGTGACCGGCCCGGAGAACCCGCGGCTCCGGCCCGAGCCGCCGCGCCACCCGGTGGGGCCGCCGCGCCCCGCCGCCCGGCAGCGGGTGGTGCTCGCCGAGCGGCGGGGCGCCCGCCGGGTGCGCACCCGCAGCGAGGTCGCGGAGCAGACCGAGATCGGCGCGGTGCTGATCAACGGGCTGATCCGGGCACAGCTCGGGCTGGCGCTCCGCGTCGGGCTCGTCGTCGTGCTCGGGCTCGGCGCGCTGCCGATGCTCTTCGCGGCGGGCGCACCCGCCACGCTGACCGTGTTCGGGGTCCGGCTGCCCTGGCTGCTGCTCGGCGCGGCGGCGTACCCGCTGCTCTACGGCGCGGGGTGGCTGTACCGGCGGCTGGCCGAGCGGAACGAGCAGGACTTCCTTGAACTGGCCGGGGACTGAGGTGCCAGGCACCGCCCCGCTGCTCACGGTGGCCGCGCTGCTGCTCGCGGCGCTGGCCACGGTGGCGCTCGGGGTGTACGGGGGGCGGCTGGCGCGCACCACCTCCGACTTCCTGGTCGCGAGCCGCAGCGTCGGCCCGCGCTGGAACGCGGCCGCGATCTCCGGCGAGTACCTCTCCGCCGCCTCGTTTCTCGGCGTCGCCGGGCTGATCGCCAAGTACGGCGCGGACGCGCTCTGGTACCCGGTCGGGTTCACCGCGGGGTACCTGGGGCTGCTGCTCTTCGTCGCCGCGCCGCTGCGCCGCTCCGGCGCCTACACGGTGCCGGATTTCGCGGAGTTCCGGCTCGGCTCGGCGCGGCTGCGCAGGCTGGCCGCGGTCGTGGTGGTGCTGATCTGCGCGGTGTATCTGATCCCGCAGTTCCAGGGCGCCGGGCTCACGCTGCGGATCCTGCTCGGCTGGCCGGAGTGGGTCGGCGCGGTGGCGGTCGGGGTGATCGTGATCGGCAACGTGGCGGGCGGCGGCATGCGCTCGGCCACGCTGGTGCAGGCCTTCCAGTACTGGCTCAAGCTCACCGCGGTGGCGCTGCCCGCGCTGGTTCTCGCCGGGCACTTCCTCGCCGAGGAGCGGCCGCTCGGCTCGCCGGCGCCGCCGGTGCTCGCCGAGCGCACCACGGTGGACATCAGCACCGACGTGGTGGTGCAGGTGGCCGGGCCGACCGCGGCCACCGTGCGCGGCACGCTGGACGGCGCCGCGGTGAACGGCCCGGTCGAGCTCGCCCCCGGCGACCACGAACTCGGCGCGGGCACCGATCTGGTGCTGGAACCGGGCAGCGCGGTCCCGGTGGTGGCGGGCGCGCCCGCGGACGGCGCGGGCTGGCTCCGGCCCGGCGGCGGGTTCGGCGGTACGCACCCGACGTACCAGGTGTATTCACTGATCATCGCGACCTTCCTCGGCACGATGGGGCTGCCGCACGTGCTGGTCCGCTTCTACACCAATCCGGACGGGCGGGCTGCTCGCACGACCGCGCTCGCGGTGATCGGGCTGCTCGGCGTCTTCTACCTGTTCCCCGTGCTGCTCGGGGTCTTCGCCCGGCTGTACGTGCCGCAGCTGCTGATCACCGGCACCTCGGACGCGGCGGTGGTACTGCTGCCCGGCGCGGTGCTGAGCGGGCTGCCCGGGCAGCTGCTGGCCGCGTTGGCGGCGGCGGGGGCGATCGCGGCGTTCCTCTCGACGTCATCGGGGCTGCTGGTGGGGATCGCGGGCGTGCTCGGCACCGATGTGCTGCGCGGGCGGGTCCGCGACTTCCGCTTCGCGGCGGTGGTGGCGGGAGTGGTGCCGCTGCTGCTCTCGCTCACCGTCGTCTCGCTCGACCTCTCCCGGACGGTGGCGCTGGCCTTTTCGGTGGCGGCGTCGACGCTCTGCCCGCTGCTGGTACTCGGCATCTGGTGGCGCGGGCTGACCGCGGCGGGGGCGGCGGCCGGGCTGAGCGCGGGCGGGCTCACGGCCGGTGCGGCCACCGCGGTCTCGGTGACCGGGGGCGTCGACGCCGGCTGGGCGGGCGGCTGGCCCGCGGATATCCTCGGCTACCCGGCGGCGATCAGCGTGCCGATCGCCTTCGCCACCATGGTGCTCGGCAGCCTGGCGACCCGCGGGCAGGACCCGCGCACGGTCGGGCGGATCTTCGTGCGCATGCACGCCCCGGAGAAGCTCGGCATGGGCGCGGATCGCGAGCACGGAGTCCTCGGAAAAGAGCCGGGCGGCCCCGCCGGACGCTGACCGCTCGCCGCACCCCGCCGACCGCTCACCGCACGATCCCACCCCTTCACGGAGTGATCTGCACCACAGGCCCCGAACGACCCCGGCCGGAGTTACGGTCATCCGCTGTCAGCCACGTCACACGACAGGACTCCCCCCGGATGACCAGTACCGACCTCGGCGGCGCGCAGCCGCCGACCCCGGCCGAGTTCGCCGCGGCGCACTCCAGCCCCCAGTTCCAGGAGCTGCGAAGCCGCCTGCGGCGCTTCGTGTTCCCCGTCTCCGCGCTCTTCCTGATCTGGTACCTCGCCTACGTGCTGCTCGGCGCCTACGCGCACGACTTCATGGCGACGACGGTGGTGGGCAACATCAACGTCGGGCTGCTGCTCGGCCTCGCCCAGTTCGTCTCCACCTTCCTGATCACCGGGCTGTACGTGCGGTTCGCCAACCGCGAACTCGACCCGCGCGCGGCCGCCATCCGCGCGGAACTGGAAGGAGAGAGGGCGTGAGCACCGCTACCCTGCTGGCCGCCTCGAACACCGTCGGCAACCCCGTAGCCAATATCGCCATCTTCGCGATCTTCGTCGCGGTGACGATGGTGGTGGTGATCCGGGCCAGCCGCAACAACGCCACCGCCGCCGACTACTTCACCGGCGGCCGCGGCTTCTCCGGCCCGCAGAACGGCATCGCCATCGCGGGCGACTACCTCTCCGCGGCGTCGTTCCTCGGCATCGCGGGCGCCATCGCGGTCTACGGCTACGACGGCTTCCTGTACTCCATCGGCTTCCTGGTCGCCTGGCTGGTCGCGCTGCTGCTGGTCGCCGAGATGCTGCGCAACACCGGCAAGTTCACCATGGCCGACGTGCTCAGCTTCCGGCTGAAGCAGGGGCCGGTGCGCACCGCGGCGGCGCTCACCACGCTCGCCGTCTCGCTGTTCTACCTGCTCGCCCAGATGGCGGGCGCGGGCGGCCTGGTCGCGCTGCTGCTCGACATCTCCGATCGCGCCGGACAGTCCGTGGTGATCGCCGTGGTCGGCATCCTGATGATCGTCTACGTGCTGGTCGGCGGCATGAAGGGCACCACGTGGGTGCAGATCATCAAGGCGGTGCTGCTGATCACCGGCGCCGCGCTGATGACGGTCATGGTCTTCGCCAAGTTCGGCTTCAACCTCTCCGAGATCCTCGGCAGCGCGCAGCAGGCGGTCAGCGGGTCGGCGAACGAGAAGGTCGCCGCGCGCGACGTGCTCGCGCCGGGCGCGCAGTACGGCGGCAGCGAGATGTCCAAGCTGAACTTCGTCTCGCTCGGCCTCGCGCTCGTGCTCGGCACCGCCGGGCTGCCGCACGTGCTGATGCGCTTCTACACCGTGCCCACCGCCAAGGAGGCGCGGCGCTCGGTGGTCTGGGCCATCGCCCTGATCGGTGCCTTCTACCTGTTCACCCTGGTGCTCGGGTACGGCGCCGCGGCCATCGTGGGCCCGGACAAGATCCTGGCCGCCGCGGGCGGGCAGAACTCGGCGGCCCCGCTGCTCGCCTTCGAACTCGGCGGCGTCGTGCTGCTCGGCGTCATCTCCGCAGTCGCCTTCGCGACCATTCTCGCGGTGGTCGCCGGGCTCACCATCACCGCGTCGGCCTCGTTCGCGCACGACATCTACGCCAGCGTCATCAAGAAGGGCGAGGTGGACGAGCGCAAGCAGGTCCGGGTCTCGCGGATCACCGCGGTGGTGATCGGCGTGCTCGCGATCGGGCTCGGCATCCTGGCCAACGGGCAGAACATCGCCTTCCTGGTGGCGCTGGCCTTCGCGGTCGCGGCGGCGGCGAACCTGCCGACCATCCTGTACTCGCTGTTCTGGCGGCGCTTCAACACCACCGGCGCGCTGGCCAGCATGTACGGCGGGCTGATCTCGACGATCGTGCTGATCGTCTTCTCCCCCGCCGTCTCCGGCAGCGCGACGGCGATGCTGCCGGACGCCGATTTCGACTGGTTCCCGCTGTCGAACCCCGGCATCGTCTCGATCCCGCTGGCCTTCGTGCTCGGCATCGTCGGCACCTTCCTCGGCAAGGACGACGAGGATCCGGCGAAGGCGACCGAGATGGAGGTGCGGTCGCTCACCGGCATCGGCGCCGAGAAGGCCGTCTCGCACTGATCCCCGGCACGCGCCGCGCGAGACGTCCTCGCGCGGCGCGTGTTTCGGCGTCTCCGAGCACCGGCCCGCGGCGTCGTTTCGCCGCGGCGAGTAGCCGGTAGCGACCGATCACCCGCCCCCGCCCCCACTGACGAAGCCGCTTGCGGCGTGCGAAAGGAAAAACCCGTGACCAGCGCACCCGAACTGCCCACCACCTACGCGCCGACGGCGGAGTTCGCCGCGGCCGCGAACGCGGGCCCCGAACTGGCCGAACGCGCACAGGCGGACCGGCTCGCGTTCTGGGCCGAACAGGCGGACCGGCTGCACTGGGACCGCAGGTGGACCGACGTCCTCGACTGGTCGAACGCCCCCTTCGCCCAGTGGTTCACCGGTGGCCGCCTCAACGTCGCCTACAACTGCGTCGACCGCCACGTCCACGAGGGGCGCGGCGACAAGGTCGCCATCCATTTCGTCGGCGAACCGGGCGACACCCGCGACCTCACCTACGCCGACCTCCTCGACGAGGTCTCCCGCACGGCGAACCACCTCGAATCACTGGGTCTGGTGCCCGGCGACCGGGTGGCGATCTATATGCCGATGGTCCCGGAGGCGATCATCACCATGCTGGCCTGCGCCCGGCTCGGCCTCACCCACTCCGTGGTCTTCGCGGGCTTCTCACCCGCCGCGCTGCGCTCCCGGGTGGACGACGCCGCGGCCCGGCTGGTGGTGACCACCGACGGCCAGTTCCGCCGCGGCGCCCCGGCCGGGCTGAAACCCGCGGTGGACGAGGCACTCTCGGCGCCGGGGCACACCGTGGAGCACGTGCTGGTGGTGCGCCGCACCGGCCAGGACACCCCGATGACCGCGGACCGCGACCAGTGGTGGCACGAGACCGTCGGGCAGGCGCCCGCCGAGCACACCCCGGAGCCGTTCGACAGCGAGCACCCGCTCTTCATCCTCTACACCTCAGGCACCACCGGGAAGCCGAAGGGCATCCTGCACACCAGCGGCGGCTACCTGACCCAGGCCGCCTACACCCACCACTACGTCTTCGACCTCGACCGGGAGCGCGACGTCTACTGGTGCACCGCCGACATCGGCTGGGTCACCGGGCACACCTACATCGTGTACGGGCCGCTGGCCAACGGCGCCACCCAGGTGGTCTACGAGGGCACCCCGAACTCGCCGGACGAGCACCGGCACTTCGACATCATCGACCGCTACGGCGTCACCGTCTACTACACCGCGCCGACGCTCATCCGCACCTTCATGAAGTGGGGCAGGCAGATCCCGGACGCGCACGACCTGAGCTCGCTGCGCGTGCTCGGCAGCGTCGGCGAGCCGATCAACCCCGAGGCCTGGCGCTGGTACCGCACGGTGATCGGCAGCGGGAAGACCCCGATCGTCGACACCTGGTGGCAGACCGAGACCGGCGCGATCATGATCTCGCCGCTGCCCGGCGTCACCGCCGCCAAGCCGGGCGCCGCCATGACCCCGCTGCCGGGGATCTCGGCGCAGGTGGTGGACGAGGAGGGCAACCCGGTCGTGCTCGGCGAGACCGAGGCCAACGGCTACCTGGTGCTGGACCA
>NZ_JBHSAX010000009.1:0-161173 GCF_042650385.1 Nocardia jiangsuensis
GCACCACTCGTGGCATCCCGCGCCGAACTCGACAACCGCTCCCGCACCGCCTCCTCGGCGGACTGCACCGCGACCCGCGACTTCTCCTCGCCGTCGCGGGCGGCCTGCTCGCGGGTCTCGGACTGCAGCAGCCGCAGTTCGTCGGCGTAGCGCTCGGCGGTCCAGCGCAGGCACTGCGCGAAGCGGGTGTCCTCCAGCGCGGGCGGCACCTCGACGGTGGGCGGCTGGCTCTGCTCGAAGCGGCGCACGGCCTCGGCGACGGTGGGCAGCGTGGTGGCGGCGAGCCGCTCCAGGGCCTCCTCGTGCAGCCGCTGCTCGGCGATCAGCGCGTCGATGCGGGCCTGTCTGCGGCGCACCACCAGCACCGCGTAGATCGACACCGCCGCGACCAGGACGACGGCGACGATCCATGGAAGCACCAGGGCGAAATCTGGATTCATCAGTTCTCTCGTGTTGAGGGACTCGAAGATCGAGGGATCGGACGCACACGATTCCGGGCGAGCTACCCGGAGGCGGGTGGCGGGGGCGGCGGCTCGGCAGGGGTGGGGCCGACGCGAGAGGGACTACCTCGTCTCACGATCACCGCCTTCCGCCACCGAGCCAGCAACGCCTTCGACACACTCAGCGGGCACACCGTGCAATGCCCTTGCCGTCAGGTCTTTTTCACCCATGACAACCAGCCTGGACGGGGCTGTCCGGCCACACGGAACCCGACGATGTGGCACACAGTAGCAGTATCACGAAAAAGTCTCGATCGGTCCGTCCCGGAACAATTGCGGCATCTACGGTACGGTTCCCGCGAACCCCTGGAAAACACCGATCGGCCGGACCCGCGCACGGGGTCCGGCCGATCGTGATGCGACGGGGGTCAGGCCTGCAGGCCGGCCTCGATCTCCAGCGTCAGGGTGATCTTGTCGCCGATCACGGCGCCGCCGTCGGGCAGCGGCATATCGATGTCGAGCCCGAAGTCGCGACGGCTGACCACGGTCTGCGCCTCGAACCCGGCTACCGGGCCGTTGCCCATGCCCGGATTCACCCCGAGGAATTCCACCTTCAGGGTCACCGGCGCGGTGACGCCCCGCAGCGAGAATTCTCCGTCGACCTCGAAATCGTCGCCCTGCGGGCGGAATCCGGTGGCGGTGAAGGTGGCGAGCGGGAACTGCTCGGCGGAGAAGAAGTCCGCGGTGCGCAGGTGCGCGTCGCGCTGCGGGTTGTCGGTGGTCACCGAGTCCACCCGGATCTCGGCGTGCGCGGTGGCGGTGCCGTCCTCGGCGATCTCCAGCGCGCCGGAGAAGTCGGTGAAGCGGCCGCGCACCTTGCTGACCATGAGGTGGCGCACGGCGAAGCCGACGGTGGAGTGCACCGGGTCGATGGCCCAGGTGCCGGTGGTGAGGCCGAGGTCGGCGAGTGACTTGGTCATGGGTTACTCCTTGGCGTGATGAATGAATCGGTCAAGCGGACGTGACGGGTCGGGCGGTCACCGCGGTGCGGGCCGCGAGCAGCGCGGCGTGGGTGGGGGCCTCCGGCACGTGCGCGGGTTTCAGTGCGGCGAACTCGCGGCGCAGCACCGGGACGACCTCCGCGCCGAGCAGATCGAGCTGCTCGAGCACGGTCTTCAGCGGCAGCCCGGCGTGGTCCATGAGGAAGAGCTGGCGCTGGTAGTCGCCGAAGGACTCGCGGAAGCTCAGCGTCTTCTCGATCACCTGCTGCGGGCTGCCGACGGTGAGCGGGGTCTGCTCGGTGAACTCCTCCAGCGACGGGCCGTGCCCGTAGACCGGCGCGTTGTCGAAGTACGGCCGGAACTCGCGCACCGCGTCCTGCGAGTTGTGCCGCAGGAAGACCTGCCCGCCGAGCCCGACGATCGCCTGGTCGGCCGTGCCGTGGCCGTAGTGCTCGTAGCGCTGCCGGTAGAGCTCGATCAGCCGCTGGAAGTGGCCGCGCGGCCAGAAGATGTTGTTGGCGAAGAAGCCGTCGCCGTAGTAGGCGGCCTGCTCGGCGATCTCCGGGCTGCGGATGGAGCCGTGCCAGACGAAGGGCGGCACACCGTCCAGCGGGCGCGGGGTCGCGGTGAAGGACTGCAGCGGGGTCCGGAAGCGGCCCTCCCAGTCGACCACGTCCTCGCGCCAGAGCCGGTGCAGCAGCCCGTAGTTCTCGATGGCGAGCGGGATGCCGTTTCGGATGTCCTGCCCGAACCAGGGGTAGACCGGGCCGGTGTTGCCGCGGCCGAGCATGAGATCCACCCGGCCGTCGGCCAGGTGCTGCAGCATCGCGAAGTCCTCGGCGATCTTCACCGGGTCGTTGGTGGTGATCAGCGTGGTCGAGGTGGAGAGCTGGATGCGCTCGGTCTGCCCGGCGATGTAGCCGAGCAGGGTGGTGGGCGAGGACGGGACGAAGGGCGGGTTGTGGTGCTCACCGGTCGCGAAGACGTCGAGCCCGACCTCCTCCGCCTTCTTCGCGATGGCGACCATCGCCTTGATCCGCTCGGCCTCGCTCGGGGTGCGACCGGTGGTGGGGTCGGTGGTCACGTCGCCGACGGTGAAGATTCCGAACTGCACGAGACCCTCCTCGCATGTCCATTGGTTGATGTGGCAACCATTTGAACACGGGGAGGGTCCCGGACTATTCCGGAGTGACCGGGGTCACTCCCAGACGAAACAGAAGGTGTGCCCGACCGGGTCGCGGTAGACCCGGAACCGGTCGTCGTCGTGCGGCTCCAGCAGCACCGCGCCCAGTTCGAGCGCCGCCTGCTCGGCCGTCTCGACATCGGCGACCAACAGGTCGAGGTGCAGCTGCTGCGAGGCCTTCGGGTCGGGGAAGACCGGCGGGGTGTACTCCGGCGCGTGCTGGAAGGCGATCCGCCGCCCGCCCGGCTCGATCAGCACCTGCCAGGTCGGGTCGTCGTCCTCGTCCACGACCTCGCCGCCGAGCAGGCCGGCGTAGAACCGGGCCAGGGTGGCCGGTTCCGGACAATCCAGAACGACGGTGCGCAGCGTCGCCACCGGGTCGGTGGTCATCGGGGCTCCCCTCTTTCGCGGTCCGTCCCCAGGTACCCGGGCCCGCGGGCGGCGAAACGAGCCGGGGCGCCGGGGATACCATGCGCGCATGGCAAAGCTGAAGGTCTCCGCCGATGTGCCGCTCACCCCCGAGCAGGCGTGGTCGCACGCATCCGACCTGGCCGAACTCGGCACCTGGCTCACCATGCACGAGGCCTGGCGCGGGCCGGTGCCCGAGCAGCTCGCCGCGGGCACGACGCTGGTGGGGGTGGTCAGCGTGAAGGGCATGCGCAACCGGGTCACCTGGACGGTCACCGAGGCCGCGCCGCCGCGCACGCTGGCGCTGAAGGGCGCGGGCAAGGGCGGCACCAAGGTGGGGCTGCGCTTCACCGTCGCGCCGAAGGGCGACGGCTCGTCGGTCAGCATCGATGTGGAGCTCGGCGGGGCGCCGCTCTTCGGGCCGATCGGGTCCGGGGTGGCGCGCGCGGTCAAGGGTGATTTCGAGCGCTCGCTCGAGTCCTTCGTCGCCAAGTACTCCTGAGCCGCCGACGGGCCCGGCCGCTGCCGCGACCGGGCCCGTCGACCGGGAACTCAGTGCACGAGGACCTGCGCCTCGGCGCCCTCCAGCGCCTTCGGCTTGGTGCGGGGCAGGAAGAACGCCGGGACGAAGGTCAGCACGATCAGCACCAGCGCCACCACATAGGTGTGGCCGAACGCCTGCGCCGCCTGGTCGAGCCCCTCCCGCACCGCGGCGGGCGGCAGCTCGGCCGCCACCCGCGGGTCGAACTGCGCGGCGATCGCGGGCCCGGCCAGCGGCTCGTTCTTGATCAGCCCGGTCAGCACCACCGACATGAGCGCGGTGCCGATGGAGCCCGCGGTCTGATTCACGATGTTCATCAGCGTCGAGCCGCGCGCCACCTGCTGGTGGTTCAGCGTCTGCAGGGCGGCGGTCATCACCGGCATCATGGTGCAGCCCATGCCGAGCCCCATGACGAAGAGCGAGCCGAGCAGGATCGGGTACGACGAATCCGCCTCCAGCTGCGTGAAGTAGACCGTGCCGAGGGTGATCAGCACCAGCCCCACGAGCACCACCCTGCCCGGTCCGGAGCGGTCGACGATCCGGCCCGCGATCGGCATGCTCAGCATGGCGCCGAGCCCCTGCGGGGCGATCAGCAGCCCCGCCCAGAGCGCCGACTCGCCACGCACCTGCTGCAGGTACGAGGGCAGCAGCAGCCCGGCGCCGAAGAAGGCGATGGCGAAGAGCACCATGGTCAGCACCGCGAAGGTCAGCGCGCGGTTGCGGAACAGGTGCAGGTCGATCAGCGGGTGCTCGGTGCGCAGCGCGTGCCGGACGAAGAGCCCGAGCAGCACGACCCCGATCAGCGCCGGGACCAGCACCTTCGGGGTGAGCGCGGTACCCGCCTCCGGAATGGTCGAGACGCCGTAGAGGAACAGCGCGAGGCCGGGCGAGGCGAGCAGCATGCCGAGGAAGTCGAAGGACTCCGACGGCTGCGGATCGTCGGCGGGCAGAATCACGAAGGCAGCGATCAGCGCGACCGCGCCGATCGGCACGTTGATCAGGAAGATCCAGTGCCAGCTCAGGCTCTCGATCAGCCAGCCGCCGAGGATCGGGCCGCCGATCGGGCCGAGCAGCATCGGCACGCCGAGCACCGCCATCAGCCGCCCGACCCGCTGCGGGCCCGCGGCGTGGGTCATGATCGTCATGCCGAGCGGCATCAGCATGCCGCCGCCGATACCCTGGATCACCCGGAACGCGATGAGCGTCTCGATGTTCCAGGCCAGGCTGCAGAGCGCCGAACCGAGCACGAAGAAGGTCAGCGCGGCCAGGTAGAGCCGCTTGGTGCCGAAGCGGTCCGCCGCCCAGCCGGTCAGCGGGATCACCGTCGCCAGGGCCAGCGTGTAGCCGGTCATGGTCCAGGCCGCGACGGCGTAGCTGGTGCCGAACTCGAGCTGGAAGGTCGGCAGGGCCACCGTCACGACGGTGATGTCGAGGATGGACATGATGGCGCCGAGCACCACCACGCCCGCGACGCGGAAGACCGCGCCGTCCAACTTGTCGGAGGCCGGGTCGGACCCGGTCGCCTGGATATCCGGAGGTTGCGTCACCGGTTGAGCGTGCCATCGGGACCCGGTTGACACCAAACGGGAAATACCGGTCGGTGGCGCCACCGCGGGCCGCGCCGTCGGCCTGCCGGAGTAGCCGAGCTCAGCTGCTGTGACATCTGCCGAAGATCGCTAGCCGAGCTCCACCCCGTACCCGGCGGCGAGCTCCGCCAGCCCCGTCGGATACCCCTGGCCGATCGCCCGCAGCCGCCATCGCTCGCCCCGCCGGTAGACCTCGGCCAGCAGCAGGGTGCGCTCCTCGGTCGCGGCGTCCAGGGTGGCCTGGGCGAAGCCGTCGATGTCGAGTTCGACGGGGCCGACGTCGCCGAAGGTGATTCCCGGTTGTTCCAGTGCGGCGGCGATCACGATGCGGGTGCGGCCGGGGCGGAGGGCGGTCAGGTCGAGTTCGACGGCCTGTTCTGCCGGGCCGTCGCGGGTCAGGGTGGCGCCCTGGGTTTCGGGCTGGTTGTAGAAGACGAAGTCGGCGTCCGCTGTCACCATTTCGGTGTCGTCGAGGAGGAAGGCGACGAGGTCGACGGTGTGGGTGTGCCAGGCGGCGCGGATGGTCCATCTGGACTGATCCGGGAGGTCTACTGCCTGACCGCGGGCGAGGGTCGTCGTACCCCCGACCGCGGTAGGGGTGCTGTGCTGCACGAGTTCTGGGCCGTGGATGGGGAGGCCGAGCTTCTGCGCGCGGGCCAGTCGCTGGTCGGCGCGGCCGCCGGTGAGCGCGACGACGTCGGTGACGCGGGCGGAGAGGTTTGCCGCGGCCGAGCCGCCGAGGGTCGTTATGGCAGCGCGGATTCGGGCGGCTTCCGCGTGGGTGCCGCCGAGGACGAGGATGCGGCGGCCGGTGAGCGGACCGCGGGTTTCCGTGACGGTGTCGCGTGCCCCTCGGTCTCCCTGCGGAGCTCCGGCAGGCTTTTCCTGGACACCGACCGCGCCGTGGCCGACGCCGACGGCCCGGCCGGCGCGAACACCGTCGAGGGGACCCCCGGCCCCCGCGTCCTGGTCCTGGGACGCGCCCGCGGGCACCGCCCCGAGCGCCTTCCCGGCCCGCACGTCACCCAGCAACCGCAGGAACTCCCCCTCCCGCACCACGACTGTCCCCAGCTCCCGTGCCCGCCGCGCCTTGGCGGAACCCGAACCCGGATCGTTGCAGACCAGCACACTCGTCCGCCCGCTCACCGCCCCGGTGACGTCGAGCCCGGCCGCCTCCGCCCGCGCCACCAGCACCTCCCGCTCCAGCGCGGTGTCGCCGGTGATCGCCACCTTCATCCCCTGCACCAGCGGCTCCCCCGCGAGCAACTTCCCCGGGTACCGGTACTCGCACACCGGCTTCGCCCCCACCCGGCTGCGCGGCCACCGCGCCGGTTCATCGACGCAGTCCAGCACCGGCGCCGCGATCCCAAGCCGCGCCGCATCACCCGCCAGCCCGCGCAACACCCCCGCCAGCACCCGGGTGTCGTCCAGCGCGTCGTGCGCCCGCCGCTGCACCACCCCGTAGTGCGCCGCCAACGTCGCCAGCTTGAAATCCACCGTGGGAAGGGCGATCCGCCGCGCCAGCGCCAGCGTGCACATCCGGCTCCGAACCGGCATCCGCACCCCGGCCCGCCGGAACTCCGCCGCCAGGAACCCGTGATCGAACCGCGCATTGTGCGCCACCAGCACCCGCCCGTTCAGCACCCCGGCCAGCTCACCCGCCACCCGCCCGAATTCCGGTGCACCGCAGAGAATCTCGCGGGTCAACCCGTGGATGTGCACCGGCCCGGGATCCCCGCCCGGATCGACCAGCGTGTGGAACTCCCGCACCACCGCCCCCGCATCGTCCAGCAGCAGCGCCGCCACCGACAGCACCCGGTGCTGCCCCGGCCGCAACCCCGTCGTCTCCACATCCACCAGCGCGTATGACCCCAACTCCACCGAGACACCATGCACGAGACCGAAATCGCGCCCGCACCCGGCTCCGGCGCTCAATCGTCGAACGGGTACCGATCGCCGAGCGCGCCCCGGTCGTGCCGGAAGAAGTTCGCCACGAGATCGTCGGCGACCCGGACGATCGTGTCGTATCCCTCCACCGCGGTCACCCACTCCGCGGGCAGCGCGGCGCACCCGTGCACGGCACCGAGCAGGTTGCCCGCCACCGAGCCGGTGGAGTCGGAATCGCCGGAGTGGTTGACCGACAGCAGCAGTGCCCCGCGGACATCACCGGTCCGCGCCGCGTGCAGCGCGCAGTACACGGCGATGGCGAGACACTCCTCCGCCACCCAGCCCGCCCCGACCTCTTCCACCCGCTCCGGACTCGCCGCCCCCGCATCGGCGCACTCGACCGCCAGCCGCAACGCGTCCACGGTCTCCTGCGCACCCGCCTGCCCGGACAGCTGCGCGAGCGTATCGTCCAACGCCGCTTCGAGTCCCGCCCCGCCGAGCACCCGGTCCAGCAGGGCGGCCAGCGCACCCGCCGCGAAGTACCCGCTCGGATGCCCGTGCGTCAGCTGCGCGCCGACCGCGGCGAACGCGAACGCCATCTCCGGCCCGAACCCGGCGAGCCCGAACGGCGCCGACCGCATCACCGTGCCGCACCCCTTGGAATCGGGATTCACCGGCCCGTTCCTTCCCACCCGGTGCGGCGGCAACAACTCCCGCCGCTGCCGATCCAGCCCGCTCAGACACGCGTTCCCCGGCGCCCGGACCGCGTACAGGAACTGCTGCGCCGCCAACCAGCCGTCGGTCTCCGGTCCGGGAGCCGACCGCCGCTGCGTCTGCAACCAGCGCAGATACGCACGCCGCAGCGACGGCGCCGGATCCGTCCCCGGCCGCCACCGCAGCAACCCCTCGGCGGAGAACAACGTCATCTGCGTGTCGTCGGTGACCTCCTGCGGCAGCGCGGACGGCGTCAGGAACCCGCTCGCTCCCGCCACCCCGAGCCGCCCGCGGATCGTCCGCAGATCCCAGAATTCGATCGGCGCGCCGAGCGCATCGCCCGCTGCCCCGCCCAGCAGCGACCCGCGCACGCGGTCTCGAAGGATCTCCATCTCCAGCACCGTCGAATTGTCTCAGCCGACGGTCATCACGCTAGTGAGCCTTGCGGAACTTGGCGTCGAGGAAGGTGAAGATCGCGAACGCGGCCAGGCCGACCGCGACGACGAGCAGCAACACGGTGCCGTACGGCTGAGCCGCCAGCGTCTTGAGCGCCACGTCCAGCCCGGTCGCCTTGTGCGGCTGGCTCTGCACGGCGGCGACGATCACGAGCACCCCACCGCCGGCATACACCGCACCGAGCGCCGCATACCCGACCTGCCCGAGCCGGATCACGACCCGCTCCGTCGACCGGCCCGCACCCCGGAAGTCCTGCTCCTCCCGGAACCGCTTCGACCAGCCGTGATGGGCCACGAAGAACCCCGCGACGACGATGGCGAGCCCGATCCCGACCACCGCCGGCTTCCCCCACTCCCTGCTCAACAGATTGCCGACGAGAGCGAGCTGCGCCTGGTCGGTCGAGGAAGCCGGTACCCCCTTCGCGAGCTTGACAGCGCTGTAGGCGAGGTAGCCGAACAACACCGCTTCACCGAAGTTCATGGCGCGCAGCAACTTGTCCCTGCGACTGTTCCGCGCACCGGTGGCGGCCTCCAGCAACTGCCACAGCACGGCGAACCCGAGCCCGCCCGCGATCAGCCAGAGCACCAGCTCGCCCTCCCGATGCTCCGCGAGATTCTGCAGCGCCCCGGTCTTGTCCGCCTTCCCGACGCCGTCGCCGTCGAAATCGCCGAGCGCGAGCTGAACGCAGACCCAGGCCACGAGGAGATGGACCAGGCCGTAGGCCACCAACCCCGCCCGCGCCGCCATCTGAAACGGCGCACTCCGCGCCACCTCACGATGGACCTGATTCGACTTCCTCATAACCACACCACCGAAAGACCGTAACCGCGCGGGTCACATAACGCTCGACGCACGCTTCGCAGCGGTTGTCGCGGGCCAGAGCGCGGTCGCAGGGCAGCTGTGCCACCAATAGTCGCAGATACCGGGTGCCGAGGTGGTTCGTCGACGCCGACACCGCGACAAACCGGAACCGTCACTGCTCTGACCTGCGGATTAGTGTCCGGAGTGCGACCTGCGGTAATCTCATCGGGCACCTGGACGCAGGTGCAACGGGCTGTGGCGCAGCTTGGTAGCGCACTTGACTGGGGGTCAAGTGGTCGCAGGTTCAAATCCTGTCAGCCCGACATACGCAAAACCCCTTCCCAACTGAGAGGGAAGGGGTTTTGTCGTTGGCCAGTCATCCGCACCGTTGATGCGGCAGCCCGCTCGAACGGCCTGTCGTCAACAACGGCCCCCAGCGGATGGAGAGGCGACAGATCCCCGCCGAAGGTCACCAGCTGTCTGTGTTCGGAAAACATTGCCGTCGGCGAATCACCCGACCCCGTGGATGGATGCGGGCGCACCTGTCCGGCTCGCACTCACCGCGACCAGGCGTACACCGGGTAGACGGCGAACTCACAGCCGGGCACGGTCACCGACACCGGCCGGGTGTCGGTCGTGTCGGGCGGCGTCGTCAGGAACTCCGTGTACGTCGGGCACGCCGAACTCTGGTGCGCGAGCACGGTCGTCTCGACCACCGCCTGCGCCCCGTGCTCCCGATCGAGCACAACGGTCGGCGGAGTGTCCTCCCCCTCCGGCAGCCCGCCGAAGAGCCCACCGCGCAACTGCCGCACAGCGTCGACCTGCGGGCCCCCGCCCGCGGCGGTGACCCCGGGGTACCCGGTCAGGCTGCACGCACCGCTCGCACCGACCACCCAGTAGTTGATCTTGAACCCGACGGTCGTCCCCGCGGAGTTCACGACCGGCTCGGCGTTGAAGTTCAGCTGCCCGTCGGCACAGGCGGGAACGGGCGCCGACGGCGCACCCTGGACCGGCACCTCCTCGGTGGCAGCGGAATTCGTGCAGCCGGTGAGTACGGCGGCGCCCGCCGAGAGGAGCGCGGCGGCGGTGAGAAGACGTTTCATGGACAACACCTCGTGGCAGAGTCGGAATCTGTCGACGCATCCATCCCCCCGTAGGGACGAGCCCGTCGCACACCGAATCGCCGGCGACCGCCGCGGGTGTTAACGAGTCAGGCACACTCCGGCGCGGGCGCGTCCCGGAACAGCGGATCGCCTGCGGGCGGGGCGTACACCACGTACAGCACCACCGGCTCGGAGCCGAGGTTCTGCCCGACGTGGGTGTTCCACTCCCCCGCCGGCTCGTTGATGAACGAGCCCGCGCGGTAGATCGGCGCCACGCAGTCCGGTCCGGGGTGGGTGAGCTCGCCCGCGGCGATCACCCCGAAGACCGGGCCGTCGTGGAAGTGCCAGCCGGTCGAGCCGCCGGGGCCGATGGTGATCCGGCGGGCGACGAGGTCGGTGGCGACGGGGAAGATCCCGGCAGGGACGGTGACCTGGCCCAGCGTGACGGCGGTGATGTCGACGCCGGGGGTTGCGGATGCATTGCCCGCGCCGAGGAGAACGACCGATCCGGCGACGAGAGCGCTGATCAAGGGTCTCATTCCGGCAGTCTAACCAGCGCAAACGCGACTACGTGCGAAATACGTCGTTCAGGGTGACCAGGGATAGCCCGCGCTCGCGGATGATGTCGAGGAGTTGCCCGTAGACCTGCGTCACCGGCGGGTGGTTGGCGTGGCCGATGACGATGGCCTGGGCGTTGAACCAGGTGCGGGCGCACTGCAGCAGGTACTCCTCGGTGATCAGGCCGGAGTCCGAGAGCGAGCCGTACCAGAGGGTGGGGACGGTGTAGCCGTGATCGGCGGCGACCGCGTCGACGACGGCGTTGTGGTAGCCGAAGGGCGGGCGGTAGAAGGGCGTGCCGTCGACGCCGTAGGTATTCAGCAGGAACTGTTTGCTGCGGGTGAACTGTTCGGCCATGGCGGTGTGCGAGATGGTGGTGAGGCCGGGGTGGTCCCAGGTGTGGTTGGCGAGCTGGATCTGGCCGGAGTCCACCAGCGGGCGGAGTGCGGCGCGGTGCGTGCTCCAGCTCTCGAAGGCGGCGGTGACGAAGAAGGTGAAGCGGGCGCCGGTGTCGCGGGCGAACCGGATGTAGGCGCCGACCACCTCGGCGGAGGCGCCGTCGTCCACGGTCAGGGCGAGATGGGTGCCGGGGCCGGGAATGGCGGTCAGCGCACCCCCCGGCACCGGCACCCGGGGTGCGGCGGCGGGAACGGCCGCGGCGGACGGGGTGGCCGATTGTTCCGCCTCGGCGGGCGGCAGCCGGGTGCAGCCGCTCGCCGCGGCGGCGCCTGCGGCCAGCATTGCCAGAAAGTGTCTGCGTTCCACAGGGTGGCAATGTAGGGGATGGATCGGGTGCGGCGCCGGATTGCGCGCCCGACATTCCGCACCCGTCGGCATCGGGCCGACGGCGGAGCCCCCGGCTGCCGGACGCAGCCGGGGGCTCCGCGTGGTCAGCCCTTGACCAGCTCGGGCGGGGTCGGCGCCGCGAGCTCGCCCTCGATGTCCTCCTCGACCGCGGCCCGGTTGGGCAGCAGGATCGCCGCCACCACCACGATCAGCGCGAGCGCGGCCGAGACCAGGAAGGCGAGGCGGGTGCCGTCCAGGTGCGCGGTGACCGCGTCGACCCCGTCCTCGACCAGCGCGCTGCTCCGCGCGGACATGACGGTCACCACCAGGGCGGTGCCGAAGGCCGCCGCGACCTGCTGCAGGGTGCCGAGCATGGAGCTGCCGTGCGAGTACAGGTGGTGCGGGAGCGCGCCGAGCCCGAGCGTGAAGACCGGGGTGAAGGTGGCCGCCAGCGAGAACATCAGCAGGATGTGCAGCGCGAGCAGCTGCCAGTACGGCATGGTCAGGGTGATCCGGCTGAAGCCGGCCAGCGCGACGGCGATGCCGATCGCGCCGGGAATCACCAGCCAGCGGCCGCCGAAGCGGTCGAACAGCCTGCCGATGGTGGGGCCGAGCACGCCCATGGCCAGGCCGCCCGGCATGACGAGCAGGCCGGTGGCGAGCGGGCTCAGGCCGCGCAGGTTCTGCAGATAGAGCGGGAGCAGGATCATCGAGCCCATCATGGCCAGGAACGCCACCGACATCAGGACCAGCGCCTTGGTGTAGGTGCCCGCCAGCAGGACCCGCAGGTCGAGCAGCGGGGTACCGGTGCGCTGCAGGCGGATCTGGCGCAGGGCGAAGATCGCGATCAGGGCGATGCCGCCCGCCACGAAGAGCGCGGGAGTGGTGTAGTCGCTGCTCTCGAACCGGCTCAGCCCGAAGACGAGGCCGCCGAAGCCGAGCGCCGCGAGCACCACGCTGAGCACGTCGATCGAACCGGCCTCCGGCTCGCCGACGTTCTTCAGCTGCCGCAGCCCGAGCCAGGTCACCACCCCGGCGATCGGCAGCACCAGCACGAAGAGCCAGCGCCAGGAGCCGACCTGCAGCACCAGCCCGGAGAGCACCGGGCCCATCGCGGGCGCCACCGAGATGGCGAGCGTGACGTTGCCCATCACGCGGCCGCGGTCCTGCTCCGGGACCACGGTCATCAGCGTGGTCATCAGCAGCGGCATCATGACGGCGGTGCCGCCTGCCTGGATGACCCGGCCGACCAGCAGCACCGCGAAGGTCGGGGCGAGCGCGGAGAGCGCGGTGCCGACCAGGAACACGGCCATCGCCGTCGCGTACGCCTGCCTGGTGGTGACGCGCTGCAGGAACCAGCCGGTGGCCGGGATGACCGCGGCCATGGTGAGCATGAAGGCGGTGGAGACCCACTGCGCGGCGCGGTCGTCGACGTGCAGGTCGGCCATCAGCCGCGGGATCGCGTTGATCATGATGGTCTCGTTCAGGATCACCACGAAGGTGGCGAGCACCAGGACCCGGATGACCAGCGGTGTCCGCCCCTTCGGTATGGGCACTGCGGTTTCGACGGGCATGGGCACCTCCGGGGCTGGAACGTCGGCAAGGTCTGGGCTGACCCGTGACCACGGCACCGAACTCCCCGCCGGTGCCTCGGTGGTTCAGACGGTATGCACCGGTCGAACTCATCGGGTGGCGGTCAGTATTCCGCGCACCCCCGACAGACCGCACCCGATTTTCCGCGTGGAAGAGTTCGCACGGCGGTGCGGCCGCTGCGGTCGGTTCAGGAAACGAGGCTCACCCGCAGGCCCGAAGCGGTCCATGCCGTTCCGTGCCGATTGTCGGTGATCTGCTCGAAGGCGGCAGCCGCTTCCACGGCGCTCGGGCGATTCCGTGTGTCCGGCGGCGTCACGAGGAGCACCGACGTCGCCGCGGCAAGCCGCTTCATGGCGATGTAGGGCTCGGCATCGGACGACATCCACGGGAGGGGACGACCTGCGACGATCGCCCTCCGGAATACCTTGAACGCTTGGCGAAGGCCGCCGAGCACATCGATGTCGTGTGTGCTCAGTGTGCGCTCAGCGGCTATCTTTGCCAGCAGCGCTTCGATGGCGCCCTCGGCGGCCGTCGCCCGCACGAGGCAGTCCCACCGTGCGTTCTGCGGCAGATCCGTCCCGCCGCGTTCGACAGCCGCCAGGTTGTTCCAGATCTTCCACACCGCGACGAACTCGCCGTACAGCCGCTGGAAATTCTCGGCCGCCGCCAGGTTCGAGTCCCTGCTCTTCTTGACCCGATCCCAGTAGTCGGCGACGCGGGTCGTCACCAGCCACCCACCGATCAGGGTCGCCAGGACGGTCGACAATGAAACACTGATCGATCCAACGATCGACACCAGGTCCCCCCAGGTGGTCGGCTGGTCCGGCCCGATCGGCGCAGACTCTGAACAACGCCCCGATTCTAGGGGGAAGCGCCGGGGCCGGCGCCCGATTCACCGGATCCGAAGGGCCCTGCCCGGGTAGGGGATCACAGCGTCGATGCCGTCCGCATACACCGGCTCGGCGAACCGGCGTACACGGACGGCATCCGACGGGATCAGCCGCGCAGCACCTGGACGAGCCGCTGCCGCAGCCAGCCGAGCGCGGTCACCCCGCCGGGGGCCACGCTGTAGCCGGCGTAGGACTGGTGGATGCCGGACTTGAGGAAGTCGTCCACCTGCTGCTTGCGCTCGTCGTAGGCGTTGGAGTTGAGCTGGTCGGCGAGCAGGCCCCAGCCGCCGGCCGCGAAGGCGTCGCTGAGCAGCTCGCCGGCCTGGTACTGGTAGCTGCCGACCTTGGACGGATCGGGGTTGGAGAGCTGCACCGCGAACCCGGCCAGCCGACCGGCGAAGTCACCGTCCGGCATGGCGCAGTAGAGATCGCCCTCGATGCAGAAGGTGTAGGTCACCGGGCTGACCCAGCCGAAGCCGTTCACCCGGGCCCCGGTCGCGCCCGCGCCGGAGACCGGCGCGCCGATCAGCGCGTCGGTCGGTGAGCGACGCGGGTCGGAGACCAGCCCGACCAGCGCCACCCGGTTGGCCGGGACGACGGTGAGCCCGGTGCCGATCTCGGCGGCCACGTCACCGGCCGCGTCGGCGCCCTGGCTGTAGCCGAGCAGCGCGATCTTGGTGTCGCCGCAGGCCAGCGCCATGGCCTGGACCGCGCCGCGGGCGCCGTCCACCGCCTCGGCCTTGGACCGGCCGTAGACCTCGCCCTCCCAGGGGAAGGCGGTCGCGGCGTAGTGGATGTAATCCACCCGGACGTCGCCGGGCAGCCCCTCGGCCGCCTGGGCGAGAATCCCGCGGCCGGGATCCTCCTTCGACGTCTCCCAGGTGCCCGGCACCGCCACCACGTACAGGTCGGGGCAGCCGCCGGGCGCCGCCGAGGCGACGGGGCCCTGCGCGAGCAGTGCACTCGACACCGCGGTGGCCGCGCAGAGGGCGGCCACCGATTTCCACCGTGCAAGCATCATGGTCTCCATGTCGTCACAAGAAGCATCCCTCGAGTGCCCCGAGTCCCCGACTACTTCGGCGGCACGTTCATGTCACGGTTCATCGTAGGGATTTCGATGTTCAACGGCATCCTGAGTTCGGAGAGGTAGACGAGCGCGAACTGGCGGAGGAACTCGTCGAAGAGCCAGTAGGCGTCCGGCGCGAGCGGCACGATCGGCAGGAGCCCCTCCCGGACGGCGACGAACGGGCCCCAGGAGACGTCGAGCAGCGTCTCCCAGACCGGCTCGCGCGCGATCTGCAGATCGTCGGCGAGCCGGTCGCCGAGGATGAAGCGGGTGAACGCGCCGAGCACGCCCTTGCTGAGTACGGCCAGATCCAGGTTGTTGCCGAGGTGCAGCAGCCGGTCGGCGAGCTTGATGCCCTCGGGGGTGGCCGCCACTACCGGGTCCAGCGTCTGCGCGGCCTGCGCGTTCGCCTGGTCCCAGGAGTTCGGGATGTACTCGTCGCGGATGCCCAGCATGTGCGCGCAGACCTGCCAGGAGTGCAGGAATGCCTCCGACTCGTGCACCGGGATCGGCACCCGCCAGGCCGTCAGGTGCCGCATGACGGTGGTCGGCAGGCTGTGCCAGGTGACCATCATGTCCTGCTGGCTGATCGGGATCTGCTCGTCGGCCGAGCTCACCCAGTGCGGCGACTGCGGCAGCAGGTGCCGCACACCCGAGTGCGCCAGCCGGGTCTTGACGCAGGTCACGATCATCTCGCCGTCGGGGGCGTAGGCATTGTTCGAGCCGATGTCGTAGCCGAGCTTGGCGGTCTTGGAGATGCGGTCCTTGAGGTCCTGGCCGCCCTTGGAGTAGTAGACCGCCTTGGCCTCCTTCGGGATGACCGTCGACATCATGCCACTGGCCAGGCCGTAGAGGACGCCGAGGTAGAGCCCGCGCTTCTTGTTGAATTCGATCGCGGTGGTGAGCTTGCCCTGGTCCGCCCAGGCGGGCAGCTGACGGTTGTACTCGATGAAATCGCGCAGGTCGGCCGGGAGGCCATCGGGCAGCGGCTGGCTGTTGCGCGTCCAGGTGCGCAGCAGCGCGTTGATCGCCGGGACCTCGCCGCGGTCGATCAGCGAGGCGACCAGCTGATCGGACTCCGGGTCCCAGACCGTCATCGGGTCGGCGCCCTCGCCGCCGCCCGCCACCGAGCCGTCCGGTGACCACGTCCACGGCACGGCGCGGGCCGGGGCCACCGTCGCCAGCGCGCCGACCGCGCCGAGCGCCCCACCGACCTTCAGCGCGTTACGCCTGCTGAATCCATCCATGTCGCTACTCCTCGTTGAGTTCCAGCACGCCCCGACCGCCGGGAATCCCATGCCTCATGAACCGGAATACGCAGTAACTTAGCAGGGTTCGGTTGTGGGCGACAGACCTTTCCCGGATTTTGGGTAGGGCGCACCTCCAGTTGTCCGATTAACGCCCCTGAACAGTCGATTCGGTAACGAACATGTTGTAGTCCATGGTGCTCGGCCGGTAGCGCGAAGCGCCTCGAAACCTCGCGAATAGGCGGTAACGTACCCAACGCGATTGACACAATGAAACAGCTTTTGGATACTCGTTACATGCCGGAGCGATACGACAGCGTGGACGAGTCGATCATGGACGCCGCGCTGGACCGGATCCTGCAGGTCGGGATCCGCCGGGCCAGCCTGGAGGACATCGCGCGCCGCGCAGGCATCAACCGGATCACCATCCACCGCCGCTTCGCCGGCAAGGACAATCTGGTCGAGGCGGTACTGGAGCGCGAGACCCGCCGCATGCTCACCGAGGTCACCGCGATCGCCACCACCGCGTCCGGGGTGGAGGCGCAGCTCGAGGAGACGATCCTGCACGTCCTGCTGCAGACCAGGATCCACCGGCTGGTCACCCAGTTGCTCCGGGTCGCGCCGGAGGAGGCGCTCGGCTTCTACACCGTGCAGGGCGAGCGGCTGGTCGCGATCGGCATCGACTACATCGTCGGGATGCTCACGCATGCCCAGGCGGCCGGGCTGGTGGATCGCTACGATCCGCGACCGGTCGCGGAATTGGTTGCGCGCCTGGCCCATTCACTCATGCTGACGCCGGGCGGCGGCAGCGTCGACTTCACCGATCCGGAGCTGGCCCGCGCCTTCGTCCGGCATTCCATCGTGCCGCTCATGAAGCACGGCATCGCCACCACCACCGAGGAAGTCACCGATGACGACGACCGCGCCCATCCCCACCAGGCATCCGGAAAGGCCACGTAAGGCCCCAGGTCTCGGCCCGTTCGCCCTGTTGCTCGGCATCGGGAAACCCGACGCCGAGCGCTGGCGGCAGCTCGGCGAGTCGCTGCTCGTCGGCGACGAGCCGATGGATCGGCTGGTCGACTGGATGTACGCCGAGGGGATGCGCGGCACCCGCCCGCTCTACGAGCAGGCGCTGCGCACCGGGATCGACAGCGTGCCGAACGCCCCTGAGCCACTGCGCGTCTTCTTCGGCGCGGTCGAGGCGACCCCGGACTGGGTCGACCCCGACCTGCTCCGGCGCGGCGAGCGGGTGTTCCGCTCCGGCGGCACCGACGGGCTCTACTTCGCCCGCGACGTCTCCTTCCTCGGCGGCTACCTGGCCTCCGGCTTCAACAAGACGCTGCTGCGCACCGGCGCGCTGGAGAAGGGGCCGGCGCAGCGCTTCGCCGAGACGCTGCAGTGGGCGATGGACGTCTCCACCGAGAACGGCATGGAGCTGTACGGGCAGGGGTACCGCTCCACGCTGCAGGTCCGGCTGATCCACGGGCTGGTGCGCAGGCACGTGGCCGCCATGCCGGACTGGCGCGGCGACGAGTGGGGGCTGCCGATCAACCAGACCGATATGGCGGCGACCCTGGTCGGCGCGCTGCTCGCGCCGTTCGTCGGCGGCATGGTGCTCGGCATCATCCCGAGCCGGGCCGACACCGCGGCGGCGGCGCACCTCACCCGCTACGTCGGCTGGCTCATCGGCGTCAGGGACGAGTGGCTGCCGACCGATTTCCGCGACGGTGTCGGCATCCTCTACCACTGCCTGAGCGCCATCACGAACCCCGACGACACCAGCAGGCAGCTCGCCCTCCCCATGGCCGACGACCCGCTGAACTGGCACTACCCGAACCTGCCCGCGCTCCGCGGCCGGATCGCGCGCTCGCAGCACCTCTCGGTCACCAGCGCCTTCCTCGGACCGAAGGCCATGCGGACGCTCGGCCTGCCCGCCCACCTGCCGTGGTACCCGGCGCTGCGCATCCCGGTGAATCTGGCGCGCAGCGCACTGGGGCGGGTGCTCCCCGGCGGTGCCGAGCGCGCCGCGGTGCAGGGGCGGAGCGAGCAGGAGGACTTCCTGCGGCTGCTCACCGGCGAGACCGAGGCGACCATCGGCGGTGCCGCGCCGCCGCACGCGCGGATCGGCTGAGGGTCCGGCGTCAGCGGTACTGGGTGGTGCCGCGCGAATCCCTGGTGTTGCTGACCAGTTTCGCGAAGCACTCGTCGACGGCGATTCCCTTGTCGTCGCACCAGCGCTTGGCACCGCCGGGGTCGCGGTGCGTGACTCCGGCGAGCGTGACCCACCAGCCGCGCAGGTCGAAGGTGCGCCAGTCGTCGCTGTAGACCAGGCGGACCTCGGGGTAGCGCAGCCGGAGCCGCAGGTGCTGCTCCAGGATCGCGGAGGGGGTCCAGGTGACGACCCGGCCGTCCACGTCCGGTGCGACCAGGCCCTCCTGCTTGGCGGAGAGCTGCGGGACCCAGCGGTCGGCGAGGTCGCGGGTGACCGAGGGGCGGTCGGCGTCGGCCTGGGCGCGGAGGGCGTCCAGTGCGGCTCGGTCGGCGTCGGCGGGTGAAGTGCCGGAGTGTGCGGCCGTGTACGAACCCGCCGCGGCGGTCGCCGGTGGGCGTGTGCTCGCCGGTCCCTGGTTCGTGCCCTGGTCGACGCACTCGACGAGCTGGGTCGAGCCGCCTCGGGCACGAACGGCGCTGGGGTCGGGGCGGTCGCCGATGGAGTTGGGGAGGCGCCAGAAGGTGCCGACCGGGAACTCGAAATCCTGTTGTACCGAGGTGGTTCCGTTGCTCGTGGACGAGGTCGCCGGGAGGTGGAGTGGGGTGGTGGACAGGTCGAATACGCCCGCTGCGATCGGTTGGCCTCGGTCGGTGATAGTGATGCGCAGGGCATCGGAGGCGAGGATGTCTCCGGTGGCGCAGCGGGCGCGCAGTTCCATTCGGACCGTCAGGGTGTCGCCGGTGGTGCGGTACTCGACGGGGGTCAGCTCCGGGAGGCGGCCACAGCGGGTGACGACCTGGTTCGACCCGTCCTCGTCGGCTGGTGTTTCGAGCTCGGTTGCCGGGGGTCCGGTGGGGCCGTAGTAGGTGAGCGCGTCGCCGTCGATCTCGGCGAAGCCGGCTCCGGCGGGGGCGACTCGGCCGCCGCGGGTGCGCATGGTCCAGTCCACTGCGCCGGTCCGCAGGTCGACGGCGTGTACTCGGCTGTCGTAGTCCTGCACGAGGATTCGCTGCCGGTCCGACATCCAGGTCCCGGACTCGATATCGGCCGACCAGAGGCGGGAGCCGGTGCCGAGTTCGAGCGCGCCGAGGCCCGAGCTGCCCACGGTGACGACGATGCCGTCGACGATCTTGCTCCGCGAATCCAGGGTGCCCGACGACCACAGCCTGGTGCCGGTCGTGAAGTCCCAGGCGCCGTCCGCGGCCAGGTATGTCCCGTCGGCTCCGGAGCCGGCCGGGACCGGGACGCCGCCGCCGGGGTGGGTGCGCAGCTGCTTGCCGGTGCGGTCCAGCACGACCGCGGTGGCCGGGCCCGCGGACTTCGCGGTGCAGGTCTGGGCGACCAGACCGTGGCCCGGGTAGACCGCGACGTTCTGCACGTCCGCGGCGATGACCCGGGAACCGTCGGTACGGCGCAGGACGATCGCGCCCGCGTCGCTGCCGAAGTAGACGAAATCGTCGGTGGCGCCGTATAGGTAGCTGTCGCCGGAGCCGGGGCACACCGGGTCCGGCTCCCACTCGGTCGCCCAGTGCGCGGTGAGGTCGTGCACCGTGCCGCTGGTGATCCTCGAGTAGGAGGCGGTGATGATGTCGTCGCCGACGACCTCGAGCCAGGCGAGGTCGTCGGCGGCCGGGGCCGTGTGCTCGATCGATCCGTCCGACAGGCGGAGGAAGACGATCTCCGATCGGTGCTCCGGCTCGAAACCGCCGCTGCGGTAGCACGGGAGGAGTCCACCGGTGGTCCTGGTAGCGCACATGTCGTACCAGCCGGTGGCGGTCCAGCGCGCCGTCCCGGATTCGGTGTCGACCGCGACGAGCACCGGTTCCCGGTCGGTGTTCGGCAGGACGGCCAGGGTGACCAGGGTGTCGCCCAGGTCGAGGAATTCCGGCGTCGATGATCCCATCGGGTCCGGGCGCGGGGACCAGAATTGGGCGCGCGCGAACACCTCCGACGCCGGGAATCGCCAGCCGGCCTGCGGTGCGGCCGGGAAGATGCCGCGGAGCAGCCCTTCCGGCTGCGGTGGGGTGTCCTGGGCGGGGCGGTCCGCCTGCCACCACGCGGTGCCCGCGGCGATGAGCAGGGCGAGCACCGCCACCGCGCAGACAGCGGCGAGGCCGCGTCGGGGGCGCGGCGATGCCGCGGGCTCCTCCGTGCGCGATGCCCCGGTCGGCGGGGGCGGCGGCGCGGCAGGCAGTGGGGACGGCGCGGGCAGTCCGGCCGACGCCGACCGCACAGGCGAGGCGGGGAGCGCGGGTGCGTCCTTGCGCAGTGACACCGTCGGCGCCTGTGGCGCTATGGGTGATGCGGCCGGAGCGAGCGCTTCCTTGCGCAACGACACCGTCGGCACAGGCGGCCGTGTGGGTGAGGTGAGCGCGTCGGCCGATACCGGCAGGGTGGGCGTTGCTGCCTGCGCGGGCAAGGCGGGCGGCGCAGGCGAGGCGGACAGCACCGGCGGAGCGGGCGAGGCGGATTCCTGCGGGGAGACCCCGGGCAGGTCCCGGACGTCGGCTCGCGTACCGCGCGTGAGGTCGGCGTAGACGACCGTCTGCAGGGTCCGGAAGTAGGGGAACCCGGCGGCGAGGACGAGCACGGCGACCGGGAAGACCAACACCTGCACGCCGGGAAGCAGCAGGCCGATGCCGAGCGGGAGAAGCAGTGTCACCAGCGCGACCACCACGATCCCCAACCACACCAGGTGGATCGCGACGACCTGCCCGAGCGCGCTCCGCACCAGCTCCACCGAGCGCCGGAGCGCGGCACCGACCCCGATGTCCTCCAGGGTGAGCACCACCGGCGCCAGGCCGATGACGATGCCGACGGCGAACGACAGCGGAATCGTCAGAACCCAGGCCAGCACCAGCGCCGGGAATCCGCCGACGAGCAGCGCGAGGATCGGCAGCGCGGTGGAGATCGTTAGCGCGAGGGCATAGCACACCGCCTGCAGCCCGCACAGCGCGAGGAGGCGCGGCCGGACCCGCGCGAGCACCCCGTCGAGCCGAACCGGAACCCCGCGCAGCGCCGCGTCGGCGGCGAACACCGTGACGCCGTTGATCGCCGCATCGGCGGGCACCCCGACCACCACGATGGTGAGGAGGTAGCCGAGCAGGAACGAACCGATCAGGAAGGCGAGCCCCGCCGCCGGATCGTCACCGGCGAACTCGGCGCCGCTCGACCCGATCTGCGCGACCTGGGTCGTGACGACGAAGAACAGCATGAACGCGACGATCACCGTCACCACCGTGAACACGACCGACACCCGCCAGCTCCGCCGCGTCACCACGGTCGCCGTCCGGAAGATCTCGCCGAGCCGCAACGCCCGAGCCGGAAGCAGAGGCTCCGCCGCATCGCTCACCAGCGCCGCGCCGATCGTGCGGGCCCAGCGCTGCCCCGGCGCCCCGGCCCCCGGCTCGCGCGGCGGCGCCGGGCCGGACTCGGCCAGTGCCTCCCGAACCGGGCCGGGCCAGCCGGTCCCCCTCGTCCGCGTGAACCACTCCGCGCCGAGGCAGCAGCCCGCGACCAGCAGCCAGAAGACCCCCGCCGACCCGAAGACCGCGAGCAGCACCGCGACCACCGCCGCGGCCCGCGCCACGTGGTACGGCCGCAGCTCGAACCGCCCCACGGAGGCCGGCTCCGAAACGGCGGGCGCAGGGGCGAGCCGCAGAACGGCGAGCAGCGCCCGCACGCGCGGCGGCCACGGCGTCGCGTGCGACCGCGTGTACCGCTCGACCCCGGCGGCGACCAGGGTCAGCACGAGCCACACCGCGGCACGGCCGAATTGGGTTCCGAGATCGCTCGTCGAGGTCGATTCCCCGGTCGTCAGGTCGATCTCGGTCTCGGTGGTGACCCCTTCGATCCCGAAGATGTAGAGCGCGGGCAGCGCGGTGAGCACACCGGCCACCCGCGCCGCCTCCCACGGCTTCAGCTCGTGGATCGGCTGCTGCTCGCTCGACATGACACGCCCCGTCCCTCGCCCCCGGCACCCGACTCCCCCGATGCCGGAACGGTACGGAGCGGTATCGCACGCCGGTATCCGTTGTTCGAGGTACACGGGGTGCGGGGGCACCGAGCGGATGCCGGATGATGGGCGCATGGTGAACATCGAGCTCGGTACCGTGCCCACCTGGTTCGACGTGCACGGGGACGGCGAACCGGCGGTGCTGCTGCACGGCGGCTTCGTCGATTCGCGCACCTTCGCGCCCGCGCTCCCGCTGCTGATCAGCCGGTTCCAGGTGCACCGGATGGACCGGCGGGGGCACGGGCACACCCCGGACGTGCCGGGCCCGCTGAGCTACGCCGCGCTGGCGGCGGATCTGATCGCCTTCCTGGAGCGGGTGGTGGGCGGGCCCGCGCACCTGGTGGGGCACAGCGACGGGGCGAACCTCGCGCTCCGGGTCGCGCTGGACCGGCCGGACCTGGTGCGGAAACTGGTGCTGATCAGCGGCAACTACCACGCCGATGGCATTCTGCCCGGCGTGCTGGACGGCTTCGAGGACGAGTCGGCCATGGCATACCTGGCGACCAAGCACGGCGAGGTCTCGCCGGACGGCGAGGAGCACTTCCCTGAGCTGGCCCGCAAGGTGATCGAGCTGGGCCGCGCCGAGCCGGAGTACACCGCCGAGGACCTGAAGGCCGTCACCGCCCGCACCCTGGTGATGGCGGGTGACGACGACGTCATCGCGGCGGAGCACACGCTCGCGCTGTACCGCGCGATCCCGGATGCCGAGCTCGCCATCGTGCCCGGCACCTCGCACCTGCTGGTGGTGGAGAAGCCGGAGCTGGTGTACGGGCTGGTCGCCGGGTTCCTCGGCACCGACCCGGTGCCGACCCGCCAGCCCATCCGGCGCGCCGGAGGGTAGGAGCCCCGGGCGGAGACCTGGTCGCGGGGCGCCCGCCCGGGGCCGGTTACGACGCCGGGGCCCGCGCGAGCGGACAGGGTTGCCCAGGCGTCACCCTCGGACTTGCTCGGATCGGGGCACTCAAACGGGTTGACGGGCAATCGGTTCGGTGGAGGCGCGTTCGACCAGGGTGGGGCGGAAGCAGACGTGCTCCGGCTCACCGCCGCGCTCCGCCGCGGCGATCAGCAGCTCGACGGCGGAGGAGCCGATCGCGGCGCGCGGCTGCCGGATCGAGGTCAGCGGCACGATGGCGGACTGCGCGAAGTCGATGTCGTCGTAGCCGACGAGGGCGATCTCGGCCGGGACGGCGACGCCGCGCAGGGTGAGCGCCTGCAGGACCCCGATGGCGAGCAGGTCGTTGACGCAGAAGACGGCGTCCGGGCGCTCGGCGGGAGGCAGCTCCGCGAGGCGCTCGCCCACCTGCCTGCCCGCGAGCACGGTGGGCGCGGCGGTGTCCCAGATCGCGAGCTGGACGCCGTGCTCGGCGGCGGCGCGGCGGGCCCCGGTGCGGCGGTCGGCGATCTGGGAGAGGGTGGCCGGGCCGCCGACGACGGCGATCCGGCGGCGTCCGGTCGCGCACAGGTGCCGGACGGCGAGGTCGCCGCCTGCGATGTCGTCCACGGCGACCGAGGAGAACGGGGTGCCGGTGCCGTCCCGGTCGACGAGCACCACCGGGACGCCGCGGCTGCGCAGCGCGGCGATCCGCTCGTCACCGGCACCGGACGGCGAGATCATGAGCCCGAAAACGCGCTGCTCGTCGAAGGTTTCGAGGTACTGCCGCTCGCGCTCGGGGTCGTCGTCGCTGGAGCCGAGCAGGACGACCAGGTCGTGCGCGGCGGCGCGCTCCTGGGCGGCGCGGGCGATGTCGGAGAAGAACGGGTTGCCGATGTCGAGCACCACCAGCCCGACGCAGCGCGAGCGCCCGGCCTTGAGCTGCCTGGCGGCGTCGTTGCGGACGAAGCCGAGCCGGTCGATGGCCTGCTGCACCCGCGCGACGGTGGCGGGTGCGACCTTCTCCGGGGCATTGAGCACATTGGAGACGGTGCCGACCGAGACCGCCGCGGCGGCGGCCACCTCCTTCATGCTCACCACCGGGGCTCGCGCCTCCTCCGTTCCGGTGCGGGCACCGCGCCCGAACTGCTCACCCCCGATCTTGATCGGCCACCGGGCGCGGGGCAAGTCTGGTCAGCTGCGTGACGTGTCGCGGTGTCAGCTCCTCCAGGCCGCGCACCCCGAGCAGCCGCATGGTGCGCTCCACCTGCCCGGCCAGGATCCGCACCGCGCGCTCCACCCCGGCCTCGCCACCCGCCATGAGGCCGTACAGGTAGGCCCGGCCGATCAGGGTGAAGCGGGCGCCGAGCGCGATGGAGGCGACGATGTCGGCGCCGGACATGATGCCGGTGTCCAGGATGATCTCGGTGTCGCGGCCCAGCTCCCGGGAGACCTCGGGCAGCAGGTGGAAGGGGATCGGCGCGCGGTCGAGCTGCCGCCCACCGTGATTGGAGAGGACGAGCCCGTCCACCCCGACGTCGACGACCGCGCGGGCGTCGGCGAGCGTCTGGATGCCCTTCACCACGACCTTGCCCGGCCACTGTTCCCTGATCCAGGCCAGGTCCTCGAAGGTCACGGTGGGGTCGAACATGGAGTCGAGCAACTCGGCGACCGTGCCCGACCAGCGGTCCAGCGAGGCGAAGGCCAGCGGCTCGGTGGTGAGCAAGTCGATCCACCAGCGCGGCCGGGGCAGCGCGTCGAGCACGGTGGCGGGGGTGAGCGCGGGCGGGATGGACATGCCGTTGCGGGTGTCGCGCAGCCGGGCGCCCGCCACCGGGACGTCGACGGTGACCAGCAGGGTGTCGTACCCGGCGGCGGCGGCCCGCTCGACCAGGGCCGTCGAGCGCTCCCGGTCCTTCCACATGTAGAGCTGGAACCAGTTGCGGCCGTGCGGATTCGCCGCGGCGACGTCCTCGATGGCTGCGGTGCCCATGGTGGAGAGGGAGAACGGGATGCCGGAGCGGCCCGCCACCCTGGCCCCGGCGTACTCGCCCTCGGTCTGCATCATCCGGGTGAAGCCGGTCGGCGCGATGCCGAAGGGCAGCGCGACCGGGGCGCCGAGCACGTCCCAGCCGGTGCTGACCTCGGCGACGTCGCGCAGGATCGCCGGGTGGAACTCGATGTCCCGGAAGGCCTGCCGGGCGCGGTCCAGCGAGATCTCGGCCTCGGCGGCGCCGTCGGTGTAGTCGAAGGCGGCGCGCGGCGTGCGGCGCTTGGCGATCCGGCGCAGGTCCTCGATGGTGAGCGCGGCCGCCAGGCGCCGCTCCGCACCGAGCTGCGGCTTCTTGAACCGCATGAGCGGCGCGAGGTCGCGCGGCCTGGGGAGCTGTCGTTTCATCAGCCTGCCTTCCTGACGGATTCGGTGCGCGGCGGGTGGCGGCGCGGCGGGAACGCGGCGGCCACCTCGGCCCGCAGCGCGTCCACATCGCCGTGCAGCAGCCCGTGCGTGCGGGCCTGCACCAGTATGTTGCCGAGCGAGGTCGCCTCGACGGGTCCGGCGAGCACCGGCACCCCGGCGTGCTCGGCGAGCAGGGCGCAGAGCAGCGTGTTCCGCGCGCCCCCGCCGACCAGGTGGATGGTGCGCACCGGGGTGCCGGTGAGCTCGGCGGCGGTGCGGACGCCGGTGGCGAAGGCGGCGGCGAGGCTCTCCACGATGGCGCGCACCATCGCGACCGGGCCGACGGGGACCTCGATGCCGCGCGCGGCGTACCACTCGGCGATCCGGCCGGGCATGTCGCCGGGGGTGCCGAAGACCGGGTCGTCGACGTCGAAGGTGGCGGCGGGTGCGGGCGCCTGGGCGGCGGCGGTGAGCAGGCGGGCCAGGTCGGCGCCGGTGCCGGTGCGCTGCCAGTGCCGGATCGACTCGCTGAGCAGCCACAGCCCCATGACATTGCGCAGGTAGCGGGTGCGGCCGTCCAGCCCGCGCTCGTTGGTGAAGTTGGCGGCCCGGCCCGCCGCCCCGACCAGCGGCGCGGCCAGCTCGACGCCGACCAGCCCCCAGGTGCCGCAGGAGACGTAGGCGGCGGCCTCCGGGGCCATGGGCACCGCGGCGACCGCGGAGGCGGTGTCGTGCGAGGCCACGGTGCTCAGGGTGCAGCCGGGGTCGAGCCCGAACGCGGCCGCCACGGTCGGCAGGACCGGGCCGAGCGGGGTGCCCGGGTCGACCACGTCCGGAAAGAGCGCGGGCAGCCCGAGCCGGGTGCGCAGCTCGATGTCCCAGGCGCCGTCCAGCCCGAGCAGGCCGGTGGTGGAGGCATTGGTCCGCTCGGTGACCCGCGTTCCGGTGAGCCAGTAGCCGAGCAGGTCGGGGACGAGCAGTGCCGCGTCGGCGGCATCCAGTGTGCCCGCGAGCTTGTCGGCCGCGAGCTGGTACACCGTGGTGAACGGCAGGAACTGCAGGCCGTTGCGGCGGTACAGCTCGCCCCGGTCCACGACGGCGTGCACGGCTTCGACGCCCGCGGCGGTGCGGGTGTCGCGGTAGTGGTACGGCAGGTTCATCAGCGCACCGCGGTGCAGCAGGCCGTAATCCACCGCCCAGGAATCGATTCCGGCGCCGAGCAGCCCCGGCTCCAGCCGCGCGGCCGCGGCCAGCCCGCGCCCGACCTCCCGGTACAACCCGGGCAGGTCCCAGTGCAGCGCCGCCCGCTCCCCGTGCCAGAGCGGCAGCGGGTCGTTGCCGAACCGGGCGACCTGCCGCATCTCGATCCGGCCGGGCCCGACCCTGGCCAGCATGACCCGCCCGCTGGTGGCGCCGAGATCGACGGCGGCGACCGCGCCGCTCATCGCAGGAACGCCGCGGCGACCCCGGCGTCGACCGGCACGTGCAGCCCGGTGGTGTGCGAGAAGTCGGCGCCGCAGAGCGCGAACGCGGCATTGGCGATGTGCTCGGGCAGCACCTCGCGCTTGAGCAGGGTGCGCTGCGCGTAGAAGGCGCCGAGCTCGGACTCCTCGACCCCGTAGACGGCGGCGCGCTGCGCGCCCCAGCCGCCTGCGAAGATGCCGGAGCCGCGCACCACCCCGTCCGGGTTGATGCCGTTCACCTTGACCCCGTGCTCGCCCAGCTCGGCCGCGAGCAGCCGGACCTGGTGCGCCTGATCGGCCTTCGCCGCGGAGTAGGCGATGTTGTTCGGCCCGGCGAAGACCGAGTTCTTGGACGAGATGTAGAGGATGTCGCCGCCCAGCCTCTGGTCGATGAGCGCCCGCGCGGCCGCCTTGGACACCAGGAACGAGCCCTTGGCCATGACGTCGTGCTGCAGGTCCCAGTCGGCGGCGCTGGTCTCCAGCAGCGACTTCGAGAGCGAGAGCCCGGCATTGTTGACGACCAGGTCCAGGCCGCCGAAGGCGAGCACCGCGGCGTCCACCGCGGCCTGGACCTGCCCCTCGTCGGTGACGTCGGCGCCGAAGCCGATCGCCACGTCGGCCGAGCCCAGCTCGGCCGCGACCGCGGCGGCCTTCGCCGCGTCCCGATCCGCGACCACCACGCAGGCGCCCTCGGCGGCCAGCCGCCGCGCGATGGCCCTGCCGATCCCCGACGCCGCGCCGGTGACCAGCGCGATCCGGCCCGCCAGCGGCTTCGGCGCAGGCCGCCGCGCCAGCTTGGCCTCCTCCAGCGCCCAGTACTCGATGCGGAACTTCTCCGCCTCGTCGATCGGCTGGTACCGGGAGACCGACTCGGCGCCGCGCATGACATTGATCGCGTTCAGGTAGAACTCGCCCGCCACCCGCGCGGTCTGCTTGTCCGCGCCGTAGCTGAACATGCCGACGCCGGGGATCAGCACGATGGCCGGGTCGGCGCCGCGCAGCGCGGGCGAGTCCGGGGTGGCGTGCCGCTCGTAGTAGGCGCGGTACTCGGCCCGGTACGTTTCGTGCAGCTCGGTGAGCCGCTCCCGGACCCGCTCGAGCGGGGCGTCGGCGGGCATGTCGAGCACGAGCGGCGCGATCTTGGTGCGCAGGAAGTGGTCCGGGCAGCTGGTGCCGAGCGCGGCGAGCCGGGGGTGCTCGGCGCGTGCGAGGAAGTCGAGCACCGGGTCGGTGTCGGTGAAGTGCCCGACCTGGCGGCGGTCGGTGGAGGCGAGGCCGCGCAGGAAGGGCGCCAGCGCGGCCGCCCTGGCCCGGCGCTCGGGCTCCGGCAGCGCCGCGTAGCCGGGCAGCGCGGGGCCGAACGGCTCGGCCTCGGCGTTGGCGGCGAGGAACTCCTCGATGGTCCGGATGATCTCCAGCGAGTGCGCCTCGGCCTCGTCCGAGGTCTCGCCCCACGCGGTGATCCCGTGGCCACCGAGGATGGTGCCGATGGCCTGCGGGTTCGCCCTGCGCAGCTCGGCGATGTCCAGCCCGAGCTGGAAGCCGGGGCGCCGCCACGGCACCCAGACCACCCGGTCGCCGAAGATCTTCTCGGTCAGCTCCGGGCCGTCCACCGCGGTGGCGAGCGCGATGCCGGAGTCCGGGTGCAGGTGGTCGACGTGCGCCGCCTCGACCAACCCGTGCATGGCGGTGTCGATGGAGGGGGCGGCGCCGCCCTTGCCGTGCAGGGTGTAATCGAAGGCGGCGACCATCTCGTCCTCGCGCTCGACGCCCGGGTAGACGCCGGTCAGGGCGCGCAGCCGATCCAGCCGGAGCACCGCGAGCCCCGGCTCGGTGAGCGTGCCGAGGTCGCCGCCGGAGCCCTTGACCCACAGCAGCTCGACGGGCTCCCCGGTGACCGGGTCGGTGCCGGTGCCCTTGGCGGAGGTGTTGCCGCCCGCGTAGTTGGTGTTCTTCGGGTCGGCGCCGAGCCGGTTCGACCTGGCGATCAGTTCCGCGACCGTGGGGTGGGTCATGGCAGGTGGTTCCTCGTTTCGGTGTGGATGTGGTCAGGCGCCCCAGGAGGCGGCGGCCCCGGTGCGCTCGGCGGCGAGCCGCTGCCGCTGCCCGGAGCGGGCGTAGGCGGCCATCGGGTCCTCGGGCAGGCCGCGCTCGGCCCGCCAGGCCGCCAGCAGCGGCCGGACGTCGGTGTAGAAGGCGTCCATGAAGACGGCGTTGGCGCCGAGCACGTCGCCGGACTCCTGCGCGGCGGCGAGCGCGTCGAGGTCGACCAGCGCCGCCCGCGCCGTCATCTCCTGGACGTTGAGCACCGAGCGGAGCTGCCCGGGGATCTTGTCCTCGATGTTGTGGCACTGGTCGAGCATCAGCGCGACCCCGGAGTCCGGCTCCAGCGCGCCGCCGCGCAGCACCTCGAAGAGGATGCGGAACAGCTGGAACGGGTCGGCCGCGCCGACGATCAGGTCGTCGTCGGCGTAGAAGCGCGAGTTGAAGTCGAACGAGCCGAGCTTCCCCAGCCGGAGCAGCTGCGCCACGATGAACTCGATATTGGTGCCCGGCGCGTGGTGGCCGGTGTCCAGGCAGACCACCGCCCGCTCTCCCAGCGCGCTCACCTGGGTGTAGGCGGTCCCCCAGTCCGGCACGTCGGTCATGTACATGGCCGGTTCGAAGAACTTGTACTCCAGCACCATCCGCCTGCCGGCGCCGACGTGCTGGTAGATGGCGGCCAGCGACTCGGCGAGCCGGTCCTGCCTGGCCCTGATGTCGCCCTGGCCGGGGTAGTTGGTGCCGTCGGCGAGCCAGATCTTGAGATCGCGGGAGCCGGTGCGCTCCATGATCTCCAGGCAGTCGAGGTGGTGGTCGATCGCCTTCTGCCGGATCCGCTTGTCGGTGTGGGTCAGGCTGCCGAGCTTGTAGTCGTCGTCCTGGAAGGTGTTGGCGTTCACGGTGCCGAGCCGGACCCCGAGATCGCCGGCGTACCGGCCGAGCTCGGCGTAGTCGTCGACGGCGTCCCACGGGATGTGCAGCGCGACGGCGGGCGCGAGGCCGGTGAGCCGGTGCACGATGGCGGCGTCGGCGATCTTCTCTCGCACAGTGCGCGCGGTACCCGGCGTACCGAACACCTTGAACCGGGTGCCGGAGTTGCCGAACGCCCAGGAGGGCAGCTCGATCGCGAGATTCCGCAGAGCGGTGTCGACGGACATGGTGCTTCCTTTCTCGGGCTCAGGCCACCGGGGTGCGCGGCTCGGCCGCGGCGACCGGGGCGCCGTAGCGCTCGATCTCGATCTCGCGCAGCGTCTTGCCCTGCGTCTTCGGGGCGAAGGCCGCGCCGATCACCAGCGCGACGGTGAGCAGCCCGACCAGCAGCAACCCGACGGCGGTGAGCCCGGTGGCCGCGAGCAGGGTCGGGAAGAAGTAGCTGAGCAGGCCGGTGGCCGAGCGGACCACGAAGAACATGAAGCCCTGCGCGCTGGCCCGGTACGGGGTGGCGAAGAGCTCGCTGGTCCACAGGCTGTAGAAGGCCTGCGCGCCGATGCCGCTGGAGATGCCCCAGAGCACCGCGAAGATCAGCAGCGTCGGCATGCCCGCGTCGGTGAAGAACACCAGCACGCACCAGGCCAGGATGCCGAGCGCGGCGCCGACGACGTAGAGCCTGCGCTGCGAGACCCGGTCCGCGTAGGCCATGAAGCCGAAGTAGGTGGCGGCCACGGTGCAGCCCCAGACCAGCACCTGCAGCAGGTTCTGCTGGACCGCGCTGTGCACGCCCGCGCTGTCGTAGACCCGGGGCATGAAGATCCCCGCCTGGCCGGCGACGGTGTTCCAGAAGCCGTAGATGCCGATCAGCACGAGCAGCGCGGTGATGTTGATCCGCCGGGAGAAGAGCCCGCGCATGCCCTGGCCGCCGGTGGTGGCCTCGGTCGCCGCGCCGCTGCCGGAGCCGGTCTCGTCCTTCCAGATCTGCGATTCGGCGAGCCCCTGCCGGATCCACCAGACCACGGCGGCGACCACGAACAGGTGCAGGAAGATCAGCCGCGAGCCGAGCAGCTCCAGCGGAGCCAGCGCCGCGGCCAGCGCGAAGCCGATCAGCGGGCCGACCGACCAGGCCAGCTGGGCGGTGCCGACGTGCCTGGCGCGCGCGGTGCTCGGCGCCTGCTCGGCGATGTAGGTCCAGGAGGCGGGGACGCCCGCGCCGACCGCGATGCCGGTGATCACGAAGGCCGCCAGCAGCATGCCGAAGTTCACCGCGAAGGCCGCGAGCAGCACGCCCGCCATGTAGACCAGCAGGTCGTAGGTGTAGATGGCCTTGCGGCCGTAGCGGTCGCAGAGCGGCCCGCCGATGCCTGCGCCGATCGCCGCGCCGAAGGCGTTCGCGGAGAGCGCGGCCAGCAGGCCGACGGCGAAGTTGCTGATGCCGAAGGCCTCCTGCCAGAAGGCGAGGCTGGTGGCGATGGCGATGATGGAGCCGGCCTCGATGTAGTTGGACATCGCGACGGAGATGGTCGCCTTCCACCCGGTGGTGGAGCGAGCGCCTACCTTCATGGTGTTCCTCGGGGGTGTGGAGTGGGGGTTGCTCGTCGGGGGGTTCGGGGGCTCAGTCGAGGTGGAAGTACTCGGTGAGCCGGTGCAGCGCCTCGTCCGGGCGGGAGGCGCTGGACACCGGCCGGAAGTACTCGGCCATGACGGACTGCCAGCGGGTGTTCACCGCGGTCGCGGCCATGGCCGACCGCGCCCGCTCGAAGTCGGGCGACTCCAGGTAACCGACCACCATGCCGTCCTCGGGTCGCAGGAACAGCGAGTAGTTGCGCCAGCCGGCGGCGCGCAGCGCGTCGAGCATCTCCGGCCACACGGTCTCATGCGCCGCGAGGTAGTCGTCGATCCGCTCCGGGCGCAGGGCCAGCAGGAAGCAGACGCGTTCGGTGGTGTCGGGCATCGGGGTGGATCCGCCTCGTCGTTGAACCGGCACGATTGAAACGTTTCAATCTGTGAGTGCAGTCACCGTACGCCCGATGTTGTGGTTCGGTCAACAGGGTGCGGAAAAGGCTCGGCTCAGCCGCCGAAGGTCCGGGCGGTGGCGAGCGTGGTGATCCGGTCGTCGTTGCCGGTGTCCCTGACCTGCACCCGGGCCAGCTCGCCGTGTTTGCGCGCGGTCGCGGTGACCGGCCCGACCCTGGCGCCGAGCAGGTAGCGCAGCCCGAGGAAGCTGAGCGTGGCGCCGGGCGCGAGCGAGAGCACCGCCTCCTCGGCGACCAGCGCGAGCAGCCCGCCGTTCACGGTGTCGGAGGCATTGAGCCCCTCCGGCGTCCGCGGCAGCACCGCGACGCCGGGACCCGTGCGGACGCACTGCGCACGCTCCGCCAGCGGGACGCGCAACCGGTCGGCGCCCGCCGGCATCTCGACGCTCAGCCGGTCCGGGAGCGTGACGCCCGGGTCCGGCGCCACCATGAAGGAGGCGCCCGCCACGGCGATCGGCTCGCCGCCGACGCTGAAGTCGAGCTCGGCGACGAAGACCGAGCGCCCCACCTTCACCGTCCGGCCGACCGCCCGCACCCGCCCCGCCGCGGGCGCAGGCCCGTGCAGGTGGATGTCGAGCTCCAGGGTGACCGGCACCCGCGGGCCCATGACCAGCGAGGCGAGCAGCCCGGCCAGAGTGTCGGCCCAGGTGACGAGCACCGAGGTGCGCAGGTGCTCGGTGCCCGGCACGTGCATCTCCGGGGTGATCTCCGCGGCGCCGTGCAGCTCGTCGCCGGCCCGGTGCGTGGCAAAGCCCAGTTCGCGCAGGATGTGGCCGCGCTCCTCCAGCCTGCTGTCCACCGTCATTGCGTCTCCCGCCGCGTGTCCGATAATGCCATTCTCATGGTAGAGAATAGCTGTTTCGAGGGGGGCGGCGGCACTCCGGGTGAGAGCATGGCCGGGTGTTCCAGAGAGTGATTCCGGGCCGGGTGCTCGGCGCCGTCGCCGCCACGGCGGCGCTGCTCGCCGCGCCGGCCGCCGTTCCCGCCGCCGCCGGGGCCGACCCCGGCGCGGTGCCGTCCGCCGGGTGCGCGATTCCCGCCGCCGCGGCGGGCCACACCACGCAGACCTACGCCGGGGCCGGCCGCACCGGCTTCTACCTCCGTGACGTCCCCGCCGCGCCGGGGCCGTACCCGCTCGTCGTCGACCTGCACGGCTACCTGGAGCCGGCCGAGATCCAGACCAGGAGCAGCGGGGTCGGCGAGTACGGGCTGCAGCGCGGGTACGCCACCGTCACCCCGCAGATCGACGAGCCGGGGCCGCCGCGCTGGAACTTCCAGCCGGGCGGCGCCGACATCGACTGGCTCACCGGCGTGCTCGACGACGCCGAGGCTGCGCTCTGCGTCGACACGAGGCGGGTCTACGTCACCGGGCTCTCCATGGGCGCTTTCACCAGCTCCGCGCTGGCCTGCAGGCTCTCCGGCCGGATCGCCGCGGTGGCGCCGGTGGCCGGCCTGCAGGACTTCGAGTGGTGCGACACCACGCGGCCGGTGCCGGTGATCGCCTTCCACGGCACCGACGACCCGATCGTGGCCTACGGCGGCGGCGCGGGCCCGAACGCCAGGCTGCTCCCGCGCACCGACGGCACCGGCTCGGCGAATCAGCAGAACCTGGACCGGGGGCCGAACGGCCCGGCGCCGCGGAGCATCCCGGACAATGCCGCGGCCTGGGCCGCGCGCAACGGCTGCGCCGCCGGGCCCGCCGTCGAGCAGGTCGCGCCGGACGTGGTGCGCTACCGGTACAGCTGCCCGGCCGACGGCTCGGTGGAGTTCTGGTCGATCACCGGTGGCGGGCACGTCTGGCCGGGCAGCAAGGTGCCGTTCCCCGAGCCGTTCGTCGGGAAGGACACGCCGTCGATCGCGGCGACCCCGATCATCTGGGATTTCTTCCAGGCGCATCCACTGCCCGCCTGACCGGCTCGCCGAGATCGTCCGCCGCTCGGACGATCTCGGCGTACCGCACCGCGATCCGGCGTGAGATGAACGCCATGGTGAGCAGCCCGAGCGCGACATTGGTGAGCGCGCCGAACCCCTCGGTGGCGAAGTCGACGAGCGCGTTCAGCATGGTGTAGACCAGGGCCGCGATCCGCAGCAGCCGCAGCGGCCAGAGCGGGCCGTCGCGGCGGGCGCGCAGCATGGCGGGCAGCGCCAGCGCCAGCGTGACCAGCGCGCTGACGAAGAGGATGCCGCCGGAGACGGTCATCCGGTCCAGCTCGAGCTCGTAGGAGCGGTCCTGGAGCTCCAGCCCGCCGGTGGCGAGCTGGACGATGCCGAAGCCGACGGTGACGAAGGCGGAGAAGACCAGCAGCCAGCCGAGGATCCACACCGGCCACGGCCCGCCCGCCCAGCCGGGGATGAATGCGGCGGCGCGCAACCGCAGCGCGCGCAGCCGGTCGTCGCGGTGCGCGGCGCGCTCCAGCAGCGCGCGGACCCCGGTGACGTCGGCCGGGTCGGCGCCGAGCTCGGCGGCGCTGTCCAGCGCGAGCAGCGCGGCGGTGCGGCGGTGCGGGGGCAGCCCGCGGACCAGGCCGTCGGCGGCGACCGCGGCGGCGTTGCCGAGGTACTCGTCGCGGGTCGGGGTGCGCACCTCCCTGGTCAGCCTGCTCGCCACCAGCAGTACGACCACCGAGACGTACATGATCTCCGCCGCGGGGCCGTAGAAGTAGTCGTTGTCCTTGGTGACGAACTTGCCGACCTCGTCGAGGAAGAGCCCGAAACCGATGCCGCCGAGCAGCACCGAGAAGCCGCGCACGCCGGAGCCGAGGAAGAGCCAGCCGAGCAGCAGCGCCACCGCCATCGCCGCGCCGCCGTAGAGCGCGTGCGCGATGTGCAGGCTCTTGCCGCCGACCTGCGGATATCCGGTCAGCTCCAGGTAGAGCCTGGTGATCAGGATGGTCGCGATCGCCACGATGAGGAACGCCTCGGCGCTGGAGTTGCCCCACGCGCTGCGCAACACCCGGGAGCTCGTCGCCATCGGCACTCCTTCCACCTGCCCCGGCCGCTCCCAGCCTCCCGCAGCCGCCGCCGGAATCCGGGCGGACACACCGCCCGGGGCGCCCACCGCTGCCCGGAATTCCGGACGGAACATCCCGGGCTATCGATTCGCTGCGGTTCGCACCGGAGCGAATACTTCCCGACGATGCGATCTCGAATTCGCATTCGCAATTGTGCGCGCGACCCGGCCCAATGTTGCCCGAATTCGCCAGCCTCCGCGCCAACCCGCCGGAAACCCGGAATTGGGACTCGTGCCTCCCGCACCGCGCTGACAGAATCGCGCGCCCCCGGCCAGGCCCGCGCGGCTTTCACGGGCGGCTTCGCAACCTCGCGCACGGGCGGTTCCCGCCCGGTGGTTGCCGCCGAAAGGCGTTGCTAGACTGTCGCTGCCGAACGGCGGGCGGACCGGCTGTTCTGTTGGCACGGTTGAATATTCGATTCGAGACAGGTAGTTCCGCGAGTGCGGGTGCGCACCCTCCGTCGGGGCGGGGTTGCCGCGGGGCGGGAAAGTGCGACATGAAGCTGGAAGAAGCGCTGCGCGACGGAATGAGCGTGGACGGCGCGATCGGCATCGCGCTCGTCGATCTCCGGAGCGGCATGCTGCTGGCCAAGCAGGGCGGGCACAACATGTTCGACCTGGACATGGCCGGCGCGCTGAACACCGAGGTGCTGCGGGCCAAGCTGCGGGCGGTCGAGGCGCTGCAGCTCGGCGACGAGGTGCAGGACATCCTGGTCACGCTGGGCCAGCAGTTCCACATCATCATGCCGCTGCGCGATGCCGACGGCGAGGAGCTCTTCCTCTACCTGGCGCTGGACCGCGGCCGCGCGAACCTGGCGCTGGCCAGGCATCAGCTGCGGCGCATCGAGCAAGCGGTCCGGGTATGAGCGAGTCGGGCCCGGAGGCGGTAGCGAAGGGTAGCCACGGAGGGCCCTCGCTCATACCCGCGGAGGACTCGGTATGAGCCGACCCGGCGAACGGGTGGAGGTCGCGCTCCGCGACCCGGCGGTGGCGGGCGAGCTGCTGCAGCGCGCGGTCGAGGAGATCGACGACGTCGCGCACGCGATCATGACGACGCGGGACGGCCTGGTGATCGCGGCGAACCGGGACGCGGACGGCCCGCCGGGCACCGACACCCTGGCCGCGCGCGGCTCGGCCATGGCGGCCGCCGCCTCCGGGATCGGCGACCACTTCACCACGCTGGTGCGGCAGGGCAGGCTGCACGCCTCGGTCTTCGAGGGCGAGCGGGGCTGCGTCGGGGTGTTCCCGATCTCCGCCACGCTGCTGCTGGTCGTGGCGGGCGGGCCCGCGGTGACGATGGGCCGGTTCAACGCCGCGGCCAAGCGGGTGCTGGCACTTCTGCAGGCTCCCGACGCCTGACCGGCACGGGGATACTACAGTTACCGATCGGTACCCGCCCGAGCCGGACAGGGCGGGTACCGGTCGTGCGCGTGCCGGCGAAGGAGCGAACATGTCCGAGGCCACCAAGAACCCCGCAGGCACCACCGAGCGCACCGTCGCGCTGCGGCGGAGGCTGGAGCGGCTGATCGGCATCGCCGCCTCCGAGGGCAACGCGCTGACCGCGCTACGCAACGGCGACGAGATCTTCCCGGCCATGCTGGAGCGCATCGGCGCCGCCGAGCACACCGTCGACATGATGACCTTCGTGTACTGGAAGGGCGACATCGCGAGCCAGTTCGCACACGCGCTGGCCGAGCGGGCGCGCGCGGGCGTGCGGGTGCGGCTGCTGCTGGACGGCTTCGGCAGCAGGCTGATCGAGAAGGACCTGCTCGACCTGATGACCGACGCCGGGGTGCGGATCGCCTGGTTCCGCAAGCCGGTCTACATCTCGCCCTTCAAGCAGAACCACCGCTGCCACCGGAAGGTGCTGGTGGTGGACGAGGAGATCGGCTTCACCGGCGGCGTCGGGATCGCCGAGGAGTGGTGCGGCGACGCCCGCACCGAGCACGAGTGGCGGGACACCCACGTCGAGGTGCGCGGCCCGGCGGTGGACGGCATGGCGGCCGCCTTCGCGCAGGGCTGGGCCGAGTGCCACGACGAGCTCTTCGACGAGCACGACCGCTTCGTCGAGCTGGAGCCGCGGGGCGACGCCGTCGTCCAGGTGGTGCGCGGCTCGGCCAGCGTCGGCTGGCAGGACATGCAGACGCTGCTCCGGGTGATGATCGAATCCGCCGAGATCCGGTTCCGGCTCGCGACGGCCTACTTCGCGCCGGACGCCTACTTCATCGAGCTGCTCTGCGCGGCGGCGCGGCGCGGGGTCGAGGTGGAGATCCTGCTGCCCGGCCCGCACACCGACAAGCGCGTCTGCCAGCTGGCCGGCCAGCACTTCTACGAGGACCTGCTGGAGTGCGGCGTCGTCATCCACCAGTACCAGCCGACCATGATGCACGCCAAGATCATCACGGTGGACGGGATCGCGAGCCTGGTCGGCTCGACCAACTTCAACCGGCGCTCGCTGGACCACGACGAAGAGGTCATGCTCGCGGTGCTCGACCCGGAGTTCTGCGCCACCCTGGACGGACACTTCGACGAGGACGTCGCGAAGTCCGCGCGGATCCGCGAGGGGCGCTGGAAGCGGCGCTCCGCGGCGCAGCGGGCCAGGGAGTTCGCGGTGCAGCCGATCCGCCGCTTTCTGTAGCGAGACGTTTCTGCACCTTTTCGGTCAACCTCTCGATAACCGGGTTATCATTCCCGCGTGCACGCTTTCCGGAGGGTTCCGCCCTGCGCAGAAGCACCGCCGGTGATCGCCGGGCGCGCGGGTGCCGCGCGGCTCCGCCGATCGGCGTCCGGCCGGTCCGATTGACGCGGTAGGGGCGCTCGCCCAGACTTCGGCTACCGGACAATACTGTCCGGTTCAACTCCACATCCCGAAGGTGGGACATGTCAGCAATCTCGCGCCGGTCGCTGTTGACCGGGGCCGTCGCCGCGGGCGCCGTGCTCGCCGGTGCCGGGTCGATCGCCGCCCCGATCGCCGCCCGGGTCAACGGTGTACCGCTCACGCGTGAAGAGCACCGGGTGGTCGTGGTCGGCTCCGGGTTCGGTGGCGGGGTGAGCGCCCTGCGGCTCGCGCAGGCCGGGGTGCCGGTCACCGTGCTCGAGCGCGGCCTGCGCTGGCCGACCGGCCCGAACGCGGAGACCTTCCCGCGCGCGTCGAACCTGGACAAGCGGGTGCTCTGGTACCGCTCCAGCCCGAATCTCTTCGGCACCCCGCTGATCTTCGAGCCGTACACCGGCCTGGTGGAGGCGGTGGTCGGCGAGAACATGACGGCGCTCTGCGCGGCCGGGCTCGGCGGCGGCTCGCTGGTCTACCAGGGCATGTCGCTGCAGCCGGACGAGGCGGTCTTCAACACCTGGTTCCCACAGGAGCTGGACTGGGCGCGGATGGACCGGGTGCACTACCCGCGGGTCGCGAAGATGCTCGGGCTCGCCGTGGCTCCGGACGAACTCGTCGCCACCGAGAACTACCGCGCCGCCCGGGTCTTCGCCGAGCGGGCCGCGCGCGCCGGGCTGCCGGTGTCGAAGATCCCGATGCCGATCGACTGGGACTTCGCGATGGCCGAGCACCGCGGCGAGATGAAGCCCTCCTACACCAACGGCGACGGCGCGATGGGCGTGAACAACGGCGGCAAGCACACCGTCGACGTCACCTACATCGCCCAGGCCGAGGCCACCGGCCTGGTGGACGTGCGGACGCTGCACGAGGTCACCGAGGTCGAGCGGGCGAGCGACGGCCGCTGGACCGTGCACGTGCAGCGCCTGGACAGCACCGGCGCGGTGCAGGAGCACAAGATCCTCACCACCACCACGCTGATCATGGCGGCGGGCACCATGAACACCACCCGGCTGCTCATGCGGGCGGGCGCCAAGGGGCTGATCCCGGATCTGCCGGACGAGCTCGGCGGCAACTGGGGCAGCAATGCCGACCGCATCTACCTGTGGACCGACCCCTCCGCGGAATTCGGTGCGCCGCAGGGCGGCCCGGTGGTCTTCGGCAGCAAGAACTGGGCCGACCCGCAGCACGCGCACACCCTCATCCAGGCCTCCATCCCGCCGCTCTCGCTGAACGCGCAGAGCACCGTGATGGTCGGCTACGGCGCGAGCGCCGGGCGCGGCCGGTTCGTCTACGACAGCGCCAAGGACGACGCGGTGCTGCGCTGGCCGCACGAGGGCGACAGCGTCGTGCAGACCGGCCACATCGGCCCGGCCGCGCAGAAGATCGCCGGGCCGGACGGCCTGCTGATCGATACCAACCTGGTCTTCCCGTCCACCTGGCACCCGCTCGGCGGCGCGAGCATGGGGTCGGTCTGCGACCTGGACGGCCGGGTGCTCGGCCAGCGCGGGCTCTACGTGCTCGACGGCGCGCTCATGCCGGGCAACACCGCCGCCTGCAACCCGTCGATGACCATCGCGGCCGTCGCCGAGCGGGCGCTGGACAACCTGGTCGCGCAGGACGTCGGCAGCGTCATCTGACCGCCGTCAGCGGGTGAAGTCGCCGTCCCAGATCACGGCGCCCGCGCTCACCCGCGCCGAGGTCAGGTCGCCTCGGTTCACCCGGTAGGCGTGTTTCAGTTCCTGACCGGTGCCCGGCGCAAGCGCGCCGGGCACCTCGGCGCCGTACCCCTCGGAGACCGAGACCACGTGCGCGGCGGGCATGTCCGACGGGCCGTAGGTGAGCACCGGGGCGGTCCAGCCGCGCGCGGGCAGCGGGTCGCGCCCCGGATTCTCGAAGCGGAAGTGCAGCACGGTGACGGTGCCGGAGATGCTCGACACCGCCTCCACCCTGGTGATGGCGATGCGCATCCCGGACGCCGGGTCGGTGACCACGTCGCGGGGGTCGTGCGTGCCCGCGGCCGGGATCCCGCCGAAGCCGCCGCCGAGCGCGGGGGTCGGCGAACTCACCAGCGCCGGGTCGGATGCGGGGCTGCCGCAGCCGGTCAGCAGAACGGCCGCGCCCGCCGCGATCGCCAACAGTCTCGACCTCACGCACTTACCCCTCTCCGCCGCGCACCCCGCCGGACCACGGCCGGGTGCCGCGTCATAGTACGGCGGTACCACCTTTCGGTGCGGCGGAATGCGCGGCGGAGCGGGGCACGCGGCGGCCCCGGTCAGTACGCGATGAAGAGGATCTCTTCCCTCGAGTACTCGTGGCCGGGGTGGTTCTCCTTCAGGTGCACCTGGGTCTTGGTCACCAGCTCGTCCTCGTCGGTTCCCGCGATGGTCTCGCCGCAGGGGCAGTTGAGTCTGGTTTTCACTGTCGTCTCCTTCTCGTGACGGTTCCCGAGAACGAAACTACCGCGTGCCGCGTTCATTCGAGCGCGGCGGCCAGCAGGACCCCGATGGCGGCGCGGTCGACCTTGCCGCGCGGGGTGCGCGGGAGGGCGGGCAGGCGCAGGACGCGGACCGGTACGGCGGGGGCGGGGAGGGTTTCGCGGAGGCGGGCGCGGAGTTCGGCCGCGGCGGGGGCCTCCGCGGTGACCACGATGGCGGCGGCGGGGACCTCGCCCATGCGCGGATCGGGCAGGGCGACGCAGGCGGCCTCGAGGACGCCGGGCAGCGCGGTGAGCGCCGACTCCACCTCGGCCGGTTCGACATTGAGGCCGCCGCGGATCAGCATCTCGCTCGCGCGGCCGTGCAGGTGCAGGTGGCGGCCGTGCAGAACGCCGCGGTCGCCGACGGTGCACCAGCCGTTGTCCGGGCCGCCGGTGATGCCGTGCTCGGTGAGGTAGCCGGTGAAGAGCATGTCGCTGCGGATGTGCACGAGGCCGTCGCGGATCTCGGCGTCGACGCCGTCGAAGAGTTCGCCCGCGGCGGTGTCGTCCGGGGCGCCGAGGCCGTGGTCGGCGGCGACGAAGCTGAGTTCGGAGGCGCCGTAGAAGTGCGTGATCTCGGCGTTCGGGAGGACCCCGCGCAGGGCCGCGCGGGCGGTGCGGGGCCAGCGGGCGGCCGAGGAGAGGACCTGGCGGACGGCAGGGAAGGGGCCGCTGCCCGAGCGCACGATGTCCACGGCGATGGCGGGGACGGTGTACAGGTGGGTCGCGCCCGCTTCCAGCGCGGTGAGCGCCTGGCGCAGGTCGGCGGTGGCGCCGCGGGTGAGCGCGTGCAGGGCCCCGTAGAGGAAGTGGGTGTGGTCGAGGGTGCCCGGGGTGGCGACGGTGTCGCCGGGGGCGATGGGGAAGGTGCTGTCGGAGCGGTCGAGGGTGGTGGACCAGGAGCGCTGGTCGCGGACGAAGAGTTTGGGGGTGCCGGTGGTGCCGGAGGTGAGGCCGACGAGGAGTTCGGTCTCCGGGGTGACCCGGCTGCCGAGGGGTGCTGGGTGGCGCGGCGAGGTGGCCGTGCCGAGTGCCCCGGCCGTCTCGGCGCCGTCGAGTAGCGGGGTCTGTTCCGCCAGGGAGGTTGCGGTGTGGATTTCTCCCTCGTAGCCCATGCGCCGGAGGCGGCGGTGCTGGGAGGTCGCGGCGACGAGGGCGCCGGGCCGAGTGAGGGCGAGGGCGTGGGTGAGGTGGGCCGGAGGGAGGTGGCGGTGCAGCAGGACGACGCTCACGCCCGCGTGCATCGCGCCGACGACGGCGACCAGCGAGTCCACATCCGAGGTGGGCAGCACCGCCACCCGCCGCATCCCGGCGACCGCTGTCGAGAACCTTCGCACCCGGTGCAGGAATTCGCCGAACACCACCTCCTCCCCCGCGCCCCGCACCGCCACCGCGCCCGGCCGCACCGCCCCCGCCAGGAAGATCCGCGCGGCGAGCAGCTCAGTCATCGTCGACCCCGCGCGCGACCAGCGCCTCCCCCATGGCGTCGGCGGTGCGCAGCGCGCGCACCAGCACCGGCGTCACCAGCGCGGTCATCGACCACTGCAGCCCGCGCGCCCGCCGCGCCTCGGCGACGTCGTGCACGATCCCGGCGAGCAGCGGCACGCACCGGATGGCGAGCGCGAGCAGCAGCCCCAGCCGCTCGGTGTCCACCCCGACCCGGTGCAGCGGGGCGAGCCCGCGGGTCACCGCGTCCAGCACGGCTGTCACCCGCGTGGTCAGCGTGACCAGCGCGGCCAGCGCCACCGAGACCAGCAGCACCCCGCAGACCACGGCGGCCCGCGCCGGCGAGGTGATGAGCACCTGGAACACCGCGATCAGCAGCAGCACCCAGAGCACCGGCCGCAGCTGCGCCAGCGCCACCCGCACCGGGATCCCGGCCACCGCGTACAGCGCCGCCACCACCGCACCGGCCACGGCGACCTGCACCGGCGTCCGCACGAGAACGGTGGCCGCGACGATGCTCACCAGCAGCAGCACCAGCTTCACCCCGGCGGGCAGCCGGTGCAGCGGCGAGGTGCCCGGCCGGTAGAGCCCGATCATCCGATCAGCGCCCGATAGGCCGGGATCGCGTTCTCCGGCGAGCCGTCGAACGCCACCGCGCCCTCGTCGATCACCACCACCCGGTCGAAGCCGGTGAGCAGCGAGAGCTGGTGGGTCACCACGATGACCTGCTGGTCCACCGAGTCCAGCGCGGCGGCGACGATCCCGGTGTTGCGCAGGTCGAGCAGGGTGGTCGGCTCGTCGGCGACGATCACCTCCGGGCGGCGGATGAGCACCGCGCCGAGCGCGAGCAGCTGCTTCTGCCCGCCGGAGAGCAGGTGCGAGGGGTGGTCGCCGTGCTCGTGCAGCCCGAAGCGGACCAGGATCTCGCGCACCCGCTCGGCGATCTCCGCCTTGCCGAGCCCGCTGCGGCGCAGCGAGAAAGCGAGGTCCTCGGCGACCGTCGGCATGACGATCTGGGTGTCCGGGTCGGTGAAGACGAAGCCGACCCGGCGCCGCACCTGCCCGCCCTTGCGCGCCACGTCCAGCCCGTCGACGGTGACCGTGCCCGCGTCCGGGGTGAGCAGCCCGTTGATCATCCTGGCCAGCGTCGACTTGCCCGACCCGTTCGCGCCGATCACACCGATCCGGCGCTCGGTGAGCCGCAGGTCGATGCCGCGCAGCACGGTGCGCTCGCCGTAACCGTGCCGCACCCCGGTGAAGACGATCTCGCTCATGCGGTGCCCGCCCCCGGCACGAGCGAGAGCCCTCCGTGGTGACGCTCCGCTACCGCCACCGGGCCCGACTCGCTCATGCTGTGTCCTCCCGGCACGAGCGAGAGCCCTCCGTGGTGACGCTCCGCTACCGCCTCCGGGCCTGACTCGCTCATGCTGTGTCCTCCCGGCACGAGCGAGAGCCCTCCGTGGTGACGCTCCGCTACCGCCTCCGGGCCTGACTCGCTCATGCCACCCGCTCCACCAGCAGCGCGATCCCCTGCCCGCCGCCGATGGCGCAGGCGGCGAGGCCGAGCGCGGGGCCGCCCGGCCGCAGCATCTGGCTCGCCAGCCGGACCAGCAGCACCGCGCCGGAGGCGCCCCACGGGTGACCCATGGCGATGGCGCCGCCCTCCGGACAGATCCGCTCCTCGTCCAGCCCGAGTTCGTCGGCGACCGCGAGCACCACCGACGCGAATGCCTCGGTGATCTCCACGATGCCGATCTCTCCGACCCCGACGCCGGTGCGGCGCAGCAGTTTCCTGATCGCCGGGACCGGGCCGAGCCCGGGCAGCGCCGGGTCCGAGCCGGCGACCGCGGCGCCGCGCACCCGGAGCGCGGGCAGCCCCGCGGCGTGCGCCTCGTCCAGCACGGCGAGCGCGGCGGCGCCGTCGGAGATGCCGCAGGAGTTGCCCGCCGTCGCGGTGCCGTCGGCGCCGAAACTGGGCCGGAGCCGGGCCAGCCTGGCCGCGGTGAGCCCGGCGCGTATGCGCTCGTCCCGCTCGACGCCGTGCACCGGCACGATCTCGGCGGTGAAGTCGGTGGCGGCGGCGCGGGTGTGCGAGCGCAGGGCGTAGGCGTCCTGCCGGTCGCGGGAGATGCCGCGGGCCGCGGCGAGCGCGTCGGCGGCCGGGCCCATGTCGGGGTCGGGGAAGCCGGGCGGGGCGAACGGGGCGCGGGTGTAGCGGACCGGCTCGGCCCCCGGCCAGAACCGCATCGGCGCGGTGCTCGCGGACTCGACGCCACCCGCCAGGATCAGCGTGTCCGCACCGGACTCGACGCGCAGCGCGGCCTGCATGACGGCGTCCAGCCCGGAGCCGCACTGCCGGTCGACGGTGACGCCGGGGATCGCGGTGCCGAGCCCGGCCGCGAGTGCGGCGATCCGCGCCGGGTCGCCGCCGGGGCCGAGGCAGTTGCCGAGCACCACGTCGTCGATCTCGGCGGTGATCCCCGCCCCGCGCACCGCCGCCGCGACCTCGCGCAGCACCGGCGCGGCCAGCTCGGTGACGGTGTGCCCGGCGAACCCGTGACCGGCATTGCCGATCGGGGTGCGCCGCGGCGCGACCAGGACAGCGCTCATACCAGCAAGTCTCTCAGCGCACCCCGTGCCACCTTGCCCGCGGCCGTGCGCGGCAGCCGCGGCATCGGCACCCAGCGGCGCGGGACCGCCTCCCGGCTCAGCACCAGGCGGGCGCGCGCCCGCACCGCGGCCAGCTCGGTGTCCGGGTGCAGCTCGACCGCCGCGGTCACGATGGAGCCGAACACCGAATGCGGCGCGCCGACGACCGCCACCGCCCGCACCCCCGGCACCGCGGCGAGCGCCTGCTCCACGTCTTCGGCCACCACGAGCGTTCCGCCCACATTGATCGCGCAGTCCCCGCGCCCGCGCACCCGCAGGTGACCCTCCTCGCCCAGCTCGGCCAGGTCGCCGACGCCGGACCACTCCGGCGCCCCGAGCACCGCGTACGGGGTCCGGACGAACAGCAGCCCGTCCCTGATCTCCGCCTCCACCCCGGGGAACAACCGCAGGGGTTCGACTCGCCCCGCTGGCCCCCCGGCCGCGTCGTCACGTCGCCCCGCTCGGTCCGGCGCCGCCCCGGCACGGCACCCGATGGTCGGCGGCGCCTCGGCGGCACCGGCGTCGATTCGCCGCGCCGCGACGAGCGAGACCTCGGCGGAGCCGTAGTACTCGACGACGGTGAGATGCGCGGCCACCGCCAGCGCACCGGAGTCGGGCGCGATCCCGGCGATCACCGCCGTGCGAAGCATCGGCGCCGCGCGCACGACCTCGCGCAGCACCGCGGGCACCGCGTGCACCACGGTCGCCTCGCCCGGCTCGTCGGTGACACAGGCTCCCGTCCACAGCGCGTGCAACGCGCCGAAGAGGTGCATGGTTGCGTGCGGCGGCCCGGTGACCAGCACCCGGTCGGCCGCGGTGATCCCGGTGCGCGCCGAGAAGTCGGGGAAGCTGTCGTACCAGGAGGCGGCGGTCCGGGCCAGCGGACGCGGGCGTCCGGTCGAGCCGGAGGTGGCGACCAGCAGGAAGGCACCCGGCGGGATCTCCGCACGCTCGGGACGGGCCTCCGGATTCTCCACCCGCACCGGAATCCCGCGCCGCGCCGCCGCGCAGACCGCGATCAGCGCTTCCGCCAGGCCGAGCTCCGAAGCGTCGTAGCAGTCCGGATCGCGATGCCGCGCGTTCCACTCGCCGATCGCGCGCTCCAGATCGCGGTAACTCCAGCGCTGCCCGCCGACCCGCACAGCCGGGTCGTCCGGAGCCCCGCCGAGCACACCCCGCGTGCCCGTGGCGCCCGACCGCGTGCTGTCCGGCGCCGTCGCATCACCGGAACCCGCGGTAGGCGGTACGCGCTCGAGACGCTCGGCGACCGCACCGGCAGGACCGCGAAGGGCACCTCGGCCCACACCCGCGACGACCTCACTCACGGATCAACCCGGGATAAGCCCGATGCACACCCTTCGCCACCACCGCCGCCACCACGACCTTGGCGGTGTCACCCGGCAGGAACGGCCCGTTGCTGGTGATCGCCGCCCACACGCCGAGATCGGTCCGCACCAGCAGCCCGAGCGTGCCGAACAGGTAGATGACCCCGATCCCGCCGAGCGCGTTGATCAGCAACCCGAGCGCGATCGGGTACCTGGGCAGGATCCGCGCGGTGAGCAGCCCGATCACGAACACCCCCGGCACCCACCCGATCAAGTACCCCGCGCTCGGCCCGGCCAGCGCGGTGAGCCCGGTGCGCCCGCCGGAGAGCAGCGGCAACCCGATCATCGTCAGCGCGAGGAACACCAGCACCGCCGCGGTGCCGTTGCGCCACCCGAGCACCGCGCCCGCCAGGATCACGCCGAGCGTCTGCAGCGTGATCGGCACCCCGCTGAAGCCGACCGTGATGGCGCCGGGCAGCCCGAGCGCGGCGATCAGCGCCGCGAACACCGCGATCCGCGCCATGTCCCGCGCGGGCACCCGAGACCTCGGCCTGCGGGATTCCTCGACACCCTCCACGGCGCACACACCCTTCACACCCCGACTTGAACGACGTTCAAGGTAGCAGTTCAGCTGCGGCGGGCGTAGTGCCGGGCCGCCTTGGTGCGGTTGCCGCAGGCGGCCATGGAGTGCCAGCGCCTGGTGCCGTTGCGCGAGGTGTCGTAGAAGAACAGGACGCAGTCCGGGTGCGCGCACTGCCGGATGCGGTCGGCGTCGCGGTCGAGCAGGTCGAGCAGGTCGGCGGCGGCGAGCCAGCCGGGGAGTTCGGCCGGGTCGGCGACGTCGGGTTCGGCCACCGGCCCCGCGGCGGTGAGCGAACGCCGGATCCGCCCGTGCGCGAGCACGGCATTGAGCGCGTCCCGGCCACCGGCGGCGACGGTGTCGTGGACGGCGTCCCGAGCGCGGCGCAGCGCGGCGAGCGTCGCCGGGTCGGCGGCGACCCGCTCGGCCAGCCCGGCGGTGCCGAGCCAGATGGCCAGCCCGTCGACGTCGGCGAGCAGGTCCTGCGGGCCGCCCGCACCGTTCCACCTGGTGTTCAGCAGGTCGAGCGCGAGGGGTTCGCCGAGGTGCGGGCGCGGATCGGGCACACCCGATGGTATCTCCTAACCTTCTAAACCAGTTTCAACGGTTGACTGACGGACGCCGCCCGGTCTACCGTTGTCATCGCAATAGACGGTTACACACCGCAGGAGGACTCATGCAGCTCGCCACCGGCCACATCGGCCTGAACGTCTCGGACCTGCCCCGCTCGCTCGACTTCTACCGGCGCGCACTCGGTTTCGAGCAGCTCTCGGCCGAGACCGACGGCGCCGAGCGCTGGGCCTTCCTCGGCGCCGACGGAAAACTGGTGCTGACCCTGTGGCAGCAGTCGGACGGCGAGTTCTCCACGGCGACACCGGGGCTGCACCACCTCTCCTTCCAGGTCGCCGATATCGACGAGGTGCGCTCGGTGGAGTCGGCGCTGCGCGAGCTCGGGGTCCGCTGGGTGCACGACGGGGTCGTCGCGCACGGGGAGGGCGCCGCCTCGGGCGGGCTGTTCTTCACCGACCCCGACGGCATCCGGTTGGAGGTGTACGCGCCCACCGGCGCCGAAAACGCCCCCGCGCCCTCCGGTTCCGCCCCCACCTGCGGCTTCTTCTGATGCCCTTCCACCCCGGCGAGCTGGCCGTCCAGCGGGCCATGGGTCAGGCGGAGACGGCCGAGCACGTCGGCCGCTCCATCCGCCCCGACCTCCCTGCCGTAGCCGCCGATTTCCTGGCGGCGCAGCGCTTCCTCGTCCTCGCCGCCACCGCCCCGGACGGCGCCGTGTGGGCGAGCATGCTCACCGGCCCGCCCGGCTTCGCGCACGCCGCCGACGAGCGCACCCTCCTGATCGACACCCGCCCGGACCCGGACGACCCGATCGGGGCCGCGCTCACCACCGCGGCCCCGATCGGGCTGATCGCCCTGCAACCGCAGCGCCGTAGGCGCATGCGCGTCAACGGCATCGCCGAGCCGCACGGCCCCGGCCTGCGGATCACGACCGAGCAGGTCTACAGCAACTGCCCCAAATACATCGCCCGCCGCGACCCGGTCGCCCACCACGCCACCCCGCCGCCTCCGGCCCACCGCCGCCCGGACCTCGACTCCGCCATGCTCGCCACCATCACCGCCGCCGACACCTTCTTCATCGCCAGCACCGACCCCGCCGGCCGCGCCGACGCCTCCCACCGCGGCGGCAACCCCGGCTTCCTGCAGGCCATCTCCCCCACCCTGCTGCGCTGGCCCGACTACAGCGGCAACTCCATGTTCATGACCCTCGGCAACCTGGTCACCCAGCCCCGCTGCGGCCTCCTCATCCCCGACTGGACCACCGGAGGCACCCTCCAGCTCACCGGCACCGCCACCATCAACACCGACCCCGCCACCTTCGCCCCCGGCGCCCAGTCCTCCCTGGACTTCACCGTCACCGAGGTCGTCACCCGCCCCGAAGGCCCCCTCCGGTGGGGTCCCCCCGAACCCTCCCCCGCCAACCCGCCGACCGCCACCGCAAACACACAGTGAAGCAGCGCCGTTCGTACACCGCTCGATGACGGGAACCGAACCTCGGATGAGTGCGTCCAACCAAATGATCGGCAATGACCGGGATGCTCAGTGGCACCGGGGGGAGTTGCATCGATCGGGTGATCCCAGGGGAGGGAAACGGTATGACCACGTATCAGAGGTCACTCACGTACGGCAAGCGCATGATCTTCGACGATAGCCGTCACGGCACTCGGCACAATGGGACATTTTGCCGTAGCAGCACCAGCGACCGCGGCACCGCCACCATGCATCGACTACCGCCTTGCACACGGCACCGGACGGCACGATCTAGACGAAGCCGTTCGCGGGGCGCGGCTGGTTGCCGCCGATGTCGGGCACCCGACGGGGTTTCCGACCGAGGTCGGCTCTGCGTACGACGCGGAGTGGCGCAGTTTCGGGGAGCAGACGGGGCGGCCGGAGCCCGAGGGCTGGGTGAGCATCACCGTGCGGGAGGTGGGTACGAGCGCGGCGCTCGACCCGACCGAGCCGGGCAGCGACACGGCCGCGGAGTTCGCGATGGAGCTGGTGCGGATTCTGCAGCAAGACATCCAGATCCACCTGCGGGAGCCGTGGCCGAAGGATCCCGCGGGTGGAGCGCTGGAGCCGACCGACGCCCGGTGGCGGAGCCGGGTCGATCGGGAATACCTGGTGCCCTACGGGCAGTTGGGCCGGTTCAGCTCGCGGTGATCAGTTCGGCCGCGAGCCGGGTGCCGTCGGGGCGGATCTCGCGGGCGACGTCCCCTGCGCGGGTGGTGGCGTCGAGGGCGGCGGCCAGGGCGGCGGTGAGCGAGTCACGCTGTGGCGGTTCGCGATACGACGACCCGAGCCCGAGCGCCGCGACGCGGTCGGCGAAGTAGAACTGGTCGAACATCTGTGGGAGCACCACCTGCGGAACCCCGGCCGCGGCGGCGGTGGTCGTGGTGCCCGCGCCACCGTGGTGCACGACGGCGGCCACGCGGGGGAACAACTGCCGGAGGTCGAGTTCGCCGACGACCAGGCAGTCCGGTGCGTCGACGATGAAGCCGGACCAGCCGGACGAGACGATCAGCCGCCTGCCGATGGCGCGGGCGGCGCCGAGCAGGGCCGCGGCGGCACCGCCCGGCTCGGGCATGCTGCCGAACCCCGCGAAGACCGGCGGCTCCCCGGCATCGAGGAAGGCGAGCACCTCGGCGGGCAGGGGCCGCGGATCCGCGAGCAGCCAGGCCCCGGTCTGCCGCACCGCACCGCCCGGCTCCGGCCACGGCGCCAGCACCGGGTCGGCGGCGAGCAGCGGCCTCGCGGTGAACAGATGCTCGCGGACATCCGCGACCGGGGCGAGTCCGAGCGCTGCCCGCCGCGCGTTCAGCGGCGCGGCCCAGAGCAGGTTCCAGCGCGCGGCATCCTGCTCCCAGGTCCCCGCCGCCACCCCGCGGAACGCCGGCGGCGCATGCCGGGCGGACGGCAGGGTCACCGGGGCGAACGCCGCGTACGAGTAGCGAGCCCCCACGAACTCCGCCACCGACCCCGCCGCGATGGCCAGCGCCCCGCCACCGACGACGGCCCCGCACCCCGCCGCCACCGGCAGCAGCGCCTCGAACTGCGCGTCGACGGTGCCCGCGATCATGGCCCGCCGCTGCTCCTCGCTCGGCGGCGGCCCCGCGCCCTGCCGCGCGGTCCCGCGCAACTCCGGCCCGACCGGCCGGTAGCCGACCCCGAGCCCCTCGGCCCACCCGCGGAAATCGGGCGGCCCGACCAGCACCGCCTCGTGCCCGCCCGCCGCCAGCTCCCGCGCCAGCGCCACCACCGGCTGCACCTCGCCCCGCGACCCGATCGTCGAGATCAGAACCCGCATCGTGCCCTCCTCTCCCGGCCGCCGTCCGGCGGCCGGGAGAGCGATTCTGACCCCGCACCGGGGCCTTGCCGCAAGCCCCACCTCCCGCTATACATTCCAGTGGGGGAAAACGAACGCGGGCACTACCGTCGAGATCCTGTTCCCCGAACGGAGGAGAAGACGGTGCCCACTGCGTATTTCGGCCGGGCCGACGAGCCGGGCAGCACATTCGAGCCGAGTGACGACCTGCTCGTAGTGCGCGCGGCCACCGGGCCGGCGGTGCCACGGCAGCGCGGTTCGGTCCCGCTGCCGCTGCGCGACCTGCTCGCCGGCGCCGTCCTCGTGCAGGCCCATCCCGAGGTGGGCGTCGAGGTGTACCGGCTACCACCCGGGCAACCGATCGCCGAGCGGATCCGGGCGCTGGACGCCGCGCCCGAGATCCGTTTCGCCGGACGGGTGCTGGCCGATCCGGCCACCGGCGAACCGGTCCTCTACACCGAGAACCTCTTCGTCAAGTTCACCGACGACGCCGACCCCGCGCACTGCCGCGCGGTGCTCGCCGGGGCCGGGCTGCGCATTCGCGAGCAGGTCGGCTACGCCGCCAACGCCTACTTCACCGCCGCACCGGAGCGCACCGGCCAGCGCGTCTTCACGATCGCCGCCGAACTCCTCGCCCGCCCCGACGTCGAGTACAGCCACCCGGAGCTGATCCGGCGCCGCGCCCGCAAGACCATCGCCCCGCAGCAGTGGCACCTGCGCGCCACGACGGTCGACGGGACGCCGGTGAACGCGCACGCGAATGTCGAGGCGGCGCACGCGGTCACGCGCGGCGCGGGGATCACCGTCGCGGTGATCGACGACGGCATCGACATCGATCACCCGGAGTTCGCGGGCCGGGTGGTCGCCCCGCGCGATGTCACCGCGGACACCGATGATCCGCGCCCGAAGGACCAGGGCGGCACCGGCCCCGACTACGGCGACAACCACGGCACCGCCTGCGCCGGGGTCGCCGTCGCGGCGGGCAGCGCGGGCGCGTCGGGGGTGGCGCCGGAGGCCGCGCTGCTGCCGATCCGGCTCGCCTCCGGGCTCGGTTCGCAGGCGGAGGCCCGCGCCTTCCAGTGGGCCGCCGACCACGGCGCCGACGTGATCTCGTGCAGCTGGGGTCCGGCGGACGGGGCCTGGTACCGCCCCAGCGACCCGGCGCACCAGCGGGTCGTCCCGATCCCGGCGAGCACCGGGCTGGCCCTGGAGTACGCGGCGAACAGCGGCCGCGGCGGCAGGGGCTGCGTGATCGTGTTCGCCGCGGGCAACGGCAACGAGCCCGCCGACAACGACGGCTACGCCGGCCATCCCGCGGTGCTCGCGGTGGCCGCCTGCAACGACACCGGCACCCGCAGCGTGTACAGCGACACCGGCGCCGCGGTGGCCGTCGCCTTCCCCAGCAACGACTTCGAGCACGCCCCGTTCCGGCACCCGGCGCCGCTCACCCCCGGCATCTGGACCGTCGACCGCCGCGGCCGCCGCGGCTACAACCCGGGCGATCCGGCGCTCGGCGACGCCGCGGGCGACTACACCGCCGAGTTCGGCGGCACCTCCAGCGCCGCCCCCGGCGTCGCGGGCACCGCCGCCCTCGTCCTGGCCGCGAACCCCGGCCTCACCCGCGCCCGGGTGCGCGAGATCCTGCAGCGCACCGCCGACCGCATAGACGAGGCGAACGGGAACTACGACGCCTCCGGCCACAGCCCCTGGTACGGCCACGGCCGGGTGAACGCCCGCGCCGCCGTGGACGCCGCGCGCGGCTGAAGCCGGGCACCATCCATCCGGCCGGTGACTACCGTCGAGCACCGTGACGGCCACCGCCCCCTTTCCCCCGATCGACCCCTACGCCGACGGCCTGCTCGAGGTCGGCGACGGCAACCACGTCTACTGGTGCGCCAGCGGCAACCCGGACGGCCGCGCGGCACTGGTCGTACACGGCGGCCCCGGCAGCGGCAGCAGCCCCGGACCGCGAAAGACGTTCGACCCGGGCATCTTCCGCATCGTCCAGTTCGACCAGCGCGGCTGCGGCCGCAGCACACCGAGCGCGGCCGACCCGGCCACCGACATGTCGGTGAACACCACCGAGCACCTGATCGCCGACATGGAGCGGCTCCGCGAGCACCTCGGCATCGAGCGCTGGCTGCTGTTCGGCGGCTCCTGGGGCTGCACCCTCGTCCTCGCCTATGCCGAGCGCCACCCGGAGCGGGTTACCGGCATCGTGCTGGTCGGCGTCACCACCACCAGCCGCCGCGAGACCGAGTGGCTGTACCGCGGCCTGGGCCGCCTGCTCCCCGCCGAGTGGGAACGCTTCCGCGCCGTCGTCCCCGAAACGGACGATCTCGTCGACGGCTACCGGCTCCTGCTGGAGCACCCGGACCCGGAGGTCCGCCGCGACGCCGCCGTCGAGTGGTGCCGCTGGGAGGACGCCGCCATCGCCCACGAATCCCTCGGCAGCCCCGGCCAGTACAGCGCGAAGGCGGAGACCGCCCTGCTCGCCTTCGTCCGCATCTGCACGCACTACTTCGCGCACGCCGCCTGGCTCGAGGAGGGCGCGCTGCTGCGCGACGCGCACCGGCTCGCGGGCATCCCCGGCGAACTGATCCACGGCCGCCTCGATATCTCCACCCCGCTGGAGACCGCCTGGGACCTCGCGAAAGCCTGGCCCGAGGCCCGCCTGCGCATCATCGACGACTCCGGCCACACCGGCAGCCCCGCCATGGGCGCGGCGCTGCTGCGCGCCGTCGCCCGCTTCGCCGAACCCGGCTACTGACCGATCTCGGGCCGCCACCCCGGCCCGCGCACCACGAATCCCCACCGATCCCGCCGGCGAGCCGCCCCGCGCACATCCCGCCAGATGGCGGCGAACTCGTGGGTGGCGACCCGCACCGGGTTGAAGGTGGCGATATTCGTGGTGAGCCCGTACCGCACCCGGGCCAGCTCCGGCTCGAAGGTGCCGAAGATCCGGTCCCAGACGATGAGGATGCCGCCGTAGTTGCGATCCAGGTACTCCGGGTTCGCACCGTGGTGCACCCGGTGGTGCGAGGGAGTGTTGCAGACGAACTCGACCGGCGCCCACAGCTTCCCGACCCGCTCGGTGTGCAGGAAGAACTGGTAGAGCAGGCTCACCGACTGCTGCAGCAGGATGGCCGATGGCGGGAATCCGAGCAGCGCGAGCGGCAGCCAGAACGGCAGGGCGGTGAACGGCGTCCACGGCTGGCGCAGCGCGGTCGACAGGTTGAAGAACCGGCTGGAGTGGTGCACCACGTGGCTGGCCCAGAGCACCCGGACGGTGTGGTGCGTGCGGTGGTACCAGTAGAAGGCGAGGTCGTCGGCGAGGAAGAGCAGCGCCCAGAACCACCAGGTGTCGGCGGGCAGGTGCAGCGGCGACACCGCGTACGCGGCGGCGAGGACAGCGACCAGCGCCAGCTTCCAGCCCGCGTTCACCACCACGCTGCCGAGACCCATGCCGATACTGGTTCTGGCGTCGCGGAATTCGTAGCCGAGTTCGTCCTCGTCCGGCAGGAGGCGGAACGAGGCGGCCTCCAGGGCGAGGCAGAGCACGAAGACCGGGATGGCGTGCAGGATCAGGTCGAACATCGCTACTCCTCGACCCCGCCCGCGAGCAGCGCCACCATCCGGCCGAGCAGCTCGGTGGCGAGCGCGTGCGCGCCGTCCGGGTCGGCGGCGGCGATCCGGCGGGCCAGCTCGGCGTGCGAATCGCGGTCCACGTACTCGATGAAGAGCCCGAGGTCGGCGATCACCGGCCAGCCGATCGCGCCGAACCCGGCGACCAGGGTGTTCAGCCCGAGCCGGTAGGCGATGTTGCCGGAGCCGTCGATCACGGCGGTCCAGAAGTCCAGGTCGGCCGCGGTGGCGTCGACCGGCCGGTCGGTGGCGGCCGGGTAGCGCTCGGCGGCCGCCGTCACGGCGGCCCGCTGCTCGGGGGTGGCGCGCTCGGCGCAGAGCCGGGCGGCGTCCGCGGCGACGCTGCGGCGCATCTCCGCGATGTCGCGCAGCATCCGCACCGGCGGCACCGCACCGGTCTCGGCCAGCGCGGAGAGCGCGTCCAGCCCGGCGCTGACCCGCCAGTCCAGCACCCTGGTCTTGCCGCCCTGCGCGATCCGCACCAGCCCGGCCTGCCTGACGCCCTTGAGCGCCTCGCGCACCGCGTGCCGGTTCACCCCGAAGCGCTCGGCCAGCTCCCGCTCGCCGGGCAGCGCGTCGCCGGGCGCCAGCCGTCCGGCGAGGATCTCGGTGACGAGCTGCCCGAAGACCTCGTCGGAGACCGAGGCGCGGGTGACCGGGGTGATGTCCACTCCTCCACCATCCCGCAGGCCGAGGCTCTGGTCAACTGGTTGGACCAGTTAGCCGCCGAGACATTCGAACCGGACACTCGCCACCCGACGCTCGCAGTAATGCGAGGATGGTCCCCATGTCTGCCGCGGGCCGATGGCGTTACCCGACTGCACTGACGGCTGTCGGTGACGACCCCGGGCTGTCCGACGGAATCGCCTGGGTCGCCCGCAGATCCCGCCGTTTCGGCGGGACGCCGCTGGTCTACGCACCCGGTAGGTCGAATGTCGACGACAACCCGTGGCTGCGCGAGTTCGTCGACGAGGCCAGGGCACTGGTGGCGACCTGGCGCAGGCCGGCCACGACCTGGCGCGGCGGCCCGGTGCTCGCGGCCTGGCCCACCCCGGAGGAGCTCACCCGGATCGCCGACGACCGCCGCACCACCGCGCTCTGCGTGGTGCCGAACAGCCTGGACGAGGTCGCCGCCTGGGCGCAGGCCGCGCAGCCCCGGCTGCTCGGCCCCGCGGTGCCGCCGCCGGGTGCGGCCCGGCTGGACCCGGTGGTGGCCGAGGCGCTGACGACGCTCTCCGGGCTGGTCGACCCGGCCTCGAATCTCACTGCCGCACAGGACCGCAGGGACGCCGCCGCGGTGCTGAGCATCGCGCACGAGAACGGCCACTCCTTCACCGGCGACGACGTCTACGCCTGGACCCTGGCCAACGGCTGGCCCGCGCGCGCGGCGACCCGGCTGGCCGCGCTCGCCGCGCACGTCTCCACCGGCCAGCGCCCGCCGCTGCCGACCAGCACCTTCGCCACCGAGATCCTGGACGTCTGGCGCGACCGCGCGACCCAGGGCGACGCACCGAAGTAATCCACGATTCCGGACGAACATCCTGGTCGACGTCGCTTTACTCCCGGCTGCCGCGCAGGCTATGGTTCCGCGACAGCCCATTCATGTGAGTCACGATTCACATACCGCCGGGAGTTCGCATGGATCTCACCGCACGTCAGCGCGCAGCCCTCACGCTGATCTGCGACACGTTCGCACCGGGTGACGGCAACGCCCTGCCCTCCGCCGCCGAGCTCGGCGTTCCCGACGTCGTGCTGCGGCTGCTGGCCCGCAATCCGCGCGCCGCGGAGGGCAGGCAGCTCGCCACCCTGCTCGGTATCTGGGATTCCCCATTGCTCGCGCTGCTCACCGGCGGCGCCCCCGGCCGCTTCTCGGCCCGCACGCAGGCCGAGCGGGAGCGGCTGCTGCTCGGGCTCGGCAACTCGCGGCTCGCCCCCAAGCGCGCGATCTTCCAGGCACTCAAGCAGGCGGCGCTGCTCTCGTACTACACGACTCCCGGCCCGCACGGCGACAACCCGCTGTGGAAGGAGATGGGGTACCCGGCCGCGCCCGGCCCGCAGGCGACGGCGCCGGAGCCCGCACTGAGACCGCTGCGCCCGAACGGCGCTGAAACGCTCGACTGCGATGTCGTCGTGGTCGGCTCCGGCGCGGGCGGCGGCGCGGCTGCGGCCAGGCTCGCCGCCGCCGGGCTGGATGTCGTGGTGCTGGAGCGCGGCGAGTACTACGACGACGCCGACTTCGGCACCGGCGAACTCGACGCCCTCACCAGGCTCTACTCCCCCGGCCCGCAGGCCACCACCGAGGGGCAGCTGACCCTGGTGGCCGGGAGCTGCCTCGGCGGCGGCACCGTCGTCAACTGGAGCACCTCGCTGCGCACCCCCGACGCGGTGCGCGCGGAGTGGGCGGCGCTCGGCGCCGAGCAGTTCGCCGGCGCGGAGTACGGCGCCGCGATGGACGAGGTGGTCCGCCGCATCGGGGTGACCTCCGAGCGCTCCCCGCTCTCCGCCCGCGACGGCGTGCTCGAGCGCGGTGTCACCGCGCTCGGCTGGGAACTCGACACCCTGCCGCGCAACGTCACCGACGCCTGTGACGCGGGCACCGAGTGCGGCCGCTGCGGCTACGGCTGCCGCATCGGCGCCAAGCAGTCGGCCACCAAGACCTGGCTGCGCGATGCCGCCGAGCGCGGCGCCCGGCTGGTGGTCGGCGCCGATGTGCGCCGGGTCGAGGTCAGCGCGGGCCGGGCGACCGGTGTCAGCGCGCGCACCGCCGACGGCGCCGAGTTCACCGTGCGGGCCGGGGCGGTGGTGGTCGCCGCCGGCGCCATCCAGACCCCGGCGCTGCTGCGCCGCTCCGGATTGCGGAACAAGAACATCGGCGATCACCTGCGGCTGCACCCGGCCTCCGCGGTCTTCGGCACCTTCGACGACGAGATCCGGCCCTGGGAGGGCGGGCTGCAGACCCGGATCTCCCGGCAGCACGCGGATCTGGACGGCGACGGCTACGGCGTCATCTACGAGACCGGCCCGATGCACCCCGGCATGCTGGTCGGCTTCATGAACTGGCGCGGCGCCGACGCGCACCGCGCCGCCATGCTGAATCTCGCGAACACCGTCGCCATCGGCGTGATCACCAGGGACCGCGACCACGGCAAGGTGACCGTGGACAAGCAGGGCGAGGCGATCGTGCACTACACCCTCTCCGCGCGGGACCGCGCGCACCTGCACCGCGGGATCGTCGGCGCCGCCGAGATCCTGGAGGCGGCGGGGGCGCGGGCGATCGACTCCGGGCACCAGTCCGGCGCCTCCTACGAACCGGGGAAGCGCGGCGACCATGCGGCCTTCGCGGCCCGCTGCGCGAGCGCCGGGTACGGCCCGGGCCAGTGCGCCATGGCGGCGCTGCACATCATGGGCTCGGCCCGGATGGGCGGCAGCGCCGAGCACTCCGCGCTGAACCCGGACGGCGCCACCTGGGAGGTGCCGAATCTCGTCGTCGCGGACGCCTCCTGCTTCCCCACCGCCTCCGGGGTGAACCCGATGGTCTCGATCGAGGCGATCGGCTGGATGAACGCGGGCAGGCTGGCCGCGACGCTCGGCTAGAGCGCCTGGATCCCCTTCGGCAGGGCGCGCAGGACACCGAGGCCGACCTGCCGACGACGAAGAGCCCGAGCCCGGCATCGCCGGAGAGGCCGCGGCGGAGCTGGGGTCGACGCATCGCCCAGTCAGAGTGACACCCGTCACCCAACAACTTGCTCTATGGAAATGCGGCTCTCGTTTTCCCTGCGGGACCGGGCGTTCGGGCTACCGTCTAGTGATGCGCTTCGGCATCTTCGTACCCCAGCTGGTCGCCGACGCCGTCGCGCTGCTCGGCCTGGCGCGCACCGCCGAGCGCACCGGTTTCGAGACGTTCTGGGTGTTCGACCACCTCTACGCGCCCGGTATGCCCGAGCAGCCCGCGCTGGAGGCGTGGACCACCGCGACCGCGCTGCTCTGCGGCACCGAGACGCTCCGGGTCGGCACCCTCGTCCTGTGCAACAGCTTCCGGCACCCGGCGCTGCTCGGCCGGATGGCCAGCACGCTCGACGTCATCTCCGGCGGCAGGCTGGAGTTCGGGCTCGGCAGCGGCTCGGTCGAGGAGGAGCACCGCCGCGCCGGGCTGCCGTGGGGCAGCGCCGCCGAGCGTTCCGCGCGGCTCGGCGAGACGCTGGAGATCGTCACCCGGATGTTCACCGGCGAGCCGACCACCTTCGCCGGCGCGCACTACCGGGTCACCGAGCTGCCGAACGTGCCCGGCCCGGTGCAGCGGCCGCGGCCGCCGATCCACCTGGGCGGGGCGGGCCCGAAGTACACACTGCCACTGGTCGCCCGGTACGCCGACGTCTGGAACATCCCCACCTACGGGCTGCGCGACCGGCCCGCGCTCACCGCCGCGCTGGAGCGCGAATGCGCTGCCGTGCAGCGGGATCCGGCCACCATCGCGCGCTCGCACCAGGCGGTGCTCGCGCTGGCCCCGGACGAGGCCGCGCTGCCCGCGGTGCGGGAGCGGGCCGAACGCCGGTACGGCGCCGCGGCCTACGGCCTGGACGACGGCTACGTCGGCACCCCGGCCATGGTGGCCGAGCAGCTCGCCGAGCGGGCCGCGAGCGGCATCGACGCGGTCGTCTTCCTGGTCTCGCCGCGGGAGGCCGAGGCGACGATGGAGCTCTTCGCCGCCGAGGTACTGCCGCGGCTCGATCGCTGAGTCAGTCCCTGCCGCTGACCGCCGGGGTCGCCACGCCGACCCGCAGCGTCACCCGGTCCTGATAGAAGGCGACGTGCCCGCGCAACTGCGCCACCTGCGGCGCCGGGTCCTCGTAGCTCCAGACCACCGCCTCGCCGCCGTCGCCGTCGAAGCGCCAGTAGGTGGCGGCGCCCTTGAAGGGGCAGGTGCTCGCGCGCGACTCGTCGGCGGCCAGCCGCACCCGGACGTCGGCGCGCGGCAGGTAGAAGACCAGCCCGTGGTCCTGCTCGTCCACCAGCAGCGCGCGGATGCTCTCCGCGATCAGCGACTCGCCGTGGTGCACGGTGATCAGGTTGCGCCGGAGGTGGATGTCGACCCGATAGTCGGGGCGGGTCAGGAAGCCGGGGTGATCGGTCATCGGTGTTCCCTTCTCACAGCCGGGCCTCCGCCGGGATGGCGGTGTCGTCCCCGCGCAGCGGGCGGATCATCGCCTCCTGGGTGAAGGAGGCGATCAGCCGCCCGTCCTCGGTGTGCACCAGCCCGCGCACGCAGGACATGCCCGCGCCGACCTGGATGCTCTCGTGCGAATACAGTAGCCACCCGTCCCAGGCGGCGGGCTCGTGGAAGCGCACCGCGACGGTCATCGGCGCGGTGGAGATCGTGTGGTGCGCCTGGGCGGTGCCGACGCCGGGGTGCGCGCGCAGCGTGGCGGAGACCGAGAGGTGTCCGGTGAAGTGCGCGAGCAGCGCCTTGGCCAGGTCGTCGCGGTCCGGGACGGGGTCGTAGCGCAGCCAGGCGTGCAGCTCCGGCGGACCGACCTCGTCCGGGTCGTTCACGTCGGCCACCCCGACGATCCGCAGGTCGCGGCCGGTCAGCGGCATGTCGGCCGAGATGGCTGCCGCCGGGCCGGGCACGTCGGGGCGCGGCACGTGATGCCGCACCACATCGTCGGTCGGGGTGTCGGCCAGTACCGAGACGGTGGCGCAGCGCCGCCCGCCCTGCTCGACCCCGACCACCGCGCTCGCCATCGAGCGGCCGCGGTGCGTCTGCTCGACCACGAACTCCACCGGCCGTTCTGGATCGACCGCGCGCGAGAAGGTGGCGTGCGCGGAGCGGATCACCTTGTCCTCGAACGTCTTCGCGGCCGCGACCAGTGACTGCGCGAGCAGCTGGGTGCCGTCGACCACGCGCCGCGAGCCGCCGTCGCTGGTCCCGGCGAAGCGGCCGGGGCCGGCGGGCTCGACGTCGAAGATGGCCAGCATGCGCCGCACCGACGACTCCGTCATCGCGCACCTCCCTTGGTCGAGAACAGTGTAATGCAAGTCCGGAAATTACATTCTCGTGCCATTCCTTCCTTTTCGACACGAACTGACATTATGCTCGGTGCCACAGCCATACAGGAAGGTGACGCAGATGACCGAGGACACGAAGACCGAATCCCTCGTCGAGGAGGACGTGCTGGTCGAGGAGGTCTCGATCGATGGCATGTGCGGTGTCTACTGACCGTCCGCCGTTCGATCCGGCCCGGGCCTACGCACTGGCACCCTCGGTGTCGGTGCGGCCCGAGCCGTTCGGGGCACTGCTCTACGACTACGGCACCCGCCGGCTCTCGTTCCTGAAGACGCCGCTGCTGGTGGCGGTGGTGCGCGCGCTCGCCGAGCAGCCCGACGCGAACAGCGCGCTCACCGCGGCGGGCGTGCCCGCCCCCTCGCACGACCACTACTTGCGAGCGCTCGCGGGCCTCGCCGACGCCGGGACCATCCAGGAGCGACCATGAAACTCGTCGAGCACTTCGAACACGGCCTGGACGCCCCCATCTGCCTCACCTGGGAGCTCACCTACGCCTGCAACCTGGCCTGCGAGCACTGCCTCTCCTCCTCCGGCCGGCGCGATCCGCGCGAGCTGAGCACCGCCGAGTGCAAGGCCGTGATCGACGAGCTGCAGCGCATGCAGGTCTTCTACGTCAACATGGGCGGCGGCGAGCCCACCGTGCGGCCCGACTTCTGGGAGCTGCTCGACTACTCCGTCGACCACGGCGTCGGCGTGAAGTTCTCCACCAACGGGGTGCGGCTGAACGCGGCGCGGGCCAGGCAGCTCGCGGCGAGCGACTACGTCGACGTGCAGATCTCCATGGACGGCGCGACCGCCGAGGTCAACGACGCGGTGCGCGGGCCGGGCTCGTTCGACATGGCCTACCGGGCCATGGGGAACCTGGCCGACGCGGGGTTCGAGAACTTCAAGATCTCGGTCGTGATGACGCGGCACAATGTCGGGCAACTCGACGACTTCAAGGCGATCGCCGACCGGTTCGGCGCGCAGCTGCGGATCACCCGGCTCCGGCCCTCCGGGCGCGGCGCCGACGTCTGGCCCGAGCTGCACCCGACCACCGATCAGCAGCTGGCCATCTACGACTGGCTGATCGCCAATGGTGAGCAGGTGCTCACCGGCGACTCGTTCTTCCACCTGAACGCGCTCGGTTCCACCCCGCTGCCCGGGCTCAACCTGTGCGGCGCCGGTCGGGTGGTGTGCCTGATCGACCCGGTCGGCGACGTGTACGCCTGCCCGTTCGCCATCCACGACGAGTTCCTGGCCGGGAACGTGCGCGACCCGGGCGGGTTCGAATCCGTCTGGCGCCGTTCCGAGCTCTTCACCCGGCTGCGCGAGCCGCAGACCGGAGGGGCGTGTGTCTCCTGCTCGGCCTACGACTCCTGCAAGGGCGGGTGCATGGCGGCCAAGTTCTTCACCGGGCTGCCGCTGGACGGGCCGGATCCGGAGTGCGTGCGCGGGAACGCGGAGCTCGAGATGGCGGGGGCCCTGCCCAAGCCGGACAAGGATCACTCGCGGCGTGGGCGCAAGGCGTCGGTCGGGCTCGGTTTGCCGACCGTGCAGCGGCGGGCCGCGACCGTCGCAGGCAAGGCGTGCGATACCAGTCCGCTGGCGGATCTCGGCCTCTGACCGACTGAATACGCGCAGGGCGCCCCGCATGACATGCGGGGCGCCCTGCGCGTGTTGGGGGGTGGGCACGACCACCGGCCGCGGCGCTCGCCGGGTGACCAGGTCGGGCCGGGCCGAGCCGTGCTCAGCGCGGGAGCATGTCCGTCCAGACCGCGGCCTTGTCGGCGAGATCCGTCTGCTGGTAGAGCTTTCCGTCCGGGCCGAGGTAGTTGCCGGTGTGCGGGTCGTACTGCGCCGTCCCGAACGAGGCGGGCGCGGTCCCGTAGCGCGAGTCCGGCGGGATCCCCTGCCCCTCGAGGCTGGGATCGCGGGGGTAGGGGCCGAGCAGCGGCTGCTCGTTGGCGAGCGGGACGAACCCTTCCTCGCTGTGGCAGAGCGCGGCGGTCGGGGCGCGCTTGGCCGGATTCTCCGCGCACGGGATGTTGCGCACGCCGCGCACCGCGATATCGGAGTTCTGCGGCAGCTTGCAGTACAGGTCGTCGGGGGTGTCGATGACGGTGGTGTCCTCCGGCGAGCGCCACTCCGACGGCGGCAGGAAGCCGACGGTGCAGGCGGGCGGGTCGGAGACGCCGCTGATCCGGAAGTCGCCGAGCCCGAGCCCGGAGGCGTTCCGGTTCGGCTGCACCGCCTGGATCATGGAGATGGAGGGCGGCAGCAGCACCAGCAGCTGCTCCAGCCCGGCGTTGTAGGTGACCGCGAGCTGGCCGACGCTGGTCAGGTTGCCGAGCAGGATCGGCAGCGTGGGCCGCACCTGACCGAGCAACTGCTCCAGCTCGGCGCTGAAGCCGGGCCCGGAGTGCAGGAGTTCGCGCAGCTGGGGGTCGTTGGCGACCAACTGGGCGGTGACGCCGGAGAGGCTGCGGGTCCAGATCCGGATGGCGTCGGCGGAGCGCACCTGGGAGTCGAGCAGTGGCCGCGCGTCCTCGATCAGGGTGCGGGTCTGCGGCGCCACCCCGTTCAGCTCGGTGGCGATGGTCTGCCCCGAGGTGAGCAGCGTCTCCAGGTCGTACTGGGCGCCGTGCAGCCCGGTGAAGAGCTCGCCGAGCAGGGTGTGCAGCTCGTCGGTGGGGATGGTGCCGACCAGGGCGCTCAGCGAGTCGAGCATCGGGCCTACCGGCTGCGGGATGGCGGTGTCGCGCCGAGCCACCACCGAACCGTCGCGCAGGAACGGCGCCGCGTCGGTGCGCGGACGCAGCTCCACGTACTGCTCGCCGACGGCGGAGACGCTGCGCACCTGCGCCTCCAGGTCGGCCGGGATATCGCGGCCGGAGTCGATCGCGAGGTGCGCGAGCACCCCGTCGTCGGTGAGCTCGACCGAGGTCACCTTGCCGATCTCGACGCCGCGGTAGGTGACGTTGCCGAACCGGTAGAGCCCGCCGGTGGCAGGCAGCTCGACCGTCACCCGCATGGTGCCGATGCCGGCGAGCGTCGGCAGCTTCATGTAGACCGTCGCCATCACGGTCAGCCCGATCACCGAGAGCACAGCGAAGGTGACCAGCTGGAACTTGACGAAGCGGGACAGCAACATTCAGCGGCCTCCGTTCGGGGCGATGCCGACCCGGAGCGGGTCGGAGGTCTGCTGCGCGTAGCCGGGATCGCCGACGGCGGCCTGCACCACGGCGGTCGGGTCGCCGTAGGGGGTGCCGAGCAGCAGCTCCCGCCGCAGCCGGGGAATGGTGAGGTCGACGGTGGCGAACAGGTTGAGGTAGTCGCCGCGCGCCGCGCCGTCGATCGTCTTCTGCCCGTAGGGGTAGACGGTCGCATAGGCGAGCGCGGCGTCGATCTGCGGGCCGACGTCGGCCAGTGCGGCGAGCGTCGGCTCCAGGTTGCGCAGGTTGCTGACCAGGTCGGCCTGCACGTCGCGGACCACCGCGGTGCTGGTGTCGCTGAAGGCGCGCAGCCGGTTCAGCGCGTCGGTGATGGCGGGGCGCTCGGCGAGCAGCACGTCGAGGGCGGGGGGCAGCTCGTTCAGTGCCCGGCTGACGGTGTCGCGCTGCTCGGCGAAGCGGCCGCCGAGCCGGTTCAGCGCGTCGATCGAGGCGAGGATGTCGGCGCGCTGGCCGTCCAGGGTCCCCATGACGGTGTCCAGCCGGTCCAGCAGCGCCCCGACCTGCTCCTGCCTGCCGTCGAAGGCGTCGTTCAGGCTGTGGATGATGTCGCCGAGCTGGCCGAGGCCGCCGCCGTTCACCACCACCGAGAGCGACGCGAGGGTCTGCTCGGTGGAGGGGTAGGTGGACGAGGCGTTCAGCGGGATGCGGACGCCGGAGGAGAGGGCCCCGGCGGGGGCCTCACCGGCGGGCGTGTTCAGCGCGAGGTGGCTGGAGCCGAGCAGGCTGGTCTGGCCGACGGTGGCGACGACGTTCGCCGGGACGGCGGCGTCCGGGCGGATCGAGGCCTGGACGACGGCGTGCCAGCCGTCCAGCCGGATGCCGCTGACGCTGCCGACCACGACGTCGTCCACCATGACCGGCGAATTCTGCACCAGGGTACCGATATTCGCCATCTCCACGTCGATGGTGACGGCATCGCTCCCCTGCCCCGGCGCGCCGGGCAGGGGCAGCGTCTCCACGCCGTTCCAGGCGCAGCTCGTCGCCACCGCTGCGGTGCAGAGCGCGATCCCGATCGCGCGCAGCGCGTGCCGCGTTTCTTTCCGGGGTCGGCCGATCGGCGCACGGTTGCCGGAGGTGAACACGGCTCACTACCTTCCGGGGAAGAGGATGGCCCCGAGATCGGGCAGGGGCGGCGGGGGCGGGGACGTGGTATCCACCACCTGGGGAATCAGATCCTGCTCGGTGTAGATCAGGCTCTCCGGGCGCGCGGTGGGGCCGAGCGCCGGGTTCACCGGGACCGGGAGGTAATTGAAGTTGAGCAGCCCGAGGACGGGGCCGAGGTACTCGCGGCACTTCCGCGCCCCCTCCTCGGAGGTGCCGTTCTCCAGGCTGGCGATGGCCGAGCAGACGAACTGGATCGGGTCGCTGAAGTTGTTCAGCACGAAGACGCCCGCCTCGGTGGCGGTGTCCGGGTTGTAGATGTTGTAGAAGTTGGCGATGCTCGTCGGGAAGACGTGCAGCAGCTGCTCCAGGTCGTCCCGGTTGTCCACCAGGTTCTGCGTCACGTCGGTGAGCCGCTGCACCTGCTCGGTGGCCCGGTCCCGATTCGCGGTGACGAACCGCTGCACCTCCCCCACCGCGACCGAGAGGCTCGCCAGCGCCGCGTCCAGGTCGGAGCGGCTGTCGTCGAGCACGCTGGAGAGGGTGGCCAGCCGGTCCTGGAACTCCACGATCTGCACATCGCTGTCGCGCAGCGCCGTCACGAAGGTCTGCAGGTTGCGCAGCGTGCTCGCGATGTCGCCGCTGCCGTCGGCCAGCACCCGGCCCACCGCCGAGAGCTCGAGCAGCGTGCTGCGCAGCTTCGCGCCGTTGCCGTCCATGGCCCGCGCCGCGCTGTCGATGAAGCGGCCGGTGGAGCTGGAGGCCAGGTCGGCGCCGGGCCCGAGCTCGGTGGCGAGCCGGGTGAGCTGGGTTTTCACCTCGTCCCACTCCACCGGGACGGCGGTGCGCTCCAGCGGGATCACCGCGCCGTCGGCCAGCGTCGGGCCGTCCCCCCGATACGAGGGGGTGAGCTGCACGTAGCGGGCGTCGACCAGGCTCTGCGCCACCACGACGGCCCTGGCGTTCGCCGGGATGTCGACGCCGCGCTCCACCTCCAGCTCCATCTCGGTGCTGGTGCCGGTGGGCCGGATATCGGCGATCCGCCCGACCTTCACCCCGGCCACCCGCACGTCGTCACCCCGGTAGATGGCGGTGGCGGTGCTGAACACCGCCGTGATGGTGCGCGGCCCGAAGACCGCGCGGTAACCGTAGGTCCCCGCGACGGCGAGCGCCGCGACGACCAGCACGGCGCCGGCGGCGAGCAGAATTCTTCGGGTCATCGGGGCGGCTCCGGGGTTGGTGCGGGCTGCGGCTGGATGCCGAACGCCTGATCGATGAAGGGCTGGATCACCTGCGCCGGGATCAGGTTCGCGACGTAGGCGTTGTAGAACGGCCCGCCGGAGACGGCCTCGCCCTGGGTCATGGCGACCTTGGCCAGGCCGGGGAGCGCCTCGGCGATGTTGTCCCGGTTCTGCTGCAGCATGGCGGCGATCGAGTTCAGCCGGTCGAGGGTGGGGGCCAGCTCGGCCTCGTTGTTCGCCACCAGCAGGCTGAGCTGCTCGGCGACGGCGGTGGTGTTGGCCAGCAGCTCCACGATCGCCTGCCTGCGCGCGGCGAGCACGCCGAGCAGGTCGTTGGCGTTCAGGATCAGGCTGTTCACCTGGGCGCCGCGCTCGGCCAGGATGCCGGTGACGTCGGCGGTGGCGGCGAGCAGGTCGCGCAGCGCGGTGTTGCGGCCGTTCAGCGAGCGGGAGAGCTCGGTGAGGCCGTCGAAGGCCGGGCCGATCTGCGGCGCGATCCGGTCCATGGTGACCGAGAGCATGTCCAGCGACCGGTTCAGCGACTCCGTGTCGGTCTCGGTGACATTGGTGGTCAGCTCGCCGACCGCGTCGGTGAGCGAGTACGGCGAGCCGGTGCGCTCGGCCGGGATGGTGTCGAAGGGGCGCAGCGGGCGCGAGCCCGCCGAGTACTCGGAGACCAGGGTGAGCACCCGCTGGCCGAGCAGCGAGCCGGTCTTGATCCTCGCGGTGCTGGCGTCGCCGAGCACGACGGTCTCGTCGATGGCGAAGGTGACGCGCGCGTCGCCGTCCACCAGCTCGACCCGCGACACCCGGCCCACCTTCGTCCCGGAGACCACCACGTCGTCGCCGACCGAGAGCCCGCCCGCCTCGGTGAAGACCGCGTGGTAGCGCACGGTGCTGACCCAGGTGATGAACTGCTGCGCCTGCAGCCCGAGCAGGATGACACACAGCATCAGGACGACACCGACGGTGCCGTGCCTGGCGAAGTGGTTTCCGCGGTACTCCAGCATTACCTGCTGCACCTTCCGGTCGTCTGCTCGATCGCGGGCAGCACCACCACATTTCCGGCCGGGTCGTTGACCCGCACGATGATCGAGCAGATGTAGTACTGGATGAAGTTGCCGTAGGTGCCCGCCCGCACCAGCTTGCGGAAGTTCCCCGGCGCCCGGCCGAGCGCGTCGCTGAGCGTCTGCTTGTCGTCGTCGATCAGCGGGGCGAGCCGGTTGAGCTGGTCGACGGTGCCCGCCAGCGGGGGGTTGGCCTGGGTGAGCAGGCCGGCGATGGTCGCGGTGCCGGTGTCGAGCGCGGTGATGGCGTCGCCGATCGGGTCCCGCTCCGCGGCCAGCTCGGCGACCAGCCGGTCCAGCCGGTCGATGGTGGCGGAGAACCGGTCACCGTCCCTGGCGAGAGTCTGCATGACGGTGTTCAGGTGGTCGATGAGCTGCTGGATCACCTGGCCGTCGGCGGCGAGCGTGCCGGTGAAGGAGGCGGTGCGCGCCATCAGCGATTCGACGGTGCCCTCCCTGCCCTGCACGATCTCCAGCAGCGACCAGGTGAGCGCGTTCACCTGGCGCGAATCCAGCCCCTGGATCACCGGTTTCAACCCGCCGAGCAGCAGATCCAGATCCAGCGCCGGTGAGGTGCGCTGCTGCGGGATCTCCGCGCCCTCGCCGAGCACACCCGGCGCGCCCGGCGCGTCGGTGAGCTCCAGGTACCGGTCGCCGACCAGGTTCAGGTAGCGCACCGCCAGCGCGGTGCCCTCGGTCAGCGCCACCGTGCGCTCGGCGTCGAAGTCGACCCGCACCGAGTGGTCGGCGCGCAGCGTCACCTCCCGCACGCTGCCGACCTCGACGCCGGCGACGCGCACGGTGTCGCCGGGGCGCAGCCCGGAGGAGTCGGCGAAGATCGCCGCGTACTCCGCCCGCGAGCCGGAGCGGTAGTCGCCGAACACCACGAGGAGCAGCCCGGAGAGCACCAGCATGACCACCGCGAAGGCGCCGAACTTGAGCAGCGGGCCGTTGCGCCGTTTCATCGCGGCGCCCCCGTCAGCAGCGGGCCGAAGAGCAGCTGCTGAATACTGGCCGAGTTCAGTTCCACGGTCTGCCTGCCACTTTCGAAGGGGTTGGCGCCGGTGTCGGCGACCACGTAGGGCGGCCTGCCCTCGTACGGCACCGGCAGCACCGAGCACTGCGGCCCGCCGGAGGCCGCGACCTTCGGCAGGTGCTGCGGGTACATGTAGGGCTCGATGCCGAGCATGAAGTTGGCCGAGAGCCCGAGGCCGGGCACATCCACCGGCGGGGAGCGGGAGAGATCGCCGAACCCCTCCAGCGAGCAGGTGAGCGCCGCCCGGTAGTCCCTGGTCAGGGTGGTGGTCGGGACCAGGGCGGCGAGCGTGCTGTCGAGCACGGCGTGATTCTCGGCGAGCACCGCCGTCCCGGTGTCGGAGAGCCCGATCAGCCCGACCAGGAAGGCGTCCAGGTTCTGCTGCTCGTCCACCAGGGTGCGGCTGATGGTGCTCGCGTTGGCGGCGGTGTCGAGCAGCGGCTGCGCGGCGTCGGCGTAGGTGTTCAGCACGACGGGAGCGGCGGCGAGGTCGGCGGAGAGCGCGGGCAGCGCCGGATCCAGCTGCGCCAGGAACGATTCCAGGTCGGTGAGCATCTGCCCGACCCGGTCGCCGCGGCCGCTGGTCGCGGTCGCGATGGCGCCGAGCGTCTCGTTCAGCTTCTCCGGCTCGATCCTGCCGAGCACCGTGGTGAGCTGCTGGAAGACGGTGTTGATCTCCACCGTGACGTGCTGCGCGTCCAGCACCTGTCCGGCGGTCAGGTGCTCGCCGCCGGGCCGGGCGGGCGGGACCAGCTGGACGAACTTGGCGCCGAAGACGGTGGTGGAGGCGATGTCGACGGTCACGTCGGCCGGGATGTGGCTCAGCTCCCCGGCGCGGATGGCGAGCCGCAGCTCGGCCAGCCCGTCGGCCCTGGTCTCGATGGATTCCACCGTGCCGACGGTGACCCCGCGCAGCTTGACGTCGGCATCCGGGTTCATCACCAGACCCGCGCGCGGCGAGAGCACCGTCACCGGGACGGTCTCGGTGAAGCCACCGTCGAACATGCGCAGCGCGACGGCGACGATCGCCACGCCGAGGCCGATCGAGATCAGCCCGGCCAGCGCGCGTTTCGCGTCCGGCGACGGCCGCAGGCGGGAGAGCAGGGGCATCGGGTTCCTCATCCGGAGAGGTCGAAGTTGCCGTTGGAGCCGTAGACCGCCAGCGAGACCAGCAGGGTCACCGAGACGACCGCGATCAGCGAGGTGCGCACGGCATTGCCGACCGCGATCCCGACCCCGGACGGGCCGCCGGAGGCGAAGAAGCCGAAGTAGGTGTGGATCAGCAGGATCACCAGTGCCATGAGCATCGCCTGCAGGAACGACCAGAGCAGGTCGATCGGGTTCAGGAAGGTGCCGAAGTAGTGGTCGTAGAGCCCTGCCGACTGGCCGAGCAGGAACACCGTCATCACCCGGCTGGCGATGAACGAGGCGATCACCGCCAGCGCGTACAGCGGGGTGATCGCGATCATCCCGGCCACCAGCCTGGTGCCGACCAGGTAGGCCACCGGCTCCACCGCCAGCGACTCGAGGGCGTCGATCTCCTCGTTGATCCGCATGGCGCCGAGTTGCGCGGTGGCGCCCGCGCCGAAGGTCGCGGCCAGCCCGATGCCCGCCACCACCGGCGCCGAGATGCGCACGTTGATGAAGGCGGAGAGGAAGCCGGTGAGCGCTTCGATGCCGATGTTGCCGAGCGAGCTGTAGCCCTGCACGGCCAGCGTGCCGCCGGTGGCGAGGGTGAGGAACCCGACGATCACCACGGTGCCGCCGAAGACCGCGAGCGCGCCCGAGCCCATGCTGATCTCGGCGATCAGCCTGATCGTCTCACGGCGGTAGTGCCAGGCGGCGTAGGGCGCGGAGGTCAGCGCGCGCAGGTAGAAGAGCGCGTGGTCGCCGATCCGGCCGAGGGTCAGGTAGGGCCGCCGGATGCGGCGGAGGTACTTGGGGTAGCGCGCGGCGATCGTCACGACCGGCCTCCTCTCAGCGGACCGTCAGCTGGATGCCGATCGCGGTGGCAACGACATTGATCACGAACAGCGCCATGAAGGCGTAGACCACCGTCTCGTTCACCGCGTTGCCGACGGCCTTCGCGCCGCCGGTCACGACCAGCCCGCGGTAGCAGGCGACCAGCCCGGCCACCAGACCGAAGAGCAGCGCCTTGATCGAGGAGATGATCACCTCGTCGATCCCGGTGAGCAGGGTGAGCCCGGCGGCGAAGGCGCCCGGGTTCACGTCCTGGACGTACACCGAGAAGACGTAGCCGCCCAGGATGCCGATGATGCAGACCAGGTTGTTGAGCAGGAAGGCGACCAGCCCGGAGGCGAGCATGCGCGGCGTCACCAGCCGCTGCACCGGGTCGATGCCGAGCACCTGCATGGCCGCGATCTCCTCGCGGATGGTGCGCGAGCCCAGGTCGGCGCACATGGCGGTGGCGCCGGCCCCGGCCACGATGAGCACGGTGACCATCGGCCCCACCTGGGTGACCGCGCCGAAGGCGGCGCCCGCGCCGCTCAGGTCGGCGGCGCCGAGCTCGCGCAGCAGGATGTTGATGGTGAAGCTGACCAGCACGGTGAACGGGATCGCCACCAGCAGCGTCGGCACCAGCGAGACGCGCACGATGAACCAGGACTGCTCCAGGAACTCGCGGGTCTGGAACGGGCGCTTGAACAGGAACCGGACCGCGTCGGCGGACATCGCGAAAAGCCCGCCGACGGCCTGCATGGGCCGTGACCCCGCCCGGACCACAGCGCGCAGCCGGCCCGGCGCCGCGGCCGTCACCGGCGAGCCGATCGCTGCCGCGCCCGGCCACCGGGCGCCGCGTGCCCCGCCGGGTTCACGGCACCACCGTGGCGAAGGTCTTGCTCTCCAGGAACTCCTCCAGCCCGGCGGTGCCCATCTCGCGCCCGATGCCGGACTGCTTGAACCCGCCGAACGGGGTGTCCGGCGCGAAGTACAGCCCGCCGTTCACGCTGAAGGCGCCTGCCCGGATCCGCCGCGCCACCGCGACCGCCCGCTCCTCGTCGGCGCTGTACACCGCGCCGGCCAGGCCGTAGATGGAGTTGTTGGCGATCCGCACCGCGTCGTCGTCGCCGTCGTGCGGCAGCACCACGAGGACCGGGCCGAAGACCTCCTCCTGGGCGATCTCGCTGTCCGGATCGACGTTCGTGAGCAGCGTCGGGGTGTAGAACCAGCCGGGGTCGACCTTCTCGCCGCCGGTGACCAGCGTGGCGCCGTCCGCGACGGCGCGCTGCACCATGGCGTGCACCTTGTCCCGCTGCCGCTCGCTGATCAGCGGGCCCAGGTAGGTGTGCGGGTGCGCCGGGTCGCCGGGTTTGATGTTCGCCAGGTTCTGGGCGACGGCCGCGACGATCTCGTCGTGCTCGGCCCGCGGCACCACCAGCCGGGTGGTGATGGCACAGCCCTGTCCGGCGTGCGAACAGATCATGAAGGCCGCCATCATCGCGGGCATCGCGAAGTCGGCGTCGTCCAGCAGCACCATGGCGGACTTGCCGCCGAGCTCGAGGAAGACCTTCTTCACCGTCTCGCTCGCGGCGGCCATGATCCGGCGGCCGGTGGCGGTGGAGCCGGTGAAGGTGACCATGTCGACGTCCGGGTGCGTCGTGAGCAGCGGCCCCACCTCGGGGTCGTCGCTGCTCAGCACGTTCACCACGCCGGCCGGGATATCGGTGTGGTTCGCGATCAGCTCGCCGAGCGCGAGGGTGATCAGCGGGGTGTCCGGAGCCGCCTTGAGTACGACGGTGCAGCCGGCCGCGAGCGCGGGGGCGAGCTTCGCCAGCGCCAGCTGATTCGGGTAGTTGTAGGCGATGATCGCGGCGACGACGCCCGCGGCCTCCTTCTCCACCCAGCGCCGGTGCTTGGCGCCGCGCGACTCCAGCTCGCCGAGCTCCTCGCGGAACGAGTAGCCGCGCAGCAGCTCGGCGTAGTGCTTCACGATCTCCAGCGGCGCGTCGACCTGGGCCCGCTCGGTGAGCAGCCGGGCGGCGCCGGCCTCCGCGATGGTGAGTTCGCGCAGCTCTTCGACGTTCTCGACGAGCGCGCGGTACAGCTGGTCGAGGCAGTCCGCGCGGAAGCCGGGGTCGGTGGCCCAGGTGGTCTCGTCGAAGGCGCGGCGCGCGGCGGCGATCGCCCGCTCGGCCTCGGCGACCCCGGCGTCCGGGGCATGCCCGAGCACCGCGCCGGTGGCGGGGTTGCTCGTGGGGTAGGTCCGCTCGGCGCCGACGAGCTCGCCGTCGATCAGCAGCCGCCGGTCGGTGTTCAGCGCCGGCGCGGCGGTGGTTGCTTCGACGGTCATGTCTCTCCCGACGCGGTGGAAAATGGCATTCTCACTTGTGAACAAGGTTACATACTCAAGGCAAGAATTCAATACTCAAAGTTTGCCGGAGATGCCAAAACAACACGGCGCGTGCGGGTTCGGAGACAGAACCGGCACGCGCCGCGGCGTCGGAAGGGAGGGGTCGGCCGGAGTCAGCCCACGGGGCTGAGGTCGGCGCCGACCGGAGGGAAGGCGGAGAGCCCGCTGCGGAAGACCTCGACGTCGCCGGGGACGACCGGGACCCCGGCGGCGGCCAGCGCCTGCGCCTTGAAGGCCTGCGCGGCCACGCTGAGCCGGTGCACCACCGGCTCGATGCGGTGCTCGGGCGGGGTCGGCCAGCTCTCCCCCCAGACCACCACCTCCATGCCGCCGTCGTCCAGCGCCTTCACCAGCCCGCGATGGGTCCTGGTATCGCTGGCCAGCACCTCGGAGGCGATGGCGAGCGCGTGCGGCTGCCTGCCCTTGCCCTCGTTGGCGAGCACCGCCTCCAGCTCGAGCACCTCGGCGCCGAGGATCCGCAGCGGCCGGGCGTCGCCGAGATCGGCCACCAGGACGGTGACGTCCCAGCCCGCTACGGCGCGGTCGAAGAGCCAGCCGCCGGCGTGCTGGACGACGTCGATGACGTCGGCCCCGACGATGTCGAGCCGGTAGCGGATGGTTCCCCACTTGAAGCGAAGTCGCGAGCCAGTGACCTGGTGTACTCGCTGAACACTTCGGTCAGCGGGATCGAACGATCGAGTAGCCATGAGATCTCCATTCCGTTGATGAAGGCGACGATTTCCATAGCCCGGAGTTCTGGATCGAGGTCGGGCCGATACCGTCCGATCTCCTGGTTGTGCCGGATGGTCTCGGCGACGATGTCGACCGCCACCTTCCAGCGATCGAGCAGCCGATCGTGCAGCGGAGCCTCGGGCAGCAGGTTCTCCACCAGCAGGACGACGAAGGTACCGACCAGCTCCGGTGAGCGGGCCATGCGATCCGGCACCCGGCGGATCTCGGCGATCAGGTCGTTGGTCAGGTCGGCGTCGCGCGCGTCGTCCGCGTCCCGGGCGTCGAGCACGGCGTGCAGCAACTGCTCCTTGGAGGTGAAGTGGTGCAGCAGCCCGGCCGGGGTGACCCCCGCTTCGCGGGCGATCTGGGCCAGGCTGGTGCTGCGCCACCCGTTGCGGGTGAGCAGCCGCTGGGCGACACCCAGAATCCGCTGCCTGCGGTCCTCACCTTTGGCGAGGAGGGTGGCGTAGGGGCGAGGAGTGGTCACGAAGAGTTCCTGTCCGACAAAACCTAGTGAACACACAGTAGGTTGGTTTGGGCGGTGTGACAAGGGTCTCAAGGGAAGTTGTTCGGAGGCACTTCCCTCGACAACGAGTGATAACGATATTCTCGCAGGTATGGGCCGTATTTGAACGCGATTTACGGCGATATTCGGGATTCGTTCTCTCCGATTGTGATAACGTCATTCCCACCACGATTCGAACCCATGGGAGGGTCACGATGTCGGTTCCCACCAGCAGCGTCTCGCTGTATCCGCCCGGCGGCTTCGGGCCACCGAAGGATCGCCGCGGGCACGCGGCGGGTGCGTTGGGCCTGCCGGTCGGCACCGAGGTGTTCTCGGCGGACAACCACATCTCGCTCGCGCACGACATCTTCTTCGAGCGCTTTCCGGAGGAGCTGAAGGACAAGGCGCCGCGGGTCTGGTACGAGGACGGCGCCTTCCAGCTCGGCCGCAAGGGGAAGTCCTTCCTGCCGGGCGATTTCAGCCACGTGCTGATGCAGTACGACCCCCTGGAGGGGTCGGGCAGCGGCAACCTGGAGGCCAGGATCTCGGACCTGCGCGCCGACGGCATCGCCAAGGAGCTCGCGTTCCCGAACGCGCTGCTCGCGCTGCTCTTCTACCCGGACCGGGCGATCCGCGAGCTCTGCTTCCGCACCTACAACGCCTACATCGCCGAGCTGCAGGAGCAGTCGAACGGCAGCTTCTACGGCGTCGGGCTGATCAACTGGTGGGACGGCGACGGTGCGCGGCGCACCCTGACCGAGCTGAAGTCGCTGGGGCTGCGCACCTTCCTGCTCCCGCTCTCCGCGGGCAAGGACGAGGAGGGCAAGGTCATCGACTACGCCTCCACCGCCATGCGGCCGGTCTGGGAGGCCATCGAGGAGTCCGGCGTGCCGGTCTCGCACCACATCGGCGAGTCGCCGCTCTCGGCGCCCTGCGAGGTGAACAGCGTCGCGGTCGGCATGATGCACAATGTCGCGCCCTTCCGGGAGCTGTTCTCCAAGTACATCTTCAGCGGCATCCTCGACCGGCACCCCGGGCTGAGCATCGGCTGGTTCGAGGGCGGCATCAACTGGGTGCCGTCGGCGATCCAGGACGCCGAGCACATGCTCGCCTCCTTCCAGCACATGCTGGACCGGCCGGTGGAGCACGACGTGCGCTACTACTGGGAGAACCACATGCGGGCCTCGTTCATGGTCGACCCGCTCGGGCTCTCCATGGTCGACCTGATCGGCCGCGACCGCGTCATGTGGTCGTCGGACTACCCGCACAACGAGAGCACCTTCGGCTACTCGGAGAAGTCCATCGCCACCGTGGTCGACGCGGTCGGCCCGGAGGACGCGGCGCGCATCGTGAGCGGCAACATCCTCGACTTCCTCGGGCTGGCCGGATGACCGCCTTCGCCACCCGGCGTGGCAGCGTGGCCTTCCCGATCCCGGACGTCCCCGACCGGGGCCGGATGCGGCGGGAGACCGGGGCCAGGCTACGCGCCAGCATGGCCGCCAAGGGCGTCGACGCGCTGGTGCTGCTGAACAACAGCAATGTCGTCTACGCCACCGGGGCCAACTGGCCGCTCGGCGACGCCGGGCTCTCGCATGTCGAGCGCCCGGTCGCGGTGGTGCTGCGCGACGACCCGTGGCCACACCTGTTCATGCCGTTCCGCGAGGGCGCCTCCGCCGAGTGCGACCTGCCCGCCGACCACCTGCACGGCCCGGTCTACCTCGAATTCGACGAGGGCGTGGAGAATTTCGCGCGGCTGCTGGCCGAGCTGATCCCGGCCGGGTCGAGCGTCGCGGTGGACGAGCACACCGGCGCCATGCTGCGCGCGGGCAAGCAGATCTTCCCCGGCGGCGCGCCATCGGACGCGGCGCTGGTGGTCGGCCCGGCCAAGGTGATCAAGACCCCGGACGAGATCTCCTGCATCCGCACCGCGTGCCGGATCACCGAGCGGGCCGTCACCGAGGTGCAGGCGGCGCTGGCGCCGGGCAGGCGGCAGATCGACCTCTCGGCCGGCTTCGTGCGCCGCGCCTTCGAGTACGGCGCGACCGCGAACATGCTCGACGCCATCTGGCAGGTCATGCCGGACACCAAGGCCGACGGCGTCTGGACCACGCACGGCGACCTGGCGCTTCCGCTGCTCACCACCGAGCGCGAGCTGGAAGCCGGCGACGTGCTCTGGACCGACGTCAGCATCACCTACGGCGGCTACTGCTCCGACTTCGGCCGCACCTGGCTGGTCGGCGGCCGGCCGAACGCCGCGCAGCAGCGGCAGTTCGACCAGTGGCGGACCATCCTGACCGCCGTGCTCGACGTCACGAAGGCCGGCGCCACCGCGGCCGACCTGGCCCGTGCGGCGATCGCCGCCAACGGCGGAGCCAAACCCTGGCTGCCGCACTTCTACCTGGGACACAGCATCGGGGTCAGCGCGGCCGAGATGCCCATGATCGGCACCGATCTCGGCGCGGAGTACGACGAGAACTTCGTCTTCGAGCCGGGGATGGTGCTGGTGCTGGAGCCGGTCGTCTGGGAGGACGGCACCGGCGGATACCGAAGCGAGGAGATCATCGTGATCACCGAGGAGGGGTGGACCCCTCTCACCGACTACCCGTACGCCCCCTATGGGAATTGAGATCCTGCCGGACGATCGCGCCCTGCGGCATGGGCGGCGCGATCGCGCACTGGCACAGATGCAAGCCCATGACCTGGACGTCCTCGTGCTCGGCAGGCAGGCCAATGCCCGCTACGTCTCCGGCGCCCCGCAGCTCTGGGTGGCCGGGACGAGGCCCTTCGGCCCCGTCGCGACCGTGATCAGGGAGACCGGGGAGGTGCACCTGCTGAGCACCTGGGACGAGGGCATCCCGGACGACATCCCGCACGACCACCTGTATGGGCTGGTCTGGAATCCGCTGAACACCATGGCGGTGCTCCGCGACATCGCGGGCGCGTCGACGGCGGCGCGGGTCGGCACCGACTGCCTCTCCCCCACCTTCGCGCAGCTGCTGCCGATGGCCTTCCCGAACGCCGAGTTCGTCGACGGCGAGCAGGCCATGCGGGCGGCTCGGCGGATCAAGACGGAACCGGAGGTCACCGTGCTGCGCGGCGCGCTGCGGGTGGCGCAGGCCGGGCTCGCGGCAGCCGCCGCCGAGCTGGCGCCGGGGCGGACCGAGCAGGCGCTGACCGGCGTGCTGCTGGAGGCGATGGCGGCCGGCGGGATCAGTACGCCCGCGCAGCAGGACTCGGTGTGGGTCACCTCGCGCGAGCATCCGTGGCGGCGCGCCGACGCGGACCGGACCGTGCGCCCCGGCGATCTCGTGGCGATCTCCGCCGGGGTGCTCGGTGACGGGTACATCGGTGAGGTCGGGCGGACCGTCGCGGTGCCCGGCGGGGACGACGCCGCGGTTGCCGCGCTGTTCCGGCGCAGCGAGGTGGTGCGCGAGCGGCTGCTCGCGGCGAGCCGGGCCGGGGAGCCGTCCAGCGGGCTGCTCGCGGCCTACGAGGCGGCCGGTGAGCCGCTGCCGCCGATGCCGGTGGCGCGCGGGCTCGGGATGGGGTTCGACCCGCCGGTGGTCTCGCCGCAGCTGCCCGCCACCGCGGCGGCCGAACGGCTGGAGCCGGGCATGGTGCTCGCGCTCACCGGGTACGTGTGGGAGTCGGGCGTCGGCGCGGTATTCACCCGCGACGCCGTGCTGATCACCGACGACGGAGCCGAACTGCTCACGGACGTGCCGCACGGCACGGCCTGAGCCCCTCTCTCCCGCCGGGCGGGCCGGCGCGCACCCGGCCCGCCCGCCGCACCCCACCCCTTCGGCGAAGGAGCCGTACCCATGCCCGACCAACCGTCCGCGGAAGAGATCATCCGCTACGAGAAGGATCCGAAGACCCGGATCGCCACCATCACCTTCGACCGCCCGGACGCGCTGAACGCGCCGACCGCGGCGGCCCGGCTCCGCTACGCCGACCTCATCCACCGGGCCAGCGTGGACGACGAGGTCAAGGTGCTGGTGGTCCGCGGCGAGGGCCGGGATCTCGGCACCGGCGCCGACCTGCCCGAGTTCATGGCGATGCAGGAGTCCGAGGACCAGGGCCCGCGGCTGGCCGAGTTCCGGATCGGCCCGGACGAGGTGCGCTACCCCCCGCGCGGCTCGTTCCGGCACGGCGCCTCGGTGAGCCAGTGGTACGCCAACGCCTCGGCCGGCTGCCGCAGCCTGCAGGAGTTCAAGAAGATCTCCATCCTGGAGGTCAAGGGCTACTGCTACGGCTGGCACTTCTACCAGGCCGCCGACGCCGACCTGGTGATCTCCTCGGACGACGCGCTGTTCGGCCACCCCTCCTTCCGCTACTACGGCTGGGGCCCGCGCATGTGGACCTGGGCGCAGACCATGGGGCTGCGCCGCTTCCAGGAGATGGTCTTCACCGGCCGCGCCTTCTCCGCCGCCGAGATGTACGAGTGCAACTTCCTGAACAAGGTGGTCCCGCGCGCCGAGCTGGAGGCCGAGACGGCCAAGTACGCGCTGGCCTGCTCGCGCAACCGCCCCACCGACACGGTGTTCATGCAGAAGGTCTTCTTCGAGATCATGAAGCAGCAGCAGGGCGAGTACATGGGCAGCCTGCTCAGCGGCTTCTTCGAGTCGATGGGCGGGCACATCGCCGCCGACGAGGACGACCTCATGCTGGACAACGCCTTCGAGGGCGGGCTGAACAACTCGGTCAAGGACAACGACGACCGGTTCCCGCCCGACTTCCGGCTCAGCAGGTCGGGCCGGAACAAGCCGTAGGGGTTGTCGTGACGCACGCCGAACCGCCGCTGCGGGAGTGGCTGGTGGTCGATCTGGCCACCGGTATCTCCGGCGGGTACTGCGCGAAGTTGCTCGCCGACGGGGGTGCCCGGGTGGTGCGGGCCGAGCCGCCGGAGGGTGATCCGCTGCGCCGGTGGTCCGCCTCCGGCGCGGTCGTCCCGCCCGGTTCGGACGGGGCGCTCTTCTCCTTCCTCGCCTGCTCCACCGAGAGCGTGGTCGCCGACCCCGGGGCGGGGCTCGACCTGGTCGAGAAGCTGCTGGCCGCCGCCGACGTGGTGCTCTGGTCCGCCGGCTCGCGGCTCGCCGAGCACTTCACCCCCGCGGTGCTGCGGCAGCGGTATCCGCACCTCGTGGTCACCGCGATCACGCCGTTCGGGCTGAGCGGGCCGTGGAGTTCGCATGCCGCCACCGAGTTCACACTGCAGGCGTGGTCCGGTGGGATCGTCGGGCTCGGGCGCGGGGCCCCGGATCGGGCGCCGGTGCACGTCGGCGGGCAGATCGGGGAATGGTTCGCCGGTGCGCACGCGGCGGTGGCCACCCAGGTCGCGCGGTTGCGCGGCGGCGGTGCGCTGGTCGACCTCTCCGTGCTGGAGACGCAGATCCTCGGGCTCACCTACTTCCCGGTGTCGTTCCACGACGGGCTGGGGCGGCCGTTCCGCACCGAGCGCAGGCTCAGCGTGCCCGGGGTGGCGACCGCCGCGGACGGGCTGGTGGCGGTGGGGTGCGGGACCGCGCAGCAGTGGTTCGACCTGTGCGCGATGGTCGGGCACGCGGAGTGGATCGACGAGGACACCGAGCTCTCCATCACCCAGCGGGCGGGTGCCAAGGCGGCCGAGATCCAGGCGTGGATGGCGGAGCAGCCGGTGGATGTCGTCCAGGATCTGGCGACGGCGTTCCGGATTCCGAACGGGCCGGTGGCGGACGGGGCCACGGTCGCGGAGCTGGACCACCACGTGGCGCGGAAGTTCTTCACCACCAACCCGCGGGACGGGTTCACCCAGCCCGGGCCGCCCCACCGCACCTCGCCCGCGCTGCTGCGCGAGCCGGGTCCGGCGCCGCGGCTCGGTGCGCACACCGCCTACTACCGGTCAGCCGAGCTGGTGGCGAAGACCGCTGCCGCGCCGGGTGATCCGCTTCCCTTCCGCGGGCTGCGGGTGCTGGACCTGACCACCTTCTGGGCCGGGCCGTCCGTCACCCACTACCTGGCCCTGCTCGGCGCCGACGTGATCCACGTGGAGTCGGCCGGCCGGCCGGACGGCACCCGGCTCATCGCCGGCGTCCCCGCTTCGGAACCGCAGTGGTGGGAGCGCTCCCCCATCTTCTCCGGGCTGAACACCGGGAAGCGCGGGCTCACCGTCGATTTCCGCACCGAGCGCGGGCAGGCGCTGCTGAAGAAGCTCGTCGCCACCTGCGATGTGGTGGTGGAAAACTACACCCCTCGAGTGCTCGAGCAGATCGGGCTGGACGCGGCCAGTGTGCGGGCGCTGCGTTCGGACATCGTCATGGTGCGCATGCCCGGGTTCGGGCTGGACGGGCCGTGGCGGGACAACCCCGCCTTCGCCTACGTCATCGAGGACACCTCCGGGATCACCGCGCTCACCGGCTATCCCGACACCAACCCCATCGAGCCCTACTGCATCGGTGACCCCAATGCCGGGGTGCACGCGCTCAACGCGCTCCTGCTGGCGCTCGAGCACCGGCGCCGCACGGGGCGGGGTGTCGTGATCGAGGCGGCCATGGTCGAGGCGGCCATGAACGTCGCCGCCGAGCAGGTCATCGAGTACTCCGCCTACGGCGCGCTGCTCACCCGCGACGGGAACCGCGGCCCCGCCGCCGCCCCACAGAACCTGTACCGCGCCGCCGGAACCGACGAGTTCGGCCGCGAGGACCTCTGGGTCGCCATCGCCGTAGCCGACGACGCGCAGTGGCGTCGCCTGCGCGCGGCACTCGGCACGCCCGTCTGGTCACTCGACCCGGAGCTGTGCACCGCCGCCGGGCGCCGCCGCCAGCACGACCTCCTCGATGGGCACCTCGCCGACTGGTGCGCCGAGCGCTCCCCCGACGAGATCGTCTCGCTCCTCTGGGCGGCCGACGTTCCGGTGGCGAAGGTGCTGCAACCCCACCACCAGGCCGAACTCCCGCCGCTCGTGTCCCGCGGCTTCTTCGAACCGGTCGACCACCCGGTCTTCGGCACCGCCCGGCACAGCACCCTCCCGTTCTCCCTCTCCGAAGGGCCTGCCCAACTCCACACCCGCCCCGCGCCCCTGCTCGGTGAGCACACGGAGGAGATCCTGCGGGAGCTGGGTTTGGGGGACGCGGAGATCGCGGAGTTGTTCGCGGACGGGGTCGTCGGCGGAACGCCCTGAACCTCAGCCGCCGAGGCTCGGCCCCTTCGGTCAGAGCTCCCGCAACTCAACCGGTGTGAGTGGGGCGCGGTAGGCCGCGCGGGGAACGGTGTCGACGGTGGGCGCCGGCGCCTCGGTCAGGTGCACGAACCAATCGATGCCCGCGGCGTACGCCCACAGGTAGCTTCACAGCTGCGGATCGGCGCCCCGGTCGGCGAGGGCATCGGCGATGTAGCGATCGGTCCACCAGGGCACGCGTCGCCGCGCGAGGTCCGCGCAGTCTTCGATCGCCGTCCCGCGCTCGAGGCGCAGGTGTAGCTCGGCCCGCACGAGCTGCGTGTGGTGGTCGAGCCGCACCCGCGTCCCGAGCTGCCGGTCATCGGGCGCGATGAACAGCGGCATGGCCTGCGCCCAGCCCTCCAGCAGGACCTGCTGCGGCCCGTGTACCGACAGCAGCCGCACCCACGGCACGTCGTCCTCGGTGCAGCGGGCCGCGATACTCGCGCTCTGCAACCCGTGTCCGAGGACTTCATGCAGGGCGAACTGGCGCGCACGCACCGCCGTGTACTGGGCATTCCGCGAATTCAGCCGAAGCCGCACCCGATCACCGGCCCCATCCAGCCAGTAGGCCCAGTACGCATCCACGTCGACGGTTTCGACGGTCAGCCGATAGTGGGCATCTGATCCTGTCGCATCCCGGACCGCCGGTTCGTATTCCGCGACAGCCGCGCGAATGGCGTCCTGCACATCGGCCGGCTCGAGCGGGCCCTCCGCGGCGGCCGCTTCCGCCATGGTCTTCGGCCCCCACGCGATACCGGCGCCATCGAGCGATTCCCGAGCGGCTCGGCCGCACTCGGAGATGTAGTCGGCGTTCACGCAGCATTCGCGTCAGCGGGCGATCCGTCAGGTTCAGCGTCTCGTACCGATAGGTCAGCTCAGCGGTGTTGTCGGCGCTGATTTCCAGATCGATGCGCAGATCGAGGTTGACCACCTGCCCCGCCGGCCAGCCGGCGCCGTCGCCATCGGATGACGGCGTCCTCGGATTCGTCCCGTCACCCCGCAGCACCATCTCGGCGAATCGTTCTTTCGCCGACTCGTCCGCCCGCGCCAGCGCCTCGTCCAGTACGCGCTGGGTGAGCGGACGCAGTCGAATCTCCGAGCCGAGGCGACCCCACTTGGTGACGGTGTTCTGGCCAACGCCGAGATCAGTGGCGAATTCACGAATCGATCGCCGAGTGGCGTTCTTCAGCGCAATCGCCTCGAAGCCGGTCCACTCCATGGCGAAGCCCCCTCCACCCTGCCCGGCCGAGTATGACGCAGCGAGCACGCCGGTGTGACGGCGGTGTTGTGCCAGTCGCTATTTCGGCCCCACCGCCGCGCGGCACAGTTGTCATACACCTTCCCGGCAAACCTACCCAGAGGGGCCCTCATGCGAGTCGCGTACGCGCACTCCGAGCCACCGCCCGGCGCCGGCGCCGTCGCCGCACGGCCGGGCCTGCTCGAGCACCGCCAGCTGTCCCTGGCCATCACCGGGCACCTGTCCGGCAAGTCGCCGTTCGTCGAATGGGCTCGCGAACTCGGCGACCCGCACCGAATTTCGGCAGTGCTGAGGGCGGTACTGCAACCCGGCCGGATCAGCTGGGACGGCTCGGGGAATGGTCACGGCGTGCTCCAGGTTCGCCGCCGCGACCACGCCCGGTCGGCCGCGCGGCATCTGTCGCGCCCCGCACCCACTATTCGCCCACGGGAGCTTTCCCCCCGAGATGCCGGGCCAGGAACCGCTCGACCGCCCGGAACATGTCGATCTGGTTCTCCGGATTCACGAACCCGTGCCCCTCGTCGTCCTTGACGATGTACTCCACCGCAACCCCCCGACCACGCAGCGCGGCAACGAGATTGTCGGATTCGGCGCGCACCACGCGCGGGTCGTTGGCGCCCTGCAGCACCAGCAGCGGGGTGCGGATGCGGTCGGCGTGGGTGATCGGCGAGCGGGCGAGCATGTCCGCTTCCTGCTCCGGGTCGTCGGGGTCGCCGACGAAGAGGTGCCAGTTGTTGGCGAGGTGCGGGCGGGTGAAGGGCGGGAGGGTGCGCAGGAAGTTCGGCAGGCTGGAGATGCCGACGTAGTCGATGGCCGCGGCGAAGACGTCGGGGGTGAAGGTGACGCCGACCAGCGTCGCGTACCCGCCATAGGAGCCGCCGAAGATCCCGATCCGGGAAGGGTCGGCGTACCCCTGACCGACGGCCCACTCGACCGCGTCGATCACGTCGTCGTGCATGGCGCCGGCGAACTCGCCGATGGCGGCGCTGGTGAACGCCTTGCCGTAGCCGGTGGAGCCGCGGAAGTTCACCTGCAGCACGGCGTAGCCGCGGTCGGCCAGGAACTGCACGGCCCCGGAGTAGCCCCAGTGGTCGCGGAACCACGGCCCGCCGTGCAGCAGCACCACCAGCGGCAGCCCGGCGGGCTCCACCCCGACCGGCAGCGTCAGGTGCAGGGGCAGCCGCAGCCCGTCCCGGGAGGTGATCGAGAGCGGGCGCATCGGGGCGAGCGCGGCGGGGTCGAGGTGCGGGTGCGCGCGGCCGAGCAGCCTGCTCGCACCGGTGGCGTGGTCGTAGAACCAGGCGACGCCGGGGTCGCGGTCGTGTTCGAAGGTCACCACCCAGCGCTGCCCGGAGTCGTCGGCGGAGAGCGTCTCGATGTCGCCGTCGGAGAGCGCGGTGAGTCGGTCGAGGATCTCGGCGAAGCCCGGGTCGAGCGCCCTGATCTCCAGCCGTTCGTCCAGGTAGCGCACACCGAGCAGGGCCCCGGTAGCGCGGTCGGTGATGAGCGGGTCCGGCGCTGCCGGGTCGACCGTCGAGCGTGGGTCGAGGTCGAAGGACGGGTGGCTGTCCACCGCGGTCTGGGATCCGGTGGCCAGGTCGAGCCGGACCAGCCGCATGCGGTCGGTGCCCCGGTTCGAGCCCATCCAGAGCCCGGTGCCGTCCGGGGTGAGCCGGAAGGGCGCGATCTGCATGGGGTAGTCGCGGCCGGCGAAGCGGGCGACGCGCCGCAAGCCGTCCGGGGTGAAGCGGCTGAGCTCCAGGTCGCCGGCGTCGGTGAGCCCGGTGCCGTAGACGGTGCCGTCGGGGGCGCGCAGGTAGGCGCCGATGCCGCCGGGGTTCCGCACCACCCCGGTGAGCTCGCCGGACTCGATGTCCAGGTCGTAGAGGTCGAAGGCGACGGGGTCGCGCTTGTTCAGCTGCACCTGCACGATGCCGGGGCGGTGCGCGGGCAGCTCCGGCGCCAGCGCGGCAACGCCGGGGAACGGGGTGAGGTCGACGGCCGGTGCCCCGGGGGCGTCCGGGTCGGCGCGGAAGAGGTGCCACAGCTCGTTCCCGCCCTCGTCCTGGGCGTAGAGCAGCCAGCGGGAATCCCGGGACCAGAAGACGTTCTGCACGCTGCGGGTCTCGTCGGCGGTGACGCAGCGCGGCTCACCGCCCTCCACGTCCCTGACCCAGATGTTCATCCGGTTCTTCCGGGGGGCCAGGTAGGCGATGCGGGTGCCGTCCGGGGAGATGACGGGCGCGGTGAAGGCGGGCGAGCCGAAGAATTCCTCGACGCCGATCATGGCTTTCCTTTCCGTCGAGCGGGGACGGCTCCCATGAGACACCCGGCCGCAACGGCATACTCAAGACCTTCCGGGCATGACCCGGATCACCCTTGACTGTGCCGCTGCGGCACACCCGAGACTGGCCGGACCGACCGACCCGAGGAGGACAGCATGGGGTGGAGCACCAGGCAGCTCGCCGAGCTCGCCGGGACCAGCCTGCGCACGGTGCGGCACTACCACGACGTCGGGCTGTTGCCGGAGCCCGAGCGCGGCAGCAACAACTACAAGCACTACGGCGTCGCGCACCTGGTGCGGCTGTTGCAGATCAAGCGGCTGACCGACCTGGGCTTCTCGCTACCGCAGATCGCCGAGATGGGCGACGCGACCGAGCATCCGGAGGCGGCGCTGCGCGCGCTGGACAACGAGCTGGCGGCCACCATCGAACGGCTGCAGCGGGCCAGGGTCGAGCTGCAGCTGCTGCTGCGGCACGCGCCGCCGACCGACCTGCCGCCGGAGCTGGCGCTGGCCGCGGCCGAGGCCGACCTCACCGGCGCCGACCGCGGCATGGTGACGGTGCTGAGCAGGCTGCTCACCGGCGACCAGCTCGACGCCTACGCCGACCTGATCCGCTCCGACGAACCGACCGAGGTCGACCGCGAGTTCGACGACCTGCCCGCCGACGCCGACCCCGAGACCCGCCGCGACCTGGCCGAGCGCATGGTCCCGCGGATCCGCGAGTTGCTCGCCGCGCACCCGGGCATGCGCGAGCTCGACCTGCCCCCGCAGCGCGCCGCCCAGACCATCGGCGTCGCCATGCGCGACCTGTACAACCCGGCCCAGCTCGACGTCATGCGGCGCATCGGCATCGCGATGAAGACCGACCGAGGGGATACCCATGCGTAAGTTCGCCCTGCTCGCCGCCGCGATACCGCTGCTGCTCGGCCTCGCCGCCTGCGGCGCCGACACCGCCCCGCCGAACCTGGACCGCTTCTACGACCAGCGGCTCAGCTTCGGCCCGTGCGCGGGCTACGCCACCACGGCCGCCGACGAGCAGGCCTTCGCCGGCGATCCGGCGCTGCAATGCGCCCGGCTGGAGGTGCCGCTCGACCACACCGACCCCGACGGCCGCACCCTGAGCATCGCGGTGCTGAAGGCACCCGCGCGCGGCGAACGGATCGGCTCGCTGCTGCTCAACCCCGGCGGCCCGGGCGGCCCCGGCATGAGCATGGCCGCGGTCGGCGCGCAGACGCTCGCGCAGAGCCCGGTGACCGAGCGCTTCGACCTGATCGGCTTCGACCCGCGCGGCGTCGGCGCCTCCACCCCGGCGGTGGACTGCTTCACCGACGCCGAGATCGACGCCGGGGAGGCGGTCACCTCGGTGCTGATCGGCCCGAAGACGCTCACCGCGGACGACACCCGCCGCCTGGTCGAGCGCTGCGCCGCGGGCTCCGGCGGCGAGGACGTCCTGGCACACCTGGGGACCAGGGATGCCGTGCGCGACATGGACATCCTGCGCGCGGCGCTCGGCGACGAGAAGCTGAACTTCCTCGGCCAGAGCTACGGCACCCGGCTCGGCGCGGTCTACGCCGAGACCTTCCCGGAGCGGGTGCGCGCGCTCGTCCTCGACAGCGCGATCGACCCGCTGAAGGGCACCGACGAGCGCAGGCTCACCCAGTACGCCGGGTTCCAGCGCTCCTTCGACGTGATGGCCGCCGCCTGCGCCGCCACCCCGGACTGCCCGCTCGGCCCCGACCCGGCTCAGGCCACCGCCGCCTTCCAGGCGCTGACCCGGCCGCTCATCGAGCGCCCGATCATCCTGGCGGACGGCCGCCCGATGGAGTACGACGGCGCTGTCGGCAGCGTGATCGCCGGGCTCTACGACGCCAGGGCCTGGCCGGTGATCTGGAAGGGGCTCACCGAGCTCCGCGCGGGCGAGGGCACCACCCTGGCCGCGCTCGGCGACGCCTTCGGCGGCCGCGGCGCCGACGGCCGCTACGGCAACTTCACCGAGGCGCTCTTCGCCATCAACTGCCTGGACGAGGAGCGGCACACCCCCGAGCAGGAGGTCGAGCTGAAGGGCCGCATCCACCAGGTGGCCCCGTTCCTGGACACCGGCCTCGGCCCCGACGGAGCCCGCGACCCCTGCGAAGCCTGGCCGGCCGAACCCACCCTCGGCTACCCGTACGCCACCGGCATCGAGGGGCTCCCGCCCACCCTGACCATCTCGATCACCGGCGACCCCACCACTCCCTACGACGGCGGGGTGAGCCTGGCCGACACCCTCGGCGGCACGCTGCTCACCGTCGAGGCCGAGCAGCACACCGTGGCGCTCGGCGGCGCCAGCCCCTGCGTCAACGACGCAGTCGCCGGCTACCTGATCGACCTGAAGACCCCGGAACCCGGCGCGCGCTGCGCGCTGTGACACCGGGCCGCGGGAAGCCGAGCGCGAGCAGCCGGCGCGGTCGGGACAACCTCAAGCGGTGAAGGTGGGCAGGGTCTCCCACCCGCGCACGGTGGAGGTGGGCGAGAGCCGGGCGGCGCTCGAGTCCACCTCCCACTCCGGGAACCGCTTCAGGATCTCCTCGAGCGCGATCCGCCCCTCCAACCGCGCCAGCGCGGACCCGAGGCAGAAGTGCGTACCGACGCTGAACGACAGGTGCCCCCTGGTGTCCCGGTCGATGTCGAACACGTCACCGTCCGGCGCGAACTGCCGCTCGTCCCGGTTGGCGGCGCCGATCAGCATCATCATGGCGCTGCCCGCGGGCACGGTCTGTCCGTGCAGCTCGACGTCGCGGGTGACGTAGCGCGCGACGTGCGGGGCGGGCGGCTGGAAGCGCAGCAGCTCCTCGACGGCCTTGGGAATGAGCTTCGGGTTCTCGACCAGCCTGCGGCGCTGGTCCGGGTGGTCGGCGAGCACCCGCCCGGCCCAGCCGATGAGCCGGGTGGTGGTCTCGTTGCCCGCGCCGGAGACGACGTTCACGTAGGTGAGCAGCTCGGTGCGGGTGAGCTTGCGCCATTCGCCGGTGTGGTCCTCGAACTCGACGTTCAGCAGCTCGGTCATGATGTCGTCGGCGGGATTCTCCACCCGCCAGTCGATGTAGGCGGAGAAGATGTCGCCGGTGTCCATGCCCTCGGAGGCCGCCTTCATCGGCTTGCCCTCCTCGGTGCGCATCTGCTCGTTGGCGAAGTCCCGGATGGCCTCCTGGTCCTGCTCCGGGATGCCGAGCAGCAGGCCGATGGTGCGCATCGGCATCTGCGCGCCGATGTCGGTGATGAAGTCGAGTTTGCCGGTACCCACGTGCGGCTCCAGGCTGTCCACGCAGTACTGCCGGATCTGCGCCTCCAGCGCCTGGATCTTGCGCGGGGTGAACATCCGCGACAGCAGCCCGCGGTGGATGTCGTGGATCGGCGGATCCTCGAAGATCACCACGCCCGGCGGGATCTCGATATCGGCCTTGATCAACTCGATGATCGCACCCTTGGCCGAGCTGTAGGTGGCGTGGTCGATCAGTGCCGCGTTCACGTCCGCCCACCGGCTGATGGCGTAGAAATCGTGCTTCTCGTTGTAGTAGAGCGGCAGCTGGTCGCGCAGCCGCTTGAACATCGGGAAGGGGTCCGCGTTGAGCTCGACGTCGTACGGGTCGTAGTACACGTCGCTGGCCGCACTGGTGGTCACAGGGATTCGCCTCTCTGGAGAACAGCGAACGCCAGTGTAACTTACCTTCTCCGACAATGAGAGCGGCATTCTCTCGCGATCCGGAGAGAAAGGAAAAGGGCCCCGGCGAACCGGGGCCCGAGGGAGGACGGGGAGATCAGCGCGCGGCGATACCGTGCGCGCAGAAGCGCCAGACCTCGTCGGCGGTGATCGGATCGGGATCGCCGTCGGTATCCGACGGCTGCGCGATGAACATGACCGTCTGCATGGTCAGCGCGGCCAGCCTGCGCGGGTTCCCGCCGGGCACGAGCGCACCCGCCTCCTGCACCTCGACGAGCAGGTCGGCGAAGAGCGTGAACAGCGCCGTATGCGCGGAGCGCACCGCGTTCGGGTGCGAGCCGATCAGCTGCGGCGCGAACTCGGTGAAGAGCGGGCGCCGCGCCTCCGGGTCCGGGCAGCAGAGCTGGAAGAGCAGCTCGACCGCGGTGCGCAGCTTCGCCACCGGGTCGTCCGCGGTGCCGGTGGCGGCCCTGATCTGCGCGGCGGTGCGGCCGACCGCGTCCTCGTAGAGCGCGAGCAGCAGCTCGTGCTTGCCGTCGAACTGCAGGTAGAAGCTGCGCAGCGACTGGCGGGAGCGGTCGACCACCTCCTGCACCGTGAAATCGGTGCTCCCCTTCTCGGTGATGATGGCCTGCGCGGCGTCCAGGAACTTCTGCACCCGATCGCCCGCCCGCTGCGTCGCGGTGCGCAGCGACCGCTCCACGGCACGCGCCTTCCAAGCGGGCTGCTGCTCCTCACTGGTGTGCATCAGGGCATAGTACTCGGCGCGGCGCCGCATTGTACGGTGATGCGCAGTGGCGCACAACACGTGTGCGCCGCGCGGCCGGCCACTACCAGGCGACCGGGAGCGAGTAGACCCCGAAGGCGAGCCGGTCGTGCTTGAACTCGACCTCCTCGAACGGAATCGCCAGGCGCAGTGTGGGAATCCGCCGCGCCAGCGTACCGAAGACGATCTGCAGCTCGGCCCTGGCCAGCTGCTGCCCGACGCACTGGTGCGGCCCGAAGCCGAAGCCGACGTGCTGCAGCGCGGGCCGGGTGATATCGAGCCGCTCCGGCTGCTCCCACGCCTTCTCGTCCCAGTTCGCCGGTGCCAGGTCGAAGATCAGGCCCTCGCCCGCCCGCACCGTGACGCCGGCGATCTCGATGTCGGCCAGCGCCACCCGGCGCTGGCCGTTCTGGATGACGCTGAGGTAGCGCAGCAGCTCCTCGACCGCGCTCGCGACCAGCTTCGGGTCGTCGCTCGTGCGCAGCAGCTCCCACTGCTCCGGGTTGTGCAGCAGCGCCAGGACGCCGAGCGAGATCATGTTCGCGCTGGTCTCGTGGCCGGCGATGAGCAGCCCGGTGCCGAGCTGGGCGGCCTCGCGCATGTCGATCTCGCCGGCCCGCACCCGCTCGGCGATGTCGGAGAGCGCGTCCTCGGCCGGCTCCTCCAGCTTCTGCTTCACCAGCTCGACCAGGTAGCGGGCCAGGATGCTGCGGCCTGCCTCGGCCTGCTCCTTGGTGGCGAAGCGGTCCACGTTGGCGCTGGCGTGCTGCTGGAAGAACTCGTGGTCGGCGTAGGGGACGCCGAGCATCTCGCTGATCATCAGCGTCGGCACCGGCAGGGCCAGCGCCGCGACCAGATCGGCGGGCTGCGGCCCGGCCAGCAGGGCGTCGATGTGCTCGTCGGTGACCTGCTGGATCACGTCGCGGAGCTGCTTGACCCGCTTGAAGGTGAACGGCTTGGTGAGCATCCGGCGGTAGAACTGGTGCTCCTCACCGTCGGTGGTGAAGAGCGATTTCGGCCTGGAGTCCTTGATCGCCTTCATGCCCTCGTTCCAGTACGGGAAGCCGGGCACCTTGTCGTTCACGCTGACCCGCGGGTCCGACATCAGCTCCTTGAACTCGGCGTGGCCGGTGACCAGCCACGGCGTGCTGCCGTCCCAGATCCGCACCCGGTTCAGCGGGCGGGCCCGCCCCATGCTCAGGGCCTGCTCGGGCGGCGCGAAGGGGCAGCCGGCGGAGCGCACCATCGGGTACTCGGGCACCTCCGCGGTCACGCTGCTGGTGGCTGTATCGGTCACGGTTCACTCCTGGAGGGTGGGGGAATTCATTCCTCGACGTGGATGGCCATGGCGGGGCAGACCGCCGCCGCCTGGCGCACCTCGTCGGCGAGCTCTTCGGGCGGGTTCGGATCGAGCAGTTCGACGATGCCGTCGTCGTCGCGCTGGTCGAAGACCTCGTCCGCGTGCATCACGCAGTGCCCGGCCGCGACGCACTTGACCTGATCGACAGTGACTTTCATGGGTTCTCTCTCTCCGGGGTCAGCGCGCGGCTGCCTTGTCGAACTGCTTGGCCAGGGGCTTGCCCGCGCGGGTGCCGCCGTCGATCGGCAGCACCGTCCCGGTGACGTAGCGAGCGCGTTCGCTCGCGAGATAGACGGCGGCCTCCGCCACGTCCTCCGGCGTCCCGTCGCGGCGCAGCGGGCGGTCGTTCTGCATGGCCTCGCGGGCCAGCCGGGTGAACTTCTCCCGCGCCGCGTCGGACATGCCGCTGCCGGACGAGGAGAGCAGCGAGGTCGGGATATTGCCCGGCGCCAGGCAGTTCACCCGGATGTCGAACTGCGCCAGCTCGATCGCGGCGGAGTGGGTGTAGTGGATCACCGCGGCCTTGGAGGCGCGGTAGGTCTGCACGCCGCCGCCCGCCTGGATGCCGCCGATCGAGGAGAGGTTGATGATCGAGCCGCCACCGTGCTCGGCCATGTGGCGCGCGGCGTGCCTGGTGCCTGCCATGACGCCGAGCAGGTTCACGCCGAGCACCCGGTGGAAGTCGGCCAGGTCGTCGTGCAGGATGCTCTTGTGCATCCGGCCGGAGATGCCCGCGTTGTTCACCATGATGTGCAGGCCGCCGAAATCGGTTGTCGCCCGCTGGACCAGCGCCTCGACCTGCTCGGGGTCGGAGACGTCGGTGGTCTGGAACACCGCGGCCGCGCCGAGCCCGGCGACCGCCTCGGCCCCGCGCTCGGGGTCAAGGTCGCCGACCACCACCCGCGCGCCCTCGGCCACGAACCGCGCCACCACGGCCCGGCCGATCCCGGCCGCTCCCCCGGTGACGACGGCGACCCTGCCTGCCAGATCGCTCATGCGGTATCCATTGGGCATGAGCGAAGGCCCTCCGTGGCCACGCTCCGCTCCCGCCTCCGGGCCTGATTCGCTCATGCCGAGATCTCCTTCCGGGAGTCGGTTTTCGCACAGTTCGCGAGGAAGTCCAGGAGCAGCGCGTTCACGATCTCCGGCCGCTCGATCTGCGGGCAGTGCCCGGCGCCGGGCACCACCGCGGAGCGGCCGTCCGGGAGCAGCGCGGCGATCTCGGCCGCCCAGCCGGGGGGAAGCAGCTTGTCCTCGCCACCCTCGATCACGAGCACCGGAACCCCGATGCGGTGGTAGGCGCGCTCGGTGGACGGCGCGGCGGGCGGCTCCAGCCCCGGCCGCCGGAACCGGGCCGCCGCCAGCGCCTCCCACGCCCCCGGCGCGATGCTCGATTCGTAGCGGCGGCGCACGTACCCCTCGTCGGCGGGCCAGGAGCCGCCGTGGAAGAGCGCCGTCACGATCCGGCGCATGCCGGGCAGCGAGCCGTCGTAGTCGTAGAGCGCCGCCATGTGCTCGTTGCGCTGGATCTCGCCGCCGCCGCAGATCGCAACCAGGCTGCGCAGCGGCAGCTTCGGCCGCTCCGAGGTGGCGTCGGCCAGCAGGTTGATCGCGCCCATGGAGTTGCCGACGAAGTGCGCCGATTCGATGCCGAGCAGCGCGAGGAAGCGCGCGATGTGCCGGATCCGCAGCCCGCGGCCGTCGGTGAAGTCGACCACCTTGGCCGAATCGCCGAAACCGAGCATGTCCGGGGCGAGCACCCGGTACCGCCTGGCCAGCGCGTTCACGGTGAACTCCCAGCCCACCTCGGCGCCGGCACCGAACTCGCCGCCGTGCAGCAGCACCACCGGCTCGCCGGCGCCCGCCTCCAGATAGCTGGTGCGCGCGCCGTCCACCAGCAGGGTCCTGCGCTCGGCGATCACGCGCGGCTCCCCGCGAAGGCGAGCACCTGGGTGGCGAGCAGCTCGAGCTGGCCGCGCACCGTCTCGTCGACCAGCTCGCCCGCGGCGTCCCACACCGGTTCGGCGGAGTTGATGGCGACGCCGAGCGGGGTCGGCCAGGCGCGCAGCGCGTGCCCGATCACCCGCAGCTGCCCGAGCGTGCCGACCGCGGCCTGCCAGCCGTAGGCGCAGGTGATGCAGCCGAGGGGCTTGTTGTCCAGGTAGACGATCGGGTCGCCGCGCAGGTCCTCGATGTAGTCGAGCGCGTTCTTGACCAGCCCGGAGACACCACCGTGGTAGCCGGGCGAGGCGATCACCACCGCGTCGGCCCGGCGCAGCGCCGTCACCAGCGCGGCCGCCTCGGCGGTGCGCGCGGGGTCGTGCGGGCTGTACATGGGCAGGTCGATGTCGGGGCCGGCGAAGAGCGCGGTCTCGCCGCCGTTGCGCTCGACCGCGGCCAGGCAGTGCCGCAGCGCGCGCTCGGTCGACGACCCGGCGCGCAGCGTGCCGCCGACCCCGACCACGAAGGGGCGGCCACCGGCGCGGTGCGGTTCGGTGGTCACCGGGGTGGTGCTCGCGGTCATGGCCGCTACCTCCTTCATCTACTTGATGGCGATGGGATTCAGCGGGGAGCCGACCGCGCCGACCACCCGCAGCGGCGGGGCGACCAGCTGGAACTCGTAGACGCCGTCGGCGGCGCAGTCCGCGGCGAGCGCGGTGAGGTCCCAGTACTCGCCGAGCATCAGCCCCATGTCGCGCAGGCACAGCATGTGCATGGGGAGGAAGGTGCCCTCGACGCCGGAGACCGGGTCCTCGACCATGAGGTTGTCCGCGGCCACCGCGGCGACCTCGCGCTCGTGCAGCCACTTGGCGCAGCGCCAGTCCAGCCCGGAGTAGGGCTCGGAGCCGTCGCCCGCCTCCTCGAACCGGGCCCACCAGCCGGTGCGCACCAGCACGATGTCGCCGCGGCCCACCTCGACGCCCTGCCGCTTCGCGACCTCGTCCAGCTCGTCCGGGGTGATCGGCTCGCCGCCGGGCAGCCAGGTGTCCGCGCCGCGGTGCTTCACCAGGTCGAGCAGGACGCCGCGGCTGGTGATGCCCTTGCCGTCCACCTTGTCGATGCCGCAGTGGAAGGCGCCGAAGCTGGTCACCGAGGCGGCCGGGAAGCCGTTGTAGAGCTTCTCGTCGTAGTAGACGTGCGAGAGCGCGTCCCACTGGGTGGCGGCCTGCAGCGGCATGACGATCATGTCGTCGTTGAAGCGGAACGGGTTGTCCGCGAAGAACCCCGCGACCTCGGCGCCGACGCTGTTGCGCAGCCACTTCGGGCCGTACTCGGTGAGCGCGGTGACGTCGCCGCCGTCCACGGTCATGACGTGCACCGGGTTGTGCCGGAACTTGAAGGCGCCCTGCGGGCCGGAGGAGCCGAAGTCGACGCCGAGCGGGAACACCTTCCCGTGCCGCACCAGGCCTGCGGCCTGGGCCACCTTCTCCGGGGTGATGAAGTTGAGCGTGCCGAGTTCGTCGGCGGCGCCCCACCGGCCCCAGTTGCGAACCTCGTCGCCGAGTTTCCGGAAATCGGTCAAGCTTGCCACTGTCGTTGTCCTTCCGAGTTCTTTCGTCAGCCGCGCTGTCACACCGGGCCGGCGAGCCGGCCGGCGACATTGCCGCCGTCCACCCAGATCACCTGGCCGGTCACGTAGCTCGCCGCCGCGCTGTTGAGGAACACCAGCACCGCCGCCTGTTCGGCCGGGTCGGAGACCCGGCCGTCGAGCGGTTTCGGGATGGTGTCGAGGTACTGGTCGCCGTAGGCGGTGCGCAGCTGGTCCAGGATCGGGGTCTCGGTGACGCCGGGGCCGGTGCAGTTGACGCGGATGCCGCGCGCGCCGAGCGGGGCTGCGGCGCGGGCGGTGTAGTGGATGATCGCCTCCTTCGACAGGCGGTAGCCGCCGTCTTCGAGCGCTTCGGGGTTGGCCGCGCACCAGGCCCTTCCGGCCTCGAAGCCGTCGGTGTCGAGCAGCCCGGTCGTCTGGTCGCGGTGCTCGAGCCAGTTCGCGGCGGCCAGGGAGGAGACGCTGGCGATCGTCGCGCCCTGCCGCAACCCCGGCAGCAGGGCCTCGGTGAGGTGGCGGAGGCCGAGGAAGTTGATGGTGACGACCTTCGGCGGGTCGCCGATGCCGGAGGAGACGCCCGCGACGTTGAACAGCGTGTCCACCGGGCCCAGCTCGGCGACGGCCGCGTCGATGGAGGCGGGGTCGGCCATGTCCACGCGGTGGAAGCCGTCCAGCTCGGCGGCCGGTTCGGCGAGGTCGAGCCCGATCACGGTGCCACCGAGCTCCCGCACCTGCCGCGCGACCTGTGCGCCGATCCCCGACGCGCAGCCGGTGACGACGGCGCGGCGGCCGTCGTAGCGCCACAGCTCACCGATCGTCATCCGCCCGCCCCGGCGAGGTGTTCGGCGGCGATGTAGCCGAAGGTCATGGCGGGGCCGATGGTGGCGCCCGCGCCCGCGTAGGAGCGGCCCATGACCGGCGCCGCGGTGTTGCCGGTGGCGTAGAGGCCGGGGACGACACTGCCGTCGGGGCGCAGGACTCGGGCGTGCTCGTCGGTGCGCAGCCCGCCGGAGGTGCCGAGGTCGCCGAGCACCATGCGGAAGGCGTAGTACGGGGGTTTGCGCAGCGGCGCCAGGTTGGGGTTGGGCAGGGTCGGGTCGCCGTAGTAGTTGTCGTAGACGCTGTCGCCGCGGTCGAAGTCGTCGTCGTGGCCCGAGTTCGCGAGCTCGTTGAAGCGGTCCGCGGTGGCGCGCAGCCGCTCCGGCGGCACGCCGATCTTCGCGGCCAGCTCCTCGATGGAATTCGCCGCGACCACGACGCCGGAGTCCAGCCACGCCTGCGGGATCCTGCGCCCGGTGGGGACCGGGGCGAACGGGATCTTGGGCAGCGGGAGGTGCCCGGCGACGACGTAGCGGTTCCACGACCGGTGGTCGGTGATCAGCCAGCTCGGGATGTGGTCGACGCCGGTCCGCTGGCCGGCCAGCATGGCGTGGCCGAAGTCCATGTACGGCGCCGCCTCGTTGATGTAGCGCTCGCCGTTGCCGTTGACGATGAACTGGGCGGGCATCATCCGCTCGTTGAGCAGGAACTGCATCCGGCCGTCCGGCCACTGGATGGACGGGAACCACCAGGACTCGTCCATCAGATCGGTCGCGGCGCCGACCTTCTCGGCCGCGCGGATGCCGTCGCCGGTGGCGAGCGGGTTGCCGAAGCTCCAGTCCTCGTCGATGAGCGGTTCTTCGCGCCTGCGCCACTCCATGTCGTGGTCGAAGCCGCCGGTGGCGAGGATGACGCCGCGCTCGGCGCGGATCCGCACCGGCACCCCGTCGCGCTCGACCACCGCGCCGGTGACCTCGCCGTCCGGGCCGGTGGTCAGCTCGGTCATCGGGGCGTTCAGCCAGAGCGGGATGTCGTGCTCGCGCAGCGCCAACCGGAGCCGCGCCACCAGGGACTGGCCGATGGCGGCGATGCGGTCGCCGAAGACGTGCGCGCGGAACTTGCGCCACAGCAGCTTGACCAGCACCGCCTTGCCGCGCCAGTTCTGCCGGACCTGGTAGAAGAGGCGCAGGTCCTTGGGGCCGAGCCAGATGCCCTTCGGCGCCAGGGCGAGCGGCTTGAGCAGCAGCTCCTCGTCCGGGCCGAGCTCGCGCAGGTCGATCGGCGGGACATTGATGGTGCTGCCCTGGTCGGAGCCACCGGGGAGCTCCGGGTAGTAGTCGGCGTAGCCGGGTTTCCAGACGAACTCCAGCCAGCGGCTGCGGCTCTCCAGGAAGGCCATCATCTCCGGGGACCTGTGCACGTAGGCGCGGAGCCGTTCGTCGGTCACCAGGCCCTCGGTGATGGTGCGCAGGTACTGGACGACGCTGTCCGGGTCGAGCTGGAAGCCGTCGCGGTGCTGGGCGGGGGCGTTCGGGACCCAGATGCCGCCGCCGGAGAGCGCGGTCGAGCCGCCGTAGTACGCGGCCTTCTCGACCACGAGCACCGTCAGCCCCGCGGCCTCGGCGGCGAGTGCGGCGGTGAGCCCGCCGCCGCCGGAGCCGACGACGAGTACGTCCACGGTCTCGTCGGCTCTCTCCACTGGTTCGGTCATGACGACCTCCCTTCCGGCAGCGCGGTGCGGACGGCGAAGCCCGCGATGAGTTCGGGGGCGGCGCGGTAGTAGCGGTCGGCCACCCGGTAGGGGCCCTGGCCGGCCAGCGCGGCGAAGGCGGCGACCCAGGTGCGCACCTCGTGCGCGGAGTTGCCCGCCGCGCGGGTGATGTCGGCGTTGTCCCACCCGGCGAACTCGCCGAGCGCGCCGCGGTCGAGCACGTCGAGGAATCGGGCGTCCCACTCGGGGGCGAGCGGCGCGGACGGCCCCTCCCCCGCGGCGAACTCGCGCGCGGCGGCGATGACCCGCTCCTGGCGGGCGGCCCGCGCCTCGGCCGACATGGGCGCCCCGTGCACGATGCGCTCGCGCACCGGCCCGGCGGCGGTGGCCAGCGCGGGCACCGGCGGGTCGTGCGAGAGCCCGCCGGAGCCGATGATCAGCACCCGCTTGCCGAGCCCGGCGACGAACCGCCCGGCCGCCGCCCCCAGCGCGGCGGCCCGGTGCAGCGGCCCGAGCGGCACCCCGACCGCGTTGACGAAGATCGGGATCACCGGCAGCGCGGTGGCCGAGCCGAGCAGCCTGCGCAGCGGCTGCACGGTGCCGTGGTCGACCTCCATGGCCACCGACACCGCGACGTCGACGCCGTCGGCGAGCACCGCCTCGGCCAGCTCGGTGGCGAGTTCGGCCGGCACGTCGAGCGGCCCGGCGTGACTGCCGTAGTCGCCGACCCCGCTCGCCGCGGTGCCGACGCAGAAGGCGGGCATGGTCCGGTAGAAGAACCCGTTGTAGTGGTCCGGCGAGAAGGTCAGCACCAGTTCGGGATCGAACTCCCGGACGAACCCGGCGGCCCGCTCCAGCGCCCCCTCCACATCGTCGAGCAGCTCGCGCCCCGGCCCGGGCAGCTCGAGCAGCGGGCTATGCGAGACGCAGCACACGGCCAGCGGCATCGTGCTCCCCCTCCGGGTCGAGCGCGAGCGCGTCGGCCAGCGCGGCGCCGACCTCCGGCGCGTACTGCGCGGGCGAGGCGCCCGCGATGCAGCGGTCGGGGCGCAGGAAGAGCACCGAGTCCAGGTGCCCGTCGAACCAGCGCTTGAGCCCGCCGGTGCGGTCGCCGACGATCAGCACGTCCGGATCGTCGTGGTCGGGCCAGTGCAGCTGGCAGGAGGGCCGGGCCGCGACGAAGACCGCGCCGAGCGCCTTCCAGCGCGCGAACTCCCGCTCCCCCAGCACCTCGCGCGGCCGGTTGTTCCAGAACAGCACCGCGAACCACGGCCCGAGCACGTCGTCGAGGAGCACGTCGGAGCGCTCGCGGGTGTCGACCCGGGGCTGCACGAAGAGCGTCCCGACGGCGGATTTCGGCGAGCGCGACCAGGTGTGCACCACAGCGCCGGTGTCGTACCGCGGCATCGGCTTGAACCGCATGCCGAGCACGTACGACTTCACCGGCGGGATCGCGGCGGCCGCGCGCACCAGCACGTCGCGCGCGGCGGTCACCCGCTTGTTGGTCGGCGAGATCACCTTCCCGACCAGCGTGGAGAGGTCGATCATGGCGCGGGCGTGCTTGCGCCGCTCGGTGTCGTAGCTGTCGAGGAGCGCGTCGCCTGCCCTGCCGGTCGCCACCGCGGCCAGCTTCCAGCCCAGGTTGGCGGCGTCCCTGATGCCGCTGTTGTAGCCCTGGCCCTGCCACACCGGCATGAGGTGCGCGGCATCGCCCGCCAGCAGCAGCCTGCCCTTCCGGAAGGTGTCCGCGATCCGGGAGTGGTGGGTGTAGACCCGGCGCCGGATCACCTCCAGCCGCTCCGGGTACGGCACGAAGGAGGCCACCATCCGCTGGAAGAAGGCGGGATCCTCGGCGAGCTCGTCCGGCTCGTCGTCGTGGATCATGAACTCGAAGCGCCGGATGCCGTGCGCGATGGAGACCGAGACATTGGGCCGGGTGGGATCGGCGCCGACCTCGATATTGGGGTGGCCGAGCGGATCCGAGGCCAGGTCGACCACGAGCCAGCGGGTCGGCGAGGTGGTCCCCTCGAAGCCCACCCCCATCTGTTTGCGGGTCACGCTCCGCCCGCCGTCGCAGCCGACCACGTACTCCGCGGTCACCACGCTGCCGTCCCCGAGTGAGACCTCCACGTAGGCGCCGGTATCGACGCACGCGGTCACGGCGGTGTCCCAGGACACCTCGACCGACGGATACCGCGCGAGCCCGGCCAGCAGCTCGGCGTCGACCAGCGGCTGCACGAAACCGTTCCGCTTGGGCCAGCCGAACGAGGTGTCGGTGGGCGCGATCTCGGCGAGCAGCCTGCGCCGCCCGTCCACGAACCGCATGATCTGGTTCGGGTTGGTGTGCGGCAGCACCTGTTCCACCAGCCCGATGGACTGGAAGGTGCGCAGCGACTCGTCGTCCAGCCCGACCCCGCGCGGGTAGTCGATGAGCGTCGGCCGCTCCTCCACCACCCTGGTCCGCACGCCGTGCCCGCCGAGCACATTGGCCAGCGTGAGCCCGACCGGGCCCGCGCCGACCAGCAGCACGTCGTAATCGGCCGGCACGTCAGCTCTCCCGCAGGAAGCCCAGGTGCAGGGCGTCGAAGGTGGCCGCGTCCTCGTACTGCGGCCAGTGCCCGCAGTCCGGCATGACCTCGAAGCGCGCGCCCGGGATCATCGCGGCGATGCGCTTGCCCTCGGTGACGTCGGCGGTGGGGTCGTCGCTGGTCCAGAGGACGAGGGTGGGCGCGGTGATGCGGCCGTACTCGTCCGGGCCGAGCAGGTTGCGCTGCCTGATCTCCGGGTCCTGCAGCGCCATGATGTCGCGCATGGCGTCGACGAAGCCGGGCTGCCGGTAGATGCGCTGCCTGCTGGCCACGATGTCGTCGTAGTCCTTGGACTTGTCCGCCATCAGCCACTTGATCCTGGCCTGCACCGTCTCCCAGGTCGGGTCGGCGGCCGCGGCCATGGAGAGCGTGATGATCCGCTGCATGACCACCGGGTCGGCCTGCGAGCCGCCCGCGGTGTTCAGCACCAGCCGGTGCACCCGCTCCGGGTGGTCGATGGCGAACCGGGCCGCCACCCAGCCGCCCAGCGACTCCCCGCTGATCGAGGCGGTGGCGACGCCGATGGCGTCGAGGAAGGCGGCGAGGTGCGCCACGTAGTGCGGGATCTCGAGCGGGTGCCCCGGTCTGCCGGTGTAGCCGTGCCCGAGCATGTCGATCGACCAGGTGTCGAAGTGCTCGGCGTGCGCGGCGAGGTTGCGCACGTAGGCCTCGGCGTGCCCGCCCGACCCGTGCAGCAGGATCAGCGTCGGCTTCCCCGCCTGGCCCGCGCGCAGGTAGCGGGTCCGCACGCCCCCGGCGTCCAGGTAGCCCTGCTCGAACGCCACACCCTGGAGATCGCTCCAGATGCTCTCGTACTCCGACAACGCGTGGTTCCCTTCTGCTTTCAGGATTCGACGGAGGAGCCGGTGGCGGCGGCGTGCCCGGCGCGGTAGCCGAAGACCAGGCCGGGGCCGATGGTTCCGCCCGCGCCGCCGTAGGCCCGCCCGGTCGCGCCGGCCATGGCATTGCCGACCGCGAAGAGTCCGGGGATCACCGCGCCGCTGACGTGCTTCACCCGGCCGTCCTCGTCGGTGCGCGGGCCGCCCTTGGTGCCCATGGCCCCCGCGGTGACCGGCACCGCGTAGTACGGCGCGGTGTCCAGCGGGCCGAGCGTCCTGGCCCAGGCCGGCTCGGCGTCCGGGTCGCCCCAGTAGCCGTCGTAGGCGCTGGCGCCGCGGCCGAAGTCCGGGTCGGCGCCGTCGGCGACGGTCTTGTTCCAGCGCTCGACGGTGGCGGTGAGGCCGTCCGGGTCGGCGCCGATCCGCCCGGCCAGCTCGGCGAGATCGGCCGACTCGTTGAACCACTCCGGCACCGCGCCGCCCGGCGGCACGCCGAGGAAGCCGTACTTCCGCAGGTGCTCGGCGTCGAAGACGATGTGGCCGGGGTCGTTGACGTAGCCCCCGCGCGGATCCAGGTAGTGGAAGGCGCCGACCATGGCGTTGTACTCGCCCGCCTCGTTCACGAAGCGGCGACCGGCCCGGTTGACGATGATGCTGCGCGGCCGGGTGCGCTCCAGCCGGACGCTGCGGCTGCGCGGCTTCCCCTCGATGGTGTCGCCGGGGATCTGCACCACCGGCACCCACCACGCCTCGCTCATGGTGCCGAGCTCGGCGCCGAGCGCCATGGCCAGCCGCAGCCCGTCGCCGGTGTTGTTCGGCGGCGAGACCGGGCCGCGCATGGGGCCGCGCAGGTAGGCGCGGACCAGCTCGGCGTCCCACTCGAAGCCACCGGTCGCCAGGATCACGCCGCGCCGCGCGCGCACCGTGGAGAGCCCGGCCGCGGTGGCGATCCGGACCCCGGTGACGGCCCCTTCCGCCGTCACCAGCTCGACCGCGCGGGCGCCCGTGCGCGGCACGACGCCCGCCGCGAGCACCCCGGTGAGCAGCCCGCCGATCAGCGCGGCGCCCGCCACCACCAGGTCGGCGTTGGCGTCGGTGACGCCCGCGTTCAGCCGCGCCCTCGTCTCGGCGTCGAAGCCGACATTGCTCCAGTCCGCCGGGAAGGTGGTGATCCGGTCCCGCCAGGCGCCGAGCCGGCCCAGGTCGAAGGCGATCGGGCTGAGCGAGCGGCCGCCGCCGGGGCGGCCGCCGGGCAGCTCCGGCTTGTAGTCGGGGAACCCGTCGGCGATCTCGAAGCGCACCGCGCTGTGCTTCTCCACGAAATCCACGGCCGCGCCGCCGGTGCGCACGAAGGTCTGCACCAGCGGGACGTCCATCGACCCGAACGACTGCGCGTCCAGGTAGGCCATGGCGTCCTCGACGGTGAGCGGCCCGTCCGGGGCCCGGTCGTGCGCCGGAATCCAGGCGATGCCGCCGGAGACCGCACTGGTGCCGCCGACGGTCTCGGCCTTCTCGTACACCGCCACCGAGGCACCGGCCACGGCGGCGGAGAGCGCGGCGGTGAGGCCCGCGGCGCCGCTCCCGAGCACCACGACGTCGACCTCGGTGTCCCATGCGGGGGTTCCGGGCTGAGCGGGGGTCGTCATGAAATCTCCGTTCGCAACTGAGAAGAATCGTATTCTCCTCGCCGGGATGTGGCAATGCCCCGCCGGATGAGATGTTTCTGCACCTTGCCGCTCGCGGTGCGCGGGAACTCGTCGGCGGCGAAGACCCGCTCCGGCCACTTCTGCCTGGCCACGCCCGCCGCGGCGAAGTGCGCGGCGATCTCGTCGACGGTCGGCAGCGCGTGCTCCGGCCGCAGCCGCAGCACCGCCCCGACCACCTCGCCGAAGCGCGCGTCCGGCACCGCGACCACCGCCGCCTCGGCCACCGCGGGCAGCCCGGCCAGCACCTCCTCGACCTCGATCGCGCTGACGTTCTCGCCGCCGCGGATGATGACGTCGGACTTGCGGTCGCTGATGGTGAGGTGGCCGTCCGGGTGCAGCACCCCGATATCGCCGGTGTGGTACCAGCCGTCGGCGTCGAAGGCGGCCGCGGTGAGCTCGGGGTCGGTGTAGCCGAGGCAGAGATCGGGTCCGCGGCTGAGGATCTCGCCGTCCGGGCCGAGCCGGATCTCCACGCCGGGCATCGGCCTGCCGTCGGTGTAGAGCCGCTCGTACTCCGGCGCGTGGTACCGGGAGGTGGTGATCGAGGGGTGCTCGGTGCTGCCGTACGCGCGGAAGGGGATCAGCCCCAGATCGGCCAGCCCGCGGGTGACCGACGGCGGCACGGTGGAGCCGCCGAGCCCGACGTAGCGCATGTGCGCCATGTGCTCGGGGGAGAAGTCCGGGTGCTCCATCAGGCTGGTGACGAAGTACGGCGGCCCGCCGCCGACCGAGAGGCCGTCGCTGCGCATGAGCGCCAGCGCCCGGCCCGGATCCCAGACGTCGGTGAGGTGCACCGGCTTCCCGTGCAGCACAGGGATGAGGAAGGCCGCGAGCATGCCGATGAAGTGGCCGACCGGGGCCGCGGTGAGCTGCGCGCCGCGGTCCAGCTTGTTCTGCTCGGCCAGCTGCCGCGCCTCGCAGCCCAGCGTCTGGTGGCTGTGGACGACGCCCTTCGGCGCGCTGGTCGTCCCCGAGGTGAAGGCGATCAGGGCAGGCCCGGCCGGATCGGCGGGGAGCGCGCCCGCCAGCGGCTCGTCGGCGAGCAGCGCGTCGAAATCGACCGCCGCCGAGCCGCTTCCGCCCACCACGCCGACGATCGGCACCCCGGCGCTCACCTCCGGGTCGAAGACCAGCCTGCCGAAGCTCGCCGCGGTGATGAAGACCGCGGGCTTCGTCACCCCGAGGATGTGCGTGAGCTCGCGCGCGCCGTAGAAGTGCACCACCGGGACGGTCACCGCGCCGAGAAACGCCGATGCCCAGAAGGTGGCGGCCGCCTCCATCCAGTTGGGCAGCTGGAAGACGACGGTGTCGCCCGGCCCGACCCCGCGCTCCCGCAGCCCGGCGGCCAGCCGCCGCGCCAGCAGCTCCACCTCGCCGAAGCTGCCTGACCAGGGCCGCGCGTCCGAGTGCACCCGGAACGGGAGTTCGCGCAGCCCGGCCAGGTCGCGGGTGAGCTGCTCGCCCAGCGTCTCCGGGCGCCACCAGCCCGCTGCCTCGTACGCGGCCCTGAGTTCGTCGGGGATGGTTCGCATCGCGGGTCGCCTCCGAGATCGAGTGAAAATGCCATTCTCCTCTGAGGGTAATAACACATTCACGCTGCCGTGCGCATTCGCGGCGGATCAGCGCCTCGACCTGCCCGAAAAGTCCGAAAACCTTGCGAGATTTTCCGTGAGGAGAGTAGCGTTCTCCTCGATGGCGAGGTAAATTCTCGTCCGAGAAGTCACAGGAGAGGGACAGCTGTGGGACGTGTCGAAGGCAAGGTTGCGTTCATCACCGGCGCCGCGCGCGGGCAGGGCCGCAGTCACGCGGTGCGGCTCGCCGAGGAGGGCGCCGACATCATCGCGGTCGACCTCTGCGAGGACATCGCGACGGTCGGGTACGCACTGGCGACCCCGGAGGATCTGGAGGAGACCGCGAACCTGGTCGCCAAGACCGGTCGCCGGATCGTCACCGCGAAGGCGGACGTGCGCATCGCGTCCGAACTGCAGAAGGCCGTGGACGACGGCGTTCGTGAGCTGGGCAAGCTGGACATCGTGGTCGCCCAGGCCGGCATCGCCGGCATGAAGGGCGAGCCGCAGCTGCAGGCCTGGACCGACGTGATCAACACCAATCTGATCGGCACCATCAACGCCATTCACGTCTCGCTGCCGCACCTGACCGAGGGCGCCTCGATCATCGCGACCGGCTCCACCGCCTCGCTGATCGACATCTCCAAGGTCGACCAGCCGGGCAAGGATCCGGGCGGCATGGCGTACGTGCACTCCAAGCGCGCGCTCACCGCCTACGTCTACGAGCTGGGCAGGCAGCTGGCGCCGCGCGGCATCCGCGCGAACGTCGTGCACCCCACCAACTGCAACACCCCGATGCTGCAGAGCGAGCCCATGTACCGCTCGTTCCGGCCGGACCTGGAGCACCCGACCCGCGCCGACGCCGAACCGGTGTTCGCCGTCCAGCAGGCCATGCCCATCCGCTACGTCGAGCCCGAGGACATCAGCAACGCCATCGTGTACCTGGCGTCCGAGGAGGCCAGGTACGTCACCGGTACGCAGCTGCGGGTCGACGGCGGCGGCTACCTGAAGTGGTACGACTACCACATCTGAGCTGAAGAGGATTCACATCGTGACCATCGACGAGAGCGTGGCCGGCGAGGACCGCAAGCGGGTCAGGTACCAGTTCGACCGGCACAGCCCCGAGTACCGGCACCGCTTCCAGGACATCACCGAGGAGATGCAGGGCAAGTGCCCGGTCGCCTGGTCCGACACCCACGACGGGCACTGGGTCGCGGCGAGCGCGGACGCGGTGTTCGAGCTGGCGCGCTGCCCGCACGTCTCCAACGACCACGACCTGCACGGGGAGCGCAAGGGGTACAAGGGGATCTCGATCCCCACCGCGCAGCGCGCCTCGATGGTGCGCGGCGGCATCCTGGAGATGGACGACCCGGAGCACCGGATCTACCGCTCGGTGCTCAACCCCTACCTCTCCCCCGCCGCGGTGCGGCGCTGGGAGCCGGTGATCGACGAGATCGTACGGGCCGCCCTCGACGAGCACATCGAGTCCGGCCGCATCGATTTCGTCGACGACCTGGCGAACGTCGTCCCGGCCGTGCTCACCCTGGCCATGCTCGGCATTCCGCTGAAGCGCTGGTCGCTCTACAGCGAGCCGGTGCACGCCGCCGTCTACACCCCGGAGAACTCGCCGGAGGCGCCGAAGGTGGCGGAGATGCACCGGGCCATGGGCATCGATCTGCTCACCAGCCTGGCCGAGATCAAGGAGAACCCGCGCCCCGGCCTGGTGTACGCGCTGACCCAGCTGCGGATCGACGGCGAGCCCGCCCCCGACCTGGAGCTGCTCGGCATGCTCGGGCTGATCATCGGTGGCGGCTTCGACACCACCACCGCGCTGACCGCGCACTCGCTGGAGTGGCTCTCCGAGAACCCCGACCAGCGCGAGCTGCTCAGCCGGGAGCGCGAGGAGCTGCTCGACCCGGCCACCGAGGAGTTCCTCCGCTACTTCACCCCGGCCCCCGGCGACGGCCGCACCATCGCCGAGGACGTCGAGCTGCAGGAGACCGAGTTCCGGGAGGGCGACCGGCTCTGGCTCTCCTGGGCCATGGCCAACCGCGACCCGTCGGTCTTCCCCGACCCGACCGAGGTGGTTCTGGATCGGAAGGGCAACCGGCACTTCAGCTTCGGCCTCGGCATCCACCGCTGCATCGGCTCCAACGTGGCGCGCACGGTGTTCAAGTCGATGCTCACCGCGGTGCTGGACCGGATGCCGGACTACCGGTGCGATCCCGAGGGCACGGTGCACTACGAGACGATCGGCGTGATCCAGGGCATGCGCAAGCTGCCCGCCACCTTCACCCCGGGTACGAAGCTCGGCCCCGGGTTGGACGAGACCCTGGAGAAGCTGCAGCGGATCTGCGACGAGCAGCAGCTGGCCGCCCCGGTGACGGAGCGTCCGGACGTCGCGGTGATCGACTGATCGAGAGAGTGATCGGATGAGAGAACTGCCCGACGGCACCAGCACCCCCGTCGTTGACGCGAGCGTGCACGTCTTCTTCGCCTCGAACGCCGACATGCGGAGCTTCCTGCGCGAGCCGTACCGCAGCCGCGGCATCCCCGATGCCGAGATGGACTGGTACGGCGCACCGGGAGGTGAGTACGCGAAGGGCACCCGCGGCCCGGAGAAGCAGTACCCGGGCTCGGACCCGGAGCTGGTGGCCGCGCAGCTCTTCGGCGAGCGCGGCGTCGACGTGGCGGTTCTCCATCCGATGACCCGCGGGGTGTTGCCGGACCGGCACCTCACCACCGCGGTGCTGGCGGCGCACAACGAGATGCTGGTGACTCGCTGGCTCGACGGCGCGCACGCCGACCGGTTCCGCGGCACCATCCGGGTGAACCCCGACGACGTGCCCGGCGCGCTGCGCGAGATCGAGCGCTGGGGTTCGCACCCGCGGGTGGTGCAGCTCGGTATCCCGCTGCAGTCCATGGCGCTGTACGGCAAGCCGCAGTACTGGCCGATCTGGGAGGCCGCCGCCACGGCCGGGCTCCCGGTGGCCGCGCACATCGAGACCGGCGAGAGCATCGCCTTCCCGCCGACGCCGTCCGGGCACACCCGCGGCTACGAGCAGTACCTCGGCTTCATGGCGCTGAACTACGTCTACCACCTGATGAACATGATCGCGGAGGGCGTCTTCGAGCGCTTCGACGCGCTGAAGTTCGTGTGGGCGGACGGCGGGGCCGACATGCTCACCCCGTTCAGCTGGCGGATGGACACCTTCGGCAGGCCGCACCTGGAGCAGACCCCGTGGGCGCCGAAGATGCCGAGCGACTACCTGCCCGGCCACGTGTACTTCGTGCAGGGCAGCCTGGACGGCCCCGGTGACACCGAGTTCGCCGCCGAGTGGCTCGGGTTCACCGGCAAGGAGGACATGCTCATGTTCGGCTCCAGCTACCCGCACTGGCACGCGGGCGACGCGCTCGCGCTGCCGGCCGGGCTGAGCGCGGAGCAGCGCGCGAAGCTGCTCTGGCGCAATGCCGCCGAGCTCTACGGCATCGACATCATGGCCCCCGCGGGATAAGGAGACGCCCATGACACTGGCGCATCAGCAGCAGCGCGCACCGGCCGCCGAGCAGGTCGCCGTGCGCGTGGTCGACTCCGACGTGCACCCGGTGCCCCGGCGCCGGGAGCTGGTCGAGTACATCCCGGAGCCGTTCCGCAGCAAGCACTTCCTCAGCCACCGGGTCGGCGAGACCATCATCTACGACGCCCCCGACTACGCGCACTCCTACGCCATGCGGGTCGACACCTTCCCGAAGGACGGCGAATTCCCCGGCAGCGACCCCGAACTCGCGCTGCAACAGCTCATCATCGAGGCCGGCTCGGACATCTGCATCCTGGAGCCGACGGTGAAGGCGACCCGGCTGCCGGAGGCGACCCAGGCGCTGGCCACCGGCATCAACCACTGGCTGGCCAACCACTGGCTGGACCCGGTGCACAACCGGCACCAGCGCTGGCGCGGCTCGATCTGCGCCGCCATCGACAATGTGGACGGCGCGGTGCGCGAGATCGAGCACTGGGCCGGGCACCCCTTCATGTCGCAGATCCTGATCAAGGCCGAGCCGCGCCCGGCCTGGGGCGACCCGCGCTACGACCCGATCTGGGCCGCCGCGGTGAAGCACGACCTGGTGGTGAGCTGCCACCTGGGCCGCGGGGCGTACGAGACCATGCCCATGCCGCCGGTCGGCTTCCCCAGCTACAACCACGACTTCATGGTCACCTACTCGCTGCTCGCCGCGAACCAGATCATGAGCCTGATCTTCGACGGCGTCTTCGACCGCTTCCCGGAGCTGCGGATCGTCTTCGTGGAGCACGCCTTCACCTGGATCCTGCCGCTCATGTGGCGGATGGACGCCATCTACGCGGCGCGCAAGTCGTTCGTCGACATCAAGCGCAAGCCGTCGGAGTACGTGAAGCAGCACATCCGCTTCACCACCCAGCCGCTGGACTACCCGGAGGACAAGACCGAGCTGACCAGGGCCTTCGAGTGGATGGAGGCGGACCGGATCCTGCTCTACTCCTCGGACTACCCGCACTGGACCTTCGACGACCCGCGCTGGCTGGTCAAGCACCTGCCGGAGCACGCGCGCGAGCGGGTCATGTACAAGAACGGCATCGAGACCTACCACCTGCCGGAGTTCGTGCCCGCGATCGAGGGCCAGAGGCGGGTGCTGTGACCGCGCAGCCCGAACGCCCCCGGCTCGCCCAGGGGCGGGAACACGTCGTCGCCACGGTGGACGAGATCCCGCCCGGTGAGTCCAAGGTGGTGCCGATCGGCAGGCACGGGGTCGGCGTCTACAACGTGGGCGGCACCTTCTACGCCATCGCCAACTACTGCCCGCACGAGGGCGGCCCGCTCTGCGCGGGCCGGGCCCGCGGCCGGACCGTGGTGGACGAGTCGGTGCCCGGCGACGCGGTCGAGGTGCGGGACAAGGAGTACATCTACTGCCCCTGGCACCAGTGGGGCTTCGAGCTCGCCACCGGGACAACCGCGGTGAAGCCGGAGTGGAGCATCCGCACCTACCCGGTGCGGGTGGACGGCGCCGACGTCATCGTGACGGCGTGAGCCGCCCCGGACGGCGGGTGCCCGGTCGCGCGGCCGGCCGGAGGCTCCGGTGCGGTCCCGGAGAGGAGTCCCCATGCCATCGGTCGTCGTGAACGGCGGTTCGGTCGTCTACGAGATTCTCGGCGACAGCGGCGAACTCATCGTGCTCACGCCCGGCGGGCGGTTCGGGATGGACATCCCCGGGCTGCGCCCGCTGGCCGAGGCGCTGGTCGCGGGCGGGTACCGGGTCCTGCTCTGGGACCGTCCCAACTGCGGCGCCTCGGACGTCCAGTTCTACGGGCAGAGCGAATCGCACATGCGCGCCGAGACCCTGCACGGCCTGCTCACCGCGCTGGACACCGGCCCGGTGGTGCTGGCGGGCGGCTCCGGCGGCGCCCGCGACTCGATGCTCACCACGATCCTGTACCCGGAGCTGGTCTCGAAACTGGTGCTCTGGAACATCGTCGGCGGCATCTACGGCACCTTCAACCTGGGCGCCCACTACGTGCTGCCCAGCCTGCAGGTGGCGCGCGGCCTCGGCGTCGAAGGGCTGCCGCGGATGCGGGAGTGGCGCGAGCTGATCGCGGCCAACCCGAAGAACGAGCAGCGGCTGCTCGCGCTGGACCGGGACGAGTTCGTCAAGCTCTCGCTGCGCTGGCTGAACGCGTACGTCTCCAAGCCGGGGCAGACCGTGCCCGGCGTGGACGACGAGCTCTTCGACCGGATCACCGTGCCCACGCTGATCATTCGCGGCGGCACGAACGACCTGGACCACCCGAAGCGCACCTCGCTGGAGGTGAGCTGCCTGATCGCCGGCTCGACGCTGATCGACCCGCCGTGGCCGGAGGACGCCTGGGAGCGCGCCGTCGAGGACCGGGCGCACCAGCGGGTCGACCGCTACAACCTGTTCGACACCTGGGTGCTGGCCGCGCCGCCCATCCTGTCCTTCCTCGACGGCTGAGCTCAGCGGGTATGGACGAGCACCTCGCAGTTGAGCGACGCCTCCAGGGCGGTGTGGATCCGGCTCTCCGGCACCCGCTCCAGGTCGGCGCGGTCGAGGGTCACGTGCACCACGTCGAAGCCGTCGGCATCCGGTTCGCGCCGGATGTCGCCGCGCAGCCCCAACCCGGCGAGCACGCCGTACGCGTCGTCGTCGGTGCCGCGGCTGACGTAGGTGACCACGCCGGGCACCGGCTCGGTGCCGAAGGCCTTCGCACAGGCGCGCACGGCGGCGTGCACGGCGGCCTCGGTATCGCCGGTCTCGATGTGCAGCTGGAGCTCCCTGCCCGCGGCCGAGCCGACCACCACCGCCGCCGCCGGGATCTCGGTCAGGTGGGCGCGCAGCGCGGCGAGCCCGTCGGTGAGCCCGGCGGGCGACAGCTCGCCGGCCGGGTCGACGTCGATTCGCACCACCGCGGTTCTCATACCGGCCAGCCTAGCGGCCGTTTCTCCCCCGGAAGAGGTTGCCATGCAGGACATTTTCGAGCGGTCCGGGTTCCGGGTCGGCGGCCCGGCGCCGGGGCTGGAGCCGCGGCTGCTGCGCGCGGGCGCGGACGCGGAGCAGCTGGACGGGTACCGCACGGCCGGTGGCTACCGTCCGGCCGGTGATCCGGAGGCGCTGCTGGAGCAGGTGCGGCGCAGCGGGCTGCTCGGTCGCGGCGGGGCGGCGTTCCCGCTCGCGGTGAAGCTGGCCGGGGTGCGCGCGGCGCATCAGCGCGGCAGCGGCACCGTTGTGCTCGCCAACGGCGAGGAGGGCGAGCCCGCCTCGATCAAGGACAAGTGGCTGCTGCGGCAGCGCCCGCACCTGGTGCTGGACGGGCTGCGGCTGGCCGCGGGGGTCGTCGGGGCCGAGCGCGCGGTGCTCTACCTCTCCGACCCCGCCGCGGCGCGCAGCCTGGACGCCGCGCTCACCGAACTCGACTCGTCCGGGATCGAGGCGCCCCCGATCGAGCTGGTGCTGGTCGACCCGACCTACGTGGCCGGTGAGGAGACCGCGGCCGTCCGCGCGGTGCAGGGCGGCCCCGCGCTGCCGAGCGACAAGCCGCCACGTCCGTTCGAGCGCGGCGTCGCCGGGCTGCCCACCGTGGTCAGCAATGTGGAGACGCTCGCGCACCTGCCCTTCGTGCACGCGCACGGCGGGGCAGGGTTCCGCGCGGCGGGCACCGAGGCCTCCCCCGGCACATTCCTCGCCACCGTCACCGGCGGCGGCCGCCCCGCCGCGCTGTACGAGCTCCCGCACGGCCTGCCCTTCACCGAACTGCTCGCGCTGCACGGCGTTTCGCCGGACAGCGTGCGCGGCGCGCTCACCGGTGGCTACTTCGCCGGCATGGTGGACCGGGCCGTCGTGGACGTCACGCTGGAGCACAACGCCCTGCGCGCGATCGGCGGCGGACTCGGCTGCGGCGCCTTCTCGCTCATCACCACCGAATGCCCGGTGGCCGTCGCCGCCGCGGTGCTGGAGTACTTCGCCAGGGAGAACGCGGGCCAGTGCGGCTCCTGCTGGAACGGCACCGCCGCCATGGCCGCCGCGGCGGGCGCGCTGCGCGACGGCGCCGCCACCGACGAGGACGTGGCCCGGCTGCGCCGCTGGTCGGTTGTGCTGCGCGGCCGCGGCGCCTGCGGCACCCTGGACGGCGCCACCAACGCCGCCGCCACCCTGCTCGCCCACTTCGGTGCCGACGTCGCCACGCACCTGACCGGCACCTGCCCCACCTGTGCCGACGGCCCGTACCGCGCCGAACGCCCGTTCGAGGTGCACCCGGAGGTCCGCCCGTGAAGATCCGCCTCGACCGCACCCTCTGCGACGGCTTCGGCATCTGCGCCAGACACGCGCCGCGCCACTTCTCCCTGGACGACTGGGGCTACGCCGCCCTCGAGACCGACGGCTCGGTCCCGCCCACCGAGCACGACGGCGTCCTGCGCGCCCTGCTCGACTGCCCCGTGCACGCCATCCTGACCGTCGACGACCCGGAGGTGACCCCGTGAAGGTGGATGTGAACTGGACCCTCTGCGAGGCGAACGGCGTCTGCGCCGGAATCGCCCCCGAGGTCTTCGACCTGGACGACCAGGACAACCTGCACGTCCTGCACGAGGAGGTCCCGGACGCGCTGGCGCCGGGGGTTCGAGAGGCGGTCGCGCAGTGCCCGCGCGCCGCGCTCACCGCCACCGAGTGAGCCGATTCGGAACCTTCGCGGGAGGCCACGCGGCATAATCGGGACCGGCTGTCGGGCAACGACATCGGGGGAGCATGGTTTCACGCAGGGGGCTGCTGCGGGCGGGAGCGCTGCTGCCGCTGGCCGCCGGGTGCGGCACGGGCCCGTTCGGCGGGTCGGGGGCGGTGCGGATCGCGGTGGCGTGGAGCGGGGGTGAGCTGGCCGCCTTCCGGGCGGTGCTCGCCGCGCCGGAGATCGGGACAGCCGTCGAGGTGGTGCCGCTCGGCGACGATATCGACACCGCGTTCGGCTCGGCGAGCCGGGAGGCGCCGGACATCGTGATGATGCCGCAGATCGGGCAGGTGCGGGCGCTCGCGGCGCGCGGCGGGCTGCGGGCGCTGCCGGAGCAGGTGTGGCGGGACGCGCCGTACGCCGAGTACTGGGAGCGGCTGCTCGTCCACGACGGCAAGCCCTACGGCGCGCCGTTCAAGGCGACGGCCAAGTCGCTGGTGTGGTTCGACCGGGAGGCGATGGCGGAGTACGGGCTCGGCGATCCGGCCGGGTGGACCGTGCGGGACTGGGTCGCGGCCGCCGGTGAGGTCTCCGGTGGGCCGGTGCGATTCCTCGCGCTCGCCGGGGCCGACGGGTGGACGCTCACCGACAGCTTCGAGAACATGCTGCTCGCCGAATCCCCCGCCGACTACGCGGATCTGGCCGAGAGCGCGCCGCCGCGGCGCTGGGATCGGCCGTCGGTCCGGGCGGCGCTGCTCGACCTCGGCGCGCTGTGGGGGGTGCGCGCGGCACGCGGTATCGGCTACGCCATGACCAGGCAGTTCCCCGACGCCGTCCGGGAGGTCTTCGACCAGCGCACCGCGCTGATGGTCGCGATGCCCGACTTCGCCGAGCCGATCGTGCGGCGCTGCTTGCGGCACGCGGGACGATCCGAGGAGGTGGTGGGGACCACCTGGTTCCCACCCGTCCCCGGCGGCACCCGCCCGCACATCGTCGGCGGCGACGTTGCGGTGGTGACGGCGCGGGCGAGCCGGGCGGCGGACGAGGTGGTCGCCGCGCTCGCCGCGCCGGCGGCGGCGAAGCCCTGGATCGAGGGGTTCGGGGGGTTTCTGGGACCGCATCGGGCCACCGAGGCGACGTACTCGCGGATTCTGGGTCCGGTGGCCGGGGAGCTGGCCGCGGAACCGGTGGTCGAGCTGTCCGAGCGGATCGGTGCGATGGGTGGGCGGCACGGGTTGTGGCCGGTGCTGACCGGGTTTCTCGCCGAGGTCGGGGACGGCGCGAATCCGGTGCAGCCCGCCGTGGATCGGGCTGTCGCGGCGCTGGACGATCGGGAACGGGGGCATCGGTGAGCGCGAACTCGCACATCCGGGCGCACGGCATCACGCTGGCGCTGACCACCCGGCCCATGCGGGGCGCACCGGTGCCCGGCGTGCCGCGGCTGCGCCGGCTGACCCTGCTCTGGGCCGCGCCCGCGGCGGTGCTGGTCACCGCGGTGCTGATCGTTCCGGCGGGGATCACCGTCGGTTTCGCGGTCGCGACCGCGCCCGCGGTCCCGCTGTGGTGCGTGGCGGCCGTGCTGGCGGTCGCGGTCGCGGTCGCCGTCGGCAAGCGCGCCGGGGACGATGCCGCCGCGGACAAGCTGCGTGCCTTCCTTGCGGTGGCGACGCCGTGGGTGGTCGCGGCCGCCTGCTACCAGGTCGGGCGCGGACTGAGCCCGGCCGGGGCGCGGGCCTATCTGTTCACCGGCGCCATGGTGCTACTCGCGGTGGCGATGGTCGCGGTCGCGCTGGCGCTGGCCCTGTGGCTGCAGAACCGGTGGGACATGTGGCTGCCGCTGGTGGCGCCGTGCGCGGTGGCCGCGCTGGTCTCCGGGGTCGCCTTCCGGCTGATCTTCCAGCGGCTCGCCGACCTCTTCGGGCTGGACTCGCAGCCCGCCGTGTTCTGGTGGTTCTGTCTGCTGCCTCCGGTCGCCTTCGCCTGGACCTGGTTCGGCTTCGCCACCGCGCTGCTGCACGACGGCATCCGGGCCGTCGACGCCGCGCCGGGGCAGGCCGCGCACCTGGCGGCGCTCACGGCTTGGCAGCGGAGCCGACACCGGCTGCGCGAGCTTCGACCGGTGATCCTCGTCCTCGCAACCGGTATCGGGGTCGCCGCGGCGCGCATGTTCGATGCTGTGCTCATCGGGGTGCCGTGGCCGCTGCAGGAATGGAACCAGGGCGCCACGGTCTTCTGGTGGCGGCTGGCGAGCGATCCGGACTCGGGCTTCGGCCCGGAAGCGGTGTACGCCATGCCGCTCGCCGCGATGGTGGGGGTGGCCGCCTGGGTCTTCCAGAACGAGACCGGCAGCGGTCGTCCCGCCCCCGCCGCGCCGAGCAGCACCCGGATCCGGGACCGGCCGGGGGTATGGCGGACGCTCGCGGCAACCGCGGTCTTCCTGGTCTTCACCCTTCCGATACTGGTACTGATCGTCGCGACGTTCTGGGGCCCCTACGGTTTCCAGTCCGACGCGGTGACGGGGCTGCTCCGGGACCGCGTCCTGCTCGGCTCGCTCGGCAGCACCGGCTGGGTGGCGCTGGCCAGCACGCTGCTGGTGCTGACCGCCGCCGTTCCCGCCGCGCTCCGGCTCGCCGCGGCGGCCCCGGAGCGCCGCCGCACCCGGATCGCGGTAGCGGGGCTGGTGGTGCTCGCGGTGCTGCCGGTACAGACCTACCTCGGCCCGATCGTCTGGGCCGTCGAGCACGGCGGGCTGGCAGGCACCAGGACCCCGCTGATTCTGGTGCACGCCGCCGCCGGAATCCCGATCGCGATGCTCGTCCTGCGCGCCGCACTGCTCGCCGCCCCGGACGGCGCCGCCGCCCTGCACGGCCTCGCCACGCAGGCCACCGCGGTACGACGGGTGCTGGAGACCGCCTGGCCCGCGCTCGGCGCCGTCGCTGTCCTGCAATCGGTGCAGGTGTGGAACGACTTCACCATCGGCTTCCTGCTCGGCGGCGCGGGCGGCAGCCCATGGTCGCTGCTGCTCTGGGGCGAGGCACGGCAGTTCGAGGAGAACTCGGCCCGGCTGGCCGCCGGATCACTGCTCTCCGCGGTGGTGCCGGTACTGGTCCTGCTGCTCACCTGGCGACGCTGCCTGGTCCCCGGGTTGACCGGGGGTGCGGTGCGATGAGCACGGAACCCGCTGCGGGACAGCCCGATCCGGCACGCGGCGGCGAGCAGGTCGCACGCGGGCGAGGGGAGCCGCGCTCGACACTGTGGCGGGTCGCGGTTGGCACCACGCCCGTGGTGGCGACGGCGCTGACGCTGGAGTTCGGGCGAACCCTGGTCGTCGACTCCTTCGGTGAGACCGAGGTGGTCGAGACACTGGCGGGCACTCTGCGGGCGTTCTGGATCCTTCTCGTCGTCGGCGGGGTGCTCTTCGCGGGGCACCGGTGGTACTCACAGCGGCAGGACGGGGAGCGGCTTGAGCGGACTCGCGCGCTGCTGGACTCGTTCGATGAGCTCGAGGTGGCGGTGGAGGGCATGCCGCCGCCACCCACGACCTTCGCTCTGCCGGTCGGTTCAGCGCGGAACCCCACCGAGGCAGCGGTTTTCCAGCTGCTCCCGGTACCCCGGTACGACAGTGCGATGCTGCTCGCCCTGACGGCAGCGCTCTCGGACGCCGCACACTCGCTCCGTCACCCCGACACGGACAGGCCCGCCTTCGGCACCGCCGCCGAGCTGCGCGAGCAGCTGCTGCACGACCAGATCCTGGCGGTGTCCGGTGCCTACTACTACCCCACGGTACGACTGGCGGCTTCGGAGGGCAGCGGGGTGCTCGCGAAACCGGGCTGGACGGCCGCGCTCTACGCGCTGGTGCGCGAGCACGCCGACCGGGCGAGCGCGCGGGCCGTCGCGCTCGGACATCCCGGCCATGTGGCGAGGGCCCGGGCCTGGTTCGACGGCGCCGAGGCCGAACTGCGCGATCTGGTCACCGGCGCGATCTCGCGCGGGAACCTACCGACGGCGGTGCTGCCCGAGCTGATTCGCCTCGTCGATGCCCTCGACGTGTACTACGGGCACGACTCCCGGGGCGACGACCTGCGTGCGTTGCTGATCGCGCTCGACGACATGCCGAAGTTCCCGCTGCACGAAGCCTTGCTGCGACTGCGCGCGAACCCGGCGGCCGACGTACCGGAGCACCACCGCCCACTGGCCTGGGCCACCGCTGTCGCTGCCCGCCGCAGACACAGCCTGGCCCTCGAGCAGCTCCGCGACGGGGGCGAGCTGGACGCGATCGTTCGCGACCTCCAGCGACTGTGGCGCCTGGTACCGCGCGCGGACCTGTCCGCCGAGGTCTGCGTCCTGATCAACCTCGCGGTCGCCGAACTCCACCGCGACGGGCTCGAGGCCGCGGGCGACCGCCTCGAACTCGCCCTCGCCCGCACCGAGGACGGCCGCGATCCGGGCGGCCGCGTGCACGCCACCGAGATCAGGGGCATCCTGCACTGGATGCTCGGTCAGCAGGTCGCCGCCATCCATGACTGGCAGACCGCATGGACCGGCTACCGCGACCTGGCCGACCCGCGCGGCCAGGGCCGCTGCCTGCACCATCTCGGCTCGGCCCTGAATGCCACACCGGCGCTCGGCGCTGGCGCCGTGGCACCGGAGGCCGGGCGACCGCTGCGCCGCGACCACGTGTTCCGCCAGGCGAGGGGCTGGCTCACCGAGGCAGAACGCCTCGATCCCGGCAATCCGGTGGCACCGCCGCCGCTCCCGATGGGACCGCCCCTGCCCCCGATGGACCGCCCGCCGCTGGACCGCCCCGACCCGCACCTCCGCATCGCCCGGCGCACCTGACCCGGCCCCTTCCGCAGCACGTGGCACCGGACCACGATGCGCAGCCGGACAGCGCCCCCGCGACGACCCGTACTCACCCCCGCGGCAACCCCAGGATCCGCTCGGCGATGATCGTCCGCTGGATCTCCGACGTCCCCCCGGCGATGGTCCCCGCGAAACTCCGCACGAACCGCTCGAACCACCCCGGCGCACTCTCGTCCACATTGAACGGACTGTGCCGAGCGGTCACATCCGGATGCGGCAGCGCACCCCCGCCCGCGGCGGCGAGCGCGTGCTCGGAGGCGCGCTGCACCGCCTCGGAGCCGAGCAACTTGAGCACCGACATCTCCGCCGGGTCATCCTCCCCCGCAGCCGCTTTCGCGACCGCACCGGATCCCAGCAACCGCAGTGCCTGCGCGTCGAGCGCCAACGTCGCGTAGCGATCCTCCTGCACCGGCCCGACCGGGTGGAAATCGGCGAGCAGCCCGTCCAACCGGACGGCGAAACTGGTCCAGAGCAGGTTCCGCTCGTGCCCCAGCGACCCGTTCGCCACCCGCCACCCCTGGTTCTCCGGCCCGAGCAGGTTCTCCGCGGGCACCCGCACCCCGGAGAAGAAGACCTCGTTGAAGTCGAGATCGCCGGGGTCGCAGACCGAGGCGAAGGGCCTGCGCTCGACCCCGGGCAGGTCGGTGGGGATGATCAGCGCCGAGATCCCGCGATGCTTGGGCGCCTCCGGGTCGGTGCGGACGAAGGTCAGCAGTACGTCGGCGTCGTGCGCACCGGAGGTCCACACCTTCTGCCCGTCGACGACGTACACATCGCCGTCGCGCACCGCGCGGGTGCGCAGCCCGGCCAGGTCGGAGCCGGCGCCCGGCTCGCTCATGCCGAGCGCGGCGGTCAGGTCGCCGCGCAGGATGGGCGCGGCCCAGCGCTGCTTCTGCTCCTCGGTGCCGAAGGTGAGCAGCGAGGCCGCGATGATCCCCGACCCCTGCGGGTTGAAGTTCTCGTAGATGCCGCGCCGGGCCAGCTCCTCCCGGTGCACGTACTGCTGCAGGATCCCGGCGCCGCGCCCGCCGTAGCCGGGCGGGTTGCCCGGCACCAGCCAGCCGTGCTCGAAGAGCACCCGCTGCCAGGCGCGCGCCCACTCGGGGATGTCGCCGGTGGAGCCGGGGCGCTCGCCCGCGGCGGCGTCGGCGGGCAGGTGCTCGTCCAGGAACCGGACGAACTCGGCGCGGAACTCCTCGACGTCCGCGTCAAAGGACAGCTGCACGGTACTCCCTCGCAATCGTGGCGCGGTGCTCGTCGGCACCGCCGAGCAGCAGGTCGACGGCCTTGGCCCGCTTGAGCGCGAACTGGACGTCGTTCTCCCAGGTGAAGCCCATGGCGCCGAACAGCTGCAGGCCGTTGCGGAAGACCAGGGCCTGGCATTCGCCCGCGGCGGCCTTGGCCATGACGGCGGCCAGCGGGGCGCGCGGGTCGCCCGCCGATGCGGTGAGCGCGGCCCAGTAGGTGAGCGCGCGGGCCCGCTGCACCGCGACGTGCATGTCGGCGGCCTTGTGCTGCACCGCCTGGAACGAGCCGATCGGCGCGCCGAACTGCTTGCGCTCGCGCACGTGCGCGACCACCAGCTCCAGCACCCGGGCGCAGGCGCCGACGCCGGTGGCGGCGAGCCCGGTGAGCGCGGCGGCGCGGGCCCGCGCGGAATCCGTTGCCACCCGGTCCGATTCGGCCACCCGCACGCCGTCCAGGGTGATCTGCGCGACGTGCAGCACCGGGTCGAAGACCGGGATGCGGCGCGCGGTCACCGCCGCGGCGGGGAGCACGAAGACGCCGGCGCCGGTGGCGACCGCGAACCGCTCGGCCCGGTCGCCGTCGAGCACCTGCGCGGTGCCGTCCAGCCGCCAGCCACCGCCGTCGCGGTGCGCGGCGATGCCGTCGAAGAGCGCGGCACCCGCCACCGCGGGCTCGGCCGCGCCCGCCAGCGGGGCGTACTGCGTCATGGTCGCCAGGTAGGGCGTGGGATCGGTGGCGCGGCCGAGCTCCTCGAGCACGATGGTCAGCTCGACGGCGTCGGCGGGATCGGTCAGCGCGGTCCAGCCCTGTTCGACGTAGAGCTTCCAGAGCGGACCGGGATCGGCGCCCCGATCCACCACCTCCCGGACCAGTGCGGGCGGGCAGTGCTTGGCGACGGCCTCGCGCACGGTCTGCTGCCAGAAGCGCTGATCGGAGTCGAACTCGAGCAACACGCGGATCGCCCTCACTTCCGTCGATAACGCATGAGAATTATGTTCTTCAAATACGGTAGTGTGGATTCTCCAAAACGGCCAGAGCTGAACGGAGCTGGACCATGCCGCTTCCGTCACGTCCCAACCCCTTGGCGGCCCCGTGAGCAGCGAGGAACAACCCGCGTGGAAGCAGCGCGCGGTCGAGCGCTCGCTGCGCACCGCCACCCAGCGGGCGGGCCAGCGGGTTCAGCGCTTCCTCGACGCCGCGCAGGCGATCATCACCGAGAAGGGGAGCACCGACTTCACGGTGCAGGAGGTCGTCGACCGCTCGCAGCAGTCGCTGCGCAGCTTCTACCTGCAGTTCGACGGCAAGCACGAGCTGTTGCTCGCACTCTACGAGGACGCGCTGAGCAAGACGGCCGAGCAGATCAGGGCCGCCACCGCGGGCCACGCCGACCCGCTGGCGAAGCTGCGCACCGCGGTCGAGCTGCTCTTCCAGCTCTGCCGCCCCGATCCGGATGCCCGCCGACCGCTCTTCACCGAGTTCGCGCCGCAGCTGCTCAGCTCGCACCCGGCCGAGGTACGCACCGCGCACGCGGCGCTTTTCGCCATGTTCACCGAGCTCATGACCGAGGCGAGCGAGTCGGCGCGGCTGCGCGCCGATCTGCCGCCGCGGCGGATGGCGGCCATGACGCTGCACACGGTCATGTTCATCTCGCAGCCGGGCAGTACCGAGGGCGAGGTGCGGCCGATCACCGCCGAGGAGGTCTGGAACTTCTGCGCACACGGCATAGCGGTGACCTGAATGAGAATGACACTCTCCATCTGGTAGAGGGTGCCTTACAATCCGTATATGCCCGACATGTGGAAAGACCTGCTGGCCACCCTCGACCTCGAACCGGTGGAGGCCGCCGCGTACGAGGGACCGAACCAGACGCTGGAGTACCACCGGGTCTTCGGCGGCCAGATCCTGGGTCAGCTGCTGGTGGCCGCACGGCTGGCATTCCCGGAGAAGTCGGTGAAGTCGCTGCACACGGTGTTCCCGCGGGAGGGGAAGTCGGACACCCCGATCCGGTACGAGGTGCAGCCGCAGCACGAGGGGCGCTCCTTCGCCACCGCGGCCATCACCGCGCGGCAGGGTGAGCAGGTGGTGGCGAGCGCCGTGGTCTCGCTGCACGCACCCGAGGAGGGCGCCGAGCGGCAGAGCCTGCCCGGCGTCGGGGCGCTACCGGGGCCGGAGCACCGCAGGGACTTCGGGCTCATCCCCTGGGAGACCAGGGCCGTCGACGACCTGGACAGCACCGAGGCCGGGCCGCCCGCCTACGAGCTGTGGCTGCGCACCCCCGAGGTCTCCCCCGAGCTGGGCGCGCCGCTCACCGCCTACGCCACCGACCTCACGCTGATCGGCACCGCGCTGCGCCCCGAGGAGGGAATCAGCCACGTGGGCAACGGAACCCAGTTCCTGTCCGCGGTCACCTCGCACACGCTGTGGTTCCACCGGCCGGTGCGCAGCGATGCCTGGCAGGTGCTGCGGCAGCACTCACCGATCCTCGCGGGCGGGCGGATCTTCGGCCGCGGCGACGTGATCACCGAGTCCGGCGAGCTGGTGGCCTCCTACGCCCAGGAGGCGCTCTTCCGCCAGCGCTCCTGACCGCGAAAGGGCCGCTCGCACGAGAGTGCGGGCGGCCCTTCGAGTTCGAGCGATCAGCCGGTGACGGCTTCGCCGTGCGGCTTCCAGACCGCGACGCTGAGGCTCGCGACATCCAGCGTGGGGCTGAGCGGGATCTCACCGGACCCGGCCCGCTTGGTGAACTCCGCGACCACCTCGGCGGGCTCGGCCGTGAGGTCGTAGACCGCGAGGTAGCGGTGCGCGGGCGCGGCGGCGGCCCGGCCGGGCAGCGCGCCGGGCACCAGGTCGTAGCGCTGCCCGGCGCTGATCCCCGGCACCTTCACCACGTCGGCCAGGTGCGTGGTGTCGTACCACTCGTTGAACGCGTCGTCCTGGCCTTCGACGGCATTGGCGAACACGAGCATCTTCGCTTCGGTCACGGCGGACCCTTCCTTCCCTCAGTCGCTCGCGGGGAGCGGCTTCGCCTCTTTGAGCGCAAGCGGTGTGGCGCCGACGCTGAGCGTGCCCGCCCCGGCCTTGGTGACGAGCACTTCAGCGCCGGATTCGTCGACGTAGCGCTTGCCCATCAGGTTGCCGTCGGCGAACGCGGGCTCCAGCGTGCCGCCGGGTGCGGCGTCGCCGCCGAGCGGGACCATGGGGACGCCGCCGGCGCGCAGGTCGTCCAGGCTGTCCGCGGCGCGCACCACGATGACCTCGGTGTCGCAGACCTGGCTGCGCAGTCGGGTTCCGTTCTTGACCATTGTCGTCCTCTCTACGTGGTGACGGCGTCCGCCGCCTGCTCCGGCCCGTACTCGGTGACCAGGTCGCGGCGGAGCACCTTGCCGGTCGGGGTCGCGGGCAGCGCGTCGCGGAAGACGACGCGGTCCGGGGTGCGCGAACCGCGCAGCCCCGCGCGCACGAAGGCGCGCAGCTCCTCGGGGTCCGGCTCGGCGCCGTCCGCCGGCACGACGACGGCGACGATGATCTGCCCCCACTGGAGGTCCTCGACGCCGATCACCGCGACCTCGCGCACCTGCGGATGCTCGACGAGCACGTCCTCGATCTCGGCGGGCGCGATGTTCTCGCCGCCGCGGATGATGGTGTCGTCCGAGCGGCCGCCGAGGAACAGGTAGCCGTCGGCGTCCAGGGTGGCGACATCCTTGGTCGGGAACCAGCCCTCGGCGTCCAGCACCGAGCCGATGCCGGTGTACCTGCCGGACACCTGGGCGCCGCGCACGTACAGCTCGCCGGTCTCGCCGGGCGGGAGCACATTCCCGCTCTCGTCCCTGACCTGCAGCTCGATCCCGGGCACGGGGGTACCGACCGAGCCGAGCCTGCGGATCACCGCCGGGTCGTCGGAGGCCAGTGCGGCACGGTGCTCGTCGGGGCCGAGCACCGCGATGGTGGAGCTGGTCTCGGTGAGGCCGTAGGCATTGACGAAGCCGACCTCGGGCAGCAACTCCAGCGCGGTGCGCAGCAGGGGAAGCGCCACCTTCGAGCCGCCGTAGGCGAGGGTGCGCAGCGCGGGCAGGGTGGCGCCGGTGCGCTCCAGCTCGGCGATGATCCTGGCCAGCATGGTCGGCACCACCGTCGCCGAGGTGACCTGTTCGCTCGCGGCCAGATCGATCCACCTGGTGGCGTCGAAGTTGCGCAGGTACACCACCTTGCGGCCCGCGTACAGGTTGGAGAGCGCGGCGCCGACCCCGGCGATGTGGTACGGCGGGACGCAGACGAGCGCGGCGTCGTCGGGGTCGGCGGAGCCGAAGTCGACGGTGCCGGTGATGTAACTGACCAGGTTGTTGTGCGAGAGCTCGACCGCCTTGGGGGTCGAGGTGGTGCCGGAGGTGAAGAGCACCACCGCCACCTGCTCGGGGTCGGGGAAGTCGGAGACCGGCTCCGCGGCCGCCGCCTGCTCCAGGAACTCGGCGGAGCGGAGCACGGTGGCACCCGGTCCGGCGATCCGGGCGACGACGTCGTGGTACTCGTCGTCGGCGATCAGCAGCGGGGTGTCCAGGCGGGCGATCAGCGCGCCGAGGCCGTCGGCGCCGAGGCGGTAGTTCAGCGGGGTGAAGGGCACCACCGCGCCCGCCGCGGCGAAGATCAGCAGCGGCAGCAGGTGGCCGCCGGTGCCGACGTAGCCGACGCTGCGCGCGCCCGCGGCCGCGATCACGCCCGATCCGCCCTGGACCGCGGTGTGCAGATCGGTGACGCTCCAGCGCACCTCGTCGCAGACCAGGGCCGGGCGGTCCGGGTTGCTCGATGCCGCCATGTCCAGCAGCAGCGAAACGCTCATCCCCGCACCTCTCCGCCTAGCGAAACAGCCATTCTCGTCAGCGAGAATAACATAATCACACCGCGCGCCCCGGAATCGCGGAAATAGGTCTTCACTCGCGTGATAACGTCATTCTCATCCGATTCCGAGACGAACGGAGGTTGCCCATGAGTCCGGTCACCGGACCCGACGTGGCGGTCGAGGACGATCTCCTGCTCGCCGCGGAGGCGGCCGAAGCGGAGGCTGTTGCCGCGGAGGCGCGGGCCGAAGCCGCGCGAGCGCGTGCCAAGGCCGCGCAGTTGCGCCGCGAGGCCGGGAGCAGGCGTCCGGCGCCGAGCGCCGAGGCCACCCAGCGCGACGAAGCCGCCGACGAAGTCGAGACCATCGAGTCGGCGAGGCCTGGCAGCGACGCAGCCGACCCGGGCGACGGCACGGACGACGCCGGGACCGCGGCCTCGGGCGATGGCGGGGTGGTCCCCGCGAGCGCGCCGAACGCCCCCGAGGGAGCCGCATCCGCGACAGCGGACGCGGCCGCGAAGGGCCCGGCCGAGGAGCCGGTGGCGGTCGAACGGTACGGGCGGCTGCGGCGCCTCCGCACGACGCTCGCCGCGCACCCGCGCCGGACGGCGCTGCAGGCCGCGGCGGTGCTGACCATCGCCGCGGCGCTGGCGACGTCGGCCTTCCTCGGGTACCAGCACCGCGAGGCCGCGGCGCAGGAGCGCAGGGCGGGCGAGTTCGCGGCGGCGGCGAAGCAGGGCGTGGTCGCGCTGACCACCCTGGACTTCACGCACGCCGCGGCCGACGTGCAGCGCGTCCTCGACAACTCGACCGGCACGTTCCGGGACGACTTCCAGGGCCGCTCGGCCGACTTCACCTCGGTCATCGAGCAGTCCCAGGTGGCCACCGAGGGCACGGTGAACGCGGTCGCGGTGGAGTCCATGACCGACGACTCCGCCGTCGTCCTGGTCGCCGCCACCTCGAAGGTCACCAATTCCGGCGGCGCGCAGCAGGAGCCGCGCGCCTGGCGGCTCAGCGTCACCGTGCAGCGCGAGGGCGACACCATGCGCATGTCGAAAGTGGAGTTCGTCCCGTGACCGCCCGCCTCCGCGCCGACGCCGGTTCGATCCTGCTCGCGATCCTGGTGATCGCGAGCATCGCCACCGCCGTCACGCTGTACGCCGCGAACCGCCCGAGCGAGGGCACCGGCACCGCCGCGCAGGAGCGCGCGGTCGCCGCCGCCACCGAGGGAACCGTCGCGCTGCTCTCCTACGCCCCGGACACCCTCGACCGCGATTTCGCCGCCGCCGAACAGCACCTCACCGGCGACTTCCTGGACTACTACAGCCAGTTCACCGAGCAGGTGGTCGCCCCGGCGGCGCGCGAGAAGTCGGTGCGCACCAGCGCGACCGTCGTCCGCGCGGCCGTCGCCGAGCTGCGGCAGGACCAGGCGGTGGTCCTGGTCTTCATCAACCAGAGCACCACCAGCGCGGAGAAACCCGACCCGGCACTGGCCGCCAGCAGCGTGCGGGTGACCCTGGACAGGGTCGCGGACACCTGGCGCATCGCCGCCTTCGACCCGGTCTGACCCGGAGAACAACATTCTCCTGAGGCGGTAGTTCGTTTACACTTAGGTATGCCTGACCTGTGGGGAGATCTGCTCGAGTGCCTCGACCTGCGTCAGCGGCCGACCACTCCGCCCGGTGACCGCGGCACGCGCCGCGAGACGCTGACCGTCTACGAGGGCCCGAGCCTTCCCCTGGACAACGGCTGGCTCTTCGGCGGCCAGGTGCTCGCGCAGATCGTGCGCGCGGCGCAGCTCGCCTGCCCGGCCAAGGCGGTGAAATCCCTGCACACGCTCTTCGCGCACGAGGGGAAGGGCGACGCCCCGGTCTACTACATCGTGCAGCGCCAGCAGGAGGGCCGCTCCTTCGCCGCGCTCACCGTGACCGCGCGGCAGAAGCGGGACGTGGTGGCGACCGCCATGGTCTCGCTGCACCTGCCGGAGGACGGCCCGGCCCACCAGACCTCCCCCGAGCTCCCCGCCCTGCCCGGGCCCAGCCACCGGATCGAGATGCCGCTGCTCCCGTGGGAGACCAGGGCCACCGCCGACCTGGACGACCCCGGCACCGACCCACCCGACTACGACGTCTGGATGCGCACCCCGGCCGCGCCGCCGGAGCTGCACCCCGCGCTGGCCGCGTACGCCACCGACCTCTTCCCGATCGGCACCGCGCTGCGCCCGCTCGGCGGAGTGAGCCAGGCGGGCAACGGCACCGACTTCACCTCGGCGCCGATCACCCACTCGCTCTGGTTCCACCGCGCGCTGCGCGCCGACGACTGGCTGCTGCTGCGGCACCACAGCCCGCTGGTCGCGCACGGCCGCTGCTACGGCCGCGGCGACGTCTTCACCGGCGACGGCTCGCTGGTCGCCTCCTTCGCGCAGGAGGGGCTGCTCCGCTTCCGGCCGTAGCCGCCCCCGCGTCCCGCCGATCGAACGGAACCCGCATGGCCATCGAACCGCTCCTGCCGCCCCCGACCGCCAGCCACCGGGTGGTGCAGTGGGCCACCGGCAATGTCGGCGCGCACGCGCTGCGCGCCGTGCTCGAGCACCCGCACCTGGTGCTCTGCGGCGTGCTCGTGCACGACCCGGCCAAGGCGGGGCTGGACGCGGCCGAGCTCTGCGGCGCGGGCCGGGCCACCGGGATCACCGCCACCACCGATGTCGCCGAGGTGCTCGCGCTCGCCCCCGACTGTGTGCTCTACATGCCGCGGCTCTTCGACCCGGACGAGGTGTGCCGGCTGCTGGTCGCCGGGATCGACGTGGTCACCACGCACGGCGAGCTGCGGCACCCGGAGAGCATGGAGCCCGAGGTCTGCGCCCGGATCGAGGCGGCCTGCTGGTTCGGCGGCGCCTCGGTGCTGAGCACCGGGGTCGCGCCGGGATTCGTCACCGAGACGCTGCCGGTGGCGCTCAGCTCGCTGCAGCGCCGGGTGCGGCGGATCGCCATCGAGGAGAGCGTGCAGCTGGCCACGCACGGCGCCGACCGGCTGATGCTGGAGGCGATGGGGTTCGGCGGCGCGGCGCGGGAGTTCGAACCGGAGCGGCTGGCGCACGCGCGCAGGCTGCACGCGCCGTCGCTGCGGCTGCTCGCCGAGTCGCTGCGGCTGCCGCTGGACACCGTCGCGGTGCGCGGCGAGCACGCGGTCGCCACGCGCGATGTCGCGCTGGCGGGCACCGTGATCCCCGCCGGGACCGTTGCGGCCCAGCGCATCACCGTCACGGGCGTCGCCGACGGCCACGACCTGCTCGGCTACCGCTCGACCTGGTACTGCACCGACGAGCTCGACCCGGCCTGGACGGTCGGGGAGACCGGCTGGCACGTCAGCGTCGAGGGCGAGACCCCGGTGGAGCTCTCGCTGCGCTACCCGGTGCGGCCCGACCGGCTGGCGGCGGTCTCCCCGCGCTACGCCGCGAACCGCGCGGTGAACGCCGTCGCCTACCTGCGCGCCGCGCCGCCCGGTATCCGCACCACCGGGGACCTGCCGCCGATCGTCGCCGAGCTCGGCCGGAGCTGATGAAAACTCTACTCACGCAAACGGAGAATGCTATTCTCAGGACATGATCCGGTTGTCCCCACCGATCGGCAGCGGCCGGCTGCCGGACCCCGCCGATCGCCGCGGCGCCCCGCGCAGCGGCGACGTCCGGCCGCTGCGCCCGCTGCCGGCGCGGCAGCCGACGCCGCTGGATCGGCCGATCCGGATGCGCGTGCGCGACGTGCTCGACTTCTTCGAGAAGTGCCCGGAGTGCGGCTACCCGGCGCAGGCCTCGGCCGTCGAGCGCGACATGGCGAGCGGCGCGACCGAGGTCGTGGTGCGGGCGAGCTGCGGGCTGCCCTGCGGCTGGCAGGGCGAACCGCGCACCACGGTCACCGGCGCCAGGCTGGCGTCCTGACGCCTCAGCCCACCGGAACCAGGTCGGTGCCGCCCCACGCGCCGGTGAGCAGCAGCTCTCCGCTGCGGAAGACCTCGGAGTACTCGATCTCGGCACCCCGCAGCCCCGCCGCCGCCAGCGCGCAGCCCTTGAAGGCACGCGCCGCGACGCTCAGCTTGTGATGCACCGTGCCGAGCCTGGCGTCCAGCTCGGCGGGGAGCTCCTCGCCCCAGACCGCGACCTCGATCAGCCCGTTGTCCAGACAGTCGAGCACGCCGCGGCGCACCCGCGGATCGGCGTCGAAGAGCTCGGGCGCCACCGCCACCGCGTGCGGCCAGGTGTCGTGCACGGTGCTCTCCAGCGAGGTCTCCAGATCCAGCACGGTGGCGCCGAGGATCTCCAGCGGCCGCGCGTCGGTGGTGTCGGTGAGCACGACCGTCACCTCCCAGCCGGCCATGGTGCGGTCGCACAGCCAGCCACCCGCGTACCGCACGACGTCGGCGGCGGTCGGCGCGACCACCGCCAGCCGGTAGCGAAGCAGGTGCTTGCGGGAGTGAGCCCGCCTGCCGGTAGCGGGATCGGAGGTGTGAGCAGCCATGATCGTCCGTTCTGCGCGTCGCTCTCTTTTATGGAAAGTATATTCTCACTTTGGGAGAACCCATATGCGGAATCGGCACAATCCGTTGCCGATCCCCTCGAATCCGACAGGAGAACGTCATGGCTCTGACCCCCCTTCCGGGCGATCAGTGGGACGAAGAGGTCGACAAGGCCCTCTCCCGCATGCTGCCTCGGGAGCGCCGCAACCCCGAGGGCGCGGGCAACGCGCTCTCGGTTCTGGTCAGGCACCCGCAGCTGACCCGCGCCTTCCTCGGCTTCAACGTGCACCTGCTCTTCAACTCCACACTCGAGCCGCGCGAGCGTGAGCTGATCATCCTGCGGGTGGCGCACCGGCGCGAGTGCGTCTACGAGTGGCTGCACCACGTGGCGATGGGCAAGGAGGTGGGGCTGACCGACGCCGAGGTCGAGGCGGCCAGGCGCAACGGCAGCGCCCCCGACGCCTTCGACCGGCTGCTGCTCGAGGCGGTGGACGAGCTGGACGACAAGTCGGTGCTCTCCGCGCAGACCTGGGACGCGCTCGGCGAGCGCTTCGACGACCGGCAGCGGATGGACTTCGTCTTCACCGTCGGCTGCTACACCACGCTGGCGCTGGCCTTCAACAGCTTCGGCATCTCGCCCGACCCGACCGCGGGGTACGAGGGCAAGCGCTGACGACGACGGCGGGGGCCCCGGATTCCGGAGCCCCCGCCGTTCGTGTCGAGATCAGGCGCGCGGCAGCCCGAGCACCCGCTGCGCGATGATGTTGCGCTGGATCTCCGAGGTGCCGCCGGCGATGGTGCCGGCGAAGCTGCGCAGGTAGCGCTCGAACCAGCCGCACCAGAAGTTCTCCAGGTTCAGCGGGCTCGGCGGCGAGCTGATCGCCGGGGAGGCGAGGCCGTCGGTGCCGACCGCGGTGAGCGCGTGCTCGGTGGCGGTCTGCACCGCCTCCGAGCCGAGCACCTTGAGCACCGAGAGCGCGGGCACGTCCTGCTGGTTACGGGACTCCCTGGCCAGCGCGGCCGAGCCGAGCAGCCGCAGCGCGTAGCTGTCCATCACGAGCCCGGCGTAGGCGTCGCGGTCGAAGACCGTGCGCGGCCGGAAGTCGGCGAGCAGATCCTGCAGCCGGTCGGCGTAGCCGAGCCAGAGCAGGGTGCGCTCGTGACCGAGCGAGCCGTTGGCGACCGTCCAGCCGCCGTTCTCCGGGCCGACCAGGTTGGCGACCGGCACCCGCACGCCCTCGAAGTAGACCTCGTTGAAGTCCAGGTCGTCCGGTTCGCAGGCCGAGGGGAAGGGGCGGCGGGTGACGCCGGGGGTGTCGGTGGGGATCAGCAGCACGCTGATGCCCTTGTGCTTCGGGGCGGTGGGGTCGGTGCGGACGAAGGTCAGCAGGACGTCGGCGTCGTGCGCGCCGGAGGTCCAGACCTTCTGCCCGTCCACCACGTAGTGGTCCCCGTCGCGGACCGCGCGGGTGCGCAGCCCGGCCAGATCCGAACCGGCGCCCGGCTCGCTCATGCCGAGCGCGGCGGTGATCTCCGCGCGCAGGATGGGCACCGCCCACCGGTGCTTCTGCTCCTCGGTGCCGAAGGAGAGCAGCGAGGCGGCGATGATGCCGACGCCCTGCGGGTTGAAGGAGTGGTAGATCCGCCGCTTGGACAGCTCTTCCAGGTGCACGTACTGCTGCAGCACCGAGGCGTTGCGGCCGCCGAACTCCGGCGGGTTGGCCGGCAGCAGCCAGCCGTTGTCGAAGAGCAGCCGCTGCCAGCGCCGGGCCCACTCGGGCACGTCCGCACTGGACTTCGAGCGCTCGCGCGCCTCGTCCTCGCCGGGCTGGTGCTCGGTGAGGAAGGCCGCGAACTCGGCGCGGAACTCCTCGACGTCGGAATCAAACGAGAGACGCACGGTACTCCTCGGCCACCAGCGCCCGATGCTCCGCCGCCCCGCCGAGCAGCAGCTCGCCGGTCTTGGCGCGCTTGAGCGCGAATTGCAGATCGTTTTCCCAGGTGAAACCCATGGCGCCGAAGAGCTGGACGCCGTGCCGGAACACCACCGACTGGCACTCCCCCGCCGCCGCCTTCGCCATCGAGGCGGCCAGCCCGCGCCGCGGGTCGTCCTCGGCCAGGCAGAGCGCGGCGAAGAAGCCGAGCGCGCTGGCCCGCTCGATGGCGATGTGCATGTCGGCGGCCTTGTGCTGCACCGCCTGGAACGACCCGATCACGGTGTCGAACTGCTTGCGGCTGCGCACGTGCTCCAGCACCAGGTCCAGGATCCGGCGGCAGGCGCCGACGGTGGTGAGCGCCATCCCGGTGAGCGCGTGCTGCCTGGCCCGCTCCACATCGACCGTGGTGCGGTCGGCCGCCTCCAGCCGGACCCCGTCGAAGGTGACCTCGGCCAGGTGCAGCACCGGGTCGAAGACGGAGGTGCGCCGCGCGGTCACCATCGCGGCCGGGACCACGAAGACACCGGCGCCCGTGACCACCGCGAACCGCTCGGCCCGGTCGCCGTCGAGCACGTGGTGCGCGGTGCCGGTGAGCCGCCAGCCGGTGCCGTCGGGGGCGGCGGTGACACCCTCGTAGACCGCGGCGCCCGGCCGGTCCAGCTTGCCGACGCCCGGCACCAGCGGCGCGAACTGCGACATGGTGGCGAGGAACGGGGTGGGGTCGGTGGCGCGGCCCAGCTCCTCGAACAGGATGCCGAGCTCCACCGTCTCGCCCGGCTCGGTCAGCTCGGTCCAGCCGAGGCCGACGTAGGTCTGCCAGAGCGGGGCCGGGTCGCCCTGTTTGTCGACGATGTCCCGGATCAGCGCGGGCGGGCACTCCTTCGCCGCGACGTCACGCACCGTCTCGCGCAACAGCCGCTGGTCGGAGTCGAACTCGAACAGCATCTCGGCCTGCCTCCTCGCCGTACCACACGATGAGAACTAGATTCTCATATTCAAGAGTTACCATTTCATCGCGCGGAACGCCAGGCAGGGGTGATCAGCCGCGGTCGGCGGTGGCCCGCTCGGTGCCGCGCTCCAGCGCGCCGTTCAGCTCCTGCACGAAGGCGAGCAGGATGGCGAGGGTTTCCTCGTCGTCCGGGAGGCTCTGGCCGATGGCGCCGAAGAGCGGCGCGACAGCGACGTCGGCGCGCACCGCGACCAGCTCGACCCGGACCCGGCGACGGTCCTCCTCGTCCCGGCTGCGCCGCACGTACCCGGCCTTCTCCAGCCGGTCGATCACCGTCGTCACCGCGCCGCCCCTGGTGATGCCGAGGCGGTCCGCGAGCTGGCCCGGGGTGAGCGGGCCCGCCATGCTGAGCATGTTCAGCGCGCTCAGGTCGGTGACGGTGATGCCGAGCCGGGCCGCGACGGCGGAGTGGAACACCACCGTCCTCGTGGCCTGGGCACGCAGCGCGTCGCGCAGCGCGCGGGCGGTATCCGATCGGGTTTCCTTGGCCGCGGGCATGTCCGTGTCCTTCCGCCGATCTCTCCGGAAAAGAGAGACTCTCGATCCGAGAGTAGCGCGGAGTTCACCGGGGCGGGCCGGCGGCGATCCTGCGCCGGGCGCGCTCGAACTCGCCCGGCCCGGGGCCGAAGCCCTCGAGCCACCAGGTGGCGCCCGCTTCTTCCACCGCCGCGGTGGTGTCGGCATCGCGGCGCGGTTCGGTGCCGCCGGTGTTCCCGGTGACCACGAGGTCGAACAGGTCAGGCCGCTCGGCGCCGAGCGCGCCGGGTGCACCGGCGACGACTCCCGCGGCGTCGGGCGGCAGGGTGCCCGCGGCGCGCAGCTCCGCGAGGCGAATCGCTATGTCGCGGACCACCTCCGGGGTGGGGGCGAAGGAACCGTCCTGGCCGATGATCATGGGCGCGAAACCGTCCCAGCGGGCGGCTCGGCGCAGCGGCGGGAGGCTCGGCCAGTTGCCGCCGATCCAGATCGGCGGGCGGCGGGCGGGGGCGGGCAACAGGGCGCCGACCTCGGCGTGGAAGTGCGCGCCGCGGAAGGAGACCGGCTCCCCCGTCCAGAGCCGGGCCAGCAGGTCGAGCCCCTCGTCCAGCCGGGCCGCGACCGCGCGCGGCTCGGCGACCTCACCCCAGCTGCCGTACTCCGCCGCCAGCGTGAAGCCGAGCCCGGCACCGAAGACCAGCCGCCCGCGGGCGAGCCGGTCGACGGTGGCGGTCTGCCTGGCCAGCGTCGACGGCCTGCGCCGGGCGACCGGGGTGACCAGCGGCCCCAGCCGGATCCGCGTGGTGGCCGCGGCCAGCAGGGTGAGCAGCACCCAGGGATCGGCCACCTCGGTGTCGCCGAACGGGAAGACGACATGGTCCCAGACGAAGACGCCGTCCCATCCGCAGATCTCGGCCTCCCGGCCGAGTTCGGCCACCCGCCGCGGCTCGGCGAACTCACCGAGGCACGGCAGGCACAACCCGAATTCCATGCTGCTACTTGAGCATCGAGCCCGCGTCGACCGGCAGCGGAACGCCGGTGATGAACCGCGCCTCGTCCGAGACCAGGTACAGCACCGCGTTGCTGACGTCCTCCGAGTCCACCCAGGGGGTGGGCAGCACGTGGAACATCTGGCAGATCGGCTTCAGGTCGTCCGGGCCCGGGTTCTCCAGGTCGGGGCGGAAGAGCTTGAAGGTGCCCTCGTTGAGCAGCATGTCGGTGCTGACGTGCGTCGGGTGCACCGAGTTGCAGCGGATGTTCTGGTGCCCGAGCTCCACCGCGAAGGTGCGCATGAGCCCGACGATTCCGTGCTTGGCGGCGACGTAGTGCCCCACGTTCGGGTACGCCTTGAGCCCGCCCACCGAGCTGGTCAGCACGATCGAGCCGCTGCCGTTCGCCTGCAGGTGCGGGATGGCGGCCTTGACGCTCTTCCAGACGCCGGTCAGGTTGACCCCGATCATGTCGTCCCAGAGGTCCTCGCGCATCTCCACCAGCGCGCCGCCCTCGTTGGCGAGCCCCGCGTTGGCGATGACGATGTCCAGCTTGCCCAGCTGCTCGACCGCGCCGTCCAGCCCGGCCTTGACCGCGTCGAAGTCGCGGACGTCGGCCTCGATGGTGACGACCCGCCCGCCCTTGGCCTTGACCAGGTCAGCGGTCTCGGCGAGATCCTCCGAGGTCGGCATGGGGAAGGGAACGTTGTCGAGCTGCTTGCAGACATCGAGCGCGATGATGTCCGCGCCCTCCTCGGCCAGCCGGACCGCATGGCTGCGACCCTGGCCGCGCGCCGCGCCGGTGATGAAGGCGACCTTGCCGTCGACCCGTCCGGTCATCGTGGACCTCTCTCCGTTGTGTTGTTCAGGGGTTGGGGGTGAAGGTGATGTGCAGGTTGCTGAGGCCACGCAAGATGAAGGTGGGCTCGTAGTCGTAGCGGCGCTCGCCGGCCGGGCCGTGCTGCTCCGCGTCGATCTCGATGTCGAGCATCCGGTCCAGGATCCGCTCGATCGAGACGCGGCCCTCGACCCGCGCCAGCGGGCCACCGGGGCAGGAGTGCACGCCGCGGCCGAAGGCCATGTGCTCGCGGAAGTTCTTGCGGTCCAACCGGAACTCGTGCGGGTTCTCGAAGCGCCGCGGGTCACGGTTGGCGGCGCCGGGGCAGACCATGACGGTCGCGCCGACCGGGATGTCCACCTCGCCGACCTGGGTGGCCCGCTTGGCCAGCCGGAAGCCGGACTTCACCGGCGAGTCCATCCGCAGCGTCTCCTCGATGAAGTTCGGGATCAGGCTGCGGTCCGCGCGCAGCGCCTGCTGCACCTCGGGGTGGTCGCCGAGCACCCGCAGGGCGGCGCCGAGCAGTTTGGCGGTGGTCTCCTGGCCCGCGGCGAAAAGGAAGGTGGCCGAGCGGACCACGTCGATCACCTCGGGTGTGGAGCCGTCCGGGTACTTGGCCTGGGCCAGCGAGGTGAGCACATCGTCGCGCGGGTTCTCCCTGCGGTCGGTGATGTACTGCACGAACTTCTCGTCCAGCCACTCCAGCGGGTTCGAGGCCACGATCTCGTTGTCCAGCGCGCCGACCCGGGAGCCGGGGCGCTCGGCGCCGAGCACGATCCGGAACTGCTGGTGGTCCTCCTCCGGCACGCCGAGCATGTCGGCGACGACCAGCAGCGAGAACGGCTTGGCGTAGGCGGCGAGGAACTCGGTCTTGCCGTCGGCGAGGAACTCGTCCAGCTGCTGGTCGGCCAGCCGCCACATGAACTCCTCGTTCTCCTTGAGCCGGGCCGGGGTGAGCAGCCGGTTCAGGACCGAGCGGGCGTAGGTGTGCTGCGGCGGGTCCATGGTGACCATGTGCTCGAACATCGGCAGCTGCGAGCGGTGCTGCTCGATCTGCTCGGTGATGTCGTCGCCCTCGGGCGTGAACGGCAGCGGCGGGAACGGGCCGCCGACGGCGATGGCCGAGGAGAACAGCTTCTCGGTGTCGCGCAGGACCTCGGTGGCCTCCTCGTACCCGGTGACGGCGTACACGCCGAAGGTCGGCTCCTGCTTGACCGGGCACTGGGCGCGCAGGTGGTCGAAGTAGGGGTACGGATCCGGGACCAGGCTCGGATCGGTGAAGTAGTCGACGGTGTCGAAGTCGGTCATCGGTAGCTCCTCGGAAACAATCATATCTCAGGTGGAGAATTTCATTCTCGCTTATCTGCGAGAGATCTCCGGATCGGCCGGAGTGGCGTATCAGGGAAGGTAGACGCGGCTGGCGAGCCAGCGGCCGTCGACCAGCTGCATGGTCATCTCGACGCGGCTGCGGTCGATCCTCGGGTCCGCGGAGGCGGCGTTGGTGACGGTCTGGTCGATGAACAGGAGGACGTCGACCTCGGTCTCGCTCGCCGACTTGACGGCGGCGTCGAGGACCGTTCCCTTGCCCGTCGCCTTGTTCTCCAGCAGGAGCTGGCGGAGCTGACCGCTGGATCGCGTGTACATGTCGCGGAATTCGCCGGTGGAGCCGTCGAGTACCGCCGTGAAGCCTGCGTCGAGATTGTTGGAGTCGACGCTGGTCAGGGTGACGGCGTAGGTTTTCGCCGCTTCCAGTGCGGCGTCGGCGGCCGCGTCCGTCCTGCGCTCGTCGCGGAGTTGGACGCCGAGGATGATCGCCGCCGTTGTCGCGGCGATGGCGATGAGCGCCGTGACCGGCAGGGCGGCTTTGCGGGCGAGACGCAGCCAGTGCGCGCCGCGGGTCTCGCCGCCGCCCTCGGTGGTTCCGCCTGCGGCGGATTCGGGGGTCGACTGCTCCACTGCGGAGTCTGTCGCCTTCCCGAGCTCGGGTTTCGTTTCAGGGGCTGCGTTTTCGGCGGTGTCCGGCCGGGCGTCAACAGCGGTGTCGGTGTCACTCATGGTGGTTCCTCTCAGCGTTGCGGGGCCGGGGGCGGGGGCGGGAGCGGGGGGCCCGCGAAGGTGAGCGGGAGGGAGAGCGGGCCGATGGGGGTGGGGGTGGCCTGGCGGTCGGCGGGCTCGCCGGGGGGCGGCGCGCCGGGGATCTCGATGCCGGGCGGGCGCGGGGCGTTGCGGGCACCGCGGATCAGGACCGAGGGGTCGTTGTCCTGGCAGTAGGTGTAGAGGTACGGCTCGGGGAAGTCGGGGAGCGAGGGCGGGCGGCGCGGCAGGTCGTAGTCGCAGGCGTAGCGCGGGTAGAGGTTCACCAGCCCCCAGACTCCGCCGTCGTGGAAGGCGACCGCGATGGCGTCGAGGGTGGAGCCCGCCCGCTCGGTCGGGAAGAAGAACTCCCGGAAGGCGGGCACCCGCGGGCCGGTGGTGTCGGCGACGACGCCGAGGTTGCCGAGCAGCGCGGCGGCGTTCGGCGAGTTCTGCGCGAGCAGCGCGTCGAGTGCGCGCAACGTCCCCGGCGCGGCGTTCAGCAGCTCGACGTACCCGCCGGACTTGGCCTCCACCCCGGTCAGCGCCACGTTCATGTCGGCCGCGAAATCGCCGAGCCCGGGGGCGAGGTCGCGGACGGTGCCGAGCACCTGCCTGCTGTCCCGGATCAGCGAAACAGTCTGCGGCAGCACCGAATCCAGCGTCGAGGCGAGGAAGATCCCGCTGTCGAGCAGATCGGCGAGCTTCTCCGGCCCCTCCGGTCCGACCCCGAGCTCGTTCACCACCGCCGCCAGCTGCGCCGGATCCACCTGCGCCAACGTGGAGTCGAGCTGGGAGAGCGTCTTCCAGAGCGGGGTCGGGGTGCTGGTCCGCTCGACGGCGATCTCGGCGCCGTCGGCGAGGTAGGGGCCCCCGTCCCGGTCGGGCCGGAAGTCGAGGTACTGCTCCCCCGCCAGCGACAGGCTCGCCACCCGCACCTCGCCGTCGGCGGGCACCGCGGTGGCGGCGTCGATCACCGCGGTGGCGACCAGCCCGGCGCCGGCGAGCTGCACCGATTCCACCTTGCCGATCGGCACTCCGCGCAGCGTGACGTTCTGCCCGGCGAGCAACCCGCCGGAGTCGGCCAGGTGCACCCTGACCCGCATGGTCTCCGCCGCCGGGTTCACCCCGAGCGAACCGAACACCAGGTACCCGACCCCGACGACCAGGGTCAGCGCCAGCGCCACCGCGGAGACCGCGGAGCGCCGCGCCCGCACCGCGGAGACCGTGCCGACCAGCAGCCGCGCGGGCCGTTCCAGCGCGCTCACCGCGCACCCCCGGTGATCCGGCCCTGGAGTTTCAGCAGGGTGTAGGTGAGGGTGCCGATGAAGTTCTGCCAGTCCCGCTGGTCGGGCAGCCTGCTCTCCGGGTCGCCCGGATGGTTGGGGTCGGGCAGCGCGCCGATCGCCAGGTCCTGCCAGTCCGCGTCGGTGCTGGCCGAGGTGCTCACGGTGACCGCCATGACCGGCCCGAGCAGCGCGTTCATCGCCGCGACGCTGGCATCCGGGTTGGTGGCCGCCGAATTCAGCTGGGCGGCGATGGTGTTGATGTCGGCGACCATGCCGGTGGTCTGCTCGCCGTTCACCCCGGGGAAGCGGCCGATCTGCGCGGTGATCCGCTCGACCTCGTTGACCAGGGTCAGCGCCTGGCCGGAGTTGGCGCGCAGGGTGTCCAGCGCCGGGCCCGCCGCCGCGATGACGTCGTCGACGGTGCCGCGCTGCTCGTCGATCCGGCGGGCCAGCTGGTCCACCTCGGCGAGCGTGGAGCGGATGTCGTCGGAGCGGGCGGAGAGCGCCTGCACCACCCGGGTGGAGCGGTCGATGAGCTCGGCCATCCGGTCGCCGCGCTCGCCGACGGCGTTGCCGAGCCCGTTCACGATGGTGGTGAGGTTGCGGATGGCGCCGCCGTTCACCAGCAGCGAGGCGGTGGTGAGCAGCTCCTCGATGGTGGTCGCGGCGGCGGTGTGGTCCAGCGCGATGCTGTCGCCGTCGGCCAGCACCGGGGTGGCGGTGGTGGCCTCGGCGGGCGGGGTGAGCGAGACGAAGACGTCGCCGAGCGGGGTCGCGGTGCGCAGCTCGGCCCTGGTGCCGAGCGGCAGCCGGACCCCCTGCTGGATGGTCAGCGTGACCACGGCGGTGTAGTCGCGCACCGCCATGTCGCTCACCTCGCCGACGTCGGCGCCGGAGAGCCGGACCTTGGCCTTGGCGGGCAGGTTCAGCGCGTTCGCGAAGCTCGCGCGCACGGTGTAGTTGTCGCCGCCCGAGCCGGGTGCGGGCAGCGGCAGGTCGCCGAGCCCGACCGCGCAGCCGGTGCTCGCGGCCAGCGCCGCGACGGCGAGCGCGGCGGTGCGGGTGACCCGCCCGGCGCTCATCGCGGCATCCTGGACATGGCGTCGAGCATGTCGGTGATCCCGAAGTCGGGGCCGAAGTCCTGCAATGTGCCTGTGGCGCAGCCGAGCTGGCGCAGCCCGAGGATATTGCAGACCTCCTTGACCAGCTGGCCGTCGAAGAAGACCTTGTCGAGCAGCGCGTGCACGCGGACGCCGCGGTACTGGAAGTCGACCGCGTTGTAGGCGTTGTTCAGCAGCAGCGGGGTGACGTCGATGAACTCGCCGAGCTCGCTGCGGTAGTCGGCCAGCGCCTTGGTCACCGTCGCGCCGTTGGCGAGGGTCGACTCGAGCGCGCCCGCGTTCTCGGTGAGCAGCGCGTCGGTCTGTCGCATGATGTCGGTGATCTGCGCGCCGGTGTTGCCGGTGCCGATGTTCAGGTCCGCCACCACGTCGCCGAGTTGCCCGGTGGCGGCGCCGAACTGGCGGATGGTGTCCTCGTTGGCGGCCGCGGCGCGGAGCAACTGGGACAGCTGGTCGACCAGCTTGGTGAGGGTGTCGCGGGTCTCCGCGCCGCCGTCGCTGCCGAGTTTCAGGGCGGTGGCGAGCTGGTCGAGCGTCTGCCTGAGCTCCGGCCCGCTCCCGGTGGCGATGGTCGCGGAGACGCCGAGCAGCTGGGCCACCGGGCCGTCACCGGGCTGCTCGCCCTGCAGCTCGCCCGCCATCCGCTCGGCGGCGCCGAGCAGCCGGTCGAACTCCACCGGGGTGCGGGTGCGCTCCGGGCCGAGCCTGGCGCCGTCGGCCATGGTCGGCCCGCCGCGGTAGGCGGGGGTGAACTCGACGTGCCGGTCGGTGAGCACCGAGGTGGAGAGCGTGACGGCGCGCGCGTCGGCCGGGATGTCGACGTCGCCGTCGAGCTCCATCCGCACCTCGACGTGCGTGCCGCGCGGCTCGACCGAGGTCACCTTCCCCACCGGCATGCCGAGCACCGCGACGGCATTGCCGGGGTAGAGCCCGGCGCCGTTGTCGAACTGCGCGGTCACCGCGATGGTGTCGTCCGGGACGACGGCGCTGCCCGCGCAGCCGGCCAGCGCGCCGATCGCCAGCACCACACCCGCCCGGACCAGGACTCGCTTCGCTCTCACTGGCAGTCCTCGTGGTAGGGGGCGAGCCCGGCTCCCTCGGCGCGCCCGCCGAGCGCGCACATCCAGGAGTCGATCAGCGGCCCGGCCGGCGCGGTGAAGTCGACCTCGTTGGCGGTGCCGGAGGCATTGGCGAAGTTGCGGATCGGGATCGGCAGGATCTCCAGGGTGCTGCGCAGCAGCGCGTCGTTGCGGGCCAGGCTGCCGAGCAGCTCGTCGAGCCCGGCGATCAGGGTGTCGACGGCGGGCCGGTCGCGCACGACGAGGGTGCGGACCTGGTCGGCCAGTCGGCGGGTGGCGTCCATCAGCCGCAGCACCATGTCCCGGCGGGACACGATCTCGGTGAGCAGGTCGCGGCCCTGGGTCATGATCGCGGCCAGGTTCGCCTGCTGGTCGGTGACGACGCCGGTGAGCTGCTGGCTCGCGGCGAGCAGCGCGCTCAGCTCGGTGCGCCGGTCGCCGATGATCGTCGCCAGCGCGCGGACGTTCGCGAGCATGCCCGGCAGTACCGTCGGGACCCCCTGCAGCTGGGCGGCGAGGGTGTTCAGCGAGGTGCCGATCTGCCCGGCGTCGAGCCGGTCGAAGGTGACCGTGGCGTTGTCCAGCGCGGTCTGCAGGTCGTAGGGGACCTCGGTGCGCTCCAGCGGGATCCGGTGATCTGGCAGCTCGCCGTCGCCGGCCGGGCGCAGCTCCACGTAGCGGGCGCCGAGCAGCGTGGTCAGCTTGATGGCGGCGCCGGTGCCGGTGCCGAGCGGCACCCCGGAGTCGACCGCGAGCGTCACCAGGACCCGGTCCCCCGCCAGCCGGGTGGCGTCGACGGTGCCGACCGGGACGCCGGCGAGGGTCACCTGATCGCCGGTGCTGATCCCGGCCGCCTGCGCGAACTCCGCCTCGTACCGGGTGGTTCCGATGCCGATCCGGCTCCAGCCGACGGCCGCGGCGAGCACCGCGAGCAGCACCGCGACCGCGATCAGCCCGAGCACGCCGCGGCGGTGCTCCTCGAGCGGCCGCTTCCACGTCTTCGTCATCCGCCTCACCTACAGATCGGGGAGTACTGGGCCTGCCCGCCGGGCGTGGCGAGGTCGACCACGGTCGGGACCAGCGAGGAGAGCGCGGGCAGGATGGTGACGCCGAAGTTGCACAGGTAGGTGTTCAGGTACGGGCCCTCCTGGCTCACCCTGGCCAGCCCCTTCAACAACCCGGGCAGGTTGAAGCCGAGGTAGGCGAAGTTCTCCTTGTTCTCGGCGAAGTGCCTGGTGAAGCCGGGCTCGCGATTGAGCATGGACTCCAGTTCGGGCTGGATGCCGTCCATGGTGTCGGCCAGCCCCGCGGTGGTGACCGCCGCCTGGTCCAGCGCGCCGAACAGCTCGTCGCGGTGCCTGGTCAGCCCGTCGACGATGGCCCGCGACTGCCCGATCAGCGAGCCGACCTGGCCGGTCTGCAGCGCCAGGTTGCCGACCACCGCGTTCAGGTTGCCGATCACCGCGCCGAGCACCTGGTCCGGCCCGGCCAGCGACTCGGCCAGCGACGAGACCTGCTCCACCAGCAGCACCAGCGAGGTCCGGTCGCCCTGCAGCGCCTTGATCAGCGCGCCGGTCACGTTGTCGACCTGCGCCGGGTCGAGCCCGCCGAAGAGCGGCTCGAAACCGTTGAGCAGCGCGGAGATGTCGAAGGACGGCTCGGTGTGTTCGAGCGGGATCTCCGCGCCCGGCCGCAGCGCCGAGCCGTCGCCGAACTCGGCGAGCGCGAGCCCGAGATAGCGCTGCCCGATGACGTTCTGGTACGTGATGGCGGCCTTGGTGTTGCCGTAGAGCGTCTGGTCGTCCTCCACCCGGAACCGCACCCGGGCCAGAAGGCCGTCCAGCTCGATGCCGTCCACCCGGCCGACCCTGACCCCGGCCATCCGCACGTCGTCGCCGACGCGCAGGCCGCTGACGTCGCTGAAGACCGCCGAGTAGTCCTCGGTGTCGCCGTTGATGCCGCGGTCGAGGGTCACGAAGGTGACCCAGATGAGCGCCATCGCGACGGCGACGAAGAGGCTGATCCCGATCAGCGGGCGGCGGTAGCTCATCGGGCACCGCCGGCCGGGAACGGGCCGTCGGCGACCAGCGGCGCCAGCAGCGACTCGGCACCGGTGGGGTTGCCCTGCAGCGCCCGCTCGATCAGGTCCCTGATCTCCGGCGGCAGCTCGGGCGCGGCGGGCTGGTTCGCCGGGTCGAGCGCGGCGGGCACCGGCTCGATCGGGATGTCGGTGGGGGCGGTGCTGCAGCTCGGCGCGGCGATGTCGCCGTAGCGCGGGCAGTCGGCCCTGGTGTAAGGGGTGTGCGGGGTGAAGCGGAACTGGAACTTGCCGCGCCCGCGCGGGTTGTCGGCGTTCCAGAATTCGGAGAACCAGAGCTCGGAGAGGCGCTTGATGCGCACCACGATCGGGCCGAAGGCCGGGGAGCCCTCGGCGAAGACGTCGATCACCGGCCCCATCTTCCGGGTGACGTCGACGATCTGGTCGGTGCGCCGGTCCAGCGAACCGGCGAGCGTGCCGAAGGTGGCGTTGCCCGCGCCGAGCAGCCCCGCCAGCTGGGCGTCCTGCTCGGCCAGGGTGCGCATGGGCAGCACCGCGTGGTGCAGGGCGTCGAGGAGATCGGGGGCGGAGGTGTTCAGCCCGCGCACGGCGTCGGCGACCATGGTCAGCGTGGGCGGGCCGCCGTCCGGGGTGAGCAGCGCGTCGAACTCGGCGGTGATCCGGTTCAGCTGGGCGCCCGCCTCGACCAGGTCGGTGCCGCGCCGGTCGGTGGCGCGCGCCACCGTGGCGAGGATGCCGACGGTGTTGCCGGTGCCGATCCGGGCGGTGCTGGCGATGATCTCGCGGAGCTTGGTCAGCGCGGTCTGCAGCTGCACGGTGGAGAGGCTGGTGTCCTGGCGGATCTCGGTCTGCGCGGTGAGCGCCGGGCCGGGGCCGTTGTCGACCAGCTGCACCGAGGAGACCGCGAAGACGTTGCTCGGAACCACCCTGGCCGTCACCGTGCGCGGAATACCTTGCGCGGCAACCGGATCGAGCTGGAGCAGCACCCTGTTCCCGGCGTCGCCGGTGGCCGGGGTGACCCCGGCGACGATGCCGACCAGCATGCCGCGGAACTTGACGTCCGAGCGCGTCGGCAGCCCGTCGCCGAGCTGCGCGAGCACCGCCGTCACCTCGAGCTTCTCGTCGAAGCGACCGGTCGACTTGAGCAGCAGCAGCGTCACCACGAGCGCGGTCGCCAGCACCAGCACCAGCCCGCGCAGCAGCAGCGCGGTGCCGGACGGCCCGCGGCCGTCCTTCTCGAACAGCACCGACATGACCTCAGCCTCCGAGCCGGGCGCTGGCGCCGATGCCCCACAGCGCGACCGTGAGTAGCAGGTTGACGATGATCATCAGCGAGATGGCGGCGCGCATGGCGCGGCCCGCCGCGATGCCGACGCCCTGCGGTCCACCCGAGGCGTAGAAGCCGTAGTAGCACTGCACGGTGGTCGTGATGATCACGAAGACAATGGCTTTGAGCAGCGAGTAGACGATGTCGGGGCCGTTCAGCACGAGCTGGAAGTAGTGCTGGTAGGTGCCGTGCGAGAGCCCGCCGGAGAGCCCGACCACCACCTCGACCGCGATGTAGTTCACCGCGAGGCAGATGACGTAGAGCGGGATCATGGCCACGATCGACGCGAGCAGCCTGGTACTCACCAGGTACGGCATCGAGCGGATGCCCATGGACTCCATCGCCTCGATCTCCTCGGCGATCCCCATCGCGCCGAGCTGCGCGGTGAAGCGGCAGCCCGCCTGCGCGGCGAAGGCGAGCGAGGCCATGATCGGGGCCAGCTCCCTGGTGGAGGCGGTGGAGGCGATGAGCCCGATGGTCGGCTCCATGCCGAGCAGGTGCAGCGCGTTGTACCCCTCCAGCCCGACGATGGCGCCGCCCGCCGCGCCGAGCACGATGATCACCCCCGCGGTGCCGCCGCCGACGACGATCGAGCCGTTGCCCCAGGTGATGTCGGAGAGGATGCGCAGGAACTCACCGCGGTAGTGCCGCAGCATCACCGGGATCGAGCCGAGCGCGCGGAACAGGAAGGTGATCATGTGGCCGAGCCGCATGAACGAGGTGCCGAGCTGGCGCGAGGTGCGCAGCAGGGTGCGGGTGCCGAGCGGGCGGTACGGCGCGGCCATCACAGCCCCGACCGCGGGAACAGGATCATGAACATCTGCGTGAACACGACGTTCACCACCATGAGCAGCAGGATCGAGGAGACCACCGTCGAATTGACCGAGTTGGCGACGCCCGCGGGCCCGCCCTTGGTGCCGAGCCCCTTCTCACAGGCCACCACCGCGACGATGGCGCCGTAGACGACCGCCTTCACCAACGTGAGCCACAGGTCGCCGACGGTGGCGAAGGAGGCGAAGGTGGCCACGAAGCTGCCCGGCGCGCCGCCCTGGACGAAGACGTTGAACAGGTACCCGGCCAGGAAGCCGACGAAGCAGACCACCCCGGTGAGCGAGACCCCGACCAGCACCGCGGCCGCCACCCGCGGCACGACCAGCCGCCTGACCACCGAGACGCCCATGACCTCCATGGCGTCCAGCTCGTCCCTGATCTTGCGGCTCCCGAGGTCGGCGCAGATGGCCGAGCCGACGGCCGAGGCCATGAGCAGCGCGGCCACCATGGGCGCGCCCTGCCTGATCACCGCGAGCCCGCTGGCCGCGCCGGCCAGCGAGGTGGCACCGACCTGCCCGGCGAGCAGGCCGAACTGGATGGAAAGCGTCACCCCGATCGGCAGCGAGACGAAGATGGTCGGCAGCGCCGCCGCCGAGGCCATGAAGGCCGACTGCCTGACGAACTCGGCGAAGGCGAAGCGCCCGGTGACGATATCGGCGACCAGGTACTGGATGGCGCGGACGCCGAGCACGAACTGCCCGCCGACGGTCTCCAGCGCGGCCACCGGATGCCGCTTCAGGTAGCCGCGGCCCCAGTCGGTGACCTCCCGGGTCGCCGGCTTCGCGACGGGGAGTTCACCGCCTGCGGGACCAGGGCTGAGCGTCATCTATGAACCTTCTGATCGGCGGCGGAAACGTCGCGGAGAATCTCGTACTGCACTTGTGAGAACCAACTGTTCCCATTGTGGGCGCTATCTCTCAGCGTCGTCAAGAGTGGAATGCACGATTGAGAGAATTTGATTCTCCTCGCACCACACGCGTTTCACATCGAACATGTCGGAAAATGCGAAATAGGGGCGACGGCAATTGCCCGTCAACCCGGAGGAAATCGCAGAGCTACTCCACCGGAACAGATGCTGTGCACATGCATAGCATGGTTGCCGGAGAGACGTCAATAGTGACAGCCGTCCACTACTACGATACGAATTGATCCCAGGATCAGGACTCCGGAAGGGAGCAGGCGGATGCCATCGCCCCGCCGTATCGGCGCCCCCGACGCCAAGAACCGCGGCGTTCTACTGGAGGCCGCCCAGCAGCTGCTGCTCGACGAGGGCTGGGCGGCGGTGACGTCCCGGCGCGTCGCCGAGCGCGCCGGGCTCAAACCCCAGCTCGTGCATTATTACTTCCGCTCGATGGACGACCTCCTGCTGGAAATCTTCATCCGGCGCGCGGACGAGGGGCTCGTCATGCAGGCCGAGATGATGGAAACGTCCGCCCCGCTGCGCGCGCTCTGGGAATTCAGCATCGATCCCGCCGCCGTCCGTTTCACCATGGAGTTCGTGGGATTGTCGAATCACCGCCCGGCCATCAGGGCGGCGGTCGCCGATTACGCCGAGCGCTTCCGCACGATCCAGACCACCGCGCTGACCCGCATCCTGGCCGAGTACGGGCTGGACACCGAGCGCTTCCCGCCCGCGGCGATGGCGGTGCTCATGACGAGCGTGTCCCGGGTGGTGGTGCTGGAGCGCGCACTCGGCATGTCCGGCGGGCACAGCGAGGCCTTCGACCTCGTCGAGCGGGAGATCGCCGAACTCGAGCGGGCCAGGGCCGGCAGCCCCGAGCCCGCGGGCTGACCGTCAGGCGGGCAGCAGGTCGCGCATCTCGGCCCGGTACCGCGGCGGCAGCAGCTCACCGGCGCCGAAGACCTCGGTCGGCGGCACCGGCTCCCCCGCACATCCGGCGGCGGCCAGCGCGCAGGACTTGAAGGCGCGGGCCGCGACGCTGACCCGGTGATAGGAGGGCGCGACCCGGCCTGCCAGCTCGTCCGGCAGGTCGTCGCCCCAGACCGCGACCTCGGTGAGGCCGCGATCGAGACAGTCCAGCACCCCCGTGCGGACCAGCGGCTCGACCCGGTAGGTCGCGGCGGAGACGGCCACCGCCATGGGCCAGATCTCGTGGATCGGCCCGGCGAGCGCCTGGCGCAGGTCGAGCACGGTGACGCCGAGGATCCGCAGCGGCGCGACGTCGCCGGAGTCGGCGACCAGCACGGTCACCTCCCAGCCCGCCGCGGAGCGGTCGAAGAGCCAGCCACCGGCATTGCGGATGACGTCGGCGGCGTCCGGGGCCACCACCGCCAGCCGGTGCCGGAGCGGGTGCTCGCGGGCATGCGCCCGCCAGCGGGTGACGGAGTGGACGCCGGGGGCGGCGGATCGAGTAGCCATGGTTTCCATCCCGAGGATCGCGAGAGTCGACACGGCGATCGCTCCGGGCGCCCGGCGGCGTCGGGACTGGGGGGACGCGGGGCTGCCGCACCACCCGGAACGAACTACCGACCACACCCTAGGCCACACGCTTGTTCTCCCGCCGGAAAATGTGATTCTCTGTTCGAGAGAACGCTATGCGGTCGAGAAGGGGCTCCCATGCGCACGATTCCTCCCGAGCTGGCCCGCCGCTACCGGGAGCAGGGCTGGTGGACCGGCGAGACGCTGGGCGAACTCCTGGCGGACGGGCTCGCCGCCGCGCCGGGGGCCGCGTTCCGGATCCACTCCACGGAGCGCCCCTACGACGGCACCTTCGCCGAGGTCGAGCAGGTCGCGCGGCGGCTCGCGGCCGGGCTGCGCAGGCGCGGGGTCGGCCCGGGCGACGTGGTCGCCTTCCAGCTGCCGAACTGGATGGAGGCGGCGGCGACCTTCTGGGCCTCCGCCGTCCTCGGCGCCACCGTCGTCCCGGTGGTGCATTTCTACGGCCGCCGCGAGCTCGGCTACATCCTGGACACGGTCCGGCCGAAGGTGTTCATCACGCTGGAGCGCTTCGGCAGCCTGGAGTTCCCGCCGGAGCCCTACGCGGCGGTCCCGATCACCGGCGTGGTCGGCCGCGACTTCGACGACCTGCTCGACCCGGAGCCCATGCCCGGCGTGCTCGGCACCGACCCCGACGGCCCGGCGCTGATCGCCTTCACCTCCGGCACCACCAGGGCCCCGAAGGGCGTCGTGCACAGCCACAACACGCTCGTGCACGAGACCAGGCAGCTCGCCGCCTGGTACCCCGCCGACCGCGGCGACCAGCTCACCGCCGCCCCGGTCGGCCACTTCATCGGCATGGTGAACGCGCTGCTCATCCCGGTGCTCGACCGCAAGCCGATCCACCTCATCGACGTCTGGGACCCCGGCCGCATCCTCGGCCTGATGACGACGCACGGGATCACCGTCGGCGGCGGCGTGCCGTACTACGTCACCAGCCTGCTCGACCACCCCGAGCACACCCCCGCGCACCTGCCCGCCATGCGCTACGCCGGGCTCGGCGGCGCCGCGGTGCCCGCCGCGATCACCACCAGGCTGGCGAGCGCCGGGATCACGGTCTACCGCTCGTACGGCAGCACCGAGCACCCCTCGATCACCGGCTCGCTGCACAGCGCACCCGAGGACAAGCGGCTCTACACCGACGGCAACCCGCTGCCCGGCGTCGAGCTCCGGCTGGCCGAGGACGGCGAGATCATCAGCCGCGGCCCCGACCTCTGCCTCGGCTACGTCGACCCGGAGCTCACCGCGACGGCCTTCGACGCCGACGGCTGGTACCACACCGGCGACATCGGCGTGCTCGACGCGGACGGCTACCTGACCATCACCGATCGCAAGTCCGACATCATCATCCGCGGCGGCGAGAACATCAGCGCGCTCGAGGTCGAGGAGCTGCTGCTGACGCTGCCCGGCGTGGCCGAGGCGGTCGCGGTGGCGGTACCCGATCCGCGGCTCGGCGAGCGCGCGGCCGCGGTGCTGCGGCTGCTGCCCGGGCACGCCGCCCCGGACCTGGACGCACTGCGCGCGCACTTCGCCGCGGCCGGGCTGGCCAAGCAGAAGTGGCCGGAGCAGGTGCACGTCGTCGCGGATTTCCCGCGCACCCCCAGCGGCAAGATCCAGAAATACGTGGTCCGCCGGGAACTCGCATCCACTCAGGGCGTTGCGACTCGCTCCTGAAGAGAATATCATTCTCACTAGACGACAAGGAGGATTCCATGAGCAAGGTCGACCTGCCGTATCAACTCTTCGACGCGGACAATCACCTGTACGAGACGAAGGAAGCGCTGACCCGGTACCTGCCGGAGCAGTACAAGGGCGCGATCCAGTACGTCGAGATCAACGGCCGCACGAAGATCGCGGTGCTCGGCCAGATCAGCGAGTACATCCCGAACCCCACGTTCGAGGTCGTCGCCCGCCCCGGCGCGATGGAGGAGTACTTCAAGCACGGCAACCCCGAGGGCAAGAGCCGCAGGGAGATCTTCGGCAAGTCCATGAAGGCGATCGACGCCTTCCGTGACCCGATCGCCCGGCTCAAGGTCATGGACGATCTGCAGCTGCAGCGCGCGCTGATGTTCCCGACCCTGGCCAGCCTGATCGAAGAGCGGATGCGGCACCACCCGGAGCTGATCCACGCGGTGGTCGAATCGCTGAACCGCTGGATGCTGGACGACTGGGGCCAGGACGGCGCCTTCGTGCACTCGGACCGGATCTTCACCATCCCGGTGATCACCCTGCCCATCGTCGAGCGCGCGATCGACGAGCTGAACTGGGCCGTCGTCGAGCACGGCGCGAAGGCCATCCTGGTGCGCCCGGCGCCGGTGCCCGGCTACAAGGGCATGCGCTCGTTCGCGCTGCCGGAGTTCGACCCGTTCTGGAAGCGCGTGGTCGAGCTGGACGTGCTGGTCACCATGCACTCCTCGGACAGCGGCTACTCGCGCTACGACGCCGAGTGGGAGGGGAACAGCCTGGAGATGCTGCCCTTCCAGACCAACACCTTCGCCATGACCAACCAGTGGCGGCCGGTCACCGACGCGGTGGCCTCCTGGGTCTGCCACGGCGCGCTGAACCGCTTCCCGGATCTCAAGATCGCGGTCATCGAGAACGGCTCGGCCTGGCTGGAGCCGCTGCTGCAGCAGCTCTCCGACGTGTACAAGAAGGCGCCGGAGGGCTTCGGCTTCCGCCACCCGGTCGAGGCGCTCAAGCAGAGCCTCTACGTCTCCCCGTTCTGGGAGGAGGACCTGGTCCGGCTCTCCGACGTGATGGGCGCCGACCACGTGCTCTTCGGCTCGGACTGGCCGCACCCGGAGGGGCTGGCCGAGCCGGCCCGCTACATCCACGAGATCAAGGACATGAAGCTGGAGCACCAGGCCGGCATCATGGGTGGCAACCTGGCCCGGCTGCTCAAGGTCTAGAACCCATCATGACCTGGGAGTCCATCCCGCAGATGGTGCTCTCCGCCGCCGACCGCTTCGGTTCGTCCGAGGCGGTCGTCGACGGTGAGCTGCGGTGGAGTTTCACCGAACTCGCGGAGCGGGTGCGCCGCGCGGCGGGCGCCTTCGCCGCGTTCGGCATCGAGAAGGGCGACCGGGCCGCGGTCTGGGCGCCCAACTCGGCCGAGTGGATCGTCGCCGCCTTCGGGCTGATGGCCGCGGGCGGCGTGCTCGTCCCGGTGAACACCCGGTTCAAGGCCGAAGAGGCGCGCGACGTCATCCGGCGCAGCGGGGCGAAGGCGGTGCTGGTGCAGCAGGGTTTCCAGGGCACCGAGTACACCGCCGACGTGCCGGTGCTCGATCTGAAGTCGGAGTTCCTCGGCAGCGGGGAGCCGTTCGAGCGCCCGGTGGCGGGCACCGACATCGCCGACATCATCTTCACCTCCGGCACCACCGGCCGCCCCAAGGGCGCGCTGATGAACCACGCGCAGACGCTGCGGCTCTACGCGGAGTGGTGCGAGCTGGCGGATCTGCGGGAGGGCGACCGCTACCTGATCGTCAACCCGTTCTTCCACACCTTCGGGCTCAAGGCCGGGCTGGTCGCCTCGCTCATCCGCGGCGCCACCATCCTGCCGGTGCCGGTCTTCGACGTCGACACCGTGCTCGACCTGGTCGAGCGCGAGCGGGTCACCATGCTGCCCGGCCCGCCGACGCTCTACCACTCGCTGCTCGCGGCGAAGGGCAGCCGCGACCTCTCCTCGCTGCGGGCCGCCGTCACCGGCGCGGCCGACATCCCGGTGGAGCTCATCCGCCGGGTGCGCGAGGAGCTGCCGTTCCGGTCGATCATGACCGGGTACGGCCTCACCGAGGCGGGCACCGCGACGGCGTCCCGCCCCGGCGACACCTTCGAGCAGATCGCGACCACCGTCGGGCAGCCGTGCGACGGGGTCGAGCTGCGGATCGCGGATGACGGCGAGATCCTGGTCCGCGGCTACAACGTCATGCAGGGGTACCTGGACGATCCCGAGGCCACCGCCGCGGCGATCGACCCGGAGGGGTGGCTGCACACCGGAGACCTCGGTGAGCTGGACCCGGACGGCAGGCTGCGGATCGTCGGGCGGAAGAAGGACATGTTCATCGTCGGCGGCTTCAATGCCTACCCGGCGGAGATCGAGGGGTTCCTGCTGGAGCATCCCGCGGTGGCGCAGGCCGCCGTGATCGGGGTGCCGGACGAGCGGCTCGGCCAGGTCGGGCGGGCCTACGTGGTGCCTGCGGCGCCGCTCACCGAGGACGAGCTGATCGGCTGGAGCCGGGATCGGATGGCAGGCTACAAGGTGCCGCGCTCGGTGCGGTTCCTGGATGCGCTGCCGCTCAACGCCACCGGCAAGGTGATGAAGGACCAGCTGCGCTGAGCCCGGCCCCGGCGCGTTCCTCCGAACACCCCCATGTGCGCCCGGGGCCGGCCTGCCGCGGCTCGGGCGAGTACGGTGCCCGGCGCACGGCCACGCGACGGGCACCGTACTCGCGCCACGACCTGGAAGGTTTCCCCTCATGATCGAATTCCCCGACTTCGACGCGCTCCGCGCCGCCGTCGGCACCGAACTCGGCGGCAGCGACTGGATCGAGATCGATCAGGCGCGGATCGACCGGTTCGCCGAGGCGACCGGGGATCACCAGTGGATCCACGTGGACGCCGAGCGGGCCGCCGCCGGGCCCTACGGGCGCACCATCGCGCACGGGTTCCTCACGCTCGCGCTGCTCGCGCCGATCGCGCAGCAGGTCATGGCGGTGCGCTCGGCGCGGATGGCGATCAACTACGGGCTGGACAAGGTGCGCTTCATCGACCCGGTGCCGGTGGGGAGCAAGGTGCGCGGGACGGTCGCGCTCACCGCGGTCACCGAGGTCGCCGGTGGGGTGCAGGCGTCACGGACCGTCACCATCACCGCCGAGGGGGCGGCGAAACCGGCCTGCGTCGCCCAGCATCTGGTGCGTTACCTGAGCTGATCGGCTGCTCGCTCCAGGCGCACGGGGGTGAGCAGGCCGATGCCGCGGACGTCGGTGGGAGCGCCCGCGGTGAGCCGGAATTCGGTGCTGCCCGTGAGGGCTTCGGCCAGCGCCGGGTCGATCAGCACCGTGTCGGGCTCGGCGAGCGCGGTGAGGCGGCTGGCCAGGTTCACCGTGGTGCCGAAGACATCGCCGAGCTGGCGGATGACCGGGCCCCAGGCGGCGCCGACGCGCAGCCCCGGGATGTCCGGGTCGGCGGCGAAGGCGTGGGTCAGCCCGATGCCGATCTCGGCGAGCGCGGCGGGAGTGTCCGCGGTGAACAGGATCTCGTCGCCGAGCAGCTTGACGACGCTGCCACCCGACGCGGCGACCACGTCGATCGAGCGGTGCTCGAACCGCGCCACCACCCGGACCAGGTCACCGGCCCTGCGATCGCGGCTGAGCTCGGTGAAGCCGACGACATCGGCGAAGCCGACCCCGCTGTCCCTGCCCGCGGGCGGGTCGGCCGCCGGGTCGAGCACGTGCAGGGCGTCCTCCAGGCGCCGCCGCCAGAGCTGGCCGAGCAGCCACTGCACCTCCGGCATCCGCTCGGCCAGCGCGGAGACGGTGTCGACGGTCTGCGGGGCGCGCTGCATCTGCCCGGCCACGATGTCGACCTGCAACCGGGCCAGCTGTGCGATGGCCCTGGCCAGGACGCCGGTCAGGTGCAGCGCCTCGGCCTCGTCGACCATCCCTTCGTCGACGTAGCCGGTGAGCAGCCGCAGCAGGCGGACGTCCGACGGTGCGAAATCGGGGGTGCTGTCGTCCACCGCCGGGTAGCCGAGGGCGCGCAGGAACCTGCGGGCCCTGGCCGGCGGGATGCCTGCGACCTCCGCCGCTCGATCGGCGGTGTACCGGCGGGGTTCGCCGAACGCCACCGGCCCGGCCGCCTCCCGTCCCGCGCCGCGCGCGACAGCGTCCGCGACCGCCCGGACCGCGTCGAACTCGGCATCCGCCACGCCGACATCCGCTCCCGCAACACCGGGCCGAGATTGCGCTGCCCGCGTCGTGACGTCGGCGGGCGCGCCGGGGCTGGTGCCCGGTTCGGGCGAATCGCTCACTCCCCCACCCCCGACCGTCAGGCCGGGCGGGCGACGGCGGGCGCGGCCGGGCAGACGGCGGGGACCAGGCTGCGCGCGACCGCGGCGAAACCGCCCGCGTCGCGGACGTTCCCGTGCGGGCGCACCCCGCGCGCGACGGGGCAGGCGAAGACGTCGCCGACGACGTCGACCAGGCAGATGTCGCGGCCCGCGCCGCACTCCTCGGCGAGATCGCCGGTGGGGTGCACGCCGAAGCGCACCCGCTCACGGTGCTCGGCGACCCAGGCGGCGACCGCCCTGCGCTGCGCCGCGTCCGGCGCGGCCTCGGGCGGCCGGTCGCCGGTGAGGCGCAGCCGGGCGCCGAAGATCCCGGCGACGGCGAGCAGCGCGTCCAGCCGCTCGGCGCTGTGCCGGGTGAGCGGCACCGCGACCTCGAACTCGTAGACCCCGGCGGAGGCGAGCAGCTCCATGGCGCGCACGCTCGCCCGGTAGGCCCCGGGGCCGCGCACGGCATCGTCGGCCGCCTCGGTCGGCGCGGCCAGCGCGACCCGCGCGGTGCGCCGGTGGTCGCCGGCGAGCTGCCTGGCCAGCGCCGGGGTGACCCCGGTGCCGTCGGTGTGGAAGGCGAGGCCGAGCCCGCGGGCGCTCGCGTGCGCGGCGAGATCGGCGAAGTCGGCGCGGCCGGTGGGCTCGCCACCGGACACCTCGACGGTGACCACACCGAGCCGGGCGAATTCGTCGAGCAGGGTGCGGCATTCGGCGGTGTCGAGCGCGCGCGGCGCACCCGGCGCAGGCAAGCGGTACGGTCCGGAGCGGGGGTAGCGCGGCGCGAGCTCCCAGACGACGGTCGTCGGTGCGGTCATGCCGACCTCCTCGTGAGAATTACATTCTCCACTTAGGATAATCCTGCTTCCGCAGCAGAACAAGGGCGGCGCGGGGCCACGGACCATCGACCCAGCGTTTCCCCTGCGGTATCCTCGAGCCAGGTGTGAGAGTGCCGTTCTCTTGAGGGAAGATCGACCATCTCGGCACAGTCCACGACAGAGCGAGGAGTCCCGTGAAACCCGATGACCTGATTCTGGTGAGCATCGACGACCATGTGGTCGAGCCGCTCGACATGTTCGACAACCACGTTCCGAAGAAGTTCGCGGAGTACGTGCCCAAGGTCGTCCCCAACGACAAGGGCATCGACCAGTGGATCTACCGCGACCGGCCCACCGGCGTCGCGGGGTTGAACGCCGTGGTCACCTGGCCCGCCGAGGAGTGGGGCCGGGACCCGGCGGGCTACGCCGAGATGCGCCCCGCCGTCTGGGACGTGCACGCTCGCATCCGCGACATGGACGTCAACGGCGTGCTCGCCTCGATGTGCTTCCCGACCTTCACCGGGTTCAGCGCGGGCCATCTGAGCCGCGGCGGCCAGGACGAGATCACCGTCGCCATGATCGAGGCCTACAACAACTGGCACATCGAGGACTGGGCGGGCGCCTACCCGGGCCGCTTCATCCCGATCGGCATCCTGCCCATGTGGGATCCGCAGCTCGCGGTGGCCGAGATCGAGCGGCTGGCGAGCCGCGGCTGCCACTCGGTGACCATGCCCGAGCTGCCGCACATCGACGGCCTGCCCAGCTACCACGACGGCGACTACTGGGCGCCGGTCTTCAACGCGCTGCAGGACAACGACACCGTGATGAACCTGCACATCGGGCAGGGCTTCGGCGTGCTGCGGCTGGCGCCGGACGCGCCGATCGACAACCTCATGGTGCTGGCGCCGAGCATCTCGCTGATCGCCGCGCAGGACCTGCTGTGGGGCCCTGCCTTCCGGAAGTTCCCCAAGCTCAAGGTGGCGCTCTCCGAGGGCGGCGTCGGCTGGATTCCGTTCTTCCTCGACCGCTCCGACCGGCACTACACCAACCAGCGCTGGCTGCGCAGGGACTTCGGCGGCAAGCTGCCGAGCGAGGTCTTCCGCGAGCACGTGCTCGCCTGCTACGTCACCGATCGGACGGCGCTGAAGTCCAGGCACGACATCGGGATCGACAACATCGCCTGGGAGTGCGACTACCCGCACTCGGACTCGATCTGGCCGAACGCCCCGGAGTTCGTGCTGGAGGAGCTGGACGCGGCGGGCGCATCGGACGCCGATATCAACAAGATCACCTGGGAGAATGCCTGCAGGCACTTCAACTGGGATCCCTTCCAGCACATCCCGCGCGAGCGGGCCTCGGTCGGCGCGCTGCGCGCCACCGCCACCGACGTGGACATCTCGACCACCTCGCGCGCCGCGTACGCCGCCGCCTACGCCGCCCAGGCCGGGTGACGCGGTGCCCGCTCGGCTGATGGTGTTCGCGACCCCGAAGGAGGGGCGCGACGAGGAGTACAACCGCTGGTACACCGAGGTGCACATCCCGGAGATGCTCGCCATCCCCGGCGTTGTCGCCGCCGAACGGCACCGGCTCGTGCGCGGTGGTCCCGACGAGGGGCGCTACCTCTCGGTCTTCACCCTCGAGGGTGACCCGGCCGCCGTGCTGGCCGAGCTCGGGGCACGCGCCAAGGATGGGCGGATGGCGGTGACGGATGCCGGTGATCCCGCGCGGACGCGGCTCACCGTCTGGGAGGAACTCTGATCGATCGGGACGAGCCCGGCACCTGTCGGTGCCGGGCTCGTCCCGTGTAGGGGAGATTTCCGGCCTGCGACCGGACCGCCGCGCGGCGCCCGCCGGCGGCACGGAGCCCCGCGGTGCCCGCTTGCGGCGGGGAGCAACGCTGCGCCCGCTCGCGAACAGGGCAACGCGGCGCCCGTTCGTGGCAGAGAGCGACGCCCGTCGCTGTGGACGGCCGGCCCCGGGCGGCAGCGCGACAGCCGCCCGGTGGGCACGAGGCTAGGACCGCCCCGGACCCTCGAGGATCGTGACCGCTGCTACCGCGGTGGGCCCGCCGAGGTTGTGCGCCAGACCGATTCGAGCACCGTCGACCTGGTTGACAGCGGTTCCGCGCAGCTGCTCGAAGAGCTCGACGCACTGGGCGACGCCGGTGGCGCCCGGCGGATGGCCCTTGCACTTGAGACCACCGCTCGGGTTGACCGGGAGCGCGCCGCCGACCGAGGTCACCCCCGCTTCGAGCAGCTTGTACCCCTCGTGCCGCTCGGCGAAGCCGAGGTCCTCGTAGCTCATGAGCTCGATGCCGGTGAAGTAGTCGTGCACCTCGGCCACGTCGATGTCGGACGGCCCGAGCCCGGCCATGTCGAAGGCGCGGCGCGCGGCGCGGACGGTGGCCTGGAAGGTGGTGAGGTCGGCGCGGTGCTGGTGCATGACGGTGTCCAGCCCGAGCCCGACCCCGCGCACCCAGACGGGCGCGTCGGTGTAGCGGTCGACCACGTCCTCGGCGGCGAGGATGAGCGCGGCGGCGCCGTCGCTCTGCGGCACGCAGTCGTAGACGCCGAACGGCTCGGCGACGATCGGCGCCGCCAGCGCCTGCTCCATGCTGATCTCGAAGCGCAGCCGCGCCTTGGGGTTCGTCGCGCCGTGCCGGTGGTTCTTCACCGCGACCATGGCGAGGTGCTCGCGGGTGGCGGGTGATTCGTACAGGTAGCGGTTGACGTGCAGGGCGAACCCGGCGGGGGCGAAGAGCCCGAGCTGGTAGTCCCAGGAGCGGTGCCGCGTCATGGACTCCCACTCGCGCAGCATGTCCTTCTCGGCGGTCTCGCGCAGCTTGTCCGCACCGATCACGAGTGCCACGTCGACCGCGCCGGAGGCGATGGCGTAGAGCGCGTTGCGGACCGCGTCGTTGCCGGTGGCGCAGGAGTTCTCGACGTGCGTCACCGGCAGGTCGGGCACGCCGAGCGCGTCCGCGAGCACGCCCGCCGGGAAGCCGTCGGTGGTGCGCAGCGCGCCGAACCAGGCGGCCTCGACGTCGGTGAGCCGCACGCCCTTGTCGACCGAGGCGGCGCACTCGGCGAAGGCCATGGGCAGCAGATCCTGGATGCCGAGCGCGTAGTGCTCGGCGAACGGCGTCATCCCGGCGCCGACGACCGCGACCCTTCTCATGAGTTCTCCGTTTCGGGTTCGAAGGCGTACCCGTAGTCCGGCACGCCGGAGCGCTCCGCGACCCGGCGCAGCACCATCCGCCCGCGCACCCCGATGGTGGCGGTGCCTGCGTCGGCGCCGGTGACCTTGGCGAGCGCGCGCACCCCGACCCCGTCGAGCTCGACGATGACCAGCGAGTACGGGCTCTTCAGCCCGGGCACCGGCATCCGGACCGTGGTCTCCGCGTACACGGTGCCGGTGCGCGGCAGCGGAACCAGGGTGTAGTCGGTGGCGAGCGTGCCGTCGGCGCCGAGCCGGTAGCGGGGCGGGAAGTCCAGCTCGTCGCTGCCCGGGTGGCTGCCCGCCTCCCAGCGCACCTTCGCCTCGAAGGCGCGGTCGTAGGCGGCGAGCGAGATGGGCAGGTCGGCGCCGGGTTCGAAGGTGCCGTCCGACGGCGGCCGGGCCGGCGGCTCGACCCGGTGCAGCGCGACCGGGCCGGGGACGACGGTCACCCCGGAGAGGCTGGCCTGCTCGACGCCGACCAGCAGCCCGGCCGCGTCCCACTCGACCATGGTGGCGAGCGCGAACAGCGCGGCGGAGGCGCCGAGCGTCGGCACCTGCGGCGGCGGGGCCTGGCAGAGCGCGGTCGCCTGCTTGTGGTCGACCCCGGCCACCGCGACCGGGGTGTCCAGCCAGGCCGCGGAGAGCGAGGCGGCGAGGCCGCGCTCGCGCAGCAGCCGGGGATCGCCGTAGTCGTGCACGCCGGTTTCGTTGCGGGTGCGCACCGGCAGGCTGCGGGAGACCCGCGCCGTGGTGCGCACCTGCGCGCCGTCCCGATCGGAGAGCCAGGCCGCCGCCGCGCCCGCGGGTTCGAGGTCGACCCCGATGACGAGGGTGCGCGGGCGGGCCGAGCTCAGCGCGTCCAGCGTGGCGGGTGCACCGCCGAGCCGCTCGATCACCTCGAGTTCGGGGTCCAGCCCGAGCCCGGCCAGCAGTACCGCCGCGTTGCTGCTGCCGACCAGCGGCAGCTCGCGGCTGACCAGCACAACCCGCTCCACCGGCTCGCCGCCGGCCAGCGCGGCGCGCCCGGCCTCGACGGCCAGCGTGACGGCGTCCTCGTCGTCGCCGACGACGCGGTCGTGTCGATCCCCCCAGCACGGCAGGTACGTCCCCATCGACGCGACGTGCGGCATGATCAACTCCTCTCGGGCGTCAGGAGACCGCGCCCGCGGTCTTCAGCGCGATGATGCGATCCCAGTCGAAGCCGAGCTCGAGCAGGACCTCCTCGGTCTGGGCCGCGAACTCCGGCCCCGGCCGCAGCTCCGGCGCGGCCACGTCGAACTGCACCGGGCTGGAGACCAGCTGCAGCTCGCCCGCGGGCAGCACGTACTCGTTGGCCCGGATCTGCCCGTCGGAGAGCAGCTGCTGCGAATCCTGCACCGGCGCCCACGGCCCGGCGAGGGTGGCGAAGCGCTCGGTCCACTCGGCCAGCGTGCGCGCGCCGATCGCCTCGCGCAGGACGGCGACGCCGGCCGCGGTGTTCTCCGCGATGGCGGCGGCGTCCGCGAAGCGCGGGTCGTCGGCCAGTTCCGGGCGGTCGATGTGCCGGACCACGTCGGCCCAGAACTTGGCGGGCTGCAGCATGACGAAGGAGAGGAACCGGCCGTCCGAGGTGGCGTAGAGCCCGGAGAGCGGATTCGTCGGCGCGCCGTGCGTTCCCGGCTTCGGCGCCACCATCGGCTGCTTGCCGTGCGCGGAGAGCGCGATGGTGTGGCCGAGCGCCCAGAGCCCGCTGCCGAGCAGCGACACGTCGACCACCGAGGTCTCGCCGGTGCGCTCGCGCTTGAGCAGCGCGGCCGCGATCCCGCCCGCCAGGTTGGTGCCGGAGATGGTGTCGCCGAAGGCGGGGCCGGGCGGCTGGATCATGCCGTCGGTGCCGGGCGGGGTGATGGTGGCGGCGACGCCGCCGCGGCACCAGAAGGCGGTCATGTCGTACCCGCCGCGCACCGATTCGGTGCCGCGCGGGCCGAGCGCACTGCCCCTGGCGTAGACGATGGACGGGTTCACCGCGCGGATGTCGTCCACGTCGATGCCGAACTTGGTCCGCGCCGAGGGCAGGAAGCTGGTCAGGAAGACGTCGGCGCCCTTGGCCAGCTCCAGGATCACCTCGCGCCCCTCGGCCACCGACATGTCGATCCCGACGCTGCGCTTGCCCCGGTTGGCGTGCTCCACATTGGGATTCGGGTCGCCCTCGACGGTGAAGGCGCCCACCCGCCGCAGCCCGCGCTGCGGGTCGCCCGCCACCGCGTGCTCCACCTTCACCACGTCGGCGCCCCAGTCCGAGAGCACCGCGCCCGCCGAGGGGACGAAGCCGTACATGGCGACCTCCAGCACCTTGATGCCCGCCAGCGGCCCGCTCACGGGAGCACCTCGGCGAGGGTCTTGAGCTGCAGGAATTCCTCCAGCCCGACCCGGCCCATCTCGCGGCCGATGCCGGACTGCTTGTACCCGCCGAACGGCGCGTCCGGGGAGAAGTAGTTGCCGCCGTTGATGCTGAAGGTGCCGGTGCGGATCCGCCGCGCGATCGCCTTGGCGCGCTCGGAGTCGGCGCCGAAGACCGCGCCGGAGAGGCCGTAGATGGAGTTGTTGGCGATCCGCACGGCGTCGTCGTCATCGTCGTACGGGATGAGCGCGAGGACCGGGCCGAAGACCTCCTCCTGCGCGATCTCGCTGTCCGGGTCGACGTTCGCCAGCAGCGTCGGCGCGTAGAAGAAGCCGGGGTTCAGCTTCTCGCCACCGGTCACCAGGGTGGCGCCGGCCTCGACCGCGCGCTTGACCAGCCCGTCCACCTTCTCCCGCTGCTGCTCGCTGATCAGCGGGCCCATGTAGGTGGCCGGATCGTTCGGGTCGCCGTGCTTGACGTGCGCGAAGTTCCCCGCCACCAGCTCCGCCATCCGGTCGTGGTCCTTGCGCGGGACCAGCAGCCTGGTGGTGAGCGCGCAGCCCTGGCCCGCGTGCGTCACGATGCTGAACGAGGCGAACATGGCGGCGAGCGAGAAGTCCGCGTCGTCCAGCACGATCGCCGCGGACTTGCCGCCGAGCTCGAGGAACACCTTCTTGAGCGTGCCGCTGGCCGCGGCCATGATCTGCCGCCCGACCGGGGTGGAGCCGGTGAAGGTGACCACGTCCACTTCGGGGTGCGTGGTCATCCGCTTGCCGACCTCGATATCGGAGGAGGCGAGGACGTTCACCACGCCCGCCGGGATATCGGTGTGGTTCGCGATGATCTCGCCGATCGCGAGGGTGGCCAGCGGGGTGTCCGGGGCGCCCTTGAGCACGACGGTGCAGCCCGCGGCCAGGGACGGCGCGAGCTTGGCGAAGGCCAGCTGGTGCGGGTAATTGTAGGCGGCGATGGCGGCGACCACGCCCGCCGCCTCCTTCTCCACCCAGCGGTGGTGCTGCTGGCCGCGGACCTCGATATTGCCGAGATCCTCGGTGAAGTCGTAGCTCTTCAGCAGGTCCGCGTAGTAGCGCACGATCTCGATCGGCGTCTCCAGCTGGTTCGCGTGCGTGAGCGCCTTGGTCGCGCCCACCTCGGCGATGGTCAGCGCGCGCAGCTCCTCGAGATTCGCGCGCAGCGCCGTGTGCAGCTGGTCCAGGCAGTGCGCCCGGAACTCCGCGTTGGTGGCCCAATCGGTCTCGTCGAAGGCGCGCCGCGCGGCGGCGACCGCCGCGTCCACCTCGGCCACCCCGGCCTCGGGGGCGTACCCGTAGATCTCGCCGGTGGCCGGGTCGAGCGAGGCAAGTGTCCGCCCGGTCTCGACCAGCTGCCCATCGATCAGCAGCCGGCGCGCCACTGCGACCGCCTGTTCCTGCGTTGACATCCCGTCTCCTCGCTACTGGAAAGCACATTCTCTCTTGGCGAGAATGATACATTCAGCACAGCGGGCCGTGGCAACTATCGCCGATCGGGATGCTCGCCCGTCTTGCGAAACCGGACACCACGAGAGTACCGTTCTCACATCCGAAAAGGAGATTCTTGTGTCGAAGACTACACCCGGGGGTCGCGCGTGAGAACCGCTGTGGTCACGGGAGGCGCGTCCGGCATCGGCCTCGGTATCGCCGAGCGGCTGCGGAGCGACGGCTACCGGGTCGCCACGCTCGATCTCGCCCCCGCCGAGGACGACAAGCTCGGCTTCAAGGCCGACGTCACGAAGCCGGAGGAGATCGCCGCCGCGCTGGAGACGATCCGCGCCGAGCTGGGGCCGGTCACCGTGCTGGTCAACTCGGCCGGACTCGAGGGCTTCGAGAAGTTCAAGAACCTCACCTTCGAGGCATGGAAGCGCGTCGTCGACGTGAACCTGCACGGCGTCTTCCACTGCGTGCAGGCCGTGCTGCCGGACATGCTCGAGCAGCGCTGGGGGCGGATCGTCAACATCTCCTCCTCCAGCACGCACTCGGGCCAGCCCTTCATGACGCACTACGTGGCGGCCAAGTCGGCCGTCAACGGGCTCACCAAGGCGCTGGCGCTGGAGCTCGGCCCCAACGGCATCACCGTGAACGCGGTGCCGCCCGGCTTCATCGACACCCCGATGCTGCGCAAGAACGAGGACGGCGGGCGCCTCGGCGGCACCGTCGAGGACCACATCAAGCGAACCCCGGTGCGCCGCATCGGTACCCCGGCGGACATCGCCGCGGCCTGTGCCTTCCTGATCTCGGAGGAGGCCGGCTACATCACCGGCCAGATCCTCGGGGTCAACGGCGGCCGGAACACCTGAGCAAGATCGAACGAGAGGAATTCCCGTGGGACGTGTAGAGGGCAAGGTCGCCTTCGTCACCGGTGCGGCCCGCGGCCAGGGCCGCAGCCACGCCGTCCGGCTGGCGGAGGAGGGCGCCGACATCGTCGCCATCGACATCTGCCACGACATCGACACCATCGGCTACCCGATGGCCACCCGCGAGGACCTGGACGAGACCGCGCGGCTGGTCGAGAAGACCGGCCGCCGGATCATCGCCGAGCAGGCCGACGTGCGCGACGCGCCGCGGCTGCGCGAGGTCGTCGCCACCGCCATCGCCGAGTTCGGCAGGCTGGACATCGTGGTGGCCCAGGCCGGGATCGCCGGGATGAAGGGCCAGCCGCAGTGGCAGGCCTGGTCGGACGTGATCGACACCAACCTGATCGGCGTCATCAACACCATCCAGGCGTCGCTGCCGCACCTGAAGGCGGGCGCCTCGATCATCGCCACCGGCTCGGTCGCGGCGCTGATGGACATCGGCAAGGTGGACCAGCCGGGCAAGGACCCGGGCGGCATCGCCTACGTGGTGGCCAAGCGCGGGCTGGCGCAGTACGTGCACCAGCTGGCGCTGCACATCTCGGTGCAGAACATCCGCGCCAACGTCATCCACCCGACCAACTGCAACACCCCCATGCTGCAGAGCGAGCCCATGTACCGCTCGTTCCGCCCCGATCTGGAGCACCCGACCCGCGCCGACGCCGAGCCAGCCTTCGGCGTCCAGCAGGCCATGCCGATCCCCTACATCGAACCCGGGGACATCAGCGACGCCGTGCTCTTCCTTGCCTCCGAGGAGGCTCGCTTCATCACCGGTACGCAGCTGCGCGTCGACGCGGGCGGCTACCTGAAGTGGTACGACTACCACATCTGAGAGGGAGAAACACCGTGAAGGTCCAGGTCGATCAGGATCGCTGCCAGGGGCACACATTGTGCGCCATGATCGCCCCGCAGTCGTTCGAACTCAGTGACATCGACGGCCACTCCACTCCGGTGGCCGAGCAGGTCCCGGGGGATCAGGCGGAGCAGGTGCGCGAGGCCGTGCACTCCTGCCCCGAGCGCGCGATCTCCGTCGCGGAATAGGAGGCGGCCCATGACCCCCGGGGAGAACACGAGCCACCGGACGCCCCGCTTCCACTTCGACCGGTACGCACCGGAGTACCGGGAGAAGTTCCAGGAGATCACCGAGGAGATGCAGGGCGAGTGCCCGCTCGCCTGGACCGATACCTACGACGGGCACTGGGTGGCCGCGGGCAACCGCGAGGTCTTCGAGCTCGCGCGCTGCCCGCACGTCTCGAACGACCACGATCCGCACGGCGTGCGGAAGGGGTACCGGGGCATCTCCATCCCGCCCGCCCCGCGCGCCCGCGGTATCCGCGGCGGCATCCTGGAGATGGACGAGCCGGAGCACCGCGAGCTGCGCTCCGCGCTCAACCCCTACCTCTCCCCCGCCGCGGTGAAGCGCTGGATCCCGTTCGTGGACGAGGTGGTGCGCGCCGCCATCGACGAGCACATCGAGAGCGGCCGCATCGATTTCGTCGACGAGCTGGCGAATGTGGTGCCCGCCGTGCTCACCCTCGGCATGCTCGGCGTCCCGCTGGCCAAGTGGACCATCTACAACGAGCCGGTGCACGCCGCCGTCTACACACCGCCGGACTCCCCCGACTATCCGCGGGTCGCGGAGATGCACCGCGCCCTCGGCATCGACCTGCTCACCAACCTGGCCGAGATCAGGCAGAACCCGCGGCCGGGGCTGATCCACGCGGTCGCCTCCGCGCAGGTGAACGGCGAGCCGCTGCCGGACATGGAGATCCTCGGCATGCTCAGCCTGCTCATCGGCGGCGGCTTCGACACCACCACCGCGCTCACCGCGCACGCGCTGGAGTGGCTCTCGGAGAACCCGGAGCAGCGGGCCGAGCTGAGCCGGGAGCGCGACGTGCTGCTGGACTCCGCCACCGAGGAGTTCCTGCGCTACTACACCCCCGCCCCCGGCGACGGCCGCACCGTCGCCGAGGACTTCGATGCGGCGGGCGCCTCCTTCAAGGAGGGCGAGCGGCTCTGGCTCTCCTGGGCCATGGCCAACCGCGACCCGGCCGTCTTCGAGGACCCGGAACAGGTGGTGCTGGACCGCAAGGGCAACCGGCACTACAGCTTCGGGCTCGGCATCCACCGCTGCATCGGCTCCAACGTGGCGCGCACGGTCTTCAAGCGGATGCTGGTCGCCGTGCTCGACCGGATGCCGGACTACCGGGCGATCCCGGAGGAGACTGTGCACTACGACACCATCGCGGTGATCCAGGGCATGCGGCACCTGCCCGCCACCTTCACCCCCGGGCCCCGGCTCGGTCCCGGGCTGGCGGAGACGCTGGAGAATTTGCAGAAGGTCGTCGACGAGCAGCGGCTCGCCGAGCCGGTCACCGTGCACCGCGGCGCCGCCGAGATCTGAATCCGG
>NZ_JBHSAX010000009.1:161281-324582 GCF_042650385.1 Nocardia jiangsuensis
GCCCCTGCCGCAGCTGGGGCTCGATACCGAATTCTTCTGGAAATCCGGCGCGGACGGGGTGCTGCGCATCCAGGAGTGCCGCTCCTGCGCCGCTCTGCTGCACCCGCCGCAGCCGATCTGCCGCTATTGCCGCGGCCACGACCTCGGGGTCCGCGAGACCTCGGGGAAGGCGGTGCTGGCGAGCTGGACGGTCAACCAGCGGTTCGCGATGCCCGGGCTGACCCCGCCGTACGTGGTCGCGACGGTCGCCCTCGAGGACGACCAGCGGGTCCGGCTGACCACCAACATCGTCGACGCCGAGCCGGACGACCTCTTCCTCGGCATGCGGCTCGAGGTCACCTTCCAGCCGGATGCCGACGTCTGGCTCCCGCTCTTCCGCCCCGCCGCCGTGCAGGGCGAGCCCACCCCGCTGCCGGTGGACGAGATCCCGCCGGAGCGCTTCGGCGAACACGTGCGCCCGATGCTCGGCACCGACAAGTTCGAGGACCGGGTCGCGCTGACCGGCATCGGCATGTCCCGGATCGGCCGCAGGCTCATGGTGCCCGCGCTGGAGCTCACCGTCGAGGCGTGCGAGCGCGCGGTGGCCGACGCCGGGCTCACCCTGGACGACATCGACGGCCTCGCCTCCTACCCCGGCGGCGGCAACCTCGGCGGCTTCGGCGAGGGCGGCATCACCGCCCTGGAGGCCGCGCTCGACATCCGCCCCACCTGGCACAACGGCGGCATCGAGACCTTCGGCCCCGGCGGCTCGGTGATCGCGGCGATGACCGCGGTGGCGACCGGCATGGCCAGGCACGTGCTCTGCTTCCGCACGGTCTGGGAGGCGACCTTCGCCGAGTTGATGAAGGCGGGCCGGATCACCCCGTCCGGCGGCCGCACCACCAGCTGGCACATGCCGTTCGGCGCGACTTCGGCCGCGCACACCCTCGCGCAGAAGGCGCAGCGGCACTTCAACGACTACGGCACCTCGAAGGAGACGCTCGGCTGGATCGCGCTGAACCAGCGCGCCAACGCCGAGCTGAACCCGAGCGCGGTCTACCGCGAGCCGATGACCATGGACGACTACCTCAACGCCCGCCCGGTCACCACCCCGTTCGGGCTCTACGACTGCGACGTCCCGTGCGACGGCGCGGTCGCGGTGATCGTCTCCGCGGTCGAGGCCGCGCACGACCTGCAGGTGACGCCGGTGCTGGTGGAGGCGGTCGGCACGCAGATCGTCGAGCGGATCGAGTGGGACCAGAGCACGCTCACCCACGAACCCCAGGTCCTCGGCCCGGCCGCGCACCTGTGGACCCGCACCGACCTGCGCCCCGCCGACGTCGACGTGGCCCAGCTCTACGACGGCTTCACCTTCAACTGCCTGTCCTGGATCGAGGCGCTCGGCTTCTGCGGCATCGGCGAGGCCGGGGACTTCCTGCAGGGCGGCAAGAACATCGCGCGCGACGGCGTGCTGCCGCTGAACACCCACGGCGGCCAGCTCTCGCACGGCCGCACGCACGGGATGGGGCTGCTGCACGAGGCGATCACCCAGCTGCGCGGCGAGGGCGGCGAGCGACAGGTCGCGGACGCGAAGGTCGCGGTGGTCTCCAGCGGCGGGCTCACCCCCGGCGGCGCGATCCTGCTGCGGACCGCGTCGTGACCCTCGCAGACCTACGCGCCGGCCCCGAACCGGTGCTCGCCGAGGTGGACGGCATCCCGGTCTCCGGGCTGCGCGCGGTGGCCGAGGCCCCGCGCGCGGTGCTGGTCGCGATGCACGGCGGCGCCACCAGCGGCGGCTACTTCGACTGCCCCGGCCACCCGGAGCTCTCGCTCTTCCGGATCGCGCACCGCCTCGGCTACACCGTGGTCGCCCCCGACCGCCCCGGCTACGGCGCCTCCGCCCCCTTCGCCGACGACCTGATCGAGCCGGAGCGCAGACTCGACCTCATGTTCGGCGCGGTCGAGGCCTTCCTCGGCGACCGGCCGCGCGGCGCCGGCACCTTCCTGCTCGCGCACTCCGCCGGGTGCGAGCAGGCGGTGCGGATGGCGGTCGACCCGCGCGCCGACGACCTGCTCGGCCTCGAGGTGTCCGGCACCGGCCACCGCCCGCACCCGGATTTCGTGCGCGCCTTCGAGGCCAGGCAGCGGGACGACCGCACGCCGGGCGTCGGCGCGCTGATCTGGACGCCCGAGCGGCTCTACCCGCCGGACATCAGGGGCGGCGCCGCCATCGGCGCCCCCGGCCCGCGGATGGAGGCGACGGCGCTGCGGACCTGGTCGAGCCACGACTTCCCGGAGCTGGCCGCACGGGTCCGGGTACCGGTGCGATTCACCACCGCCGAGTACGAGCGGGTCTGGCGCGGTGACCCGGAGGCGCTGGCCGAGGTGGGCGCGCTGTTCACCGCGGCCCCGCGCGTGGTACTCAACCGGCAGCCCAACAGCGGGCACAACATCAGCGTGGGCCACACGGCCGCCGCCTACCACCTCGGGGTGCTCGCCTTCCTGGAGGAGTGCGTGGTAGCGGCCGTGACCGGCGAGTTCACCGGTCCCACACCGCAATTCGACGGCGGTTCCGCGCCGTCGGGAAGGTGAAGGCAATGGTCGAGACCGATATCGCGCTGCTGCTGCTGCGCGTGGTCGTTGGTGGCACCATGATCGCGCACGGCGTGAACCACTGGATCGGCGGCGGCAAGATCGCCGGGACGGGGCGCTGGTTCGAGAGCCTCGGGTTGCGAAACGGCGTGCTGCAGGCGTGGTTCAGCGTGATCACCGAGATCGGCGCGGGCGCGCTGCTGATCCTCGGGCTGTTCACCCCGTTCGCCGCCGCGGCCATCGTCGGGGTGACGCTGGTGGCCGGGCTGCTCGCGCACCGCCCGAACGGTTTCTTCGTCTTCAAGGAGGGGTACGAGTACGTGCTCGTGCTCGCCGCCACCGTCGTCGCGCTCGGACTGCTCGGGCCGGGGCGGATCTCACTGGACCACGCCTTCGACATCGAGATCACCGGCTGGGCGGGCGGCGGAATCGCGCTCGGGCTCGGGGTGGTCGCCACGCTCGGCCTGCTCGCGGTCTTCTACCGGCCCACTACCACGGAGGAGGCGCACTGATGCGCGTCGGATTCATCGGACTCGGCAGCCAGGGCGGGCCCATGGCCCGCCGTATCGTCGAAGGCGGCTTCCCGACCACGCTCTGGGCGCGCCGCGCCGCTTCCCTGGAGCCCTACGCGGACACCGCCGCCCGCACCGCCGACTCCCCCGCCGCGCTCGCCGAGGTCAGCGACCTGGTGTGTCTCTGCGTGGTCGGCGATGCCGACGTGCGCGAGGTCGCGGCCGGGCAGAACGGGGTGCTCGCCGGCATGGCGCCCGGCTCGATCCTGGCCATCCACGCCACCGTGCACCCGGACACCTGCCGGGAACTCGCCGAACTGGCCGCACCCAAGGACGTCACGGTGATCGACGCCCCGGTCTCCGGCGGCGCGCCCGCGGTGGAAGCGGGGCGGCTGCTGGTCATGGTCGGCGGGGACGCGGAGGCGGTGGAGCGGGCGCGGCCGGTCTTCGAGACCTACGCGAACCCGATCGTGCACCTGGGCGACCTCGGCTCGGGGCAGTCCGCGAAACTGCTCAACAACCTGCTCTTCACCGCCAACCTGGCCACCGCGCACGGCGCGCTCCGGCTCGGCGCGGAACTCGGCATCGATCCCGGTCGCCTCGGCGAGGTGATCACGCACGGCACCGCCAACAGCTTCGCCCTCGGGCGGGTCGTCGCGGCGGGCGGTTCGCTGGACCAGCTGGCCGCGCACGCGGGTGACCTGCTGCTCAAGGATGTCAGGCTGGTGGCCGACCTGGCCTCGAAGGCGGGGGTCGCGACCGGGATCGAAGTCGGGGCCGCCGATGCGACGCTGGCGCTCATGGATCGGAAGCGCTGAGCGTGCGGATCGGGTTCGTCGGGGCCGGGCGGATGGGTTCGCCCATGGTCGCCCGGCTGGCCGGCGCGGGCCACGAGGTGCGCGCGCTCGGCCGCTCCGCCGAAGCGCGGGCCGGGGTGGCGGAGCTCGGCGCCACCCCGGCCGGCACCGTGGCGGAGGCGGCCGAGGGTGCCGATGCCGTCGTGCTCTGCGTCTTCACCGACGATCAGGTGCGCGAGGTCTGCGCCGCCGAATCGTTCGGTGACGCAACGCTGATCGTGCATACCACCGGCAGCCCGGAGACCGTTGCCGCTGTCGCCGCCCGCGGCACCCACGTGGTGGACGCCCCGGTGAGCGGCGGCCCGCACGACATCGCCCGCGGCTCCCTGACGGTCTTTCTCGGCGGTGCCGATGCCGATGTCGCCGTCGCGCGGGAAGTACTGCGCGCCTACGCGGATCCGATCCTGCACGTCGGCCCACTCGGCTCCGGCCAGCGGGTGAAGCTGGTGAACAACGCCCTCTTCGCCGCCCAGATCGGCCTGGTGGCGGACGCCGTCCGCCTCGGCGCCGAGCTCGGCCTCCCCGAGGATGCCCTCCTCGCCGCGCTTCCGCACGCCAGCGGCAACTCCCGCGCCCTCGCCGGCATCGCCGCCAAGGGGTCGGTCGCCGAATTCCGCTCCTCGGTAGGCGAATTCCTGCGCAAGGATGTCACCGTGGCGCGCGCCCTCGCCGACGCGCTCGGCGCCGACCTCGGCCTCCTCACCGCCCCCATCGAGGCCGGCGTCGCCCGCCCCTGACCCGCGCGAGCGCGCCGCTCGGGACCGTCTCCGATCCATCGGCGCGACCCGCCGGGTGAAGCCCTCGATCGCGTCATCGCCACGCACCACCCCGGAGCAGGGCTGGAAGGAAGCGATGTCGGCCTCGAGGGGGGCTCCTCGTCCGGCCAGTCGCTCGCCGCCCCGCGGACGGCCGGGACCGCCCGCGGGCCGGAACGGGATCGGTGCGGGAGCAGGCGCTCGCGGCCCGACCGATCCCTACTCGACGACGATCGCCCGCTCCGGGCAGGCCGACACCGCCTCCTCGACGACCGACTCGAACTCCACCGGCACCGCCCCGGCAATCGCCTCGGCGTACCCGCCGTCGGTCAGCGTGAAGACCTCGGGGGCGAGCCCGAGGCAGGCCCCGTGCCCGCGGCAGCGGTCGTCGTCGACGGTGACCTTCACCGGTCACCCTCCGCGACGTCGAGTTCCAGGTGCAGGGAGGTGAGGCCGCGCAGGATGAAGGTGGGCAGGTAGTGGTATTTGCGGGCGTCGGCGGGGCCGTGCACCGACTCGTCGATGCGCACCTCCGCGGTGCGGGCGAGCAGCCGCTCGATGGCGACGCGCGCCTCGGCACGGGCCAGCGGGGCGCCGGGGCAGGAGTGCACGCCGCGGCCGAAGGCGAGGTGCTGGCGGGCGTTCGAGCGCGCGGGGTCGAAGGTGGTCGGGTCGTCGAAGCGGCGCGGATCGCGGTTGGCGGCGCCGTTGACCACCATCAGGACGGTGCCGACCGGGACCTCGGTCTCGCCGACGGTTCCGGTCTCCTTGGCCAGCCGGAAGTCGCCCTTGACCGGGCTCTCCATCCGCAGCGATTCCTCGATGAAGTTCTGGATCCGGCTGGGATCCTCGCGCAGGTACTGCTGGATGTCCTGGCGCTCGGCGATGAGCTTCAGCGCCGAGCTGAGCAGCCGGACGGTGGTCTCCTGGCCCGCGGAGAAGAGGTTCGCCGCCACCCGGACCACGTCGATCACCTCGGGCTGCGAGCCGTCCGGGAAGGTCGCGGTCGCCATGCTGGTGAGCACGTCGTTGCGCGGGTTCTGCCTGCGCTCCTCGACGTAGGTGGAGAACTTGCCGTACAGGAACTCGATCGGGCTGTGCGACAGGTCGTCACCGGAGTTGCTGCCGACGGTGCCGCTCTGCCGGTGCGGGTCGCGCTGCAGCGCGTGCAGGAACTCCTCCTGGTCGTCCTTCGGGACGCCGAGCAGGTCAGCGATCACGTACAGCGTGAAGGGGCCGGCGAATTCGCGCATGCAGTCGCCGCCGGTCGCCAGGTAGTTGTCCAGCATCCTGTCGGCGATGGACCACATCGCCTCCTCGTTCTCCTTCAGCCGCTTCGGCGTGATGAGCCGCATGAGCAGGGCGCGGTGGGCGGTGTGCGTCGGCGGGTCGAGGGTGGGCAGCTGGTCGCTCATGGGGAGGCTGTCGCGGTGCTCGGCGATCAGCGCGGCGACGTCGTCGCCCTCCTCGATCTTGACCGGGAAGCCGGGGAACGGGCCGGTCACCGCGATGCAGGAGGAGAACCGGTCGACGTCGTTGTAGACCTCGAGCGCCTCCTCGTACCCGGTCACCATCATGACGTCGTGGTGCTTCTCGCGCTTCACGGGGCACTCGGCGCGCAGTTCGTCGAAGTACGGGTACGGATCGGCCACCAGTTCCTGGCCGAGGAAGAAATCCAGATCCTGGAAATTGTTGGCCACGCGACGGTCCCTTCGACACTCCGGCGGACTCCGCTGCGCGGCGACTTCGCCAGTTGACTTCCGTGATTGAGAATAAGGCTCTCACATGTGAGTATGAGATTTCCACAACGGCAGCTGCGCGTCAACCGAAGGAACCGAATCCATGACCGATGATTCCACCGCGGACCGGCGGTTTTTCCAAGCCACCACCCGCGACTTCCTCGCCGGGACGGTGCCGATCGGCACCGTTCGCGCGCTCGCCGAGTCCGGCACCGGTTTCGACAGGGGCTGGTGGCGCCGCGGCGCCGAGCTCGGCTGGACCGCCATGCTGGTGCCGGAGGAGCTGGGTGGTGGCTCGGTCTCCGGACAGCCGATGACCGAGCTCGCCCTCGTCGCCGAGGAGCTGGGGCGGGCCGCCGCGCCCGGGCCGTTCGTCACCACGAGCGCCGTGCTGGCCGGGTTGGCGACGGGTGAGGACGTGGCCGACACGGTGGCCGCGATTCTGTCCGGCGAGACCATTGCGACCTGGGCGGTGTACGAGCCGGGCCGCGGCTTCGACGCGCTCGGCGGCGAGGTGCCCGGCACCACCGCGACGCGATCGGGCGACGGCTACCTGATCACCGGGGTCAAGGACCGGGTGGAGGCGGCCGACCAGGCCGACGTCTTCCTGGTCACCGCGGACGGCGCGGACGGCCCGGTACAGCTGCTGGTGCGCGCCGACGACCCCGGCGTCACGGTCAGCCCGGCCTGGACCATCGATCTCACCCGCCGCACCGCCACCGTCACCTTCGACGGCGCCGCCGGCATCGCCGTGCACACCGGCGATGCCGCCGTGCGGGCGCTGCGCGCACAGGCGAACACCGCCGCGCTGCTCACCGCGGCCGAGTCGGTCGGCGCCGCCGACCAGGCGCTCACCGCCACCCTGACCTGGCTCTTCGACCGCTACACCTTCGGCCGCCCGCTCGCCTCGTACCAGGCGCTCAAGCACCGGATGGCGGACAACAAGACCTGGCTGGAGGCGTGCCGCGCCACCGCCTTCGCCGCCGCGGCGGCGTGGGACGCGGGCTCGTCCGCCACCACCGAGAACGTCAGCATCGCGAAATCGTATGTGGCCGACCGCACCCCGGTGATCGCGCAGGACTGCGTGCAGCTGCACGGCGGCATCGGCGTCACCTGGGAGCACGACCTGCACCTCTACCTCCGCCGGATCACCCTCGGCCGCGCCCTCTACGGCACGCCCGAGGAGCACCGCAGGCACATCACCGACCTGCTCGAATCCGCCGCCTGACCGGAGAAAGGCCCGCACGCATGAGCACCGACACCGAGTCCGTCGAGGAATTCCGGGCCCGCGCCCGCGACTGGCTGCGCGAGAACCTGCCGCCCGCATCCGGCACCGAGATGAAATCCGATTCCGAGGAGGCGTGGGACCGCGCCAGGCAGCTGCAGCGCGTCCTGCACGACGGCGGCTTCGCCGGGATCTGCTTCCCCGCCGAGTACGGCGGCCGTGGCCTGAGCCCGGCGTACCAGCGCGCCTTCGACGAGGAGTCGCTGCCGTACGAGATGCCGCTGCTGCTCAACGTCCCGACACTGGCCATCTGCGCGGCCAGCCTGCTCGACCTCGGCACCGAGGAGCAGAAGCGCGCGCACCTGCCCGCGGTGCTGCGCGGCGACGAGCTGCTCGTCCAGTTCCTCTCGGAGCCGCAGGGCGGCTCCGACCTGGCCGGGCTCACCACCCGCGCCGAGCGCGACGGCGAGAACTGGATCCTGAACGGCTCCAAGATCTGGAGCTCCGGCGCCTACGCCGCGGACTACGGGCTCTGCCTGGCCCGCACCAACTGGGAGGTGCCCAAGCACCGCGGCCTCACCATGTTCCTGGTTCCGGTGCACGCCGACGGCGTCACCGTGCAGCGGATCAAGCAGGTCACCGGCTCGACCGAGTTCTGCCAGGAGTTCTTCGACGACGTCGTGCTGCCCGCCGACGCGGTGCTCGGCGAGGTGGACGCGGGCTGGGCCGCGGCCTCCCGGCTGCTCTTCCACGAGCGGGGCGCGCTCGGCGGCACCTCGCCCTACACCAGCGGGGCGCGCCCGCACCTCGGCGGCGATCCGGACGCGCTGCTGCGGCTCGCGCGGGCGACCGGGCAGCTCGGTGACACCAGGGTGCGCGAGGACGTCGGCGCCGCGCACGCCATGACCGTGGTGCGCGACCAGCTCATCGACCACATCACCCAGGCCATCACCAGCGGCGCGCTTCCCCCGGCGGCGGGCTCGATCACCCGGCTCTTCTCCGCCGAGAACGCCTGGCTGCAGACCGATACCGCGCTGCGGATCGCCGGGCCGGACGGCGCCACGCACGCCCCCGGCGCCGCGGCCGACACCGAGACCGTCGGGCTGGACTACCTCTTCCGCGCGGCCTGGAGCCTGGCGGGCGGCAGCACCGAGATGGCGCGAACCGTGATCAGTGAGCGGGTGCTCGGGATGCCGCGGGAGTACGCCGCGGACCGGGACGTCCCGTTCAACCAGGTCAAGCGCGGGCGGAACTGACCGTGCGCTTCCTCTTCCACTACCCCGAGCTCGCCGGCGACCGAGGCGACCTGCTGGACGCCGGGCCGCTCGCCGAGGTGGCCGCGGCGGCCGAGCGGCACGGCTTCGACGGCTTCTCGATCAGCGAGCACCCGGCGCCGGGCGCGCGCTGGCTGGCCGCGGGCGGGCACCAGACGCTCGACCCGTTCGTCGCGCTCTCCTTCGCGGCGGCCGCGACCACCCGGTTGCGGCTGCTCACGTACCTGTCGGTGGCGCCGTACCGGAACCCGATGCTGCTGGCGAAGGCGGCCGCCACCCTCGACCTGCTCTCCGGCGGGCGGCTCACCCTCGGGCTCGGCACCGGGTATCTCAAGGGCGAATTCCATGCGCTGGGAGTGGATTTCGCGGAGCGGAACACGCTCTTCGACGAGGCGCTCGACGTGCTGCCGCTGCACTGGAGCGGTGAGCCGTTCAGCTACACCGGCACGCACTTCGACGCCAGGGAGGTGGTCGCCCGGCCGCGGCCGGTGCAGCGGCCGATCCCGATCTGGGTGGGCGGCAACTCCGCGCTCAGCCGGCGGCGGGTCGGGGCCAAGGCGCAGGGCTGGATCCCGATGACCGGCGGCGCCGAGCTCAGCACCACCGCGCGGACCCCGGAGCTGGGCACCATCGCGGAGCTGGCCCGCAAGATCGGCGAGATCCGGGAGCAGGCGGCCGCGGCCGGGCGCACCGAGCACATCGACCTGGTGTACTCCTACCACGCCGCCGCCGACCCGGAGGTCGAGCCGGAGCGGCACCGCGCGGCCTTCGCCGAGCTCACCGCGGCCGGGGTGGACTGGCTGGTCATCTCGAACCGGACCCCCACCGCCGCGGCCACCTTCGACTTCCTGGCGGCCTTCGGCGGAACCTACCTGACATGAGCTGGTTCGAGGAGCGGGCCGGGCTGGCGGGGACGGTCGCGATCGTCACCGGCGGGGCGGGTGGGCTCGGGCAGGCCATCGTGGCGGATCTGGTGGCCAACGGGGTCGGGGTCGCGGTGCTCGACCGCGACCCCGAGGCCGCCGCCGCGCTACCGGAGGGCGTGCTCGTCCGGGTGGGCGACGCCCGCGACCCGGCGCAGCTCACCGCGCTCTTCGATGCGGTGGACGAGCGCTGGGGCCGGCTGGACACCCTGGTGAACGTGGTCGGCGGCACCTTCCGCGCCGCCTTCACCGACACCACCCCCGGCGGCTGGGACGCGCTGCTGCGCACCAACCTCACGCACGTCCTGCACGCCTGCTCGCTCGCCGTCCCGCGGATGCGGGCAGGCGGGCGCGGGGGCAGCATCATCACCATCTCGACCGTCGAGGCGCACCGCGCCGCACCGGGTTTCGCGGTGTACGCGGCGGCCAAGGCGGCGGTCGAGCACTTCGCCCGCACGCTGGCGGTGGAGGTGGCGCCGGACGGGATCCGGGTGAACAACGTCGCCCCCGACTACATCCCGACCCCGAACCTGCGCCGGATCGGCGGTGGTGACGGTGCGCTGGACGATCCCGCCGGGGTCCGGGTGGCGATTCCGATGGGCCGGGCGGGCGTGGTCACCGACGTCTCGCACAGCGTGGTGTTCCTCGCCTCCCGGCTCTCGGCGTACATCACCGGGACCACCCTGCACCCCGACGGCGGCACGCACGCCTCGGCGGGGTGGTTCAACTGGCCCGGCGAGGGGTGGGCGAACCACGTTCCGCCGCGGTACCTCCGGGATCAGCCGACGGGGCCGATGTAGGGCAGGACCACGGCACAGTCCGCGGGGGCGGCGTGCGCGGGATCGAGGGTGTTCAGGATCTCGCGCACGGCCACCGGGTCCGCGGTGAGCTCGAAGTGCTCGGTGTAGTCGGTCGCGCACAGATCCTGCAGCACCACGTTGCGGACGTTCGGGCCGGTCAGCTGGCCGGTGGTATACGGGGTGGCGATCTGGTCGTAGCGGGAGACGATGGTGGTGAACTCGATCTCCGGCGCGATGGCCGGGTCCGGGTTCAGCTCGGCCAGGAAGGCGGTGCCCGGCGAGAACTGGCACGGACCGCACGACTCCTCCGCCTGACCGCGCACGCCGAGCTGCTCCAGCACGACGGTGAACGGCGCCGCGGTGCCGCTCAGCGTGGCGCCGTGCAGCGGCGCGGCCAGCGCGATGTAATCGTCGATCGCCGGGATGCCGCCGAGATTGCGCAGGTAGTAGAACGGGATGGCGCCGCCCATCGAGTGCCCGACCAGATCCACCTTCGCGGCGCCGGTCTCGGCGCGCACCCGGTCGATGAAGGCGGCGATCTGCCGCGCGCTCTCCGGCGCCGGGCCGACCGAGCCGATCGGGCCGAGCGCGCCGGTGCCGAAGGTCAGCGAGAAGACGCAGAAGCCGGCACCGGCCAGCACCGGCGCGAGGGTGTTCCAGGTGATGGTGTCGTTGCTCAGGCCGTGCAGCAGCACCACCGGCTCCGGATGCTCCCGGCTCGGCTTGCACCCCGGCACATTCGCGCCCGGTGGCGAGCTGCCCGGCGCCGTGACCTGCGCGGCGAGGCCGGACAGGTAGCTGTAGGTCGGCAGCTCGTCCGCGGCGGCGGGCGCTGCCGTCCACACCGTCGCGAGCGCCGTCGCGGCGGCGAGCAGTGCCGCGAGGCGGCGGGGAATGCGCATATCGATCTCCTGGTAGGCGCCGATCGATCGTTATGACCGACCGGTCGGTCACACCGTAGCCTGCCGGTAGGATCGACGAAAGGGGGGTCACAGGAAGGAATCGCATGCCACGTCCGGCCGAGCCGGGTCGCACCGCGCTGCTGACCGCGGGCGCCGAGGTCGCCGCCGATCGCGGGCTGCGCGGGCTCTCGATCAATGCCGTCGTCGAGCGGGCCGGGATGGCGAAGGGCTCGTTCTACCATCATTTTCCGGATCGGCGCAGTTACGTCGTCACGCTGCACCGGCGCTACCACGACGCGCTCGGCGCGACGGTCGCCGAGGCGACCATCGGGCTGGCTCCCGGCCTCGACCGGCTCACCGCCGCGGTCGCCGGCTACCTGGACGCCTGCCTCGCCACGCGCGGGACCAAGGCCTTCCTGGCGCAGTCGCGCACCGACACCGACCTGCTGGACGAGGTGCATGCCCGCAACGGGACCGTCGCCGCCGGGATCGAGCCGGATCTGAGCGCGATCGGCTGGCCGGATCCGGGCGCGGTCGCGCACCTGCTCGTCGCGATGGTGGCCGAGATCGCGCTCACCGAGCTCTACGCCCGGGAACCACGACCCGACCTGCGCGCGACCGCGCTCACCTTGGTCGCCCGCCCCGCGTGAATCCCCCGGCCGCCTGCGCGAGCGCGTGGACCCGGGGGGTGGTTCAGGCGGGCGGCGTCAGCGCGCGCAGGGCGAAGGCGGTGATCCGGTCGACCAGTCCAAGATCGGGGAGTTCCCGGCGGCGGAGCAGGTCGGTGAGGGTGCCGATGGTGGCGTGCGCGATGAGGACGGCGTCGAGATCGGGCGTGGCACTGCCGAGTTCGGCCAGATCGGCGTGCAGCAGCCCGGCCAGCGCCTCGCCGACGACGCCGGGGCCGGGCTCGAGCGCGATGCCGGGGCCCGCCGCGTTCCAGAGGACGGCGAGCGTGGCGGCCGCCGACTCCGCCTCGGCCTGGGCGAGCACCGCCCCGACCCAGCGCCGGACCCGGGCGCGCGGCTCGCGCTCCCCGGCCATCCGGTGTTCGGTGTAGCGCGCGAGCCGCTCCGCTCCGTCCTCGAGCAGCGCGGCGACCAGCGCGTCCTTGGAGGGAAAGTGGCGGTAGAAGGCTTCGTTGGAGAGCCCGGCGGCGGCCACGATATCGGCGACCCGCGGCTTGCCGGTGGTGCCACCGGCCGCCATGACGACCAGTGCGGCGTCCAGCAGGCGGCGCACCTCGTCGGCGTAGTCGGCACCCCGCCTGGCCAGCGCCCGCTGCGCGATCCGGCGCGCGACCGCACCCGGTTCGTCCACCCGTGCCACCACCTCTCTCAGAATTGCATTCTGAATCATGAGATGCTTATTCTCAACCCGAATCGGAGGTGCGATGACCCACCTGCACACCCCGCGGCTGGCCGCGTGGATGGACGAGCGAGGGTTACCCGGCGTCGGCGCCCCGCTCCGCACCCGGCTGCTCTCCGGCGGCACCTAGAACGAGATCTACGAGGTGGCGCGCGCCGAATTCCGCGCGGCCCTCCGCATTCCACCGGCAGCGGCCCCGCCCGGCCGGGACAGCGGAATCCTGCGCGAGTGGCGGATCATCGCGGCGCTGGACGGCACCGACGTCCCGCACACCCCCGCGCTCGCGGTCTGCACCGACCCGGCGGTGCTCGGCCGCACCTTCTACCTCATGGGCTTCGTGGACGGCTGGTCGCCGATGGATCACCAGCAGGCCTGGCCCGACCCCTTCGACGGCGACATCGAGTCCCGCCGCGGGCTGGCGCTGCAACTGGCCGAGGGCATCGCGCTGCTCTCCCGGGTGGACTGGCAGGGCCGCGGCCTCGGCGATCTGGGCCGCCCGGACGGCTTCCACGATCGCCAGGTCGACCGCTGGACCGGCTTCTTCGACCGGATCAGGGGCCGCGAACTGGACGGCATGGACGCCGCGACGAACTGGCTGCGCGCGCACCGCCCGCTCGACTTCGTGCCCGGCATCATGCACGGCGACTACCAGTTCGCGAACGTCATGTACCGGCACGGCGGCCCGGCCCGGCTGGCCGCCATCGTGGACTGGGAGATGGGCACCGTCGGCGACCCGAAACTGGATCTGGCGTGGATGCTGCAGGGCTGGCCGACGGATACCGCCGATCCGGAGCCGGGGGCCTTCGCCTACGTCGACATGCGGCACCTGCCCGCGCGCGAGGAGGTGGCCGCGCACTACGCGGCAGTCTCCGGCCGGCAGGTCGACGACCTCGACTACTACCTGGTGCTGGCGCAGTGGAAGCTGGCCATCGTGCTGGAGCAGGGTTTCCAGCGCGCGGGCGGCGACGAGAAGCTGCTCGCCTTCGGGCCGATCGTGCCCGAGCTCATGCGCTCGGCCGCCGAGCTCGCCGAGAGCACGGGGTACGTCGGCCAGGTGCTGATCGAGCCGTGATCACTCGTACTCGATCGTGATGGCGGGGGTGCGCGGCTCGGACTGGCAGGTGAGGACGTACCCCTCGGCGAGGTCCTCATCGGTCAGCGCGTCGTTGATCCGCATCTCCACCCTGCCCTCCCGCAGCACGGCCATGCAGGTGCCACAGTTCCCCGCCTCGCAGGCGAAGGGCGGGTTCAGCCCGGCCCTGCGGGCGGCCTCGAGCACCGTGTCGTCGGACGCGAGCCGCACCGTCTCGGTGCGTCCGTCGAGCAGGATCGTCGCCTCCACGGCGGTCGCGGTAGCTGGCTCGTTGGCGTTTCCGGCCATGGCGGTACTCCCCTGGTCGAGCTCGAGCGAACGCTCGGCATGAAGGCTGAGCACATGCTTAGCATGCGCTCGCGGACCCGGTCAACGTCCGCTCCACTCGGGCCTGCGCTTCTCGGCGAAGGCGCGTGGCCCCTCCTGCGCGTCGGCGCTCTCGTAGCACTGGGTGGAGGCGTGCCTGGCCGCCCGCAGCGCGGCCGAGCGGCCCATCTCGGTGGCGAGCATGACCGTCTCCCTGGCGGCGCGCACCGAGAGCGGCGCGCCCGCCAGGATGTCGCGGGCCAGTTCCAGCGCGGTCTCCAGCAGGTTCTCCGGTTCGGCGAGCCGGTTCACCAGCCCGATCTCGTAGGCGCGGCGGGCGTCGATGGGCTTGCCGGTCAGCAGGATCTCCATCATGATCCGCTGCGGGATCATGTGGATGAGCGGCGACGCCCACGGCGAGCTGCGGCCCACCTTCACCTCGGTGACGGCGAAGGTCGCGGTGCTCGCCGCGACGCACAGGTCACAGGCCTGCGCGATCATCCAGCCGCCGGCGAAGGCCGGGCCGTTCACGGCGGCGATGGTCGGCTTGCTCAGTTCGATGGTGTCGTAGGGGATGGGGAACATCTCGCGCGGCGGCACGCCCATGCCGGTCGCCACCATCTCCTTGAGATCGCCGCCCGCGCAGAAGGTGCGGCCTGCCCCCGTCAGGATCGCGACGCGCAGCGCGGGGTCGCGCTCGAAGCGCTCCCAGGCGGCGAAGAGACCGTCGCGGACATCCTTCGCCAGGCAGTTGCGGGTGTCGGGGCGGTTCAGGGTCAGGACGGCGATGCCGTCCGGGCGGGCGTCGAACAGGACGGCGTCGTCGCTCATCAGAATCCTCTCCGCTGGATCTCGCGGGCCGCGCGCTCCAGGTCGTCGCGAAAATCGGGGTGCGCGATGGCGACGAGGCGTCTCGCGCGCTCGGCCAGGGTGCGGCCGGCCAGCTCGGCGGCGCCGAACTCGGTGACGATCACGTCCACGTCGCTGCGCGCGGTGGTGACCGGGCCGGAGAGCGCGCCGGTGATCCGGCTGACGGTGCCGCCCCTGGCGGTGGCGGGCAGCGCGATCACCGCGTGCCCGCCGGGCGAGCGGGCGCCCGCGCGCACGAAGTCGACCTGGCCGCCGGTGCCGCCCAGGTAGGCCGAGCCGCTCTGCTCGGCGTTGACCTGGCCGGTCAGGTCGACCTCGACCGCGGAGTTGATGGTGACCAGCCGGTCGAGCCGGGCCAGCACCGCCGGGTCGTGGGTGTAGGCGGTGGCGCACATGCGGATGCGGTCGTTGCCGTCGGCGAAACGGTAGAGCCGGTCGGTGCCGATCAGGGCGCCGGTGATCGAGACGCCGGTGTCGATCGCCTTGCGCGCGTTGGTGATCACGCCCGCCTCGACCAGGTCGACCAGGCCGTCGCCGAGCATGCCGGAGTGCACGCCGAGGTCGCGGCGGTCGCCGAGCAGGCGGAGTACGGCGTCCGGCACCGCGCCGACGCCGACCTGCAGTACCGAGCCGTCGCCGATGAACTCGGCGACGTGGCCGGCGATGGACTGATCCAGCTCGGTGATCGGCGCGGGTGACACCTGCACCGGGTCCAGGGAGACCTCGACGGCGTAGTCGATGTCGGCCGCGGCGATGCGCTCGCCCGCGGTGCGCGGGACCCGGTCGTTGACCTCGGCCACCACGGTTCGCGCGGCGCGGACGGCGGCCAGGACGTGGTCGCTGATCAGGCCGAGGCTGTGCGTGCCGTCGGGGTCGGCGGGGGGCACCTGGATGAAGGCGACGTCGCACGGGATGGCCCCGGTCTCCAGCATCGGGCCGACGCGGCTCACGTGGCACGGGATCACGTCCAGCAGGTGCGCCTTGGCGAGGGCGCGGAGTGCACCGATGGCGCCCATGCTCACCGCGCGGAACGCCTCGGCGGTGGCCGGGGTGAGGAGGCCGGAGAAGCTGGTGGCGATGAAGAGCGAGAGATCGGGGATGTCGGGGCCCTGCTCGATCAGGGCCTCGATCAGCGAGGTGGGTTCACCGCAGGCCTGGCCTGCGACGATGCGGTCGCCGGGGCGGAGAACGGTGCGCAGATCGAGGTCGGCGAGTGGGATCGCGGTCACCGCGCGGACCCGTTCGCGGAGGCGCCGTTCGCCCCGGGACGGCGCGCGGATCCCGCTGCCGCTGAGCCCGCCCCGGACGCTGCGTCGGCTCCCGCCGTCCGACCGGGGACGGCCTCGGCCGCGGCTGGTCGCGCCGCGCGGCCGAGGCCGGCGAGGACCACCTCGGTGTCGGCGCCGAGCCGGGGGGCGGGGCCCGCGATGCGGCCGGGGGTGCGGGAGAACCAGGCGGGCGGCCCGGGGAAGCGCACGGGCCCGTTCGGTGTGTCCACCGTCTGGAAGAAGCCGGCCGCGTTCAGGTGCTCGTTGTCGAAGAGGTCGTCCAGCGAGTTGACCGCCGCCGCGGGGATCTGCAGGTCGCGCAGCAGCTCCAGCCACGCCGCGGTGGTTCGCTCGGCGAACGTCGCGCTGAGCAGGCCGTACACCTCGTCGATGCGCGCCGCCCGCTGGGTCAGCGTCGCGAACTCCGGCCCCGCCCAGGCCGGTCGCACCGCACCGACGAAGGCGGCCCAGTGCTTGTCGTTGTAGACCAGCGCCGCCAGGTACCCGTCGGCCGTGCGGTAGGGCCGCCGATTCGGCGTCACCGCCCGCGGATACCCCGCCGCGCCGAGCGGCGGATCGAAGAGCCGCCCGTTGGCATGCTCGACCAGCATGAACGCCGCCATGGTCTCGAACATGGCGATCTCCACCTCCTGCCCCTCCCCGGTCCGTTCGCGGTGGAACAGCGCCATCGTGGTGGCGTAGACCGCGGTCAGCCCGGCCACCTTGTCCGCGACGATGCTGCCCATGTACCCCGGTGTGCCGGTGAGCATCTCCTGCACCGCCGGAATCCCGCACTCGGCCTGCACGGTGTCGTCGTAGGCGGGGCGGTCGGCGTCCGGGCCGCCGCGGCCGTAGCCGTAGCAGTTGGTGTAGACGATGCCCGGGTTCAGCGCGGCCACGTCGGCGTAGCCGAAGCCGAGCCGCTCGATGGCGGCAGCCCGCATGGAGTGCACGAAGACGTCGGCACCGGCCACCAGCTCGCGCAGCGCGGCGGCGTCCGCCTCGGTGCGCAGATCGAGCACCACGCTCCGTTTACCCCGGTTGACGTTGACGAAGACCCCGGCCATCCCCGGCTCCGGCCCCACCGAGATGTACCGCGTGTCGTCGCCGCGCGGCGGCTCGACCTTGATCACGTCGGCGCCCATGTCGGCCATGATCTGGGTGCAATAGGGGCCCATCACCATCGCCGTGAGATCGATGACCCGCACCCCGGAGAGCGGACCTGTGTGCTCCATCGCGTCCTCTTCCGCCGCTATCTGATGAATCCTTGCAAGGATAGTGGTATCAAAGAGCGGTGGACAGTTTCTCCGGCGAACTCCGCGCCCCGCGCCCGATCGCGGCCGTGCTCGATGCCGCACTCGCCGCACGCCCGGAGGCCCCCGCCGTCATCGGCGCCGCCGAGACCTGGAGTTATCGCGAACTCGACGAGCGCGCGGCACGGGCGGCCGGGGCGCTCTGGGCGCTCGGCGTCCGTCCCGGCGACCGGGTCGCCGCCTGCCTGCCCAACGATCTCGAGATCGTCGCCGCCTTCCACGGCGCGCAGCGGATCGGCGCGATCTGGGCCGGAATCGGCGAGGCGCTGGCCCCCGCGGAGCAGCAGTACCTGCACGATCTCCTCGAACCGAGCGCGGTGCTGGCCGGGCCGCGCTGGACCGGAGCATCCCGTTCGGCCGTCGATCCCGACCGGTGGGCGGAGCTGGTGGCCGGGGCCGGACCGGCTCCGGAGGTGGCGCACGATGTCGACGCCCCGGCCGGAATCGGCTTCACCAGCGGCACCTCCGGCCGCCCCAAGGCGGTGGTGCACAGCCAGCGCAACCTGCTGCTTCCCGGCGCGGTCACCGTCGCCACCAGGGGCTGGGGGCCGGAGCTGCGGCGCGGCGACAGCTTCCCGCTCACCATCCTGAACATGCTGGTGCTCTCCACCCTGACCACCGCGCAGGCGCAGGGCTGCGCGGTGATCATGGACCGCAGGGACGCCGCCGGGGTCGCCGAGTGGATCGAGCGGCACGCGGTGACGGTGTGGAACGGCGCGCCTGCCCAGCTGCACGACCTGGCCCGGCGGCCGGAGGCGGAGCTCGGCTCGCTGCGCGAGGTCTGGAGCGGCGGTAGCGATACCCCCGACGCCCTGCGCGAAGCGTTCGCCGCCGCGCACGGCATCGTCCCGCGCGCCACCTACGGGCTCAGCGAGGCACCGACCGTTGTCGCCATCGACCCGCCGGGCGCCGCCTGGATCCCCGGCACCAGCGGCACCGTGACCCCGCAGTTCGACGTCGCCGCCTACGACGACGCGGGCACCCGGCTCGCGCCGGGCGCGCTCGGTGAACTGCGGCTCGCCGCCGCGGGCGAGGGCCCGTGGGCCGGGCTCTGGCGGCCGACGCTGGGGTACTGGGCGGACGGCGCGGTCCGGCCGCCCGATCCCGGGCCCTTCGCCACCGGTGATATCGGCACCGTCGACGCCGCGGGCAACCTCGCGGTGCTCGACCGCAGGAAGATGGTGATCATTCGCGGCGGCGCCAACGTGTACCCGCTGGAGGTGGAGCGGGTGCTCGCCACCCATCCTGATGTCGCCAAGGTGGCGGTCTGCCCGGTGCCGGACGAGCGGCTCGGGCAGAAGGTCGCCGCTGTGGTGGAGAGCGCGCGCGACCTCGACTTCGCGGAGCTGGCGGCGCACTGCAGGCGCGAGCTGGCCGGGTACAAGGTGCCCGAGGTCTGGACGCGGGTGGCGGCGCTGCCGGTGAACGCCATGGGCAAAGTGGAGCGGACCGGGCTCACCGCGCTGGTCACCGCGGCGGACGCGGAGCCGGCCCGATGAGCGCGGAGCAGGGGCCGGTGTTGCGGTTGTTCGGATTGCGCGGGCGGGTGGCGATCGTGACCGGCGCCTCCTCGGGGCTGGGCGCCGCGGTGGCGGAGACCCTGGCCGAGCTCGGCGCCCGGGTCGCGCTGGTCGCACGGCGCGCGGACCGGCTCGGAGAGCTCGCCGCGCGGACCGGCGGTCTCCCCCTCGCGCGCGACCTCGGCGATCCCGCCCAGGTGGCCGAGATCGTGCCCGCGGTCGTGGAGCAGCTCGGCCCGCCGGTGATCCTGGTGAACGCCGCGGGCAACCGGTTCACCACCGCGCGCGCCGAGGACGAGCCGCCGGACGCCGTGCACGACACCATCGGGCTGAACCTGGTCGCGCCGTTCCTGCTGGCCCAGGCAGTCTTCCCGCACATGCGCGACGCGGGCGGCGGCGCGATCGTCAACGTCTCCTCGATCAGCGGGCGGGTCGGGGTGCCCGGCATCCCGCAGGCCTCCTACGCGGCGAGCAAGGCGGGGCTCTCCGGGCTCACCGCGGAACTGGCGGTGCAGTGGGCACGGCACTCGATCCGGGTGAACACGGTGGCGCCCGGCTTCTTCCGCTCCGAGATCACCGACAGCCTCTACGACGACGAGCGCGGCGCCGCGTACCTGCGCCGCAATACCCCGCTGCCCACCGAGGGCACCGCCGCGGACCTGGTCGGCGCCATCACCTGGCTCGCGGGCGACGCCGCGCGCTACGTCACCGGGCAGACCGTCGTCGTGGACGGCGGCTGGACAGCCCGCTGAACTGCAAGTTCCGGCGCGAGCCGGTTGACACCCGAACACCCGGATGAAAGCATAATTTTACCCATAGGAGAATTGCATTCTCATCGGTGATGAGAATCAGCTCCGACCGGAGGAAGGACACTCTCGGCGATGTCTTCTGCACTACTCATCGAGAAGGGCGACGCGGGCACGACAGCGGCGCTGACCAGCGTGGACGATACCGCGCTGCCGGAGGGGAACGTGACGGTCGACGTCGCCTACTCCACGCTCAACTACAAGGACGCGCTCGCGCTCACCGGCTCGTCGCCGGTGGTGCGCAAGTTCCCCATGGTGCCCGGCATCGACTTCGCCGGTGTGGTCGCCGCGAGCGACCACCCGGACTGGTCGGCGGGCGACGCCGTGATCCTGAACGGCTGGGGCGTCGGCGAATCGCACTGGGGCGGGCTGGCGCAGCGGGCGCGGGTGAACGGCGACTGGCTGATTCCGCTGCCGTCCGCCTTCGACGCGCGGCAGGCGATGGCGATCGGCACTGCCGGGTACACCGCCGGGCTCTGCGTCGAGGCGCTGGAGCGCTTCGGGATTCGTCCGGGGGACGGCGAGATCCTGGTGACCGGGGCGACCGGCGGGGTCGGCAGCGTCGCCATCGCGCTGCTCAGCGCGGCCGGGTTCACCGTGGCGGCGGCGACCGGGAAGGCGGCCGAGGCCGGATACCTGAAGGGGCTCGGCGCGAGCACCGTGCTCGACCGGGCGGAGTTCGCCGAGCGCGGGAAGCCGCTGCAGAAGGAGCGCTGGGCGGGGGTGGTCGACACCGCGGGGAGCTACACGCTGGTGAACGCCGCCGCGCAGACCAGGTACGGGGGCGCGGTCGCGGCCTGCGGGCTGGCGCAGGGGATGGACCTGCCCGGCACCGTCGCGCCGTTCATCCTGCGCGGGGTGACGCTGCTCGGCATCGACAGCGTGCAGGCGCCGAAGGAGCGCAGGCTCGAGGCGTGGGCGCGGCTGGCCCGCGATCTGGACCCGGGCACGCTGGATTCGATCGCCACCGAGATCCCGCTCGGCGAGGCGATCGCCGCCGCGGGCCGCTTCATCGACGGGACCGTTCGCGGTCGCATCGTCGTCGACGTGAATCGCTGAGGAGCAGCCGTGAGCACAGGTAATTCCGCAACGCCGCGGAAGACGGCGGGGACCGGCGCGCGCAAAGCCGCGACTGCCGCCGCGAGCAAGGCCGCGCCCGCGCGCAAGGCCGCGCCCGCGCGCAAAGCCGCCGCCGCGCGCGGGAACTCGGCTCCGGGCAAGGGCGCGGGTACGTCGCCGGGCGGCGTCGAACTCGACCTCTCCGATGTCGACCACCGGGTGGGCAAACCCGTCGGCGGCGGCCAGCTGTGGGATCCGTGCAGCACCTCGGACATCCGCCGCTGGGTGATGGCGATGGACTACCCGAACCCGCTGCACTGGGATCACGAGTTCGCCCGCGAATCCCGCTACGGCGGGCTGATCGCCCCGCAGTCCATCGCGGTCGGCCTGGATTACGGCCACGGCGCGCAGCCGGCCTGCGTCGGCCACATCCCCGGCTCGCACCTGATCTTCGGCGGCGAGGAGTGGTGGTTCTACGGCGCCCCGGTGCGGCCGGGCGACACGCTGTTCCAGGACCGCCGCTTCCACGACTACAAGGTGGCCGAGACCAAGTTCGCCGGCCCGACCATGTTCTCCCGCGGCGACACCACGCACCGCAACCAGCACGGCGTGCTGGTCGCGAGGGAGCGCTCCACCGCCATCCGCTACCTCGCCGAGGAGGCGAACAAGCGCGGCATGTACGAGAACCAGCTCGGCGAAGTGAAGCGCTGGACCGCCGCCGAGCTGACCGAGGTGGAGCAGCTCCGGCACGAGTGGATCCTCTCCAACCGGCTCGGCGTCTCACCGCACTTCGACGAGGTGAAGGTGGGCGACAAGCTGCCGCGCCGGGTGATCGGCCCGCACAGCATCGCCACCTTCACCACCGAGTACCGCGCCTTCCTCTTCAATATCTGGGGCACCTTCGGCTGGGTCGCGCCGCCCGGGATCCAGGATCCGTGGATCAACCAGGACCCGGGCTGGACCGAGGGGTTCGAGTTCGACGAGGAGGGCGCCAAGATCGACCCGCGCAAGCGCGACGGCCTCTACGTCGGCCCGTCGCGCGGGCACATCGACGGCGACAAGGCGGGCGAGGTCGGCATGGCGCGGGCCTACGGCTACGGCGCGACCATGGGCGCCTGGTGCACCGACTACCTCAGCTACTGGGCGGGCAACGACGGCCTGGTGCGGCACACCAAGGCCGACTTCCGGCTGCCCGCCTTCGAGGGCGACGTCACCTACTTCGACGCCGAGATCGTGGACAAGATCACGGATTCGGCGTGGGGGGTGCCGCTGGTGCAGGTGAAGCTGAAGCTCACCGACCAGAACTTCGGCACCCTGGTCAGCTGCCTCGCCGAGATCGAACTCCCGCACTGAGGGGCACGGAAACCATGACCACCCGCTCCCCCGCCATCGCCGCGGGACCACCGCTCGCCGACGAACCCGGGCTCGGCCCGCTCACCCTGCCCGGCTTCCTGCGCGAGGTCACCGCGCGCTACGGCGACCGGGAGGCGCTGCGCGTCCCCGGCGGCGTCAGCTGGACATACCGCGAACTGCACGACCGCGCCGTCGAGGTCGCCCGCGCGCTCCGGGCCGCCGGGGTGGGCAAGGATTCCCGCGTCGGCGTGCTCATGACCAATCGGCCGGAGTGGCTCGCCGCCGTCTTCGGCACCTCGCTGGCCGGCGGGGTGGCGGTGGCGCTGAGCACCTTCTCCACCCCGGCCGAGCTGGACCACCTGCTCCGGGTCTCCGGGGTCTCGGTGCTGCTGTTCGAACGGCACGTCGCGCGGGCCGATTTCGCGGCGGTGCTCACCGAACTCGAACCGGCGCTGGCCGGGACGGACCCCGGTGAACTGCGCTCGACGGCGTACCCCTTCCTGCGGCACCTGGCCGTGGTCGGCGAGACCCCAGGCGGCGCGATCGAAAGCTGGGACGCCTTCCTGGCCCGCGGCGCGCGCGAACCGGCCGAGCTGGTCGAGGCCGCCGCGGACTCGGTGCGGCCGAGCGACACCGCCGTGCTCTTCTTCTCCTCGGGGACGACGAGCAAGCCGAAGGGGATCCGCAGCGCGCACCGCGGGGTTGCGGTGCAGATGTGGCGCTTCGGGCAGATGTTCGGCTTCACCCCGGACGACACCGTGCGCTGCTGGACCGCCAACGGCTTCTTCTGGTCGGGCAACTTCGGCCAGGCGCTCGGCGCCACGCTCGCCGTCGGCGGAACCCTGGTGCTGCAGCGGCTCTTCGACGCCGCCGAGGCGGTGGCGCTGATCGAATCGGAGCGGGTCACCTTCCCGGTGGCCTGGCCGCACCAGTGGGCCCAGCTCGCCGGCGCGCCGAACTGGGCGGAGACCGATCTCAGCAGCCTGACCTTCGTGGACAAGCACACCCCGGCGGCGGCGCACCCGACGGTGACCACCGAGTGGACCGAGTGCGGCCACGCCTACGGCAACACCGAGACCTTCACCATCACCACCTGCTACCCCGCCTGCACGCCGGACGAGGTGCACGCGGGCAGCAGCGGAGTGCCGCTGCCAGGGGTGACGGTGAAGATCACCGACCCGCTCAGCGGCGCGGTGCTCGCGCGCGGTGAGAGCGGGGAGATCTGCGTCAAGGGGCCGACGCTCATGCTCGGCTACGTCGGCACGCCGCTGGACGAGACGCTCGACGCCGACGGGTACTTCCACACCGGCGACGGCGGCTACCTGGACGACGTCGACCGGCTGTACTGGGAGGGGCGGCTCACCGACATCATCAAGACCGGCGGGGCCAACGTCTCGCCGCTCGAGGTGGACGAGGAGCTGGCGCGGTTCCCCGGGGTGAAGGTGGGGCGCACGGTCGGGGTGCCGCACGAGACGCTCGGTGAGGTCGTGGTGGCGTGTGTGGTGCCACAGCCGGGGGCGTCGGTCGACGGGGACGCGCTGCGCGGGTTCCTGCGGGAGCGGCTGGCCAGTTACAAGGTGCCGCGGCATGTGCTGCTCTTCGCGGAGCAGGAGTTCACGCTCACCGGGAGCGCGAAGATCAAATCGTCCGATCTGCGGGAGTTGGCCGCGAAGCGGTTGGGCTGAGTCTCGGCGCCACAACGGGGTGGTGCCGGATGGGGGTGCGAGGGGTTCCGGAGGCCGACAAGGGAGTCGGTGCCGGAGCCCCTCGCACGCGTTCGCGCGATGTTCGACGGCGCGTTCCGAGTTGGACCGTGCTGCCCGCCGACCAGGTCGCCGAGCTGGGCTGGTGCGCTCGCCGCGCCGCAGGCTCGGCTCGAGAGAACGCCTCAGGCGCGGTAGCGGGCGGCGAGGATGCGGCGGTGGGCGGCGGGGGTGCCGAAGAGGGCGCGGTCGAGGGTGGCGCGCTTGAGGTAGGTGTGGATGCCGCTCTCCCAGGTGTAGCCGTACCCGCCGTGCAGCTGCATCGCGGCGCCCGCGACCGCGACCGCCGCCTCGGCGGCGTAGGACTTGGCCATGCTGGTGGAGATGTCCGCACCGGGTGCGGAGATCTCCAGAACACGCACCGCCTCGGCGACCAGGTGCCTGGCGACGGTCACCCGGACCAGCATGTCGGCGCAGGCGTGCTTGACCGCCTGGAACGAGCCGACCGGGCGGCCGAACTGCTCCCGCACCCGCACGTAGGCGACGGTCGCGTCGAGCATGGCCTCGGCGATGCCGAGCGAATCGCACGCCGTGGCCAGCGCGGCCCGCGCGCCCAGCGCGATCGGCGTCTCGATCCGCCACACCGCGCGCGGTTCCGCGCCGGCGGCGGTGACGGACCCGACCGTCCGGGTAGCGTCCACCAGCGGCACCGGCGTGCACGTCACCGCACCGGGTTCGACCGCGGCGAGCACCGGGTCGCCGTCGGCGTCCCGAGCCGGGATCAGCAGCAGATCCGCCGTCGGAGCGTCCGGCACGAAGTGCTCGGCACCGGTCAGCCGCCCGCCCTCCAGCCGGAAGGGTGCTGTCGCGCCGGTCCGGGGAGCGGCCGATCCCGGCACCGGTGAATCACCCCCGAGCACCACAACCGGCACCTGGCTGCCCTCCACCGTCGTGCGCAGCACTTCGTCCCGCACCGCGTCACCGCCGACGGCGAGCAGCGCGGGCACGCTCAGCGCGAGCACCGAGGGCAGCGCGGTCCGCGCGGCAGCCCGGCCGACTTCGGTCAACAGCACCGCCACTTCGGCGACCCCCGCCCCGGCCCCGTCGAACTCCTCCGGCACCGCCAGCCCGGGCCATCCGGCCCGAGCGACGACCTCCCAGGGCACCGCCCCGTCCCCCACCTTGCCGAGCAGTTCCCTGGCAACGGACCGCAACTCGTCGTGGAACTCCGCGAACGCGCTCACGACGACACCACCGGTTCCCGCGGCAACCCGAGCCCGCGCTCCCCGATGATGGTCCGCTGGATCTCGCTGGTCCCGCCGGGAATGGTCCACTCCCACGACCCGACGAAGTCGAGCACCCACGCCCCGGACTCCCACCCGCCGGACATCGGTTTGCGCAGGACGGTGTGCGCACCGACCGCTCCGAGCTCGGCCCCGAAATCCGTCATCCGCTGCAACAGCTCGCTGTAGAAGAGCTTGACCACGGAGGCATCGGCCGGCCCCGCCGTCCCGGCTTCGTGCCGCTCCACCAGATCGCGGCACAGCGCCCGCAGCCCGGTGAGCTCGATCTCCAGCGCGGCCAGCCGATCGTCGACCACCGGGTCACCGTGCGCCCGCGCCTCCTCGACCAGCCACCGGAATCCGGCGTGGCCGAGCCGCTCGGCGAGCTCGAGCATGGTCAGCCCGCGCTCGGCGCCGAGCGTCTGCTGCGCGACCTGCCAGCCCTTGTTCTCGGCACCGATCAGGTTCTCGGCCGGGATGCGCACCTCGTCCAGGAAGATCTCGCAGAAGTGCGCGTCACCGGTGGCCTGCCGGATGGGCCGCACCTCGATCCCCGGACTGCGCATATCGAGCAGGAAGTACGAGATTCCGCGCCGCTTGGGCGCTTCCGGGTCGGTGCGGGCCAGGAGCAGGCACCAATCGGCGTACTGGGCGCCGCTGGCCCACACCTTCTGCCCGGTGACGACGAACTCCCCGCCCTCGCGGCGCGCGGCGGTGCGCAGTGCCGCCAGGTCCGAGCCGGCGCCGGGCTCGGAGAAGCCCTGCACCCAGATCTCGCCGTCCAGGATCGCGGGCAGGTGCCGCCGCCGCTGCTCCGGAGTGCCCGCGCCGAGCAGGGTGGCCGCGGCGTGGTGCACCGAGACGAAGGCGAGCACGAGCCGCGGCGCGTCGTGCGCGGCCAGCTCCTGGTAGAGCACGATCTGCTGCGCGACCGACATCCCGCCGCCGTACTCCGCGGGCCAGTGCGGAACCGCGAACCCGGCCCGCCGCAGCCGCTGGAACCAGTCCTGCTGGAACGCGACGAATTCCGCCCCGCCGACACCGGTCTGCGCCTGCCGCCAATCCGCCGGAATCTCCGTCCGGCACCACTCCCGGACTCGCTCCCGGAACGCGCCGAGCTCCTCCGGCCGATCCGCGCTCATCGCGCCCGATCCCGCAACGCCAGCAACCGCTCCCGGTGCTCCGCGCTCTGCATGGAAACAACCTCCGCCGCGAACCCCGCCTGCATCGGCCCACCCAGCGCCTGCGACAGGTACATGTTCACCACCCGCTTGGTCCCCCGCAACGCCTCCACCGGCTGCGCCGCCAGCCGCCGCGCCAGCGCCAGTGCCTCGTCGAGCAGCGCATCCGGCGCGACGACCCGGCTCGCCAGCCCCACCTGCACGGCGGTGGCCGCATCGATCCGATCCCCCGTGTACAGGAACTCCCTGGTCCGCAGAATCGGCGTGAGCAGCGGCCAGAACGCGGCACCCCCGTCTCCGGCGACCAGCCCGACCGCGACGTGCGGATCGGCGAGATACGCCTTCTCCGACATGAGCACCACATCGCAGAGCACCGCGATACTCGCGCCCAGCCCGACCGCACCGCCGTTCACCGCCGCGATCACCGGCAGCGGAAAACGCAGCAGCTCCTCGATGATCTGCGCGCCCTCGCGGATACTCTCGTCCCGCGCGACCGGGTCGTCCAGGAACGAGGTGATCCAGTTCAGATCGCCGCCGGCACTGAAAGCGCGCCCCGCACCGGTCAGCACAACCGCCCTGGCCTCGGTGTCAGCGGCCAGATGCCGCCAGACCTCGGCGAGCGCGCGATGCAGGTCGGCGTTCACGGCGTTGAGTTCGCCCGGCCGGTCGATGAGCACGATGCGCACCGGACCGTCGGCGGTGATGGTGAGCCCGGGAGGCAGCTGCACGACGTTCACACCCCTCGCGGGTCGGAGAAGAGCCCGGCCAGCCCGGCGGTCCCGATCTGGGCGGCGAGCGCCTCCTCGGTCCCGGCGATACCGAGCGGAAACCGGCGCAGCGGAAGGCTGTGCCTGGACAGCCAGGAGAGCGTGGCCTCGTCACAGAAGCCGAGCGCGCCGTGCACCTGGTGCGCCACCCGGAAAACGGTCTCCGCGGCCTCCAGAGCGGCCAGCCGCAACGCCAGCGCGTCGGCCACGGCCTCGGGGCGACCCGCCTGGATGCTCCAGAGCGCGTAGCGGGCCAGCATCTCCACGCCCCTCCGCTCCACCTCGGCATCGGTGAGCTGGAACTGCACCGACTGGAACTCGGCCAGCGGCTTGCCGAACTGCTCGCGGAGCAGCACGTGCTCGCGGGCGAGTTCGACGGCGCGGTCGAGCATGCCGAGCAGGGTCCAGCCGGGCAGGGTCAGGGCGAGCGCCGGGTCACCGGCGGCATCGATCGGCTCGACCTCGAGCGGAACCACGAACGCGGTCTCCCGCACGGTCCCGGTGCCGGGCAGTGCCCGCACCAGGCCGCGCGCACCGGTCAACCCGACCGCGGCCACCCGCAGATCGAGCCCGGCGAGCGCCGCGGCCGATTCCGGACCCGCCACGACGACCAGCGCGTCCACCTCGAGATCGGCCGGGCGAGCGAGCCGCTCCGCGACCGGATACGGCGTCGCCCAGTATCCGGCGCTACGGCACAGCGCCGCCGCCGCCTCCAGCTCGACCGGATCCCGATACGGCGCCAGCTCCCACGCCCCGAGCCGCTCCAGCACCGGCGCGATCAGCTCCTGCCGCAACCCCGGCTCCGCCTCCGCCCGCTGCACCAGCTCGTCCCCGCCCGCCGCCCGCAGCGCCCGCAGCGCCTGTGCGCCGAATTCCCTCGCCTCGTCTGCCAATTCGATCCGCATCACATCCCCCTCCGCCGACGGCCGCGCGCGCCCGCGCTCCCCGTCCGCGACCACCCCACGCGCGTCGGCCGCAACCACAGCCGCACCGGCGACCACCGCACGCCGCCCGGGGGCACCGTCCACCCCGGCACCCGGCGACACCGCCCCGTCGGGCGGCACTGCCGCGGCACTCACGCCGCCTCCCCGTTCCGACGGCCGCCGCCGAGCAACGCTCGCGCCAGCAGAATCTGCTGCATCTCGATACTCCCCGAGGCAACGGTGGCGGCATTCGCGTACCGCCAGTGATCATCGACCGCACGGCGGAACCACCGCCGCGGCCCCTCCTCGTCCGGCACGTGCGCCGCCAGCTCGGTGAGCAGGGCGGCACTCTCCTGGTCGAGCCGGGTGACCGCGATCCGGTAGGCGGCGGTGTCGGCCGGATCGACGGTGCCGGTGCTCTGCGTGGCGATCACCTGGTACGCCAGCAACCGCGCCCGCCGCGCCCTGGTGAGCATGCGCGCCCAGCGCCCGGGAAGCGCGGCGGGCAACGTCGCCCAGCGCTCGCCGAGCACCTCGGGCGCGGTCAGCAGCAACCGCTCGCAGCGGGCGTAGCGCGCGATCCCGACCCGCTCGAAGGCGAGCACCTCGCGCACCACCGACCACCCCTCGCCCACCCGGCCGAGCACGTCGGCCGGAGTGGCGCGCACCCCGTCGAAGAACACCTCGTTCAGGTGGTGCGGCCCGAGCATCGACCGGATCGGCCGGACCAGGATCCCCGGCGCCGACATCGGCAGCAGGAAAACGGTGAGCCCCTGCTGTTTCCGTTCACCCGACCCGGTGCGGGCGAGCAGGAAGCACCACTGGGCCATGGTCGCGTAGGAGGTCCAGATCTTCTGTCCGGAGATCAGCCAGCCGTCGCCGTCGGGTCGCGCCGCGGTGCGCAGCGAGGCCAGGTCGGAGCCGGCGTCCGGCTCGCTGAAGCCCTGGCACCAGATCACCTCGCCACGCGCGATCGGCGGCAGGTGCTCGCGCTGCTGCTGCTCGGTGCCGTGCCGCATGACGGTCGGCCCGACCCAGTTGACGCCCATGTACTGGGCGCCGCGGGGTTCGTGCTTGGCCCACATCTCCTCGCGGACGACGGTCTGCTCCCACATCGAGGCGCCGCGCCCGCCGAACCGCTCCGGCCAGGCGGCGCAGAGCAGCCCGCGCTCGGCGAGCACCCCGCTGAACCGCTGCGCCACCGCGAGATCCGCCGGGTCGTCGGTGAAGGCGCCGAGAAAGCCGTCCGGGACCTCCGTGGCGATCAGCCGCCGGAGCTCGCCCCGCAGACTCGCGGCGGCCTCGCCCATGGTGAAGTCCATGCGTCGCACCGTACTTCAATCCTCATAAGGATAGCAATATTTGTATGGTCATTCGCCGCTGACTACACTGCCGCCATGACGGTGAGAGCGACCCGCGGGCGGACCGGCGACGGGTGGCGCCGATGACGAGCCCCCGCCGCGGCCGGGTGCCGCAGCGCCGGATCGCGGAGACCGTCGCCGCCGAGCTGCGCACCCGCATCCTGGCCGGGGACGACACCTACCGCCTCCCCACCCAGGACCAGCTGGTCCAGGACTTCGGGGTCAGTTACCCGTCGATCCGGGAGGCGCTGCGCATCCTGGAGACCGAGGGGCTGGTCACCGTCCGGCGCGGCAATGTCGGCGGCGCCGAGGTACACCGGCCGGACGCGTCGTCGGCCGCATACCACCTGGGTCTCGCGCTGCAGGCCGCCCGCGTCACACTCGGCGACCTGGCCGCCGGGCTGCGCATGCTGGAGCCGACCTGCGCCGCCGAGTGCGCCACCAGGCCGGACCGCGCCGCGACCGTCGTCCCCGCGCTCACCGAGAACGTCGAGAAATCCGCGGGGCTGCTGGACGACGGCGTCGCCTTCACGCACGTCGCGCGGGAGTTCCACGACCTGATCGTCGCGCACACACCGAATGTGACGGTCCGCTCCGTGGTGAGCACGCTGGTCACGCTGTGGTCGGCGCAGGAGGAGGCCTGGGCCGAGGTGATCACCAGGCAGGGCGAGTACCCCTCCCGCGACGAGGCGAACGCGGTGGTGCGCACGCACCGCCGGATCGCGAGGGAGATCGAGGCGGGCCGCGCCGCCGAGGCGGAGCGGCTCTACCGGACCCACCTCGCCGCCAGCCAGGCCGTCGTCCTCGAGCGGTTCGACGGGGGCGTGGTGAACGCCTCCCCCGCGGGGGCGCGGCTCGCCATGCAGACCGTGTCGCGCACCCGGCTGTAGACCGCTTTCGGCGAACTCCGCCCTGCTCGGGCGCGCGTTGGGTAATCTCATTCTCAGAATTGCTCATACCATATTCCGGCCGCGTGGCGCGGACCGCCCCGCGACCGGACGGCTCCGCGCGCCCACCCGACGACCCCTGCCCACCTTCGGTTTTCCTTGCGATCGGCAAGTATTGCAATCCTTGTGAGGATTGACGTAGCGTGGCCCGCGACACACTCCTCCGATCCGCACGGGAGGCTCCGCCTTGACTCGAGGGGCGCGCTACAGCACCACCACTCCGTTCACCCTCGCCGATGGCGTCGGCGTCGAGCGGCTCACGCCGCCGAGCCGGCTGTTCGGCGCCAACGGTCTCCGCACCGGCCCGGACAACCGCATCTACATCGCGCAGGTCGCGGGCAGTCAGATCAGCGCGCTCGACGTCCGGAGCGGCGAGCTGGAGACGATCAGCGCCAAGGGCGGCGACATCGTCGCCCCCGACGACATCGCCTTCGACCCGGCGGGGAACCTGATCGCCACCGAGTACATGGACGCCAGGGTCAGCGTGCGCGGCACCGACGGCAGCAGCCGGGTGCTCCGCGACGACCTGCCCGGCGCCAACGGCATCACCGTGCACAACGGCAGGCTCTTCGTGAACGAGTGCCGGATCGGCGGGCGGCTCATGGAGCTGCCGCTGGACGGCTCCGCGCCGGTGGTGCTGCAGGACAACCTGCCCATGCCGAACGCGATGGAGGTCGGCCCGGACGGGCTCCTCTACTACCCGGTCATGGGCACCAACGACATCTGGCGCATCGACCCGGACGGCGGCACCCCGGAGCGGGTCGTCGGCGACCTGGCCGGGCCGGACTCGGTCAAGTTCGACGCCGCCGGGTTCATCGTCTCCACCCAGGCCGGCTCCGGCCAGGTGCTGCGGATCGATCCGCGCACCGGTACCCGCGAGGTGCTGGCCCAGCTCGCGCCCGGGCTGGACAACTGCACCTTCGTGGACGGCAGGCTCTTCGTCTCCAGCTTCGACGGCTCGATCACCGAGGTGCTCGGCGGCGGCGACAGCAAGTCGGTGCTGCCGGGCGGGCTGCTGTGGCCGCTCGATCTCACGGTCGGCCCGGACGGCACGCTCTACGTCGCCGACGGCACCTTCCTCTACGAACTCCGCGACGGCGCGCTCCAGGTGATCGCCTCGCTGTTCAGCCTGAACTCCCCCGGCTACGTGCGCGGCATCACCGCGACCGGTGTCGGCGAATTCATCGGTTCGACCTCGACCGGGCAGATCGTGACCTACAAGCACGGCCCGGAGCCGGAGACCGCGCTCATCGCCGACGGCTTCGACCAGCTGTACGGGGTCGCGGTCGACGCGGACGGCACCATCGTCACGGCGGACGCGGGCACCGGCAAGGTGGCCTCGATCCGCGGCGGGCAGACCGAGGTGCTCGCCTCCGGGCTGCAGCGCCCGATCGGCGTCGCCTTCGGCCCGGACAACGCGGTGCTGGCCTCCGAGTCCGGCGCCGGGCGCGTCGTCTCGGTGCGCGCGGGCGCGGTCGACACCGTGGTGGACGGCCTGGAGACGCCGCACGGAATCCTGGTGCGCGGCAACCAGCTGCTCATCGTCGACGTCGGGCTCAAGGCGCTGATCGCGGTCGACCTGGTCACCAAGGCCAGGCAGACGCTCGCCTCCGACCTGCCGCTCGGCGTGCCGGATGGCGTGGTCGCCAAGCCACTCAAGGGCACCCCGCCGTTCTCCGGTCCGATGGGGCCGTTCGCCGGCATCACCGCGGGCCCGGACGGCACCGTCTACGTCTCCGCCGACGCCGAGGGCAGTGTCCTCGCCGTCCGCGTCGAGGGGTGATGGCCGTGCCCGAAGCCGGCCACGCCGAGTTCCCGACCGCACCACGGAGGCGCACGGCATGAGCGATATCGATCTCGGCCTCACCGGCCGCGTGGTGATCGTCGCGGGCGCGGGCGGCGGCGGCATCGGCACCGCGGTCACCAAGCTGATCGCCAGGGCGGGCGCCACCGTGCTCGCGGTGAGCCGCGGCACGGAGAACCTGGACACGCACGTCAAGCCCCTTGCCGACGCGGGTCTTCCGATCATCCCCTTCGCCGCCGACGCGAGCACCGACGAGGGCGTCGCGAGCATCCTGGAGCGCGCCCGCTCCGCCGGCGGCGAGCTGCACGGCCTGGTCAATATCGCCGGCGGCGCGGCACCGACCACCTGGATGCCGGCCACCCGCGTCACCCGCGAGGACTGGCGCGCGCTCTTCGCGCAGAACCTGGAGACCATGTTCTTCCTCAGCCAGGCGGTCGCCGCCGAGCTGAAGGCGAAGAACCGCGCGGGCTCGATCGTCTCGCTCTCCTCGATCAGCGGCATGAACACCGCCCCGTTCCACATCGCCTACGGCACCGCGAAGGCCGCGCTGGTCGCCGCCACCCGCACACTCGCGGTCGAGCTGGCGCAGACCGGCATCCGGGTGAACGCGGTGGCGCCGGGCGTCACCGCGACCCCCGCCTCCACCGCCTACGTCGGCGACGACCCGGAGCGCGACCGCACAGCCATCGCCATGGGCCGCCGCGGCACCCCGGAGGAGCAGGCCGGGCCGATCCTGTTCCTGCTCTCCGACCTGTCGAGCTACATCACCGGCCAGACGCTGCTCGTCGACGGCGGGCTGAACCTCAAGTGGACCCACCTGGGCGCCGACCACACCTCGCTGTTCCTCGAGAACGAGGATTTCCGCGCCGCGATCACCCGCTGACCCCGATCGGGAGAATGTCATGACCGAAACCGCCGAGAACCCAACGGAATCGCTGTCGACGCCGGCCGAAATCGGTGTCGAGGCCTACATCTCCCCCGAATACGCCCGCGCCGAGGGCGAGAAGCTGTGGGCGAAGGTCTGGCAGCAGGTCGGCCGGGTGGAGGAGATCCCCCGGGTCGGCAACTACCTGACCTACGACATCATGAACGACTCCATCCTGGTGGTGCGCACCGCGCCGGACAGTTTCCGCGCTTACCACAACGTCTGCGCACACCGCGGCCGCAGGCTCGTCGACACCCCGCCCGGCGCGCACGACGCCCGCGGCAGCGCCAAGCAGTTCGTCTGCGGTTTCCACGGCTGGCGCTACGACCTGGAGGGCCGCAACACCTTCGTGCCCGAGCGCGAGGACTGGAACTGCGCGCTCACCGAGCGCAACGACGGGCTGAACCAGGTCCGGGTCGACACCTGGGGCGGCTGGCTCTGGATCACCATGGATCCCGAGGCCGAGCCGCTGCGCGACTACCTGAACCCGGCCGCCGCGCTGCTGGAGCACTTCGAGCTGGAGAAGATGCGGTACCGCTGGCGCCGCTGGGTCGAGTTCGACTGCAACTGGAAGGTCGCCTTCGAGGCCTTCATGGAGACCTACCACGTGCCCTACACGCATCCCGAGTTCGCCAACTTCGGCAGCTTCCTCGGCTGGGCGCGACCGCAGGGCAAGCACTCCAACATCGGCTACGACGCGCCGAAGGGCATGGAGGAGAACCAGGCCAAGCTGCGCGTCGGCGGCGGCGCCGACGCCAGGGTCTCCACCGCGACGCTGCAGAACTTCACCTGGGAGAACGCCAACACCAACACCACCCGCACCCTGGTCGACGTCGCCAACCGGCTGGTGGACGAGCTGCCCGAGGGCACCCCGAGCGACCAGGTGCTGCGCTACTGGCTGGACACCGCCCGCGCGGAGGACCAGGCGCGCGGCGTGGACTGGCCCAAGGTCGACCCGTCGGTGGTGGCGCAGGCGGGCACCGCGTGGCAGATCTTCCCGAACTTCCAGATCGGGCACGCGGTGAACAACATGCTGTGCTACCGCTTCCGGCCCTACGGCACCGATCCGGACAAGTGCATCTTCGAGGCCGCCGTCTTCGAGCTCTTCCCGGAGGGGCAGGAGCCGGAGACCGAGTGGGAGTACACCCCGGTCGGCGACCCCGGCTGGCGCTCCGTGCTGCCGCAGGACTTCGACAACATGGCCGCCGTGCAGCAGGGCATGAAGTCGCGCGGCTTCTCCGGTCCCAAGCCGAACCCGTACCGCGAGCGCAGCGTCGTCAACCTGCACCACAATCTCGCCAGGTACATGGGCACCGGCGAACCCACCGAGCTGAGCTGAAGGAACCACCCCATGACCGACTGTGCACCCACGCAGACCCCCGAGGTCGACCTGTCCGCGCTGCGCGAGATCTACCTCGCCGAGCGGGACAAGCGGCTGCGGACCGAGGGGCAGGGCCAGTACCTCGTCACCGAGGACGGCTTCGACGAGTTCTACGCGGGCGACCCGTACACCGCGGTCGAGCCGCGCGAGCCGATCACCGACGAGATCGGCGTCGCCATCCTCGGCGGCGGCTGGGCCGGGCTGATCGCCGCCGCCCGGCTGCAGGAGGCGGGCGTCACCGACTTCCGGATCATCGAGCTGGCCGGTGATTTCGGCGGCGCCTGGTACTGGAACCGCTACCCCGGCATCCAGTGCGACACCGACAGCTACGCCTACCTGCCGCTGCTCGAGGAGACCGGGTACATCCCGACCGAGAAGTACGCCCGCGGCGACGAGTGCTTCGAGCACGCCCAGCGGATCGGCAAGCACTACAACCTGTACGAGCGGGCCATCTTCAGCACGCTGGTCGAGTCGCTGGAGTGGGACGAGCCGAGCAGCCGGTGGAACATCGGTACCAACCGCGGCGACGCCATCCGCGCGCGCTGGGTGATCCTGGCGCAGGGCCCGTTCAACAAGCCGAAACTGCCCGGCATCCCCGGCATCTCGGAGTTCGAGGGGCACACCTTCCACAGCGCCCGCTGGGACTACGCCTACACCGGCGGCAGCATGAAGGGCGGGCTGGACGGGCTCGCGGGCAAGAAGGTCGCGGTGATCGGCACCGGCGCCAGCGGCATCCAGGTGGTCCCGCACCTCGCGAAATCCGCCGAACACCTGTACGTCTTCCAGCGCACCCCCTCCTACGTCTACGAGCGCGGCGACGTGCCGACCGATCCCGAGTGGGCCGCCACGCTGAAGCCCGGCTGGACCAGGGAGCGCAAGCGCAACTTCCACACCGCCGCCTTCGAGGCGTTCGCGCCGGGACAGCCGGACCTGATCTGCGACGGCTGGACCGAGGTGAGCCGCAATGTGGAGGCGCACCTCACCGCCACCCAGGGCTGGGCCACGCTGACCCCGGAGAAGTTCATGGAGCTGCGCGAGCTCGAGGACTACAAGGCGATGGAGCGGGTGCGGCAGCGGGTGGACGCGCTGGTCGACGACCCGGCGACGGCGGCGGCGCTCAAGCCGTACTACCGGTTCCTGTGCAAGCGGCCGTGCTTCAACGACGAGTACCTGCCCACCTTCAACCGGGACAACGTGACCCTGGTCGACGTCTCGAAGACCAAGGGCGTCGAGCGCATCACCGCGACGGGCATCGTCGCCGACGGCGTCGAGCACGAGGTGGACTGCATCATCTTCGCCAGCGGCTTCGAGATCACCACCGACCTGGACCGGCGGCTCGGCATCGCGCCGTTCACCGGGCGCGACGGGGTCTCGCTCTACGAGCACTGGGGCGACGGGTACAAGACGCTGCACGGGCTGACCACCCGCGGCTTCCCGAACATCTTCTTCACCGGGTTCATCCAGGGCGGAGTCACGGCGAGCACCACCGACATGTTCGACCAGCAGGCCGGGCACATCGCCTACATCCTGGCGCACGCCGCGGGCGCCGGGATCACCTCCGTCGAGCCGACGCCGGAGGCGGTCCAGGAGTGGTGCACCACCGTCCGGGAGACCGCGGTGGACAACACCAGCTTCCAGCGCGAGTGCACCCCCGGGTACTACAACAACGAGGGCGAGCAGCAGATCCGCTCGCACCTCGGCGAGCCGTACTGGCCCGGGTTCTACGCCTTCGAGGACGTCCTGCAGGCGTGGCGGGATACCGGCGAGCTGCCCGGCCTGGAGCTCGGGAAGTGAGCGAACTGCGCTACGACGGGCGGGTCGCCGTCATCACCGGTGGCGGGCGCGGGCTCGGGCGTGCGTACGCGCTGCTGCTCGCCGAGCGCGGTGCCCAGGTCGTGGTCAACGACCTGGGCAGCAGCGTGCGCGGCGACGAGGTGGTCGGCAGCCCGGCCGCCGAGGTGGTCAGCGAGATCGAGGCCGCGGGCGGCACGGCCACGGCCTCGACCGACTCGGTCGCCACCCCCGAGGGCGGGCAGGCGATCGTCGACACCGCCCTCGAGCGCTTCGGCCGGCTCGACATCCTGATCCACAACGCGGGCAATGTCCGCTACGGCTCCCTGCGCGACATGCCCTACGCGGATTTCGAGGCGGTGCTCGACGTGCACCTGCGCGGCGCGTTCCACGTGGCGCGGGCCGCTTTCCCGGTCATGGCCGACGCCGGCTACGGCCGGGTGGTGCTCACCTCGTCCATCGGCGGGCTCTACGGCAACAGGAATGTCGCGAACTACGCGGCGGCGAAGGCCGGCGTGCTCGGCCTCTCCAACGTGATCGCCCTCGAGGGCGCCGAGGCGGGCGTGACCAGCAACGTCATCGTCCCCGCCGCGGTCACCAGGCTGGCGGACGGGCTGGACACCTCCGCCTACCCGCCCATGGGCCCCGAGCTGACGGCACCCGCCGTCGGCTGGCTCGCGCACGAATCCTGCTCGGTCAGCGGCGAGATCTACGCCGCGGTGGCCGGGCGGGTGGCGCGGGTCTATCTCGCCGAGACCGCAGGGGTTTACCAGCCCGCCTGGACGGTCGAGCAGGTCGGCGAGCGCATCGACGAGATCCGGGACACCGCGAACTCCTGGATCCTGCCCACCGCAACCGGGCACGTCGACCATTTGACGAGAAGTTTCGCGCTGGCCACGGAGGGTGCGCAGCATGTCGGTTAAGGTCTACGAACGCATCATCCAGCTTTTCGAAGCCGAGGGCATCAATACCGTATTCGGTATTCCGGACCCGAACTTCGTGCACATGTTCCACCTCGCCGAGGAGCGCGGCTGGAACGTCATCGCCCCGCACCACGAGGAGACGGCCGGGTTCATGGCCGAGGCGGTCTCCCGGATGACCGGCAAGGCCGCGGTCTGCATCGGCACGCTCGGTCCAGGCATGGCGAACATGGCAGGCGCCATCCAGTGCGCCAAGGTGGAGAACTCCCCGGTCATCTTCCTCGGCGGGCAGCGCGCCCGGATCACCGAGCAGCGGGTGCGCCGCGGTCGGATCCAGTTCGTCAAGCAGGCCGAGCTCTTCGCGCCGTCGGTGAAGTACAGCGCGAGTATCGAGTACGCCGACCAGACCGACGAGATCATCCGCGAGGGGCTGCGCCGGGCGCTCACCGGCACCCCCGGCCCGGTCTACATCGAGTGGCCGAAGGGCATCATCCAGGAGGAACTGGATGTCCCCGAACCGCTGCCGCCGCACCGCTACCGGCTGGTCGGGCAGACCGCGGGGCAGGACCGGATCGACGAGGCGGCCGAGCTCATCCGCGCCGCGAAGCAGCCGATCCTGATCGTCGGGCACGGTGTGCACACCACGAGGGCCGGGGAGTCGGTGCGCGCGCTGGCCGAGCTGATGGCGGTCCCGGTGATCCAGACCTCCGGCGGCACCTCGTTCATCGAGGGGCTGGAGGACCGCACCTTCGCCTACGGCTTCTCCCCCTCGTCCATCGACGCGGTGGTGAAATCCGATCTGGTGCTCGCCGTCGGCACCGAGCTGGGCGAGCCGGTGCACTACGGCGTCGGCAGGCACTGGGTCGCGGGCGAGGCGAACCGGAAATGGATTCTGGTGGAACAGAATCCGGAGGCCATCGGGGTGAACCGGCCGATCGACGTCCCGCTGGTCGGCGATCTCCGCGCCATCGTCCCGCAGCTGGTCGCGGCGCTGAAGGACACCCCGCGCACCGCGACCCCCGAGCTGGCGGGCTGGATCGAACAGGACGCCGCGCGCCTCGCCGAGCTGGCCGAGACCGCGCCGTCCGGGCAGCAGCAGGTGCACCCGGCCCGGCTCATCGTGGAGGCCACGAAGGCGTTCCCGCCGGAGGGCATCATGGTCCGCGACGGCGGCGCCACCACCATCTTCGGCTGGACCTACTCGCAGGCCAAGCCGCACGACGTGATCTGGAACCAGAACTTCGGGCACCTCGGCACCGGGCTCCCCTACGCCATCGGCGCCTCGGTGGCCGAGGGTCGCAAGCGCCCGTTGATGCTGGTCACCGGCGACTCCTCGTTCCTCTTCCACATCGGCGAGCTGGAGACCGCGGCCCGGCTGAACCTGCCGCTGGTCTGCGTGGTCGCGGTGGACTACTCCTGGGGCCTCGAGGTCGGCGTCTACAAGGGGCTCTTCGGCCAGGGCTCGCTGGAGACCGGAACGCACTGGAGCACCGAGACCCGCTTCGACAAGATCGCGGAGGGGTTCGGCTGCCACGGCGAGTACGTGGAGCGCGAGGAGGACATCGCGCCCGCGATCAAGCGCGCCTACGCCAGCGGCAAACCGGGCGTCATCCACGTGGTGGTCGACCCGAAGGCGAACTCCGAGGAGATGCCCAGCTACGACGAGTTCCGCACCTGGTACGCCGAGGGGATGCAGTGATGCGCGCGACGATCCTTGTCCCGACCCCGGCAGGAGCTGCTCATGCCTAGCGCCGACCAGACATCGGATCGCCCCACCTTCTTCATCGACGGGCAGTGGGTCGCCCCGAAGAGTTCCGAGGTGTGGCAGGCGATCGAGGCCGCCACCGGTGAGCCGCTCGGCACCGCGGCGCTCGGTGGCGAGGCCGACATCGAGGCCGCCGTCACCGCCGCGAACGCGGCGCACGAGCGCGGTGAGTGGGCGAACGCGACCCCCGCCGAGCGGGCGAAGGTGCTGCACCGCTTCGCCGACGCGCTCGCCGCCAGGGGCGAATCCACCAGCGAGCTGGTGACCAGGGAGATCGGCATGCCGATCGGGCTCTCCCAGGTCTTCAACGGCCAGGCGCCCGCGCACCTGCTGCGCCAGTACGCCGATCTGGCCGCTGGCACCGAGTTCGAGGAGATCCGGCCGAGCGCCATGGGCTCGACCCTGGTGCGCCGCGAACCGGTCGGCGTGGCCGCGGTCATCACCCCGTGGAACTACCCGCAGGCCAAGGCGCTCATCTCGATCGCGCCCGCGCTCGCGGCCGGCTGCACGGTGGTGCTCAAGCACTCCCCCGACGCCGCGCTGGATTCCTATGTGATCGCCGAGGCGGCGGCGGAGGCCGGGCTGCCGCCCGGCGTGCTCAATATCGTGCTCGCCGATCGAGGCCCCGCCGCGCTGCTCACCCGGCATCCGCTGGTGTCCAAGATCGCCTTCACCGGCTCCACCGCCTCCGGCGCGCAGGTGGGCGCGGAGGGCGGGCGCGGGTTCAAGCGGATGACGCTCGAGCTCGGCGGGAAGTCGGCGGCGATCGTGCTCGATGACGCCGATCTGGAGACCTTCGTCACCGGCATCGGCACCGCCTCGTTCATGAACAACGGCCAGACCTGCACCGGCCAGTCCCGCATCCTCGCCCCGCGCTCCCGCTACGACGAGGTCGTCGCCGCGCTGGCCGAGTGGGCCGCCGCCCAGACCATCGGCGACCCGCTCGATCCCGCCGTCACCATCGGCCCGATGGCGAGCGAACGCCAGCTCGCCACGGTGCGCCGGTACATCGAGCTCGCCCGCGCCGACGGCGCGCGGCTGGTGCACGGCGGCGGGCAACCGGCCGGGCTGACCAGGGGCTGGTTCATCGAGCCGACCGTCTTCGCCGACGTCGCCAACACCGACCGGATCGCCCGCGAGGAGATCTTCGGCCCCGTCGTCACCGTCATCCCCTACACCGACGAGGACGAGGCAGTCGCGCTCGCCAACGACACCGATTTCGGCCTCGCCGGGTCGGTGTGGACCGCCGACGAACACCGCGGACTCGGCATCGCCCGCCGCATCCGCACCGGCACCATCGGAATCAACTACTACGTCAACGACTTCGACGCCCCCTTCGGCGGCGTCAAGGGCAGTGGGATCGGGCGCGAACTCGGGCCGGAGGGGTTCCACGAATTCCTCGAGTACAAGTCGATCTACGCGAGCGGCGCGCTGCTCGCGGAGTAGCGAATCGAGCGCACGGCCGAGGCCGGACCGACGACACGTCGGTCCGGCCTCGCCGCGTGGGTTCCGTCAGCCCTGGACGCGGCGGGCGAAAAGCGAGGCCGCGGCGACGTATCCGGCGGCGGTGAGCCCGACGCACCACAGCACGGCGGGCACCACTTCCCCGCCCGCACCGGTCAGCGCACCGCGAACTGCTCCGAGAATCGGCGTGGCCGGTTGATTGTCGGCGAACCCTCGCAACCACCCCGGCATGGTCTCCGTGCGGACGAACGCGCTGCTCACGTAGGGCACGAACATGATGGCGTAGGTGAAGCCACCCGCCGCTTCGGGGGTGCGGGCGAGCAACCCCATCGCCACCGCGATCCAGGTCACGGCCACGACCAGCAGCAGCACGATCCCGGCGGCGGAGAGCAGGCCGGAGAGCCCGGCGGTGGTGCGGAACCCGAGCGCGGCGGCGACGAGAAAGACCACCGCGACGACGCCGAGATTCCGCACCACCCCCTCCAGCGCGTGCCCGGCGAGCAGCGCCTGCCGGTAGATCGGCAGCGTGCGGAACCGGTCGACGGCGGCGCCGCGCACGTCGGTGGCGACCCCCGTCGCGGTGATGGAGGCGCCGAAACCGGTGCAGAGCAGCACGATTCCGGGCAGCACGTAGTCCAGGTACGGCATCCCGACCTGGATCGCCCCGCCGAAGACGTAGACGAACAGCAGCATGAGCAGGATCGGCAGCAGCGCCGAGACCAGCAGCGTGTCGCGGCCGCGCACGGTCCGGCGCAGCGCGCGCCGGAACATGACGAGGGAGTCGGCACACCCGGCCGCGAGCCGGTTCACCGAGCGGCGGCCTCGACCAGGTCGGCGGCGCGCTCGGCGGCATCGGAGCGCGCCGCCAGCCGCCCGGCCAGCTCGCGGGTGCGCGCCACCGTCTCCGGCTCGAGCAGCGTGCGCACCCCCGCGGTGAGCCGGTCGGCGTCGAGCTTCGCGAACGGCAGGTGCACCCCGACCCCGAGCCGCTCCACCTGCCCGCCCCACATGGGCTGGTCGAAGGAGACCGAGCAGACCAGCGTCGGCAGCCCGGCGCGCAGGCTCTCGAAGGTGGTGCCGATGCCGCCGTGGTGCACCGCGGCGGCGCACCTCGGGAAGACGATGTCGTGCGCCAGCGGCCCGACCACCCTGACCGCCGCACCGGATTCGGCCTCGGCCGCGTCCAGATCGCTCCACCCGGCGCTCACCAGCGCGCGCCTGCCGAGCCGCTCGCTCACCTCGGTGACCATGGCCAGCACCTGGTGGGTGTCCCGGATCGGCATGCTGCCGAAGCCGAAGTACACCGGCGGCTCCCCCGCGTCGATCCAGGCCAGCAACTCGGTGTGGTCGTCGGCCAGCTCGCCGACGGCCTCGCGGGCGGCGCGCGGCAGCGCGAGGAAGCCGACGAGCGGGCGCCGATCGCCCCAGTCCTCGGCCAGCCCCGGCACCAGCGCCGGGTCGTAGATCTGCACCTCGGACACCCCGCGCGCCGCGCACATGGCGGCCGGACTCTTCGTGGTGCTGCGCAGCCCGAGCTCGCCGCGCAGCTGGTTGAGGTAGCGCAGGAAGACCACCCGTCGCAGGTTCTCCGCGACCGACCAGGTGGCCCGGTTCACCGCGGCGGGCGGCTGCCAGTGCGGCGGCAGCGCGCCGGGGAACGGGTAGGCACCGGTCTTGCGGCCCGGGAAGCCGTGCAGCGTGACCAGCCCGGCGCCGGACGCCTCGGCCACCGACACCGCGCGATCCTCGGTGAGCAGCGTGGAGACGATCACCTCGGCGCCCGCGCAGACCTCGATGACCTCGCGGTTCATCCGCTCCGCGTACTCGGCCATCTGCTTGCCCACCAGCTGCATCAGCCGCAGGCTGCTGCCCGCGGCGAGCGCCCGCTGCCCCTCCTCGGAGGAGTAGAGCTGCTGCACGTCCGGCCCGCAGGGCTGAGCCTTCAGTCCGGTGCCCGCGGTGAAGTCGACCAGGTTGGGCGGTGCGCCGACGATCACCTCGTGGCCGCGGTCGCGCAGCGTCAGCCCCAGCGCGACGGCGGGCTGCACGTCACCTCTGGTCCCGGTCAACGGAATTGCGATCTTCACACCAGCTCCCTCACTACCGTGGCCCTATGCACATCGCGCTGTTCACCGATTTCCACCCCGGAACCGTCGGCGGCATCCAGACCTCGGTGGCCGCCCAGTACCGCGGTGCTCGGCGGCTCGGGCACCGCGTCACGGTATTCACCGCGCCCGGTCCGGAATCTACCGAACCGGACCCGGACCTCGTGGTCCTTTCGCCGGTGCGTGCGCTCTCGGTCAACGGCTTCGCCGCGGTTCTGCCGACCAGGGCGAACGCGCGGCTGATCGACGCGGTCTTCGCCGAGCGCGGCCCGGTCGACATCGTGCACACCCAGACCACCTACGGAGTCGCCGTCGCCGGGGTGAAAGCGGCGCGGCGGCACGGTATTCCGCTGGTGCAGACGATCCACAGCCGGGACGACGTCTTCATCCAGCACACCTCGCCCGCCCCCTACCCGGCGGCGCTGGCCATGCGGGCACTGCACAACAGCGTGCTCCCGCATCGGGGGCGGATGCCGCGCAATCCGGAGTCGCGGTCCGCCCGGCACGCCTGGCACACCATGATCGCGCAGGCGCAGGCCGCGGACGCGGTGATCGTGCCGTCCGCGCACTTCGCCGAGCGGTTGCGGGCGCACGGGCTGGCCGGGCGGCTGCACGTCATCTCCAACGGTGTCGACGACGACCTGCTCGACGAACTCGAGGCAACGCCGCCCGCCGACGGCCGCGACGCGACGGCGCTCGGTGCCGACCTCGGCGCAACCGCCCGGCGGGCGGACGCCGGGCCGCTCCGGGTGCTGTGGTGCGCCCGGCTCTCCGCGGAGAAACGGCCGCTGGCCGCGATCGAAGCCGTGCTCCGGGTGCCCGGCGCGGTCCTCGACGTCTACGGCGACGGCGACCAGCTGGCCGCGGCCCGCGAACTCGCGGGTGCCGACCCGCGGATCCGCTTCCACGGCGCCCGCTCGCAGCGTGACTGCCTGCACGCCATGCGCGAGCACGACATCCTGCTCTTCCCGTCCCTCGGCTTCGACACCCAGGGCATGGCCCTGCTCGAGGCCGCGGCGGCGGGGTTGCCGGTGGTGTACTGCGACGCCGCGCTCAGCGAGTCGGTTCCGCCGGGCGGCGGGGTCCTGACCGGCCCCGAACCCGACGCCATCGCCGCCGCACTGCGCACCCTCGCGGACTCCCCCGCCGGGCTGGAAACCCGCCGCACAGCGATAGCGGCCACGCCGTTCCCCGCCCGCCAGTCCGCGCTCAGTGCCGAGATCACCGCCGTCTACGCGGAGCTGATCGCCGACCCGCCCCACGCGCGCATGCCGCGCACCCCGGCGGAGGTGCCGACCGCCCCGGGCAGGCTGCCGCTGCTCGGCCACAGCATCGCGGCCCTGCGCGACAGCCTCGGCTTCGTCCGCTCGCTGGCCGCGGTGGGCCCGGTGGTGCGCGTCTACCTCGGCCCGCGCCCCGCCTACGTCCTCACCACCCCGGAGCTCATCCGGCAGGTCGGCTTCGGCACCGCGGGCGAATTCCACCGCGACGACCTGCGCGCCGCCATGCACGAGGTGGTCCGCGGCGCCTCCAATGTCCTCGCCGGCCCCCCGCACGAACTGCGCCGCCGGATGATCGCCCCCGCCCTGCGCCGGCGCCGCCTCCAGGACTACGCGGCCGTCACCGCAGGCATCGCCGACGAGTGGGCCGCCGCCCTGCCCGGCACGGTGAACCTGATGGAGTCGGCGCACGCCCTCGTCCTCGACACCATCTCCGCCACCCTCTTCACCGCCGATTTCGGCGCCGCCGCCAAGGCCGAGGTCAGGCGGAACATCCCGTGGCTGCTGGCACAGGTGGTGCAGCGCGCCGCCCTCCCCGACGCCGTGAACCGGGCCAGGTTCCTCGCCGACCGCAGGTTCGCCGCGAAGGCCGCGGCGCTGCGCGGCGAGATCGGCGCGGTGGTGCGCGCCTACCGCGCCGACGGGCGGGACCACCGCGACGTGCTCTCCGCGCTCATCGGCCACGTCGACGCCGAGACCGGCGCCAGGCTCGGCGACGAGGAGATCGTGGACGAGCTGATCCTCATGCTCGCGGCGGGCGTCGGCTCCACCGCCTCCATCCTGGCCTGGGTCTGGTACGAGACGCTTCGCTCCCCGGAGATCGCGAAAGCCGTCCGCGCCGAGCTGGATACGGAGGTCGGCGCGGGTCCGGTCGAGCCCGATCACCTGTACCGGCTGCCGTACCTGCGCCGGGTGATCCTGGAGACGCTGCGCTACTGGGGGCCGTGGGTGAGCACCCAGAACGCCGACGGCCCGGTCACCTTCGACGGCCTCACCCTGCCGGACGGCGCCGTCGTCGTCTACAGCCCGTACCTGGTGCACCACGACCCGAGGCACTACCCGGACCCCGCCCGCTTCGACCCGGAGCGCTGGGCCCCGGAGCGGGTGGACGGCATCGACCGCAAGGCCGTGCTCCCCTTCGGCGTCGGCGCCAGGCACTGCCCCGGCAACAATTTCGCGCTGCTCACCATCACGCTCGCCACCGCCGCGCTCTTCACACACTGGAATCCGGCGCTGGACAGTGGTTATCGCGTGCGGCCGTCGAGCGGGGATTTCGTCGCGGCGCCGTCCCGGCTTCCGGTCACGCTCCGACCGCGGACTGGGCGATGAGCACGGCGTAGAGCCCGAGGATGAACAGCACCGGCGGTCCGAGCGGGTACTCCCCGCCGCGCAGGAACCGCAGCGCGCCGTACCCGGGCAGCAGGGCCAGCGGCACCGGCAGCAGCCCGAGCCATGACCTGGCGCCGTCGTACTCCCACGGCCGCACCAGCGCCAGCTCCGCCCCGACCGCCAGCGCCACGAACAGCAGCGACACGGCCGTACTCCCCCGCGCTCCGAGCACATTCGAGTAGTAGTGCTCGCCCGGCAGCGGTTCGTGCGCCGTCTTCCTGGCGAACTCGAACTGCAGGAACGCACCGGCGAAGATCAGCGCGGCGGGGGCCGACTTCCAGAACCCGGCGTTCGATCCCTCGGTGTCCAGCACCGAGACCAGGACGTAGGCGGTGACCAGCAACTGCACCGGGTACGTGACCACCAGGTTGACCAGGATGTCGTCCCGGACCCACGCCGAGACCCGCTCCAGCCCCCACAGCCCGAGCCCGTAGAGCAGCACCGCGCCGATGGCGAGCGCGGACCCCACCGAGAGCAGCAGGCTCCCGGCCACGGCGAGAACGGCGATGACCGCCATGCCGATCCGGAGGTCGGTGGCGGTGACCGCCCCGGTGACCAGGGGCCGGTCGGGGTTGTGCACCCGGTCGTAGGCGAGATCTTTCCGCTCGTCGACCATGCGCAGGTAGAGCAGCACGATCGCGACGATCAGCACCCGCAGCCCCGTCGACCAGGACGGTCGCCACGGCGTGTCCGGCGCCGCGAGCAGGGCGAGGGTGGCCTCCAGGGCGAAGACCCACAGGACGCCGTACAGCAGGTAGTGCGGCTTGTACATGACCCGGGTGAAATGGGTCAGGCGGGTGAGGGTGCCGATCACCCGGGCTCCCGGCCGTCCAGGAAGGTCAGGTCGATCTCGGCAGCGGTGGCTTCCTGGGCGATCACGCAGCGCACGGTGGTCAGGTCGCCGGTGCGGGCGGTGATCTCGGCTCGGCATTCGGTGCGGAGGTCGAGTTCGGCGAAGCGGTCGAAGCGGCTGGTGACGGAGAGCAGTTGCGGGTTCGCGGATCCGGCGTCCAGCAGGGTGAGGGCGCTCTGCCTCGCGACTTCCAGGAGAACGCTGCCCGGCACGTGGTCGAGGTGGTGGTCGAAGAGGAAGGGGTGCAGGGGGTCGACTGCCAGCGGCACCCGGACTGCCGCGCCGAACTGCTCCGGGGCGCCGACGATGACATTGCGCCGGTTCTCCCGGCCGACCGTGCCGGGCGGGACCGGCCGGGCGGCGACCGTCGGGCCGACCGCGGGCGGGAGTTCGAGGCTCTGCCGGAAGGCGCCGCGCAGGCGGGACCAGCGGTCGGGGGAGGTCCAGGAGAAGGAGCCGTCCACGGTCATCAGGGGGCCCGCGGGACAGGAGATCTCCAGGACCATGTCCAGGCCGCAGACCGCGCCCGCCTGGTGGTGCACGCGTGGGACATCCACCGCGAGAACAAGATTCGTCGGATCGGGGGTGGTCTCCCAGGCGACCCCGCGGACACCGGCACCGTTGAAGGTCCGGACCAGGAACGCCGAGTCCAGCGGTGCGCCGAAGAACTCGTGGGTGAGCGCGATCGACGCCTGGCGGGCGGTCTCCATGATGAGCAGCGGGTCGTGCAGGCGGGCGGGGGCACCGGTGTGGTCGCCGTAGTAGGCGTGCATCCGGGGTAGCTGGGCGCCGGCCAGATAGCCGCCGGTGTCCCTGGTGGCGAGTGAGGTGACGAAGACCTCGGCCACGGCGGCGCGGTGGGTGAGCTCGCGGCGTATGGGTTGCTGGTGGGATACGCCGGCGACGACCGCTTCCAGGCTCATCCGAATTTCTCCGTCCAGTCGGTGGCGGTTACCGGGCGCAGGGTCTGGGGCTCGGTGCCGGTTCGCATGGGCAGTACCTGGGAGCCGAGGACTATCGCCGACCACGGGTCGACGGGGGCGCCCCGGGTCAGTGCGGTGTTGAGCAGAGTGGGGTTGTCGTCGGTGCCGGATTCGTTCAGGTCGTTGCGGATCCGCTCCAGGGCGACGCCGGGGTCGAAGGAGCGTTCGGGGGTTCGGGCATACAGCTGCTCGGACAGTGCGCGGGCACGATCCGCCGGTTCCAGCGGGGTGACCGGCGCATCGCCCGCGGCGGCTCGACCTGTTGTCGCGGGAGACGATGAAGCCCCGTCCGGGTGGTCGGCGGCGCGGGCGGCTTCGATGACCTCCGCGCGGGTCTGTTCGGGGAAGTAGATGGCGAGTTCGCGGAGGACGTCGGCGGGGTCGTCGGGGGTGTGTACGAGGTTGAGGAGGTAGTTGTCGCGGCCGAGGAGGTGGCGCAGCTCGCCGGGGCGGCGCTTGCGCGGGTCGGTCGGCCCCTTGGCGCGGGCCAGGCGGAGGGGGACCGGGAGCGGGTCGCCGGGGGCGGTGACGACGAGGAGCAGGGCGTCGGAGATGCCGACGAGCAGGTCGGCCAGGCGGCGGCGCTCGGGCGAGGCGATGTTCCAGGCGTAGTACCAGAGGGCGCGGGCCAGGTGCCGGTTCACCGGGATGATCTCGGCGGCGACCACCCGGTAGCCGTTGTCGTGCAACCACTTCAGGGCCGGGTCGACGGCGCGGGCGACGATCGCGTCCGGTTTCAGCAGCAGCATGGAGTGGCCGATGGCGAAGGCGGCCGGGTCGAGCCCGAGCCGCTCGAGCTGCTCGACGGTCTCGGCGACGTAGGTGTCACCGCGGTAGGCGGCCACCTTCTCCGGCTGCGGGGTGAGCCGGGCCAGCAGCGCCTCCAGCGCGCCCCCGGTCACCGCCTGCTCCCGGCCAGGATGTCCTCGATCGAGGGCAGCGGGTCACCCAGGTAGCCGATCTCCAGCGCGTGGTCGAGCAGCAGCCGCAGGTACTCGGCGCCGGACTCGGGCGCCGGGCGCAGCAGCTCCGCGTTGCGGGTGTCGAAGCGCAGCCTGCGGACGAAGTAGCTGGTGTAGAGGGCGCCGATGCGCCGGTAGTACTCGCGCTCGATCGGCGGCAGGTCGGTCTCCTCGAAGGTCGTCTCCGGGACGAAGGTCGCCACGGCGAACGACGGGTACTCGGCCAGTACGTCGGAGACCTCGCGCAGGGAGAGCGTGTCGCGGCCGACCGCGTGCAGGGTCCGGCCGCGGGCCCGGTCGAAATCGAGCGCCGCCGTGGCGATCACGTCGGCGACGTGGTCGACCGGGGCGAGGCTCAGAGTGGCGTCGTAGCGGCCGGGCAGCGAACGCAGCTTGCCCTCGACCATGAGCTTGAGCACGGTGTACAGGTTCTTGTGGTCGCGGATGGCGCCGGTATCGCTCGCGCCGGTGACGATCCCGGGCCGCACCACGGCCCAGTCCAGGCCGGACCCGCGGACCAGCTGCTCGGCCCGGTACTTGCTCGCCTCGTACCCGGTGCCGAAGGCCTGGCCGTGCTCCAGCTCGTCCTCGAGCACGGTGCCGCCGCGCATGCCGCAGACGTAGGCGGTGCTCACGTGCACCAGCGGGACGGCCCAGCGCCGGGCCAGCGCGAGCACGTTCTCGGTGCCGCGGACGTTCAGCTCCGCGTACTGCCGCTCGGTGGCGTCGAAGGCGGTGGTGGCGGCGCAGTGCACGATCAGCGCGACGCGGCCGTCGAGATCGGCCGCCGCGCCGCCGAAGTCGGGCTCGCGGACGTCGCCGGAGAGCCGCTCGTCCGGTTCGAGCACGGTGCCGTCGTTGCCGACGACGGCCGACGCGGCGTGCAGCAGCGCGATCACCGGGCGGCCCGCGGCCCGGAGCCGGGCCACCACCTCGGCGCCGACCAGGCCGCTGGCTCCGGTCACCAGCACGGCGCCGGTCACGCGGTGCGCTCCGCGAGCGAGGAGCCGATCAGCTCTTCCACCTGACCGACGCGGAGCACGCCTGCCAGCTGCTCGGGTTTGTACCCGGGCAGGTCGAAGCTGCGCTCCAGGACGACGGTGAGCTCCATGAGCCGCAGCGAGTCGTAGCCGAGATCCTCGATGAGGCGGTGCTCGGCGGTGAGCTCGGCGGCCGGGCGCGGCGCCATGGCGGCGACCAGCTCGCGGACCCGCGCGGCCGCGGCGGGGTCGCTCATGCCTGCGCTCCTTCCCGCAGGTGCGGTTGCTGCCCGCCCGAGGCGAGCAGGTCGCGCGCCTCGTCCAGCGGGAGGTCGGTGTTCAGGTAGCCGGCGATGCGCAGCCAGTCGTAGCCGATGGCGAGGGTGCGGCGCCACTGCTCCCTGGAGTCGAAGGAGGCCGGGAAATCGCTGCCGCCCGCGACCCGGCGGACCAGGGACACGAAGTCGTCGAGGAGGGCGAGGGCGGAGCTCGGGTCGCCCGCCGCGGCGAACCGCGCACCCTGCGCGGCCCCGAGGGTGACGAGCAGCTCGGCGCGGTGCTCGGCGGCGGCGGGCAGCAGCCGCTCGAGCGTCGCCGCGGCCGCGACATCGGCGGGCAGCGGGTGCACGCCGAAGGCGGAGAGCAGCACCCGGACCGCCATGGCGAGCATGCGGTGCGCCGCGATATCGGCGACCGCCCACTGCCCGTCCTTCACCGCACCGGCGAGATCCTCCCTGGCGTTCTCCAGCACGATGTTCGACCAGACCAGCCGCAGCGCACACTCGGTGAAGCGGCGCGCGGGCAGCGGCGAGAGCGTCACCGCGGCCCCGCTTCCCGCCGCCCCCCGCACACCGAGCGCGGGAGCCGCGCCGTGCGGAACGGGGGTGTACGGCCGGACCGGGTCGCACATGGCGAGGGCGGGGGTCAGGACCCCGGCTCCGCGCCACTCGACCCCGACGAATCCCAGCCGCACGAACTCCGCCAGCTCGGCCCCGATCGCACCACCCCGCTCCAGCACCGCGTCCACCGGCCGCCGGAACACCACCGACCGCCAGGCCCGCGCCGCGCCGTCGGCGAGCACGAAGACGTCCTCCCCGCGCAGCACGTGCACCCGATCGCCGATCTGCCAGGTGGTCACCCCCGGACGCCGGGTGAAGCGCAGCTGCGCCGGGTCGTCCGGCACCCCGTCGACCCCGAGCTCCGCCGCGAAGGCGAGCGACTCCGCGACCCCGGACGGCACCCGGGCCGCCGCCGCACGCCCCGCGGCACCGGCCCGCTCCAGCTGCTCGGGCAGCCACTTGCTCTCCAGATAGGTCTCCCCCGACCGTGCCGCCCACCCCTTGAGCGCCTGGTTCACCCCGTCCCGCGCCCACTCCGACGCCTCGGCATCGGCCCCGAGCGCGCGCCAGAGCACGGCGTACCGCAGCGCCTGCGCTGCCCGCCCGCTCCACCAGCCGGAGAGCCGGGCGACGAGCTCCTCGACCGGGAGCAGGGCGCGCAGCGCGTCGAGGTCGACCGCGGACCCCGGCCGCACGACGGTGGCGCCGAGGAACCGCTGGCACCGGTTCAGCACGTCCTCGTCGAGCGCCGAACCGTCGGCGACGGTGGCCAGCTGCCGGTGCAGCTGGGCGACCGAGCGGGTGCGGATCTCCACCCGCCGCCCGTCCACGAACAGCACGGTCGGCAGCGTGGGCAGCTCCTCGTCGCCCGCCGCCACCACCAGGAAGTCCACGTCGGACCCGGCATTGCCGAACCCCTCCGCCAGCGACCCCTCGAACAGCACCGCCGCCCCCTCGGGCACCCGCACCTGCCGCAGCGCCGCTTCCAGCAGCCCGGCCACCCGCTGCGCGGGCAGCGCCGGTCCCGGCCGCCCGCGGACCCCGCCCGCCACGCGCCTGCCCGGCGCGGCCTCCCCGATCACCGATGGATCCGGCTCATGCCCGTGCGACACAGAACCGCGCGCCTGATCGCGGTCTACGGCCCCGGCCGCCGTCCGGTCCGGCTCGTAGACCTCACCGCCCGGAATCCCACCCGAGCGGAACAGCTCCCACATGTGCCGCCGCCGCGGTTTCCCGCTCGACGTCCGCTGAATGATCCCGCGCGGCCCGGTCACGATCCGCACGGTCTGCGCCGGGCCCAATTCACCCCGGATGATGGTGTGCGCCTTCGCCAGCCACTCCCCCGGCGCCGACTCGGCGAAGAGCACGATCCCCTGGTTCCCGGCATCCGGGACGGCGACCGCCGCCAACTTCCCCTTGGTGATCCCGGCCTCCTGCGCCACCCGGGACTCGATGTCCTCCATGAACACCGGCTTGCCCCGCACCTTCAGGCTCGACCCCATCCGCCCGAGCACGAAAACCTCACCGCGACAAAGAAACCCGGCGTCCCCGGAGTACAGGACCCCGCCCTCGATCCGGGTGGAGGAGGCGGGCCCGGCCGGCCCGGAGTACCCGAGCGCCACCGACCCACCGACCACCGTCATCTCGCCGAGCGTGCCGTCCGGCAGCTCGACACCATCCGCATCGACGACACGCACCGTCGATTCCGGCGTGGAGAACCCGAGCCCGGTGATCCACCCCGCCCCCTCGATGCTCGCCCCGTCGCGCAACTCCGCGACCTCGAGCACGGGGACCGGCGCACCGAACCGCAGCCCGGCCGGGTCCACCCGCAGCGCGGTGATCGGCCGGTCCCGCGCCGACGAGGTCACCATGAGCGTCGACTCCGCCAGCCCGTAGGCGAGCGTGTACGCGCGCGTGGAGAAGCCGAGCGGCCCGGTCAGCGCGGCGAAGGAGCGCAGGTCGGCGAGCTCCACCGGCTCCGAGCCGACCGCGAGCGTGCGCCAGCCGGAGAGGTCGAGCTCGGCGATCTCCTCGGCCCGCACCCGGTGCGCGACGTACCCGAGCGCGAACGACGGCGACGGCGAGTGCTGCGCTCTCGTCATGGCGCGCAGCCAGCGCGCGGGGTCGCGGACGAACTGGTCCGGCCGCATCAGGTACAGGTCGCCCTGGTTGGTGACGGTGGTGAGGAACGCCCCGACCAACCCCATGTCGTGATAGAGCGGCAGCCAGGACACCATGGCCTCGCCCGGCCGCCAGTCCACCAGCCGGGAGATCATGCCGACATTGGTGGCCAGGTTGGGCCAGCTCACCCGGACACCGCGCGGCGTGCCGGTCGAGCCGGAGGTGAACTGCAGCAGCGCGCACTCGTCCGGGTCGGAGAACTCCCGCTCGCCCGGGGCGGGCAGCGTGGCCGGGTCGACCACGAGGGGTTCGTCGGTGCGGCCAGCGGCGGCGTGCGCCTGCCGGGCGAGGTCGGCGAACTCGACCGAGGTCACCACGAGTCGCGGCCGCGCCTGCTCCAGGATGGCGGCGACGTGCGCGATGTACTGGTTCAGGTCGCCGAAGAGCGGCGGCGCCACCGGCGTGAAGATTCCGCCGCAGGCCCAGACCGCGTAGAAGGCGGCGGCGCAGGGGAACCCGGTCGGCATGATGACGCAGACCCCGGCGCCGCCGGGCAGCCCGCGCTCGCGCATCAGCGCGGCGATGGACCAGCTCAGCTCGGCGAGCTCGGCGTAGCTGCGGTACTCCCAGCCGTCGCCCTCCTCGGCGAAGTACACCCCGGCATCGGTGGCGGGGGCGGCCAGCCAGCCCCGGATCGTCGCGACGTGCTCGTCAGGCTCCACTCTCGGCTCCTCCTCCGGAGAGCACGGTGACCGTGCCCGCTGTCCCGTCGACCCGGATCCGCATCCCGGTCCGCAGCCTGCGGGTGCTGCCGGGCACCTGCACCACCGTCGGCACCCCGAGTTCGCGCGCCACGATGGCCACGTGCGTGAGCGGGCTCCCCCGCTCGATCACCAGCGCCGACGCCGACGGCAGCGCCGCCACCCAGCCCGGGTCGGTGCGGTAGGTGACCAGGATGCCGCCCGCCACGTCGCGCGGCTCGTCCACCACCACCGCGTTGCCCTCGACGACGCCCGCTGCCGACGGGATGCCGCCGAGCACGTCGCCCGGCTCCGCGGCCGGCACGTCGGTGACCGGAACCCAGCCCTGCGCGGCCAGCGCCCCCGGCGTGAAATCGGTTCCCCGCGTCTCGAACCGGGCCGGGGCGACCAGCGCGGCGTCGGCGGTTCGCGCGACCCGGCGGGCAGCGATCCGGTCGCGGAGCTCAGGGGCGGGCGCGCTGTCGTAGCACTCGCACAGCTCGTCGACGGTGAGCGTGAAGACGTCGGTGAAGTCGTCCAGCACGCCGCGCTCGGCGAGGTCGCGCCCCATGGCCCTGATCATCCGCTTGACCATGCCGAAGGCGCGGGTGCGGCAGAACCGCAGCCGCTCCCGGTGCGCGGCGCAGCGGGCGGTCTTGGCCCGCACCCGGTCGTAGATCCGGCGGCGGCCGCCGCGCAGGTGTTCGTCCAGGTAGGCATCGGGGTCGATGGCGTCGGCGCCGGGCACGGCGGTGTCGTCGGCGCCGATCCGGCCGAGCGCGGAGCGGAGCATGACGAAGAGCCCGGACGGGTCCTCGCGCAGGTCGGGGATCTCCAGCTTGAGCTCGTCCAGGCTGCGGTAGCCGTAGCGGTCCAGGTAGTCGTCGACCTCGCGCAGGAAATCGCGGTGGCCCGCCTCCCGCAGCGCGGCGTAGGTCTGCCCGGGGTCGGTGCCGCGGACCAGCTCGGCAACGGCCGGGTCGGCGTGCGCGCGCTCGGCCAGGCCGGTCATGGCGCGGGCCGGTTCGGCCGACTCCACGTCGGCGCCGGGGCCGAGCAGGGCGTAGAGCAGCGATTCCGGTGCGCGCGGCAGGAACAGCCTGGTGAGCAGGAACATGGCGCCGGTGAGGGTGAGCAGGATGGCGTCGAGCACCATCATCGGGCCCCACCGCTCGACCAGGTCGCGGTCCACCTCGCGGTAGGCGGCGTACGCCTCGGCGCCGCCGGTGTACTCGACCGCCTCGTAGCGGTCGTAGACCCGGTAGAACTCGGCGCAGAACTCCGCCATCATGCTGTCGATATCGCGCAGCCTGCGCCGGTAGATGACAGCCGTCCGCAGCCGGGAGCGCGCCCGGCGCAGCGGGGAGCCGAAGGTGAAGGGGCGCAGGGTCTTCGCGATCTCGTCCGGCAGCGGCTCGGCGACGCCGAGCGCCGCCTCCAGCACCTTGCGGTTCAGCGGGTAGCCCGGCGCTATGCCGACCATGCGGTACCAGTGCAGCAGGTTGTAGTACACCCGGCCGTTGAACCGGCCGAGCAGGTACGGCGTCCACGAATCCAGCTGTCGCAGTTGCGCTTCCGCAACGCCGAGCGACTTCGCGTAGCCGCGGTACACGCGGCCGTAGATGCCGGCCGCCACGGTGAAGGTGAGCGGCGAGGTGAGGCCGCTGAAGCTCTCGATGATATTCGAGTTGTCCCAGATGCGCAGCTCGCCCGCGGGCACGTCCTCGCCCGCACCCTCATCGAGCGCCTGGTCCTGGCTTCGCGCGGGGGCCCCGAGGGTGGTGATCGGGCGGGCCTGCAGGAACCAGAGGCCGTCGGCGTCGATGGCCCACTCGATGTCCTGCGGGCCGCCGAGCGCGGTGGCCAGCTCACGGCCGCGACGGGCGAGTTCGGCCAGTTCGGCGGCGTCGAGCACCTGCGCGGCGCGCCGCTCGGCGGAGACGTCGACGGCGACGAGGCCGTCGCCGGGGCCCGGCAGGTACTCCTGCTCCTTGGCGCCGACGGTCAGCTCGAGCACCGTGCCGTCCGGGCCGACGATCGCGGTGTCGGCGTCCACCGCGCCGGAGACCAGCCCCTCGCCCAGGCCGTAGACCGCGCTCACCACCAGCCGGTCGGCATCGCCGGTCACCGGGTCGACCGTGAAGAGCACGCCGCTGGCCCGCGCGGCGACGAAGCGCTGCAGCACCACGGCGAGCTCGGTGATCGGGGGCCGGTCGCGGGCGAAGGCGTACCGGACCGCCCGCTCGGCGAAGCCGGAGGCCAGGCACTGCCGCACCCGCCCGGCCACCGCTTCGACGCCGGTGACGTGCAGGAAGGAATCGAACTGTCCGGCAAAGGAATCCGCGCCACCGTCCTCGCCGACCCCGGACGAGCGCACCGCGACGGTCCCGCCGACCCGCTCGTAGGCGGTCTCGATCGCTTCGAACACCTCGGCCGGCAGCGGCGCCTCGCCGATCGCCTTGCGCAGGTCGGCGGCCGCGGTCAGTGCGGAGTCGAGATCCGGGGCACCCGCGAAGGCGGCGAGCCGCTCACCCAGCCCGGTGGCGGCCAGGAATCCGGCGAACACCTCGGTCCCGAGCACGGTCCACTCCGGCACCCGTGCCCCGGCGGCTACCAGGGCCCGCAGCCCGGCCGCCTTCCCTCCGCCGCCCGCTCCGAGCACCTCCAAGACGCCTCCCAGCCACCCGCGCGACGTGATTCGCTCGCTCGAGTAAACCCGACGTGCGCCCTGTTTGTCGGGGAATGGGTCGCAGCGGAGGCCCACAAAGTTCAGGGCATTGCCGGTATCCGCCACCAGCGGCGCGCGGCGCGCGCGGCCAGCCCGGCGCCCGCGGTGTCGAGCAGGACGTCGTCCACCGACGAGACCCGATCCAGCCGCAGCGCGTACGGCGCGACCTCGACCAGGATCGAGCAGCCCGCCGCCAGCGCGAGCACGCGCGGGATCGAGGCCGGCGCCGGGAAGCGGAGTGGCGCGGCGAATCCCAGTGCGGCGAAGACCAGGAGGTCGCCGACGATCTGCACGGTCGCCGAGCTCGGGCCCGCGATCAGCACGGCGACCAGGTCGCGCAGCGGGACCGGGCTGACCCGGCCGGGCACCTCGCCCGCTCCCGAGCACGGTGCGGAGGACGGCCCCGTTGATCGAGCCGAACCAATCACCCGTCCGGACCGGCAGCAGCAGCGGGCGCCGCAGCACGAGCGGGGCGGACACCACACCGAGTGCCGCGAAGCCGACGACGGCGATCCGGCGCGCGAGCCGGGCGCTTCCCGGCGTTCAGCGGCCGCTCCCGTACCGCTCGTAGAGCGCGCCCGCCAGCACCGCGTCGCCGCGCGCGGACGGGTGGAACGGGATACCGGTCAGGTCGGCGCGCGGGTCGAGGGTGCCGTTCGCCCACGGTTCGGCCGAGCACAGCCCGTGCCCGGCGGTGATCGCCCGCGTGTCGAGGAAGTCGATGCCGAGCAGCGCGGCCGCCTCGCGCTGGGCGGTGTCGAGCCGGTTCAGGTACTCGGTCACCGCACCGCCGCGGGGCTGCACGAAGTCGCCGGCACCGAGCACGTTGAGACAGACCGTGTCACCCGGCGGGAAGAGCTCCGGGTAGCCGACCAGGACGATGCGGGCCTGGCGCGCGTAATAGCGCACATACCGCACGACCTCCTCGATCCGCTCGGCGTAGGCGGCGCCGGAGACCGCGCGGAAGTCGGTGATCCGGCCCTGCGCCGCCGCCTCCCGGTCGCAGCCGTCGAGCAGGTTGTAGACGCAGGAGACCAGCGATCCCCACAGCGTCTTCGGGTTCTCGGTCCCCCACGCGTCGTTGAAGCCGAACTGGATCGCGACCAGCGCGGTCTCCGGCCCGAACCCACCGGCCCGATCGGCCTCGACCGCCTCCCGGGCCGGCGTGTAGCCGGTCTCCGACTCCAGCGCGGCGCCCGCGCAGGATTCGTCCAGGAAGTCAGGGGTGCCCGCCACCCCGAGCAGCCTGCTCAGCTGGGTGGGCCACGAGGTGGCGCCGCGCACGCACTCCGCGGCGTCCCAGTGCACGGCATTGGCGGCGAACGAGTCGCCGAGCACCACCAGGGTGCTGCCGCCCGCGGGCGGGGCGGCGGCCGCGGGGTGCGGCAGCGCGAACGCCGCCGCCACCGCGACGGCCACGAGGACGATCTTCACCCCGCCACGATGGCCCGGCGCGGGCCGCGCCCGCCCGCGTTCGGCGGGACGTGGCCGCAACCGCCTAGACCACCGGCTCCTTGACGAGCCGGATGTAGGCGGCACCGCTGTCGAGCACCCGCGGCTGCTTCCAGACCTCGATCGGGAAGCTCACCATGACGACGGACTGCCCGAGGTGCACCAGCGCCTTGGCGTCGTCCGGCATCGAGGCGAGCGGGAAGCGCGCGTCGACGTAGACCATGATGTCCTCGAGCCGCGCCATGCCCGCGTCGTAGAGCTCCTGCATCTCCTCCATGGTGGAGGCCAGCCGCTTGGCGTAGCGCTCCTCCTCGGTCGGCAGGCACCAGTCGCTGAACCGCTCCAGATCGGCGAATTCCTCGGGCAGCTTAGACATTGGCGCGATCCTTTCCGTTGGTGGCGGTGGCGGCGGCCGTGCCGTTGCGCTCGGCCTTGAAGCGGTCCACGTACTGGTGGGCGGTCATGTGCAGGTGGCGGAGCAGGATCTCCTGGTCGCAGAGCGGGAAGTCGGTGACGACCCTGGTGCCGATCTGCGTCTGCGTGGCCTCGAGGGTGTTCGCGTCCTGGAACGCGTACTCCTTGAAGGTCACCGCGGCGAGTTCCTGCGACAGCCGCTCGCGCAGGTTCTTCGGCGGGACGAAGTACAGGTCCGCCTCGAAGATGTGCTTGTCCACCGCGGTCGGCCAGTAGTTGTAGGTGAGGTACCAGCCCGGCGCCCAGAACAGCAGCGTGAAGTTGGGGAAGAACTCGAAGGAGTCGGTGCCCCACGACTTGTGCCTGCCCGGGTTGATGGCGGGCGGCAGCTCTTCGGGCTTGATGCCATCGATATCCGGCCGGTCCCACGGACCGAACAGCCCGCTGTGCAGGATCCGCTCGATCGGCTTGACCATGTTCAGATCCTTCGGCGGCGACATGCCGCCCCAGGACGAGACCATGGAGTGGTCGCCCTTGATGTCGTAGGCGAGCGCCTCGAAGCCGAACTTGGCCAGCTTCTCCGCCTCCTCCCGCTCCGCCTGCTTCATGTGCAGGATCGGCGCGTGGTAGAACTCGGTGAAGGCGTCGATGAAGAGCTTCCAGTTGGCGTTGATCTCCGAGCGGTAGCTGTAGTGCTCGGTCATCTCGTGGTACGGGTAGCCCTTGAGCCCCTGGCCGAACTCGCCCAGGTACTCCTCCAGCGGCACGGCGTTGTCGTCGAGGTTCACGAAGATGAACCCCTCCCAGACCTCGCAGCGCACCGGGACCAGGCCGTACTGGTTCTTGTCCAGGTCGAAGAACTCGCCCTCCTGCTGGACGAAGGTCAGGTCACCCTTGAGGCTGTACCGCCAGGCGTGGTACTTGCAGGTGAACTGGCGGCAGACGCCGGACACCTCCTCGCCCGGGTAGTCGTTCCACACCAGCTTGTTGCCGCGGTGCCTGCACAGGTTGTAGAAGGCGCGCACCACATTGTCGGTGTCCTTGACGATGATCAGCGAGGTGCCCGGACCGGCCGAGGGAAGCTCGCGGGTGACGTAGCTGCCCTTCTTCGGCAGCAGCTCCACGCGGCCCATCTGCAGCCAGGTCTTCTTGAAGATGGCCTGCTGCTCCAGCAGCCAGTGCTCGGGGTCGACCGAGTCGTTGTAGTTGACGGGAGCCGTGCCGAGTTCGGGCCAGTTCTCGGTCCAGGTACCCGCCTCGGGCTTCGGGAAGAAGGGCATTGTCGGTCTCCTCTAATACTGGCAGTGGCCGTCTCCGCTACGAGAATAGCATTCTCATATGTGAACAACAGACTTTCACCCCGCGGGCGAATCGTCAACCGTCGCTGTTGCCCGGGTGCTGCGGGCACGCCGAAGGGCCGATCGGGTTCCCTCCGCTGAGGAGGGCCCGACCGGCCGTTTTCGCGCGCTGAGAGCTAGGAGAGCCCGAGATCCCTTGCGACGATCATCTTCATCACTTCGCTGGTCCCGGCGTAGATCCTGGCCACGCGGGCATCGGTGTAGAGCCGGGCGATCGGATACTCCATCATGTAGCCGTAGCCGCCGAAGAGCTGCAGGCAGCGGTCGACCACCCGAGCCTGCGTCTCGGTACAGAAGAGCTTCACCCGGGCGGCGTCGGCGCCGGAGAGCACGCCGTCCACCAGGTCGAGCACGGCCCGGTCGATCATGGTCTGCGCGGCCTCGACCTCCGCGCTCATGGCGGCCAGCTCGAACTTGGTGTTCTGGAACGAGGCGACCGGGGTGCCGAAGGCCTTGCGCTCCTTCGTGTAGTCGATGGTGGCGGCGATGGCGGCGCGGGCCTGGGCGACCGAGCCGACGGCGACGGTGAGCCGCTCCTGGGGCAGGTTGTGGCCGAGGTAGCCGAAGGCGGCGCCCTCCTCGCCGAGCCGGTTGCGCGCGGGCACCCGGACGTCGGTGAAGGAGAGCTCCATGGTGTCCTGCACCTTGCAGCCCATCTTCTCCAGCATCCGGCCGCGCTCGAAGCCGGGCATGCCGTCCTCGACCACGAGCAGGGTGAGCCCGGCGCGGCGGTTCTCCGGGTCGGTCGAGGTGCGCGCAACCACGATCACCAGGTCGGCGAGGAGCCCGCCGGTGATGAAGGTCTTTGCCCCGTTCAGCACGTACTCGTCGCCGTCCCTGACCGCGCTGGTGCGCATTCCGGCCAGGTCGGAGCCGGTGCCGGGCTCGGTCATGGCGACGGCGGTGAGCAGGGTGCCGTTCGCCAGCCCGGGGAACCAGCGCGCCCGCTGCTCGGCGTTCGCGTACTCCAGGAAGTACGGCAGGATGACGTCCAGCTGGGTGCGGACGGTACCGAGCGTGACCTGCGCCCGGTACGCCTCCTCCTGCAGGATCACGTTGTAGCGGTAGTCGCGCAGCCCGGCCCCGCCGTGCTCCTCGGGCAGCGCGATGCCGAGCATGCCGAGCTCGCCCATCTCGGCGAAGAGCTCGCGCGGCAGCTTGCCCTCCTTCTCCCAGCCGACGTAGTTCGGCACCACCTGCTTCTCCACGAAGGTGCGCACCAACTCGCGGAAGGACTCGTGGTCGGGGGTGAAGAGATCGCGGCGCACGGTCAGCTCACCAGCTCGACGACGGTGGCGTTGGCGGTGCCGCCGCCCTCGCACATGGTCTGCAGGCCGTAGCGGATGTCGTTGTCCCGCATGTGGTGCAGCATCCGGGTCATCAGCACGGCGCCGGAGCCGCCGAGCGGGTGGCCCAGCGCGATGGCGCCGCCGAGCGGGTTGACCAGCGCCGGGTCGGCGCCGGTTTCGGCGATCCAGGCCAGCGGGACCGGAGCGAACGCCTCGTTCACCTCGAAGACGCCGATCTCGCCGATGCCGAGACCGGTCTTGCGCAGCACCTTCTCGGTGGCCGGGATGGGGCCGGTGAGCATGAGCACCGGGTCCGAGCCCGCCACGGCGCCCGCGCGGTAGCGGGCCAGCGGGGTCAGGCCCAGCTCGCGGGCCTTCTCCGGGGTGGTGAGCAGCAGGGCGGCGGCGCCGTCGGAGATCTGCGAGGAGTTGCCCGCGTGGATCACGCCGTCGTCGCGGAAGGCGGGTTTCAGCCCGGCCAGTTTCTCGACGGTACTGCCGCGGCGGATGCCCTCGTCCGCGGTGACGCCGTCGACCGCGACGATCTGGTCGGTGAAGGCGCCCGCGTCCTGGGCGGCGGCGGCGCGCTCGTGCGAGAGCACGGAGAACTCGTCCACCCGGGTGCGGTCGAAACCCCACTTCTCGGCGATCAGCTCGGCGCCGATGCCCTGGTTGAACTCGAAATCGTTGTAACGGGCAAGGGCACGCGGCCCGTACGGCGCGCCGCCCGCCTTGGCCGCGCCGAGCGGCACCCGGCTCATGGACTCCACGCCGCCGGCGACCACCACGTCCTGCTGGCCGGAGAGCACCGCCTGCGCGGCGAAGTCCAGTGCCTGCTGCGACGAGCCGCAGGCGCGGTTCACCGTGGTACCGGGGATGCTCTCCGGCCAGCCCGCGGCCAGCACCGCGTACCTGCCGATATTGCTCGACTGGTCGCCGACCTGGGAGACGCAGCCCCAGATCACGTCGTCCACCAGGGCCGGGTCCAGCCCGGTGCGCTCGGCGAGCGCGGTCAGCACGACGGCGGAGAGATCGGCCGGGTGCACCCCGGCCAGGCCGCCGTTGCGTTTGCCGACGGCGGTGCGGACCGCTCCGGCGATGACTACCTCGGGCATGTTCAGCTCCCGTTCTCGGGGCGGATCGGCGGGCGGTGGATGGTCCACCGGCCGGTGAATCGCGGCTCCCGTCGTTCGGCGAACGCGGCGAAGGCCTCCGGTGCGTCCGCCGTGGCGAAATTGAGGCCCTGGGCGCGGGCCTCGGCGCTGAGGGCCTGGCGCAGGGTGGTGTCGGCGCCCTCGTGCAGGAGGGCTTTGGTCTGGGCGAGGGCCACCGGGGGGCCTGCGGCCAGCCGGTGCGCGAGCTCGTCGGTGAAGGGGTCGATCTCGGCGTCGGGGACGACCCAGGTGACGAGGTTCAGGGCTTTCGCCTCGGTGGCGTCGATGGTCTCGGCGAGCATGGTGAGGCGTTTGGCCTGCTGCATGCCTGCCAGTTTGGGGAGCAGCCAGGAGCCGCCGAGGTCCATCGTGAGGCCGCGCTTGGTGAAGACCTGGGCGAAAGTCGCCGATTCGGCGGCGACCACGAGGTCGCAGCCGAGGGCCAGGTTCCAGCCCGCGCCGACGGCCGGACCGGTGACCTTGGCGATGGTCGGGAGTGGCAGTTCGTTCAGGAGGACCGCCACGTCGGTGAGGGCACGCATGCGGTAGATGGGGTGGGCGTTGTCCGGGACCGAGATGTCGGCGCCGGAGCAGAACGCCTTGCCCGCGCCCTGGAGTACCAGGGCCCGCACTGTGCGATCCTCGGCAGCGGCTCGGAACGCGTCCGCCAGTTCGGCCCAGAGTCGGGCGTCGATGGCGTTTCTGCGGTGCGGGCGGTTCAGGGTCAGGGTTCGGACGCCGTCGTGGTCGTCGGTCAGGAGGACGGTGCCGTCCGGGCTGCTCATGGGGTTGCCTCGGCCCGGGACTCGCCGCCGATCACGGCCGTCGACCGAAGGGTCGCGATCTCCCCCGCGTCGTAACCGAACTCCGCGAGCACGCTGTCGGTGTGTTCGCCGAGGCCGGGGACCGGGTTCATCGGGGGGTCGAAGCCGGAGAGGATCGCGGGAGGCAGGAGGGAGGGGATGGGGCCTGCGGGGGTGTCTATTTCGCGCCAGCGGTCGCGTTCGACCAGTTGGGGGTGGTTCAGGACCTCGCTGGGCCGGTTGTACTGGGAGTTGCCGATTCCGGCGGCGTCGGCGATGCGCTGGATGTCGGCGAGGTCGTGCCCGGCGCACCAGGCGGTGATGGCCTCGTCGAGTTCGGCTCGGTGCCGGGTGCGGCCGGGGTTGGTGCGGAAGCGGTCGTCGGCGGCGAGGTCGGGGCGGTCGAGGATGGCGGTGGCGAGGCGCTGCCATTCGCGGTCGTTGGTGGTGCCCAGGACGACGGTGCGGCCGTCGCGGGTGGGGTACGCGCCGTACGGCGCCACCGCGGGGGAGCTCATGCCCAGCGGCAGCTGGTCGATGCCGGAGTGCCTGGCGTAGGTCAGGTGGTACCCCATCATCTCGGCCATCGTGTCGAACAGGCTCACCGCGATACTCGCGCCGCCGGATCGCGTGGCGCCACGAGCGCGGTCCCGCTCGTACAGCGCGGCGAGGATGGACAGCGCGGCATAGAGCCCCGTGGTCACGTCGGCCATGGGCGGCCCGGGTTTGGCGGGCGCGTCGGCGGTGCCGGTCACCGCGCACACCCCGGACTCCGCCTGCACGAGCAGGTCGTAGGCCCGCTTGTGCGAGAGCGGCCCACCGGTCCCGAACCCGTCGATCTCCACCGAGATCAGCTCCGGGTACTTCTCGGCCAGCTCGGCCGAGGACAACCCCAGCCGGCCGACCGCACCCGGCGCCAGATTCGACACCAGCACGTCGGCCCCGGCGAGCAGCCGGTGCAGAACGGCGACGCCCGCCTCGGATTTGAGATCCAGCGCCACCGACTCCTTCCCCCGGTTCACCCACACGAAGTGCGCCGCCTGCCCGAGCACGACGTCGTCGTAGTGCCTGGCGAAATCCCCGCCCGCCGGGTTCTCCACCTTGATCACCCGCGCCCCGAAGTCGGCCAGCGTGCGGGTGCACATGGGCGCCGAGACCGCCTGCTCCAGCGCGACGACGGTGACGCCCGCGAGCGGCCCCATCAGATCACCGTGCCGCCGTCCACCGGCAGCACCTGCCCGGTGATGAACGAGGCGGCATCGGAGGCGAGGAAGACGAACGCCCCCGCGACCTCCTCCGGCTCGGCCCAGCGGCGCAGCAGGATCCGGTCCAGCATCGCGGGCGCGAACCGGTCGTCGGTGCGGATGGTCGCGGTCATCGGGGTGGCCGCCAGCGGGGCCAGCGCGTTCACCAGGATCTGCTTGCGCGCGAACTCCTTCGCCAGCGACTTGGTGATCCCGATGATCGCCGCCTTGGCCGCCGAGTAGTTCACCTGCCCCAGCGTGCCGACCAGCCCGGCCGCCGAGGTGACGTTGATGACCCGGCCGGTGCCGTCGGTGGCCAGGAAGGGCAGCGCCCCCTGGGTGACGTTCACCGTGCCGAGCGCGTGGATCTCGAAGAGCTGCCGCACCGAATCCGCGGTGGTGTCCTTGAACATGGCCGGCGCGGTGACGCCCGCGTTGTTCACCACGATGTGCAGCGTGCCGCCGGTGAGCGCGGCCGCGCGCTCCCCCGCCTCGCCCGCGGCATCCCGGTCGGTCACGTTCAGCGCGAAACTCGCCGCCGTTCCGCCGTTGCCCGTGATCTTCTCGGCGACCGCGGCCGCCGCGGCACCGTCCAGATCGGTCACCAGCACCGCCGCGCCCGCGGCGGCGAGCGCCTCGGCCACCGCCGAGCCGATGCCGCCGGCCGCGCCGGTCACCAGGGCCGAGCGGCCGGTGAGGTCGAACAGGTTGCGCTGCGCCATCAGTAGCTCCTCGGCAGTCCCAGGCCGTGCGTGCCCAGGTAGTTCAGGATCATTTCTTGGCTCACGGGGGCGATCCGCATGACGCGCGCCTCCCGGAAGTAGCGGGAGACGTGGTACTCCTCCGAGTACCCCATGCCGCCGTGGGTCTGCAGCGCGCGGTCGGCCGCGGTGAAGCCGGCGTCCGCGCACAGGTATTTGGCCGTGTTCGCCTCGCGGCCACAGGGTTTGCCGTTGTCGTAGCGCCAGGTGGCCTTGCGCAGCATGAGCTCGGCGGCGTCCAGGTGCGCCAGCGAGTCCGCGAGCGGGAACTGGATGCCCTGGTTCTGCCCGATCGGCCGGTCGAAGACCACCCGCTCCTTGGCGTAGCGCGCGGCGCGGTCCAGCGAGACGCGGCCGAGCCCGAGTGCCTCGGCGGCGATCAGCATGCGCTCCGGGTTCAGCCCGTCGAGCAGGTATTTGAAGCCCTGCCCCTCCTCGCCCACCCGGTCCTCGACCGGAACCCGCAGGTCGTCGATGAAGACCTCGTTGGAGCTCACGGCGTTGCGGCCCATCTTGGCGATCGGCCTGATGTCGACGTGGTCGCGGTTCAGATCGGTGAGGAACAGCGTCATGCCGTCGGTCTTCTTGGTCACCTCGCTGTACGGCGTGGTGCGGGTGAGCAGCAGGATCTTCTCCGACTCCAGCGCCTTCGAGATCCACACCTTGCGGCCGTTGATCACGTAGTGGTCGCCGTCGCGCTTGGCCGACGTGGTGATCCGCGGCGTGTCCAGCCCGGCGCCGGGTTCGGTGACGCCGAAGCACACGTGCAGGTCACCAGCGGCGACCCGGGGCAGGGTGCGCTGCTTGAGCTCCTCGGAGCCGTGCACGACCACCGGGTGCATGCCGAAGATCGACATGTGGATCGAGCTGGCGGCGTTCATGCCGCCGCCGGAGCGGGAGACCTCCTCGGCCAGCAGCGTCGCCTCGGTGATGCCGAGACCGTGCCCGCCGTACTCCTCGGGGATGGTGATGCCGAGCCAGCCGCCGCTCGCGACGGCCTCGTAGAACTCCGTCGGGAATTCGTGCGCCCGGTCCTTCTCCATCCAGTAGTTGTCGTCGAATTTGCGGCACAGCTCGGCCACCGACGACCGGATCAGTTCCTGATCCTCGGACAGTTCGAAGTTCATTCCTTCGGACACTGTGCACCTCCAGTTCTCGTCATGCGGTCGCGAGCACGCCGGTGCGGGAGGCCGATCCAACCTCCCGCACCGGCGGCTTCGACCGGCGATCGTCCATCCGGCGCGCTACCCCTGTGCCTCCCCAGTCGAGGCGGGCGCGCGCGGACGAGCGCGGGTCGCCCGGGTGCCGTGGCACCGGGTCAGAGCGACGCCGAGTTCACCGGCGTCGGCGCCGCATCGTCGAGGCGCGTCTCCCCCGCCACCCGGTGGCCGAGCGCGTCCAGGTCGTAGGACTGCCTGGCGAGCCAGAAGCGGAGGAAGTTGGTGATCGAATAGCGCAGGAAGAGCGCGGAACCCACGATGGTCCCCGCCACTCCGCCGAGCGCGAGGGTGATGGCGTCGCGCTGCGCCAGCGGGTCGGTGGTGCCGTGCGCGAGGAAGTACGAGATCACCGCGGCGACGAGGCCGAGCACCATGAGCACGACGCCGGTGCGCAGCCACAGCCCGGAGCGACCTGCGGCCGGGTCGGGGATCTTGAGTTCCTGCAGTTCGCGGACGAAACGGTCCGCGCGGGTTTCGGTCATGGGGTGTGACTTCCTAGGTAGAGGGCGGCCAATTCGTTGCGGATTCCGTCGTCCGGGTGGCCCTGGCGCACCACCCGGCCGCGCACGAGCACGGCGGCACGGTCGGCGATGTCGAGCACGGCGGCGGCGAACTGCTCGACCACGAGCACCGCGACGCCCTGCCGCGCGATCTCGGCGACCTCCTCGTAGAGCCGGCCGACCACCAGCGGCGCCAGCCCCATGGAGAGCTCGTCGAGCAGCAGTACCGCCGGGTCGGTGGCCAGGCCGCGGGCCAGCGCCAGCATCTGCTGCTCACCGCCGGACATGGTGCCCGCCAGCTGGTTCGCCCGCTCACCGAGGATCGGGAAGCGGCTGAACGCGATCTCCTCGATCTCCGCGCGCGGGCGGCCGGTGAAGGTCATCATGAGCAGGTTGTCGCGCACGGTGAGGTTCGGGAAGACGCCGCGGCCCTCGGGGATCAGGCAGACACCCGCCCTTGCCAGGTCGCGCGGGTCGGCGCCGGTGACGTCGCGGCCGCCGAGCAGCAGCCTGCCCGCGGCCGCCGGGTGCGTGCCGGAGATGACGCTGAGCGCGGTGGTCTTGCCCGCGCCGTTCGGCCCGAGCAGCGCCACCACCTGTCCGGCCCGCACCTCGAGGTCGACGCCGTGCAGTACGGTGATGGCGTCGTAGGCGGCCTTGATGCCGTCCAGCGCGAGCAGCGGCGCGGGGCCGGAGCCGTTGCGCGATCCGGTCTCCGCCGGGAATCCGGTGGTCATACTTCCCCCAGGTACGCGGCGAGGACCGAGGCGTCCGAGCGGACCACCGAGGGCGGGCCGGAGGCGATGATCTTGCCCAGATCCAGCACGTAGAGCTCGTCGCAGACGTTCATGACCAGCCCCATGTCGTGCTCGACCAGCAGCACCGCGGTGCCGTCGTCGGCGAGCGAGCGGAGCAGCCCGGCGAAGCGGTCGGTCTCGGTGTGGTCCTGGCCTGCGGCGGGCTCGTCCAGCAGGATCAGGTGCGGCCTGGCCGCGATGGCCCGCCCGACCTCGACCAGCCGGGCGGTGCCGGTGGGCAGCTCGTCGGCCGAGTGGTCGGCGACGTGGTGCAGCGCGAGCCGCTCGATGATCTCGGTGACGACCTGGGCCGCCTTGCGCTTGGCCGGGCCCAGCTCCGCGGCGACCAGCAGGTTGTCCCGCACGCTCAGCCGGCCGAAGAGTTCGAGCCGCTGGAAGGTGCGGGCCAGCCCGTGCCTGGCGCGGCGCGCGGGGCCGAGCTTGGTGACGTCCTTGCCGCCGATCGCGACGGTGCCGGTGGTCGGGTTGCGCAGGCCGCAGATCACGTCGAACAACGTGCTCTTGCCCGCGCCGTTCGGGCCGATCAGCCCGGTGACGGCGCCGCGCTCGGCACGCAGCCCGGCGCCGTCCAGCGCCCGGTTGCCGCCGAACACCACGGTCACGTCGTCAACTTCCAGTAGTGACGGCACGGTCGAGCACCTCCTCGTCCTCGGTCTTGAACGGCCGTTTCACGCCCCACCACTCGACCGGAACGACCGCCGGATCCGGGGCGGGCCTGGTGCGCGAGCTGTGCCAGACCCGGGCGGCGATCAGCGCGAGCACGACGCCGCCGGTGAACTCCCAGCCGTCGATGGTCTCCAGCAGCCGCAGCCCCCAGAGCCCGAGGATCACCGCGATGAGCACCGGGGCGACCAGCCGGTCGCGCAGCATCGGGAACCACTCGCGGCGCATCGGGGTGATCGCGCCCTCCTTGAGCACGCCGCCGCCGAACAGGATGCCGCCGAGCGATGGCAGCACCTGCGAGAGGTTGAGCAGCCCCGGCCAGAGCACCGGGATGACGTTCAGCGGCCCGGCGAAGACCAGGCCGGTGAAGAGCCCGGCGCCGACCGCACCGAGCCCGGCGATGGTGACGATCAGGAAGATCGGCAACCCGGCGACCAGGTTGAACTGCTCCGGCGCCACCGCGCTGATCTGCATGCCGTAGAGCGCGCCGCCGAGCCCGGCGATCGCCGCCGAGAGCGCGAAGACCAGCACCCTGGCCACCAGCAGGTTGCCGCCGAGCGTGGCGTAGGCGGCCTCGCTGTCGCGCAGCGCGATCAGCCTGCGGCCGAACTTGCTGCGCCGCAGCAGCGCGATGCCGATTCCGACGACCGCGAGGCAGACCGCGGCGAAGACCGTGATTCCCGCGGTGGTCTCGACCTTCAACCCGAACAGGTCGGGCCCGACGATGGAGACCGAGCCCTGGTCGAACAGCGAGATCTTCACCCCGAGCAGCTCGAACGAGGGCAGCGTGAAGATCCAGCGGTCCAGGATCACCGCGAAGGCGGCGGTCGCCAGCGCCATGTAGACCCCGGAGAGCCGCAGCGCCGGAATCGCGATCACCGCCCCGACCACGCCGGCGATCCCCATGGCGGCGAAGAGCGCCCACCACTGGCCGTCCGGCCCGAGGTGCCCGTAGGCCACCGCGCCGATCCCGGCCAGGCTGAGCTGGCAGAGCGAGATCTGCCCGGCGAAGCCGAGCAGCGGCACGTAGGAGAGCGCGATCATGCCCCAGGCGAACATCGCCCCGTAGGTGATCAGGTCCGGCTCGCTGAGCATGCTCGCCAGCATCAGCCCGAGCACGACCACTGCCGCGGCGAAGGCCGCCGAGCCGCCGAGGGTCGGCAGCGGGACCGCGCCGAGCTTGCGGTCCCGGCCACGCAGCCTGCCGTGCGGGAAGACGAGCAGCGCCAGGAAGAGCAGCAGCGCGGGCGCCGCCAGCCGGAGGCCGGGCAGGTACTCGTTCTGCGGCAGGTAGCCGGTCAGGTAGCTCTCCAGCAGCCCGACCACGACCGCGCCGAGGAAGACCATCGGCAGGTTGCGCAGCCTGCCGAAGATCGCGGCGGTGTAGGCGGAGACGATGAGCAGCGAGAGCTGCGCGGCGTCCAGGGTGACCGTCGGGGCGATCAGGATGCCGCCGATGGCGGCCAGCTCGATGCCGAGGATCCAGGCGATCCGATTGGCCTTGCGCGGGTCGGCGCCGGTCAGCCCGACCAGCGCGCGGTCGTCCACGGTGGCCCGCATCTCCGCACCGGTCCTGGTGCGGGTCAGCAGCACGCGCAGCCCGATCGCGACCGCGATCGCGACGATCATGGTGAGCGCCTGGTGCCAGGTGAGCGTCACCACGCCGAGGTCGATCGACGGCTGGTCCGCGAAGAACCGCGGCAGCGAACGGGATTCGTTCGGATTCCAGACCCAGCGGGCCAGCACGATGAGCCCGCTCAGCAGCGCGATCGTCATCACCAGCTTCTCGGCGTCGCCGAGCCCCTGGGTCGGCGCCAGCGCCTTGCCGAAGAGCAACCCGAAACCGGGGGCGAAGACCAGCAGCACGGCGGCGAGGGCCAGCGGAACCGGCCAGCCCCAGCCCACCGAGAGCTGCCAGTACACGAACGCCGAGACCATGCCCGCCGCGCCGTGCGCGAAGTTGAACACGCCGGTCGTGGTGTAGGTGAGCACCAGTCCGCTGCCGATGATGGCATAGATCGCCGCGGTGCTGAGACCGACGATCCCGAAGGCGAGGAACTGTTCCATCAGCGCCCGTGCTCCGTCACTTCAGATCGGCGATGCTCTTGCCGACGTCGGCGAGGGTCAGCGGCTTGCCGAAGTCGGCGGTGTACTTGTACGGCGTGAAGCCGCAGTTGAAGATGCCGTCGGTGTTCGGCCCGAAGTCCGCGGCCTTCCAGCCGTCCGGGGTCGCCTGCTGCACGTTGAAGCAGCGCTTCTGGTCGGCGAACGGCTTGGAGAGGTCCACCGGGGCCTGTAGCCCGCCGCCGGTCCACTTCGTCTCCTTCGCCGCGGTGTTGTAGACGCAGGCTCGGGTCAGGTCGTCACCGCAGGCGGTGGCCGCCTTGGCGAAGAGCAGCCAGGCGCCGAACGCCTTGAGCCCCTGGAAGGTGATGTCGCTGTCCGGCGAGTACTCCGCGTACAGATCCTTCAGCTGCTGCACCGCGGGGACCTTGTCCGCGGCCGAGAGCGGCGCGGTGTCGGTCAGGTCGGCCACGTTGTTCTGGAAGCCGAGCGAGGTCTTGGCGGCGTCGAGGAAGATCTCGTTGTACGAGTTGGAGTTCGCGTCGATCCAGTCCAGCTTGTAGTTCATGCTGGTCAGCACCTCTTCGAGCTTCGCGAGGTAGCGGAACTCGCCGAAGAAGATGAGCCCCTTGACGTTCGCGGCCTTGATCGCCTGCGCGTAGGGGGTCCAGTCCGGCACGCCGGAGATCGGGTACAGATCGCTGTAGGTGATGGTCGCGCCCGCCGCCTTCAGCGACTCGGTGAGCTTCTCGCCCATCACCTTGGTGATCGGGTTGTCACCGTTGATCATGCCGATCGCGCCCTTGGAGTCCGGGTAGGCGGTGTTGATCAGCCAGTCCTGGAACCCGGTGTAGGGGTTCACGTTCTCCGACATCGTGGAGCCGGCGTTCAGCTGCAGGTCCGAGCCGGTGTTCGCGGTCTGCGTCACCTGCGCCGGGAACTCCGGGAGCAGGCAGTTCAGCCGGTCCTTGACGCCGAGCCCGTCCAGCGCGGCGCTGCCGCCGACCAGGAAGAAGTCCTCACGACAGGCCTCCAGCATGCGCTGGCGCACCTCCATGAGCTTGGCGTCGCGCAGGTTCGTGGAGATCTTGCGCCCGTTGATGCCGCCCGCGGCATTGCACCAGGAGGTGAAGACCTTGGCGGCGTCGACGAAGTCGGGGTTCTTGGTGAAACCGATATCGGAGAAGACGCCGATCTCGATCTCGGTGTCGGAGACGCCCTGGGCCGACGAGGCCCCGGGGCTGCCCGGCTTGCAGACATCGCTCAGGGAGCCGAAGTCACCGGAGGCTGCCGGGGCGTTGCCACCGCCGGTCGGGGTCTCCTCGCGGGAGCCGCCTTCACGACCGCACCCCGCTATCAGGAGCGCGATCGCCATCAGGGCGACGACTGTTCGCTGCGGTTTCACCGTGGTCCTCCTCTGCCGCTGCACTGCAACGGAAACTATCTTCTCAGATTTGGATAATCAATATCTGGTTTCCGGAGAGTGGCGCTATGCGGGTGCACGGCACCGGCCCGGCCGACCCGGCCGCCGACCCGGCGTTGACATGGCCCCGCCTGCGTGGAAATCTACTAGTTGGATTTTGAGAACGTAATTCTCCAAGCAGGGAAGGAAGGTGCCGCCGATGACAGCGCTGACGCTGAAGGCGGCCGGGCTGCTCGACGTCGACGCCGGTGAGATCGTCCGGCCCGGCATCCTGCGCATCGAGGGCGATCGGATCGTCGGCGTCGGCGGGCCGGTGACCGGCGAGATCGTCGACCTCGGCGACCTCGTGCTGCTGCCCGGGCTGCTGGACATGGAGGTCAACCTGCTGATGGGCGGGCGCGGCGAGACCGGGCTCTCCTCCAGCGTGAAGGACGACCCGGCGCTGCGCGTGCTGCGCGCCGTCGGCAACGCCCGGCGCACCCTGCGCGCGGGGTTCACCACGGTGCGCAACCTTGGGCTCTTCGTCAAGACCGGCGGCTACCTGCTCGACGTCGCGCTCGGCAAGGCGATCGACCAGGGCTGGATCGAGGGGCCGCGGATCGTGCCCGCCGGGCACGCCATCACCCCCACCGGCGGGCACCTGGACCCGACCATGTTCGCCGCCTTCGCCCCCGACGTGCTCAAGCTGACGGTCGAGGAGGGGCTCGCCAACGGCGTCGACGAGGTGCGCAAGGCGGTCCGCTACCAGATCAAGCACGGCGCGCAGCTGATCAAGATCTGCGTCTCCGGCGGGGTCATGTCGCTCACCGGGGCGCCCGGTGCGCAGCACTACTCGGACGAGGAGCTGCGCGCCATCGTCGACGAGGCGCACCGCCGCGGCCTGAAGGTCGCCGCGCACACGCACGGCGCGGACGCGGTCAAGCACGCCGTCGCGGCGGGCATCGACTGCATCGAGCACGGCTTCCTGATCGATGACGAGGCGATCGACCTCATGGTCGAGAACGGCACCTGGCTGGTGCCGACCACCCGGCTCGCCGACGCCATGGACGTGTCGAAGGCCGAGCCGGAGCTGCAGGCCAAGGCCGCGCTGATGTTCCCCAAGGCCCGCACCTCGGTGCTGGCCGCGTACAAGGCCGGGGTGAAGATCGCCGTCGGCACCGACGCACCGGCGATCCCGCACGGCCGCAATGCCGACGAACTGGTGGCGCTGGTGGAGCGCGGGCTGCCCGCGGTCGACGTGCTGCGCGCGGCCACGATCCGCGGCGCCGAGCTGATCGGCGTCGAGGACCGCGGGCGGCTCGCCGAGGGGTTGCTGGCCGACGTGATCGGCATCCCCGGCGACCCGATCGAGGACATCACGCACACCAGGGACGTGCGGTTCGTGATGAAAGGCGGAAAGATCCATGTCCAGAAGTGACGACCTGCTGGAGATCCAGCAGACCCTGGCCCGGTACGCGGTGACCATCACCAAGGGCGACATCGACGGGCTGCTCGCGGTCTTCACCCCGGACGGCAGCTACAGCGCCTTCGGCGACACCTACACCCTCGACCTCTTCCCCGACCTGGTCGCGGCGGCGCCCAAGGGGCTCTTCCTGACCGGGCTCCCGGTGCTGGAGATCGACGGTGACACCGCCGAGGGCACCCAGCCGCTCTGCTTCATCGACCAGAGCACGCACGACATGCGCATCGGGTACTACACCGACGCGCTGGTGCGCACCGCGGACGGGTGGCGGATCAAGACGCGGCGGATGACCTTCATCCGGCGCAGCGGGGATCACGACTCCGGGATTCCGCACGCCTTCGAGCGCACCAAGGGATGAGTGCCGACGCGCGGTCGGCGGGCGGGAGCGGTGCCACCGCGGGCGCGGACTACACCGGTGACCGGGGCGTCGCGGAGTTCCGCGCGGCGCTGCGGGCCTGGTTGGCGGCGAATGATCTCACCCCCGGCCCCGACCACTCGCTGGACGGCCAGGTGGCACAGCTGCTCCGGGTGCGGAGCGCGCTCTTCGACGCGGACTGGATCCGCTACGGCTGGCCCGCCGAGGTCGGCGGGCTCGGCGGCCCGGCCGCGCTGCGCGCCGTGCTCGGCGAGGAGATCGCCTCCCGCGACCTGGCCGAGCCGGGCATCTGGTCCATGATCGAGGTGCTCGCCCCGACCATGATCTCCTACGCCCGCCCCGAGCTGGCCGCCGAGATGGTGCCGCTGCTGCTCTCCGGCCGCGAGCAGTGGTGCCAGGGCTTCTCCGAGCCCGGCTCCGGCAGCGACCTGGCCTCGCTCAGCACCAAGGCCGTCCCCGACGGCGACACCTGGGTGGTCTCCGGGCAGAAGGTCTGGACCAGCCTGGCGCAGTACGCGGCCCGCTGCGTCCTGCTCACCCGCACCGGACCCGGCCACGACGGGATCACCGCGTTCTTCGTCGACATGGACTCCCCCGGCATCACCGTCCGCCCGCTGCGCACCATGCACGGCGTCGACGAGTTCGCCGAGGTGTTCTTCGACGACGTGGTCGTCCCCGCCGACCGGATGCTCGGCCGGCCCGGCGACGGCTGGCGGGTCGCCATGGACCTGCTCCCGCACGAGCGCTCCACCTGCTTCTGGCACCGCATCGCCTACCTGTTCACCCGGCTCGACCAGGTGCTCGAGCAGACCACGCAGGCCGACGACGCCGCGCTCGGCGCCGCCTACCTGGCGCTGCACCAGGTGCGCAGCCGCTCCCGCGGCACCCAGCGCAACCTCGCCGCAGGCGCCAGGCTCGGCCCGGAGACCTCGATCGACAAGGTGCTGCTCGCCACCGCCGAGCAGCGGCTCTTCGATACCGCGCGGGAGCTGCTTCCCGGCGCCGTCGAGCTGGACGACGGGCCGTGGCGCACCGAGTTCCTGTACTCGCGGGCGGCCACCATCTACGGCGGCACCGCCGAGATCCAGCGCAACATCATCGCGCGCCGCCTGCTCGACCTCGGAAAGGAGTAGGCGTGAGACTGGACGCCGCCGAACTGGCGATGCTCACCGACACCCTGCGCCGCACCATGTCCCGTGCCTCCGGCCCGGAGCTGGTCGCCGCGCTCGGCGAGCTCGGCTGGCCCGACCTGCTCGACGACGCGCCGGAACTCGCCGTTCCGCTGGTTTTCCGGCTCCTCGGCGAGACCGGTGCGCACGCCCCGCTGCTGCTCGACGTGCTCCGGCACGCGGGCGCCGCTCCCTCCGCCCTGCCCTTCGCCGGCGGGCGGTGGGTGGAGTGGGCCGAATCGCCCCCGGCGGGCGGACCCGGCGCGAACGGGAGCGGGTCCAGCGGGATCGGGGACGACGCGGACGGGCTCGGCGCGCACAGCCGGAACCCGGGTGGGGCAGGCGCGGACGGGCACCGGCCCGACGGCGAAGGAACGGGCGACGGACACGTTCCCGGCTCGGTGGACGAGGCGCTGCCGCTGCGCGCGGTCGCGGCGGGGGCGACGCTGCCCGCGCACGCGCTCGCCGAGGGGCGCCGGGCGCTGGGCTGGTGGCTGCTCGGCACCGGCCACGCCATGCTCACCCTCGCCCGCACGCACGTGTTGGAGCGCACCCAGTTCGGCCGCCCGCTCGCCTCGTTCCAGGCGGTCAGGCACCGCCTCGCCGAGACCCTCGTCGCCCTGGACGGCGCCGAAGCCGCGCTGCTCGTCGCCGACGAGGCGGCCGCGGCCGGTACCGCCCCGGCGGTGCACGGCCTCGACCCGGCCGCGGCCGCGACGCACGCCGCGCTGCTGGCGAAGGCCGCGGCCGGGCAGGCGGGGCTCACCGCGGCGAGGCACTGCCAGCAGGTGCTCGGCGGCATCGGCTTCACCGCCGAGCACGCACTGCAGAGCCACGTGCGCCGCACCCTGGTGCTGGACGGACTGCTCGGCAGCACACGGGAACTCACCCGCGAGGCGGGCGCCTACATCCGGAACGCGGGCGCGGCACCCCGGCTCGCCCAGCTCTGACCCGCACCGCAGCGGGCAGGCCCCGCCGCGTACCCGATCGTGCTCGCCGCGACCGTGCCGAGCGGACATGCCTCCGGTGGCGGGCCGTCAGCGTCGGAGCCATGGAGTGGAGTCTGTGCTCGGCAGAAGAGCTTTCAGCGGCCATGCGGGCAGGCGAGGTGACCTCGGTGGAGCTCACCGAGGAGGCGATCGCCCGCATCGAACGCGACGGCGAGGCGATCAACGCGATCTGCGTCCCGGATTTCGACCGGGCGCGGGGCGGCCGCTGCTCGGTATTCCGGTCACGGTCGAGGAGTCCTACGACATCGCCGGGTCGCCGACGACCTGGGGCATACCCGCGCACCGGGACCACGTGCCGGCCCAGGACGCGGTGCAGGTGCCGCGGTTGAAAGCTGTAGGCGCGGTGATCCTCGGCAAGACAACGTGCCGTTCGTGCTGCGCGACATCCAGACCTTCGACGACATCTACGGCATCACCCGCAATCCGTGGGACCACGACCGCGGTGCTGGCCGCCGGTTTCGGCGCGCTGTCCATCGGCTCCGACCTCGACATCGCCGTCGCGGGGCCGATGGCGCGCACCGCCGGTGACCTCGCGCTGCTGCTCGACGTGATGGCCGGACCCCCCTCGTCCCGACCGGCTCGGCGGTGCGGGCAGGCGTGGACCGGGTCGCCGAGGCACTCGCCGACGAGGGCGCCCGGGGACGTGCCGGGCATCGGCTCGACCTGCTCCGTCCCGCCGACAGCGAACGCCCGGCACCGGAACAATTTCCGGCACCGGGCGATCGGCGGACCCGACGGGTCAGCAGGCGGTCGAGGTACCACCCTGGATGGCGATCAGCGCGCAGAAGGTGGCCGAGGCGACCTTCCAGGTGCTGCCGTCCTTCACGGCCTGCCCGGTCTGGTCCGGGAGCACCGGCGCGCCGTTGATCAGCAGCGAGTACCCGACATCGGCATTGCTCGCGTCGACCAGCTTGATCGCGCCGACCGAGACCGAGGTGCCCTGGCCCTGCGGGTTGCTCGCCTGCGCCTGCAGGATCGGCAGGAAGGCGTCACCGCTCTGCACCTGCGCGGCCCGCTTGTCGGCGGGCTGCGTGGCGTCGAAGAAGGTGATGTAGGCCTGGGTGATCGCCTGCGTGGTCGCCGCGTCGGCGGTGGCGGGCGCGGCCGTCGTGGTGGCGGCGGCCTTGGTGCTCGTGGCCGCGTCGGACTCGTCGTCCGAGCCGCAGCCGACCAGCACGGCGGACGCGACGACCGCGAGACCGATACACGCTGTTGCCTTGCGGAAGAGGGATTCGCGCATGAAACTTCCTCGTTTCAGGGGGAGGGAACGGACGATTTCCGGACCTACTGCATCTTGGCCTTCATGTCGTCCAGATGAACCAGAACCGGGAAACCGTTGACGCTCAACGCGTTCCCGTGCCCGGTCTGATGGGAGTCGAACACCGACTGGATGGCCGCGTAGAAGCCCTGCACGTCCAGTGTCTGGTTGACGGCCCGTTTGGCCTGACGCAGGCCGAAGGCGGGCATGGTCGCGATGTGCGCGGCCAGTTGCCTGGTGTGCGAGTCGAGCTCGTCCCGCGGCACCACGGTGTTCACCATGCCGGTCTGGCGCGCCTCCTCGGCGGTGACCGGACGGCCGGTGAACAGGATCTCCTTCGCCTTGCGAGCGCCGAGCTCCCAGGTGTGGCCGTGGTATTCGACGCCACCGATCCCCATCATCACCACGGGATCGGAGAAGAGCGCGTCCTCGGCGGCCACGATCAGGTCGCAGGGCCAGCACAGCAGCAGCCCGCCGGCGATACACCGGCCCTGCACCGCCGCGATGGACGGTTTCGGCACGTTGCGCCAGCGCAGCGAGTACCCGAGGTACCGCTGCGCCTCGGAGGCGTAGATCTGCTCCAGTGTGATCTTGTCCGTCCAGCCCTTGCCTGCCTTGAGGTCGTGCCCGGAGGAGAAATGTTTGCCCTCCGCCCTGAGCACGATCACCGCGACCTCCGCGTCCTCGGCGGCGCGGGTCCACGCGGCGTCGAGTTCGTCCAGCAGCTCACCGTTCTGGGCGTTGGCCACCTCGGGCCGATCCAGGGTGATGGTGGCGATGCGGTCCGCGACTTCGTAACGGATGTACAAGACGTGCTCCTTGCCGCCGGGGTGCGATGGAGCGAGAATAGCATTCTCACTTGCGGAAGTAATAGTCTCTACAAAGAGGAAACATGCGTACCGTGACGGCACTGTCGCATGACGTTCTCCGGTACAGTGCATTCATGTTCTCTTCATATGACCGGGGATCGAGGTGCCCGTGACCAGCCCGAGCGAGAAGCCGGCCTGGAAGCAGCGCGCGATCGAGCGGTCGCTGCGCTCGGCGAAGCTACGCGCCGAGGAACGCGTACAGCGCTTCCTCGATGCCGCCCAGGCCATCATCACGGAGAAGGGGAGCACCGACTTCACCGTGCAGGAGGTCGTCGACCGCTCCCGCCAGTCGCTGCGCAGCTTCTACCTGCAGTTCGACGGCAAACACGAGCTGCTGCTCGCGCTCTTCGAGGACGCGCTGGCGCGCACCTCCGAGCAGTTGCGCGCGGCCGCCGACGGCCAGACCGACCCGATGGACAAGCTCCAGGTCGCGGTCGAGCTGCTCTTCGAGCTGTGCCGGCCCGATCCGGCGGCGCAGCGCCCGCTCTTCACCGACTTCGCCCCGCAGCTGCTCGTCTCGCACCCCGGTCACGTCAAGGTGGCGCACGCGCCCATGCTCGCGCTCTTCACCGAATTGATGGACCAGGCCAAGGAGAAGGGCGAGCTGGGCCAGGACATGAATTCCCGCCGCACCGCCGCCATGGTGATGCAGACGGTCATGTTCACCGCCCAGTCCACCGGCGCGGTGGACGAGGAGACGCAGCACCCGATCACCGCCACCGAGGTATGGAACTTCTGCGCGCACGGTTTCGCGCGCGGGTAGGACGAACGATCCCCGGGTCCGGACACGGTGAGGGTGTCCGGTGGGCCGCCGGAGAGAACGAACGCACGCGTGAGCGAGCGGAGGGACGCCGCCCTCCGCTCGCTCACCCGTTTCAGGGGGCGGGCACCTCGATCACGGTCGCCGACCCCATGCCGCCGCCCGCGCAGAGCGCCGCAATACCGAAGCCGCCGCCGCGGCGGCGCAGCTCGTGCACCAGCGTGACGATCATGCGGGCGCCGGTCGCCGCCACCGGGTGGCCGAGCGAACAGCCGCTGCCGCTGTAGTTCACGATCTCCGGGTTCAGGTCGAGCGCCCTGATGGTGGCGATCGGCACCGAGGCGAACGCCTCGTTGATCTCGATCAGCTTCACCTGCCCCAGCGAGATCCCCGCCCGCCGCACGGCCTTGGTGATCGCCTCGATCGGCGCGAGCCCGGTGACCGCCGGATCGACGCCGACCGATGCCCAGGCCCGGATGTAGCCGAGCGCGGGCAGCCCCAGCTTGTCACTGGCGACGGCGAGCGCGGCCGCGCCGTCGTTGGCGCCGGAGGCATTGCCCGCGGTGATCGAGAAGCCCTCGATCTCCGGGTGCAGCACCTTGAGCGAGGCCAGCTTCTCCAGGCTGGTCTCCCGGCGCGGGTGCTCGTCGGTGTCGAAGAGGCCGTGCGGGGTCTCGATCGGGACGATCTCCTCCTTGAAGCGCCCCTCGTCGATCGCCGCGATGGCATTGCGGTGCGAGCGCAGCGCCCAGGCGTCCTGCTCCTCGCGGGTGAGCCCGGCGCGCACCGCGGCGTTCCAGCCCACCGTGATGGACATGTCCATGGCCGGGGCGTCCGGGCGGTCCGGGTGGCTCGGCGAGGTCCACGGGTCGATCCACTCGTCCTCGCCGACCTTGAAGCGGGCGCGCGGCGCGGTGGAGTCACTGTTCACGCCGCCCGCGATGATCAGCTCGTCCATCCCGGACCTGATCCCCGCCGCCGCGGACTGCACCGCGGCCATCCCGGCCGCGCAGTGCCGGTTCTGCGCCAGCCCCGGCACCGTCGTGAGCCCCGCGGTGACCGCGGCGTGCCTGGCCAGCACCCCGCCGCCGTAGCGGCCCTCGCCGAGGATGACGTCGTCGATCCGGCCGGGGTCCAACCCTTCGGCGGCCGCGCTCACCACGTGCTTTGCCAGGTCGAAGGCGTTGGTGTCGCGCAGCGTCCCCTTCCTGGCGGTACCGATCGGTGTCCGCAGCGCGGAGACGATGACGGCTTCGGGCATGGAGGGCCTCCCCGGCTCGATGTGAGAATAGTATTCTTTGTAATCGAGAGTACGACTTGCGAGAAGGGATTGCGACATGCAGATCGATGGAGGCTCCGCGCTCGTCGTCGGCGGCACCGGTGGGCTGGGCGAGGCGACGGTGCGGAGGTTGCACGCCGCGGGCGCGCGAATCGTCGTCGCCGACGTGGCTGACGACAAGGGCAAGGAGCTCGCGAGCGAACTCGGCATCCGCTACGTGCACACCGACGCCACCGACGAGGACTCGGTGCGCGCCGCCGTCGAGGAGGCGGAGTCGCTCGGCCCGCTGCGCATCGCGGTCGACACCCACGGCGGCCCCGCCACCGGCGGGCGGCTGATCGGCAAGGACGGAAAAGCGCTCGCGCTCGACGGCTTCCGCACCACCATCGAGTTCTACCTGACCGCGGTATTCAACGTGCTCCGGCTCTCCGCCGAGGGCATCGCCCGCAGCGAGCCGCTGGAAGAGGGGGCCCGCGGCGTCATCGTCACCACCTCGTCGATCGCCGGCTACGAGGGCCAGATCGGCCAGCTCCCCTACGCCGCCGCCAAGGGCGGCGTCGCCGCCATCACGCTGGTCGCCGCCCGCGACCTCTCCCCGCTCGGCATCCGCGTGGTCAGCATCGCCCCCGGCACCATCAACACCCCCGCCTACGGGCAGAACGCCGACAAGCTCGAGGCGTACTGGTCCCCGCAGATCCCGTTCCCCAAGCGGATGGGGCGCTCGGACGAGTACGCGAAGCTCGCGGTGAGCATCATCGAGAACGATTACCTGAACGGTGAGGTCATCCGCCTCGACGGCGCCCTGCGCTTCCCGCCGAGGTGATGCCTGTCGGCGTCCCGGCACCGGCATGACCGAGGCCGGGCCGCCCGAAAGGGCGAACCCGGCCTCGACCTCGGTCCCGCTGGTTCGTCTCCTCCGCCTTGCGACGCAGCCGACCTATAGATCAGCGGGAAGGATTCGGAACGAGCGGAAATCCGGAGTCAGGGGTTCGATTGCGCGAAAATCACGCTGATCGAGGGTGAAGACTTGATCGGTGTTGTACTTGTCGGCAAGCGCGACGCCGACAGCGTCGGCGAGATCCAGCTGTAACCCTTCGTACTTGGCCCGAACACTCTGCGCTGTCGACAGATCGACATGCTTCAGCTCGGCAAGCCGATACCGCCCCTCGATAGCGCGATTCAGCAGGGCATCGGTGATGTTCATGGCCGCCGCGAAACCGAGATCGCGGCGAGTCAGATGATCCAGCTCGGTCAGCACGAGCGGCGAGATGATCAAGGTTTCCCGCTCCATCACCCGCAGCGCTTGCTCGTGTTCATCCTGGTCGGCATCGAACGCCGCGAAGAGCGCCGATGTGTCGGCGACGACGATCACCGACGGCCCGACCGCTGCTTGATCTGCAGATAGATATCGTCACGCATCTCATCGGTATCGCGCGAGCGCCCGCTGCGGAATACCGGCAGCGGCGCGTCGTTGCGCGGCCGGTCGGACGCATCGAGCAGCATTGCGATGCCGCGGCGAATGAGTTCCGCTTTGCTCACCCCGGTCGCCGACGCTTCCGCATCGAGCCTCAGTTCCAGCTCGTCCGGAAGGTACACCGTCGTCTTGACCATGCCACATATGGTACCACCCGTGTCCGCTACCGGGTGGCTGCCTGCCCGGCCGGGACCCCTACTTCCCCGCGGTGAGCTTCGCGATCGTCGCGTGGAAATCCGGGTGCTGGAAGGAGAGGTCCTCGGCGGCGTTGGCGTAGTCGAGGGTGGCCAGCACCGCCCGCTCAAGGTGCAGGTTGAGCAGCCGCTTGGTGCTCTCGACCGCCTGCTGCGGCAACTCCAGAATCCGCTTGGCGGCGGCGAGCGCCTCGGTGAGCGGGTCGGCGACGACGTGGTTCACCAGCCCCATCTCCCGCGCCCGCGCGGCGGGGATCTTGGCGCCGGTGAGCGCGTACTCCTTGGCGAGCAGCAGGCTGGTGTGCAACGGCCAGGTGAGCGGGCCGCCGTCGGCGGCGACGAGCCCGACCTGGACGTGCGGGTCCTTCAGGTACGCGGTCTCGGCGATGTAGGCGACGTCGCTCAGAGCGACCAGGCTGCAACCCAGGCCGACGGCGGGGCCGTTCACGGCGGCGACGAGCGGGATCCGCAGCCGGGCCATGCCCAGCACGATCTCGCGGCCGTGCCGGATCGTCTTGGCGCGCAGCGGCGCGTCCTGCGCCAGCTCGGCGAGGTAGGCGAAGTCGCCGCCCGCGGAGAAGGCCTTGCCCGCGCCGGTGAGCACGGCGACCCGTGCCTCGGGGTCGTCGTCGAGCTGCGGCCAGAGCTTGGCCAGCCCGGTGTGCAGGCTGTCGTTCACCGCGTTCAGCGCGTCGGGGCGGTTCAGCGTGATGATCCGGAGCGGGCCTTCGGCGTCGACGCGGATCTCGGCGGGCAGGTCGTACATGATCAGGCTCCTAGGTCGAGAATGCGCTGGGCGATGATGTTCTTCTGGATCTGCGAGGTGCCGCCCATGACGCTCTGGGCGCGGCTGTAGAGGTAGTTGCCGAGCATCTCCTCGTCGCCGGTACCGGCGACGGCGAGCGCGGCGTGCCCGACGGACTGCTCGACCCAGGTCATCAGCAGTTTGTCCAGCGAGCCGTCGGGGCCGTGCGTGACGCCGTCGAGCTGTTCGGAGAGTCGGCGCCGGACGTGCAGCCGCAGCATCTCGGTCTCCACCGCTGCCCAGGCCAGCTCCGCCGGCTGCGGGCCGGTCACCCGGGACTGCAGCTGCCGCACCGTCTTCGCGTAGCGGGCGGCGAAACCCAGTGTGGATGGCTCGCGTTCGTGGCCGACGACGGTCATGGCCAGTTTCCAGCCGTCGCCGGGCGCGCCGACCATCTGCGCGGCGGGCACCCTGGCACCGTCGAAGAGCACCTGCCCGAATTCCTTGGTGACGCCGCTGATCATGGTGAGCGGGCGCTGCTCGATCCCGGGCTGCTTCATCGGCACGATGAAGCCGGAGATGCCGCGGTGCCGCGGCGCGTCGGGGTCGGTGCGGGCCAGCAGCAGGCACCAGTCGGCGACGTCGGAGTAGCTGGTCCAGATCTTGTGGCCGTGCAGGACGTAGTCGTCGCCGTCCCTGGTGGCGGTGGTGCGCAGCGAGGCGAGGTCGGAGCCGGCCCCCGGCTCGCTGAAGCCCTGGCACCAGCGCTGCGTGCCGTCGATCATGCCGGGCAGGAAGCGCTGCTGGAGCTCGGGGCTCGCGTGCCTGCCGAGCCCGACCACCAGGTAGCCGAGGCTGGGCCGGGCGGGGGCGCCCGCGGCGGCCAGCTCCTCGTCCAGGATCACGTCGTAGACCGGCGGCAGCGCGTGCCCGCCGAACTCGGCGGGCCAGGAGAGGCCGAAGAACCCGGCGCCGTAGAGCGCGCGGTGCCACTCGCCCGCGCGGGCCCAGTACGCGTCGCCGGAGGACGGGTACTCGCCCGCCACCCCGGCGAGCCAGGTCCGCAGCCGCGCCCGGAACTCGGCCTCCGCGGGCGAATCACGAAAGTCCATGGTCGATCTCCTCCAGACGGACGGCGAACAGTTCGGTCGAGGTGAGCACCCGGCGCAGGAACACGTGCGCGAGGCATTCCCAGGTGTTGCCGATGCCGCCGTGCACCTGGATCGAGGTCTCGCACACGGTGCGCGCGGCGCGGGCGGTGTAGATCTTGGCGATCCGGGCGGCGCGCAGCGCCTCGGCGGGCGGCAGCTCGTCCACCGCCCAGGCGGCGTGCCTGAGCACGCTGATCGAGCCCTCGATCAGCGCCCTGCTCTCCGCGAGCAGGTGCGCGACGGCCTGGTACGAGCCGATGGGGTGGCCGTACTGCTCGCGCATCCGCGCGTACTCGACGGCCAGATCCTGCACGCCCCGCGCGGCGCCGAGCAGGTCGGCGGTGGTCGTGGTGACGGCGAGCGCCTGCCACTGGCTCAGCTGCTCGGGCGAGAGCTCGCCGAGCTCCTCGGTGGCGCCGGTGATCTCGGCCGTGTGCCGGGTGAGGTCGGCGCCGGGCAGCCGCTCCCCCACCTCGGCGGCGAGCAGCCGCCGGTCGTCGAGCAGCACCACCCGCTGCCGCCCGGCGCCATCCGCGGGGCGGGCGGCGGCGCCACCCGGCACCGCGATGTCGATCGCGCGGCCGCCGAGCCCGATGGTCGCGGAGCCGTCGACCGGCCCGCGCAGGTCGTCGGCGAGGATCGGGCCGAGGAACGGCACGTCGACCAGCCCGCGCCCGAACTCCTCGGCGACGAGCGCGACCTCGACGCCGGAGGCGCCGTCCGAGCGCAGCGTGCGCCAGCCCGCGGTGCTCACCGCCTTCTCCAGCCGGGCCAGCCGCTTCGCGTCGTCCAGCTCGGCCACCGAACCGGGGCCGAGGTCGTCGGCGAGTTTCGCCGCGGCATCGCGCAGCTGCCGCTGCTCACTGGTCAGTCGGACGTCCATAGCGCTCCTCGAGGACTCGGCGCAGCACCTTGCCGGAGGGCAGGCGCGGGATCTCGGGCACGAACACGACCCGGCGGGGCCGCTTGTAGCCGGCCAGGTGCGTGCCCACCAGGGCGATCAGCTCGTCGGCGGTGACGCCGTCGGCGTGCACGGCGGCGACGACGGCCTCGCCGTCGCGCTCGTCGGGGGTGCCGAAGACGGCGCAGTCGTGCACCTGCGGGTGGCCGTGCAGTACCGCCTCGATCTCGGCGGGCGCGACCTGGAACCCGCGCACCTTGATCATCTCCTTGGCCCGGTCGGTGAGCCGGATCCAGCCGTCGGCGTCCACCCAGCCGACGTCGCCGGTGCGGTACCAGCCGTCGGCGAAGGCGCTCGCGGTCTCGGAGTCCGGCAGGTATCCGGCCATGACCGAGGCGGCGCGGCACTGGATCTCGCCGAGTTCGCCCGGCGGCAGCGGCGCACCGCTGCCCAGCTCGGCCACCCGGATCTCGACGCCGGGCGCGGCGCGGCCGACGGTGTCCAGCCGGGCGCCGGTCAGCGGGTTGCAGGCGATCACCGGCAGCTCGCTGGCGCCGTAGGCGGGCAGCCACGGCACGCCGGTGCGCGCGGTGACCCGCTCGGCGACCTCGGTGGTGACCGGGGTGGCGCCCCACATGATGTAGCGCAGCGAGCTGAGGTCGTAGCGCTCCAGCTCCGGATGCGCGGCGAGGGCCAGCGCGATCGGCGCGACCGCCATCTCCACCGTGATCCGCTCCGTTGCGATGGTGCCGAGCACGGTGTCCAGGTCGAACCGGCGGTGCAGCCGCATGCTCGCGCCCGCCTCCAGCACGGTGAGGATATTGAGCAGCCCGAGGATGTGCGAGGGCGGCGTGGCGATCTGCAGCCGGTCGGCCGCGGTCAGCCCGAGCACCTCGATCCACTGCCGCACCGCGACCGCGAGCGAGCCGTGCGTGTGCCGCACCGCCTTCGGCAGCCCGGTGGTCCCCGAGCTGAAGACCAGCACCGCGTCGGCGTCCGGATCGGGCGCGGCGTCCACTGGTTCGGCCGGGGTGATCGGCTCGTCCAGGTGCCGCATGGGCAGCCGCGCGGCCAGCTCCCCGTTGTCGCCGACGGCGTGCGCGGGCTCGGTGATCGCCAGCGCGTGCGCCACCTCGCCCGCCTTCCAGGCCGGGCTCAGCAGTACGACCGCGGCGCGCAGCCGCCACACCGCGAGCACCGCGATCACGAACTCGGGGCGATTGCCGGACATCAGCGCCACCCGGTCGCCCGCGCGGACGCCGCCGGCGGCCAGCTCGGCCGCCAGCCCCGCCGCGAGCGCGCTCAGCTCGGGCCGGGTATAGGCGCGATCCTCGAAGAGGAGCGTCCCGTCAGCCGCCATCTTGGAAGTTCCCGTCACATAGGTGAGAATGTAATTCTCTTTGCATTAGAATATACGTACCAGGAGGAGGATGTTCATGGCGAGTCCCAGTTCTTCAGGTCCGGCGGACGGCACCGTGACCGTCATCCTGAACGGCAAGAAGACGGCGGTGCCGCGGCGCGCGAACGAGACGCTGCTGGAGACGGCGCGGCGCGCGGGCCTGAGCCCGCCGTTCTCCTGCGAACAGGGCAACTGCGCCACCTGCATCGCCGTGGTGACCGAGGGGCACGCCACCATGCGGCAGAACGAGGCGCTCGCCGAGGACGAGGTCGAGGAGGGGTACATCCTCACCTGCCAGGCCGTGCCGGACACCGCCGACATCACGGTCGACTACGAGTAGGAGCGCCCGCGCCGGACGAGGGGTCCTACGGTTCCGGCGCCGACCGAGTCCCCGGTTCGGAGAGGTCGGCGCCGGACGACGCGAACGCTCAGCGCAGTTCGCGGGCGAGTACCGCGATCATCTCCCTGGTCCGGCGCTTGGAGGCCACGAGCGTGTCCCGATCGTCGCCGATCGGCAGCAGCCGGATGGAGAGGTCGGTGGCGCCCGCGTCGGCGTAGCGGCGCAGCCCGGCGGCGATGGTCTCCTCGTCGCCTGCGATGCAGAGGTCGCCGATGTCGCGGGCGTCGCCCTGCTCCAGCAGCCGCTGGTAGTTCGGCGAGACCTCGGCCTCGCCGAGGATCCGGTTGGCCCGCGCCTTCGCCTCGTCCACCTCGCCGGCGGCGCAGAGACAGACCGGAAGCCCGGCCACGATCCGCGGCGCCGGCCTGCCCGCGTCCGCGGCGGCCTTGCTGATCTTGGGCAGCACATGGTGCTCGATGGCGCGCTCGTCGGCCATCCAGAGCACGGTGCCGTCGGTCCGCTCGCCCGCGATCCGCAGCATGACCGGGCCGAGCGCGGCGATCAGCACCGGAACCGGCGCCACCGGGCCCAGGTCGAGCGGGTTGTGCACGGTGAAGGTGTCGTTCTCCACGTCCACCGAGCCGGTGCCGCGCAGCGCGGCGTTCAGCACGTCGAGGTAGTCGCGGGAGTAGGCGGCGGGCTTCTCGTAGGGCAGCCCGAGCATGTCCCGCACGATCCAGTGGTGCGACGGCCCGACGCCGAGCGCGAGCCGCCCGCCCGCCGCGGCGTGCGCGGAGAGCGCCTGCCTGGCCAGGGCGATCGGGTGCTGCGCCTGCAGCGGCACCACCGCGGTGCCGAGCTCGATCCGCGACGTCTTCAGCCCCATCGCCGCGATGGTGATGAGCGCGTCGAAATCGGTGGGGATCTGCGGAATCCAGGCGGTGTCCATCCCCGCCGATTCGGCCCACTCGATGTCGCGCAGCATGCGCTCCAGCTTGCGGCCGGAATCACCCTTCTCCGGACCGATCATCACGCCGATGCGCACGGTGCCTCCCACCAGGTCCGAGACCAATTTTGCACGTGGTTGTTCATCGACGGATATGCTACTTCCAGAAAATGAGAATGCCAATACCGCTGCCGCGAGGAGAACCATGCCCGACCAGGACCGTCCGCTGCTCGATCGCACCGTGGTGATCTCCGGCGCCAGCCGGGGCATCGGCCTCGCCATCGCGGTCGCCGCCGCCGAGCAGGGCGCGAACGTGGTGCTGCTGGCCAAGACCGCGGAGCCGCACCCCCGGCTGCCCGGCACCGTGCACACCGCGGCCGCCGAGGTGGAGGCGGCGGGTGGCCGGGCCGCGGCGGTCGTCGGCGACGTGCGCCGGGAGGAGGACGTGGCGCGGCTGGTGCAGACGGCCGTCGAGCGGTTCGGCGGCATCGATGTGGTGGTGAACAACGCCTCCGCCATCGCGACCGAGCCGACGCACGAGCTGAGCCCCAAGCGCTTCGACCTCATGCAGGACATCAACCTGCGCGGCACCTTCCTGCTCACCGCCGCGGCGCTGCCGCACCTGCGCGAGTCGGCCAATCCGCACGTGCTCACCATCGCGCCGCCGGTGAACCTGAACCCGCGCTGGCTCGGCGCGCATCCGGTCTACACACTCTCCAAGTACGGCATGACGCTGCTCTCCCAGGGCTGGGCGGCCGAGTACGCCGACGCCGGGATCGCCTTCAACTGCCTGTGGCCGCAGACCTTCATCGCCACCTCGGCGGTGGCCGCGCTGCCGGACGCGGAGAACCAGCTGGCCGCGGCGCGCAGCCCGCGGATCATGGCGGACGCGGCGGTCGCCATCGTGACGCAGCCGGCGAAGTCGGTCACCGGCAACTGCTTCCTCGACGCCGACGCCGTCTCGGTCTACGCCGGGATCGACGATCTCGCCCGCTACGGCGGCGGCGACAACCCGACGCCGGATCTCTTCCTGGATTGAGGTTTCCATGACCCACTCCCCCGCCCCGCTGCGTGTCGTGCAGTGGGCGACCGGCACCATCGGCGGCTACGCGCTGCGCTCGGTGCACGCGCACCCCGGGCTGGAACTCGCCGGTGTGCGCGTGCACTCGCCCGCCAAGGTCGGCAGGGACGCGGGCGAGCTCGCCGGGATCGCGCCGATCGGCATCGCGGCGGTCGGCACCCTGGACGAGGTGCTGGCACTGCGCCCGGACTGCGTGCTCTACATGCCGCTCGCCTTCGACGCCGACGAGGTCTGCGCGCTGCTCGCGGCCGGCAGCGACGTGGTGACGACCTGCGGGCTCTTCCACCATCCGGCGAGCACCGAGCCCGCGCTGCGCGAGCGGGTCACCGCGGCCTGCGCGGCGGGCGGGAGCACGCTGCACAGCACCGGGAGCAGTCCGGGGTTCATCACCGAGGCGGTGCCGCTGGTGCTCGCCTCGATCCAGCGCGAGCTCACCGGGATCGTCATCGACGAGTACGCCGACCTCTCCCGGCGGGACTCGCCCGAGCTGCTCTTCGACGTGATGGGGTTCGGGCGCGAGCAGACGGCGGTGAGCGAGTTCCTCGCCCCGCACATGCTGAGCAGCTTCGGGCCCTCGCTGCGGCTGGTCGCCGAGGCACTCGGACTGGTGCTCGACGACGTGGTGGCGCACGCCGAGCTGGCGACGGCGCGCACCGAGGTGCGGATCGCGGCGGGAACCATTCCGGCGGGAACCGTCGCCGCGCAGCGCATCACCGTGAACGGCATCCGCGCGGGCACGCCGCTGCTCACCTTCCGCGCCACCTGGTACTGCACCCCGGACCTGGCGGTCGACTGGCCGATCGGCGACACCGGCTGGCACATCTCGGTGCGCGGCGACGCCCCGATGGAGGTCGACCTCCGGTTCGCGGTGCCGCTGGAGCGGATGGCGGCGGTGTCGCCCGCGTTCACCGCCAACCGGGCGGTGAACGTCGTCGCGGCGGTCCGCGCGGCCGAGCCGGGGATCCGCAGCAGCGTCGAGCTGCCGCAGATCATCCCCCGGCTGGGCTGAAACCGGCGCGGGCGCGGTGCAACTCGACCGCGGCCCGCGTCTCCGCCAGCACCAGGTCGGCGTTGATCTGCGCCCCCGCCATGGCCCCGGCCGCGGCGGCGGCGCCGACCTGGGCGGAGAGGTCGGTGACGTTGCCCGCGACCCAGATGCCGGGCACCTCGGTCCGGCCGAACGCGTCGGCGGGCACCGTCTCGCCCATGCCCGACGGGTGCTCCTCGGTCACCAGCCCGAGTCCGGCGAGCAGTCCGCCGCGCGCCACCATGCGCGGCCCGACCACGATCACCTCGCGCGGCAGCACGGTGCCGTCGCCCAACCGCACCCCGGTGATCCGGTCGCCGGCGATCACCACCTCTTCCACCGAGCCCGGCACCAGCGCGATCCCGCGCGCGGCGAGCTGCTCGACCTGCTCGGCGCCGGGCGGCGCGGTGTGCGCGAACACCGTGACGTCGGCGCTCAGCTGCCGGAAGAGCAGCGCCTGGTGCACGGCGTTCGGCCCGGTGGCGATGATCCCGATCGCCCGGTCGCGCACCTCCCAGCCGTGACAGTAGGGGCAGTGCAGCACGTCCCGCCCCCAGCGCTCGCGCACGCCTGGGATCTCCGGCAACTCGTCCACCAGCCCGGTCGCGACGAGCAGCCGCAGCGCCGACACCGCACGCCCGTCGGCGAGCGTCACAGTGAAGCCGGCACCGGCGCGGGCCACCTCGCGCACCTCACCGCGCAGGATCTGCCCGCCGTACCCGCGCACCTCCGCCTGCCCGCGCGCCACCAGCTCGGCGGGCGGGGTCCCGTCCCTGGCCAGCAGGCCGTGCACCCCGTCCGCCGGGGCATTGCGCGGCGCGCCCGCGTCGATCACCAGCACCGAGCGCCGCGAGCGCGCCAGCATGAGCGCCCCGTTCAGCCCGGCGGCGCCGCCGCCGATCACCACCACGTCGTAGCCGTCCCGCAACTCTTCGGTCACCCTGACCACCTCCTCGGCCCCGAGAGTGCCCGCCGGCCCACGAGAGTGGCAAGTTGGTTTGCCGAAGTGGCAACTCGCTGGGCAGAATGGGGCGATGGACGACGACCTGGACCGCGCGCTGGAGGCGGTCGGCCCCCGGCTGCGGGCCCTGCGCAAGCAGCGCGAGACCACGCTGGCGTCGCTCGCCGAGACCACCGGCATCTCGGTGAGCACGCTCTCCCGGCTGGAGTCGGGGAGCCGCAAGCCGACCCTGGAGTTGCTGTTCCCGCTGGCCAGGGCGCACGGCGTCACCCTGGACGAGCTGGTCGACGCGCCGCCGACCGGTGACCCGCGGGTGCACCTGCGCCCGGTGCACGGCCGCGGCATGACCTTCCTCCCGCTCACCAAGCGCCCCGGCGGGATCCAGGCCTACAAACTGGTGATCCCGGCGGGCGACGGCCGCCGCGAACCGACCCAGCAGACGCACGAGGGCTACGAGTGGATCTACGTGCTGAACGGCCGGCTGCGGCTGGTGCTCGGCGAGCACGACCTGGTGCTCACCCCGGGCGAGGCGGCCGAGTTCGACTGCCGGGTGCCGCACTGGTTCGGCTCCGCGGACGCCGACTCGGTCGAGTTCCTCAGCCTCTTCGGCAAGCAGGGCGAGCGCGCGCACCTGCGCGCCCGCCCGCGCGCCGAGCCGGGCTGAGGCTCAGCCCAGGTGCCTGCGCAGGAAGTGCAGCTGGTGCTCGACGGTCGCGGCGTGGAACTCGCCGCCGGGCCAGACGTCGAAGTGGTCGCACGGGTAATGCCTGACCTCGGCGCGGGCGGCGAAGGCGGCCTTGGCGGCGGCGTGCGGCGGGGCGGCGCGGTCGAAGTCGGCGATCTGCACCAGCACCGGCACGGTGATGTCGGCGGCGCGGCGGGCCGGGCGGTAGTTGGGGAGCGTCAGCAGCACGGCGGGGTCGATGCCGTTCTGCCAGGTGGGGCCGCTGAGCGCGCGGTAGGAGCGCTCGTAGCCGTCCAGCGAGAGCGCCGCGCCGCTGCCGGGCGCGCCGACCAGCGGGATGAGCCCTGGTTCGCCGCGCAGCCGGGCGATTCCGGCGCGCACGCCGCCCGCCGCGCCGCGCAGCGAGGCGAGCGGGCCGCCGTGCCGCAGGGCGTGCCGCACCGCGGCACGGCCGTCGACCAGCGGGGTCAGCGAGACCACCGCCGCCACCCGCGGCTCGACGCCGCCGATCCGCGGCACCGCCGCGTCCGCGCGCCGTGGGCCGTCGGGAACGGGCCCCTGCGCGCCATCCGCACCCGGCGCTCTACTCGCCGCCTGCGCACCGCTCGTTGCCTGCGCGGCACCCGTGCCCGGTGCACCGTTCGCACCCGCGGCGCCGAATTCGGCCGCCAGGGCGAGCACATGCCCCCCTGACATCGAAACGCCCCACAGCACGATCCGCTCCGGATCGACGCCGGGCAGCCCGGCGGCGGCCGCGATCGCGGCGCGGTAGTCGGCGATCTGCTCGCCCATCCGCATCCGCTGCCGCCGCTCCCCCGCACTTCCGCCGAACCCGCGGAAGTCGATGGCGAGCGCGTCGATGCCGGCCCCGGCCAGCGCGGTGGCGAAGGAGGCGAGCCCCGAGTCCTTGGTCCCGCCGAACCCGTGCGCGAGCACCGCGACCGGCCGCCCGGCCGGGCCGGCGAAATCGTCCGCGGTGGCCGCGAAATGCCAGGCGTCGCAGCGCGTCCCGGCCGAGTCGAAGGTCAGCGCGGTGGCGCCGGCCGGCAGCGTTGAGGTCATGACGTTCCCCGATCGGCCGGCGTCCGGCCGTAGACGGTGCGCAGCCACACGGTGACCACGGCATTGACGTAGTTCTCCCGGTCCAGCCCGTCGCCGAGCGTGAGCCGTTCCAGCAGCCGCTCGTTGAGCAGCAGCAGTACATCGGCGAGCGCGGTGGCGTCCGCGCCGTCGGGGGCGCGGCCCGCCGCGCGCTCGCCGTCGATCATGGCGGCGATGGCCGGGATGAAGGCCTGTCGATCCGCCTCCCACATGCGCCGCACCTCGGGCGAGGCGTAGCGCGCCTCGAGCGCGGCCCGCAGCAGGTGCCGGTGCCGCTCGGAGAACTCGACGAGGCCGCGCGCGGTGTGCTCGATCCGCGCCGCCGGGTCGCCCGCGCCCACCAGCACGTCGGTCACCGCGAAGATCTCGTCGTACATCTCCTCCAACGTCGCGGCCACCGCGGCCGCCTTGTTCTCGAAGTAGAAGTAGAAGGCGGAGCGGGTCACCCCGGCGCGCTTGGAGATCTCCGCGATGGTGATCGGGTCCAGATCGCCGCCACTGTCCTGCAGCAGCTCGGCCAGCGCGCCGAGCAGGGCGGAGCGCCGCAGGTCGCCGCGGTGCGGCGCCCGGCGGTCGGTGCGCGCCCGAGCGCTCACGTCGCCCGCCCGGCGAGCGCCCCCGCCCTGCGGTACCCGGCGGGCAGCTCGCGCACCCGCAGGTCGTGTTCGTAGAGCCAGTAGTCCAGCTGCTGGGTGTGCCTGGCGGTGTTCATCATGTGCCCGATGAACTTCTGCTCGTCCTCGTCGATCACCGCCTGCATCTCCGAGTCCGACGGCGGCCGGTAGTGCCCGGCCGCGAAGGCCGCGACCAGCCGGGCCTGGCACTCGACGAACGGGAAGAGCGTCGGGAACGGCTGCGCGAAGCCGACGAAGGCCAGATCGTCCAGCCCCGGCTTGAAGATCCGCTTGTAGAGCTGGATCTTGTTGCCCGGCGCGCTGAGGAACTCCGGGTCGAAGAACGGGAAGGTGATGTTGTAGCCGGTGCAGTAGATGATGACGTCGAAGTCCTTCGCCTGCCCGTCCTCGAAGTGCACGGTGCGCCCGTCCAGCCCGGCCACGTTGCCGACCGCGGTGACGTCGCCGCTGCCGAGCCGCAGCGGCAGCTCGACCGACTGGGTCGGGTGCGCCTCCATGAACTTGTGGTTCGGCGCGGGCAGCCCGTAGTTCACCGGATTGCCGGAGATGACCGGGGTGAAGAGCTGCGCCAGCTTGCGCTGCCAGCGCAGCGGCACGTACGGCAGGGTGCGGTAGTAGCGGTCGGCGGGGGTGCCCGCCAGGTACTTCGGCACCACCCAGGCGCCGGAGCGGGTGGAGAGCCAGACCTCGTTGTCCATGGCCCGCGAGGAGAGCTCGACGGTGATGTCGGCGGCGCTGTTGCCGATGCCGACGATCAGGATGCGCTTGCCGTACAGGTCCAGCGGGGTGCGCGGGTCGACGTAGGCGTGCGAGTGGATCGCCGCGCCGGTGAACTCGCCGGGGAAGTCTGGGAAGCGCGGGTCCCAGTGGTGCCCGTTGGCCACCACCAGCAGGTCGAAGCGGCGCTGCTCGCCGCGCTGGGTGGCGATGTTCCAGCCGCCGTCCGGCAGCCGCTCGGCGTGCGCGACGCCGTTGCCGAACTCGATCCGGCGCTTCAGCTCGAAGGCGGCGGCGTACCCCTCCAGATACTCCTTGATCTGGCTGTGGTGCGGGAAGTCCGGGTAGGTCTCCGGCATCGGGTAGTCCCGGAAGGAGAGCTGGTACTTCGAGGTATCGATGTGCAGCGAACGGTAGGCGGCGCTGTGCCCGTTCGGGTTGCCGAACGCCCAGTTGCCGCCGATCCGGTCCGACGACTCGAAGCAGGTGTACGGGATTCCGTAGTCGCCGAGCATCTTCCCGGTGGTCAAACCGCTGATCCCGGCGCCGATCACGGCGACCGTCGGATGGGGCATCGGGCCTCCTGCCACTGCGCCGTCGACGGTAGCGTGACGGCGATCACACGCACTCTAAGCCGCGATTCGACGCGCGTCAACAAAAATCCACGCTTGTTTCTGGAACAGGTTCCAGCTACGGTGATCGATGCCCCGGGTCATCGGGGTGATCGGGAGAAGCCATGTGCAGCAATGATTTCCGCACGATTCGGGTTGCCGTCGTCGGTGCGGGTTTCGGCGGAATCTGCGCGGCGCTGCGGCTGCGCGCGGCCGGGCACCGGGAAGTCACGGTGTTCGACGCACGGGACGGCGCCGGTGGCACCTGGGCGGCGAACCGGTACCCCGGCGTCGCCTGCGACGCCCCCTCGCACGTGTACAGCTACTCCTTCACCGAGCCGCCCGCGTGGTCGCGCCGGTTCGCGCCGGGTGCGGAGATCCGCGGCTACCTGGAGCGCTGCGCCGCCGGGCTCACCCTGCGCACCGGAACCGCGGTCACGGCCGCGGCATGGACCGGCCGGGACTGGCTGCTGACGCTCGGCGACGGCACCGCCGAGCGGTTCGACGTGCTGGTCGCCGCCACCGGGCAGCTCGCGGTGCCCGCGGTGCCGCCGCTGCCCGGGCTCGCGGAGTTCGGCGGCCGGGTGCTGCACACCGCGGACTGGCCGGACGATTTCGACCCGACCGGCCGGCGGATCGCGGTGGTCGGCACCGGGGCCAGCGCGGTGCAGCTGATCCCGGAGCTGGCCGGGCGGGCGGCGGCGCTCACCGTCGTGCAGCGCAGCGCGCCCTACGTGCTGCCGAAACCCGATGTGCCGTACCGGGTGCGGGCACTGCACCGGCGCTTCCCCGCGGTGCGCTTGGCGACGCGGGCCGCGCTCTGGACCGGGCTGGAGGCGGTCACGCTCGGTTTCTGGCGCTGGCCCGCGTTGCTCCGGCCGATCGAGCGCGCGCACGCCAGGGCGCTGCGGCGCACCGTGGCCGACCCCGCGCTGCGGGCCGCGCTCACCCCGGCGGACCGGGCCGGGTGCAAGCGCATCCTGATGGCCGACGGGTACCACGCCGCGCTCACCCGCCCGCACGTCACGCTGGTCACCGAGCCGATCATCGCCGTCGAGCCGGGCGCCGTGCGCACCGCCGCCGGGCGGCACCCGGCCGACACCCTGGTCTTCGCCACCGGCTTCGCCACCGGCGGCTTCGCCACCACGCTGGAGATCACCGGCCGCACCGGCGCGACACTGGCCGAGCGGTGGGCGGGCACCGCCCGCGCGCACCTCGGGCTCACCGTGCCCGGCTTCCCGAATCTCTTCCTGGTCTACGGCCCGAACACCAACCTCGGCTCCGGCTCGATCGTCTTCATGCTGGAGACCCAGGCCGCGCACATCGCCGCCGCCGTCACCCGGCTCGCCGCCGCCCCGCCGGGCAGCGCGCTCGAGGTGACCGAGGCCGCCTTCGCCCGCTGGTCCCGGCTGCTCGACCGCCGCTTCGCCCGCCCGCTGGCCTGGAACTCGGGCTGCCGCAGCTGGTACCGCGATGCCGCGGGCCGGGACGCGCACAACTGGCCGGGCGCGCTCGTGGAGTACCGCCTCCGCGCGGCGCGGCCGCGAAGGCGGGACTACCGCCTGTCGCCGCCGCGGTGACCACCGCTCCGTGCGCGACCGCAGCACGCGCGGCGCGGGCCACCTCACCCGGCGCCGGAGCCGGAGCCGGATCGAGTATGAATCGTTGAGTACATCCGACGAGAGGACCGACATGACCAGCACCGCCCCTCGCACGGCGATCGTCACCGGAGCCGCGCGCGGCATCGGCGCCGCCACCGCGCGCCGCCTGGCCGCCGACGGCCTCGCGGTCGCCGTCTTCGACCTCGACGAGGCTGCCGGCCTGGCCTCCGCGGAGCAGATCACCGCGGCGGGCGGGCGCGCGATCGGGCTCGCGGTCGACGTTGCCGACGAGGAGGCGGTGCAGCGCGGCGTGAGCCGGGTCGCCGAGGAGCTGGGCGCGCCCACCGTACTGGTCAACAACGCCGGGATCCTGCGCGACAACCTGCTGTTCAAGATGACCGTTGGTGACTGGGACGCGGTCATGAACGTGCACCTGCGCGGCGCCTTCCTGATGAGCAGGGCCACCCAGAAGTACATGACCGAGGCGAAGTTCGGCCGGATCGTGAACCTCTCCAGCACCTCCGCGCTCGGCAACCGCGGCCAGGCCAACTACTCCGCGGCCAAGGCCGGGCTGCAGGGCTTCACCAAGACGCTCGCCATCGAGCTGGGCAAGTTCGGGGTCACGGTGAACGCCATCGCGCCCGGCTTCATCGCCACCGACATGACCGCGGCCACCGCCGAGCGGGTCGGCGTCACCTTCGAGCAGTTCACCGAGGCCTTGGTCGGGCAGATCCCGGTGGGCAGGGCCGGGCAGCCGGACGACATCGCGCACACCGCGTCGTTCCTGGTGAGCGAGGGCGCCGGCTTCGTCTCCGGCCAGGTCATCTACGTGGCGGGCGGCCCGACGGACTGACCGTCACGGCAGCGGCGGCAGCTCCGGGTTCTCCCGGAAGGTGCTGCCGGGGTAGTCCTCGCCGACGATGCCGCGCTTGCGCAGCAGCGGGAGCAGGCCGTCGAGGACGTACTCGCGGCCGCGCGGGTCGGCGAGCCCGCCGAGGGTGATGAGGTCGAGCACGCCGGCGTCGTAGCGCGAGCGCGGCGAGGAAGATCAGCGGCTCCTGCGCGCCGATGGCGCCCTGCTTGCCGAAGGCGAGCAGGGCGGCGGCGAAGAGCGCGTCGATCCGGTGCTCCTCGGCCAGCCGGGCGATCTCGACCGCGGTGTCCAGGGTGGAGCGGGCCGGGTCGACGGCGGCGGCGTAGACGTCCGCCCGTCCGCTGACTCCGGTCACGGTCCCGAGGGGGCGGCGTGCGGAGACCATGACAGCCGACGCTACGCCGGGCACCGTTTGCGCTCAGCCGGATTCGTACCGCCCCCGGAACCGGGGGTGATCGCCGTACAGTGAGCCCGATCGAAGGAGGTTCGGGTGGCCCCTGTCTCCCGGATGTCCCCGCGGCGCGGGGTGACGACCCTGCTGGCCCTGCTCTTCGCCCTGGTCACCGCCGCGGCGGGCGCGGTGGCGCTGCCGGAGCAGCCGGACGACGTGCTCTGGCTCTGCCGCCCCGACCTCCCCGCCGACCCGTGCCGCGGCGACCTCGGCACCACGGTCTACCGCGACGGGCAGCCGCCCGAGGTGGTCCGGCCCGCCACCGGGCCGCGCGAGGTGGACTGCTTCTACGTCTACCCGACGGTCTCCACGGAACTCTCGTACTCCGCGAGCAAGGAGGTCGCGCCGCCGCTTCGGTTCATCGCCGAGCAGCAGGCGCAGCGCTTCACCCAGGTGTGCGACGTGTACGCCCCGGTCTACCGGCAGCGCACCCTGCTCGCGCTGCGCTCCCCCGGCTCGCCGGAGCAGGCGCGGGCCGCTGCCGAGCTCGCCTTCGCCGACGTGGCGCGGGCCTGGGAGCAGTACCTGGCCAACGACAACCGCGGCCGCGGGGTCGTGCTGATCGGGCACTCGCAGGGGACCAGGATGCTCAGGCAACTGCTCCGCGAACGGATCGAGCCGGATCCGGCGGTGAACGCGCGGCTGGTGTCGGCGGTGCTGGCGGGCGGCAATGTGGTGGTACCGCGCGGCGCCGACGTCGGCGGCGATTTCCGCACCGTGCCGCTCTGCCGCGAGCGCGCGCAGACGCACTGCGCGCTGGCCTGGTCGCTCTTCGGCGAGGCCCCGCCCGCGGATGCGCGCTACGGCGTTACGCCGACCACCCCCGAGGCCGCGCCGCGGCCGTACGGCCCCGGCTACGAGGTGGCGTGCGTGAATCCGGCCGCGCCGGGCAGCACCGACGAGGTCGCGCTGCACACGCTGGTCCGCACCGGGACCGCCCCGCGGGCGCTCGGCACCGCCCTGCCCACCCCGCCGACCCCCTGGCTGCGGCCCGCGCAGCGCTACCGGGCGCAGTGCGCGCACGTCGGCGGCGCGCACGTGCTGCTGGCCGCGCCGGAGCCCGGCGCCCCGCCGCTCGGCCCGTTCCCCGACCCCGGCTGGGGGCTGCACGTCGCCGACCTGACCCTCCCGCTCGGCGACGCCGTCGAGACGGTGGCCGCGCAGATCGACGCCTACCGGCGACGCTGAGCGCGGCGCCGGGGATCTTATCGATCAGCGATCAATAGTGGGTTAGGGTCGGGCCATGGACTTCCGGCCCTCCGACCGTGCCGCCGAGCTCACCGCGGCGGCCCGCGCGTTCCTGGACACCGAGATCGAGCCGGTGGAGGCGCGGTACCACCACGAGGTGGCCGCGCTCCGCGAATCCGGCGGCGACCCGTGGCAGCCGCTGCCGCTCCTGGCCGAGCTGCAGGAGAAAGCGCGGGCGCAGGGGTTGTGGAACCTCTTCCTGCCCGCGGGCGAGGGCGACGCCTATGCCGCGCGGTACGGCACGGCGGGCGGCGCCGGGCTGAGCAATGCCGACTACGCGCCGATCGCCGAGGTCACCGGCCGCTCGTTCCTGGCGCCGTACCTGTTCAACTGCAACGCCCCGGACACCGGCAACATGGAGGTGCTGCTCAAGTACGGCGACGACGCGCAGCGCGCGGAGTGGCTGGAGCCGCTGCTGGAGGGCCGGATCCGCAGCGCCTTCTGTATGACCGAGCCGGACGTGGCCTCCTCGGATGCCACCACCATGGAGCTGAGCGCCGTCGTCGACGGCGACGAGATGGTGATCAACGGCCGCAAGTGGTGGTCCACCGGCGTCGGCCACCCGGACTGCAAGATCCTGATCGTCATGGGGCTCACCGACCCCGGGGCCGCGCGGCACAGCAGGCACTCCATGGTGCTCGTGCCGCGCGACGCCCCCGGCGTGAAGGTGGAGCGGATGCTCTCCACCATGGGCATGCAGGACGAGCCGTTCGGCCACGGCGAGGTCTCCTTCACCGATGTCCGGGTGCCGCTGTCGAACGTGATCGCCGGGCCGGGGCGGGCCTTCGAGATCGCCCAGGGCAGGCTCGGGCCGGGCCGGGTGCACCACTGCATGCGGCTGATCGGGCTCGCCGAGAAGGCGCTGGAGCTGGCCTGCGAGCGCGGCCTCGCCCGGACCGCCTTCGGCAAGCCGCTGGTGAACCTCGGCGGCAACCGGGAGCGGATCGCGGAGGCGCGGATCGCCATCGACTCCACCCGGCTGCTCGTGCTCAACACCGCGTGGAAGCTGGACGAGGGCGGGCCGCTGAACGCGCTCAGCGAGGTCAGCCAGATCAAGGTCGCGGCGCCGACGATGGCCCAGCAGGTGATCGACTTCGCCATCCAGCTGCACGGCGGCGGCGGCCTCTCCGACGACTTCCCGCTCGCGGCGGCATGGACCAGCGCCCGCGCGCTGCGGCTCGCCGACGGGCCGGACGAGGTACACAAGGGTGTCATCGCGCGGCTGGAGCTCGGCAAGCACGGGGCGAAGCGATGAGCCGCGGGGTCGTGCTGATCACCGGCGCCAGCTCCGGGCTCGGCGCCGAGATGGCGCGCCGATTCGCCGCGCGCGGCTACGATCTCGCGCTCACCGCGCGCCGCACCGCGCGGCTGGAGCAGCTGGCGGGCGAGATCGCCGCCATCCACCCGGGTACCAGGGTCGAGGTGCGCACCCTCGACGTCACCGATTTCGACGCGGTGCCCGTGGTCTTCGCGGAGATCGCGGCGGCGTTCGGGCGGCTGGACCGGGTGATCGTGAACGCCGGGCTCGGCAAGGGCGCCCCGCTCGGCACCGGCCGCGCCGACGCCAACCGGGAGACCGCGCTCACCAACTTCGTCGGCGCGCTGGCCCAGATGGAGGCGGCGCTGGAGATCTTCCGCGCCGCCGGTGGCGGGCACCTGGTGGTGATCTCCTCGATCTCCGGGCTGCGCGGCATGCGCAAGACGCTCACCACCTACGCCGCCACCAAGGCCGGGCTGGCGCACCTGGCCGAGGGGGTGCGCTCGGAGCGGATCCCCGGGGTGAAGGTCACCACCGTCTACCCCGGCTACATCCGCTCCGAGATGAACGAGCACGTCACGCAGAAGACGCCGTTCATGGTCGACACCGAGACCGGGGTCAGGGCGATCGTCGCCGCCGTCGAGAAGGAGAAGGCCCAGGCGTACGTGCCCGCGTGGCCGTGGATTCCGCTCGGCTACGCGCTGCGCGGGCTGCCGCTCTCGGTGGTGCGCAGGCTGACCTGACGCGCGGTTCATGGTACGAGTACGGGATGGACGGGACATCGTTCGGCCGGTACCGGCTGCTTGATCTGCTCGGCGCCGGCGGTATGGGCCGGGTGTACCGGGCGCACGACACCGGCACCGACCGGACCGTCGCGCTCAAGGTGCTGCCCGAGCAGTACGCCTCGGACGCCGGGTTCCGCGAGCGGTTCCGCCGCGAGGCGCACGCCGCCGCCCGGCTCACCGACCCGCACGTCATCCCGATCCACGACTACGGCGAGATCGACGGGCAGCTCTTCCTCGACATGCGGCTGGTCGAGGGCACCGACCTCGGGAAGATCATCGCGGCCGGGCCGCTCGCGCCCGCCGACGCCGTGCACTACCTCGAGCAGGTCGCGCAGGCGCTCGACGCCGCGCACCGGGCCGGACTGCTGCACCGCGACGTCAAGCCGTCGAACGTCATCGTCACGGCGAGCGGTTTCGCGTACCTCATCGACTTCGGCATCGCCAAGGATCTGGCCGCGACCGGCATCACCAGCACCGGCGCCACCATCGGCACCTTCACCTACATGGCGCCGGAGCGGCTCGGCGCGGCCGAGGTCGACGCCCGCGCCGACGTCTACGCGCTGGCCTGCGTGCTGCACCAGGCGCTGACCGGGCAGCTGCCGTTTCCCGGCGACAGCATTCAGCACCAGATCGTGGCGCACCTGAACACGCCGCCGCCCGCGCCCTCGCAGGTGCTCCCCGGGGTGCCCGCGGAGTTCGACGCGGTGGTGCGGTGCGGGATGGCGAAGGAGCCGGACGCGCGGTACGCCACCGCGGGGGCGCTCGCGGCGGCGGCCCGGGCGGCGTTGGGCGGGGGCCCGGAGCAGGGGTCACGAACGGCGCCGACAGTGCTCGGGTCCAGTGGGCCGGCGGATGCGGGGGTGCGGACCACGCACGGGCCGGGGCCGGATCCCGCTGTGCCGGGCACGGGTGCGGACCACTCGTTCCGGACGGCGCCGACGGTGCTCGGGCCGGGTTCGGCCGCGCCGGATCAGGGGCCTCCGGCTACGACGACGCCGGGTGGGCGCCGCAGGTGGCCGCTCATCGGCGCGGCCGTGGCGGTTCCGGTTCTCGTGCTCGCGACGGCCGCGGTGCTGATCCTGCGCCCGGACGACACCGAATCCGCGGGCTCCGCCACCGTCGCCACCTCTGCCCCCGTCCCCGGCACCGCCACGGGCGGAGGCGCGGGAGCGGGCAATGCCACCGTCCCGAACTCCCCCGCCCCGCCGACCGCCGCCCCCGCCACCACCGACCTGCTCCCCCCGGCCGAGGAGACGATGACCGCCTTCGTCCTCGACCACTACTCCGACCTCCCCGCCGACCCCGCCGCCAGCTGGACCCGCTTCACCCCCGCCTACCAGCGCACCATCGGCCGAACCGCGCACACCGAATTCTGGTCCACCATCGCCGCCCTCTCGGTCACGGTCACCGGCGTCGACGCGCCCCGCAACCGGGTCTCCCTCGAACTCCTCCTCACCGGCACGGACGGCAGCATCCGCCGGGAACAGCGCGTCCTCACCCTGCAGCCGACCGGCGGCTCCTACCTGATCGCCGCCGCCGAGCGAATCGGCTGAGATTCCGCGCCCGGAATGGGTAATCCCGATTCCGTGACCGAACCCGGAAACACCACAGCGCCCGATCTCGGGGAGCACACCGACACCACGCACCCCGACGACTACGAATCCGAGCAGCGGAAGGTCCCGGAGAACGAGGACGGCAACGACGACGCCGACGCCGTCGAGCCCCCCGACTGACTGTTTCACCGGTGGCGGCGCGGGCAACCCGACCCCATGGGAATCACCGTCGCCGTCACCGGTCCGACCGGTGAGATCGGCATCTCCGCCGTCACCGCGCTGGAAGGTGATCCGGCCGTCGACCGGATCATCGGGATGGCCCGCCGCCCCTTCGACCCGGCCGCGCACGGCTGGACCCGGACCGAGTACCGGCGCGGCGACATCCTGGACCGGGCCGCGGTCGACGCCCTGGTCGCCGACGCCGACGTGGTGATCCACCTGGCCTTCGTCATCATGGGCTCGCGCGCGGAGAGCGCCCGGGTGAACCTGGAGGGCACGCGCAACGTCTTCGCGGCGACCGTGGCCGCGGGCCGCCCGGGCCGCCTGGTCTACACCTCCTCGGTCGCCGCCTACGGCTACCACCCGGAGAACCCGTCGCCGATCACCGAGGACGTGCCGCCCATCGGCTCCCCCGAGCACTACTACTCCGAGCAGAAGGCCGCCTGCGAGCGCGCGCTGCTCGAGCTCACCGCGAACTCGGGCCTCGAGGTCTACGTCCTCCGCCCGTGTATCGTCGCCGGGCCGAAAGCGCCCGCGCTGCACGACCTTCCGTGGGAGAAGGTGCCCGGCCCGGTCCGCGCGCTGATGCGCTCCGCGCCGCTGTTCAAGCCGGTGATCCCGGACCCGGGGCACCCGCTGCAACTGGTGCACCACGACGATGTCGCCGCCGCGATCGCCCTTGCCGCCACCACCTCCGCCGCGCCCGGTCCCTACAACATCGCGGGCGACGGCACCCTCACCCTCTCCGAGGTCGCCACCGCGCTCGGCGGCCGCCCGGTACGAGTGCCCGCCGCGACCGCCACCGTCGCCTCCGCCGCGCTGGCCCGGCTCCCCTTCGTCCCCGCCACCCTGGAGTGGCTGCACATCATGCGCACCCCCGTGGTCATGGACACCACCCGCGCCAAGCGCGACCTCGGCTGGCAGCCGACGCACACCGCGGCGGAGACCCTCGCCGCACTCGCCGCCGCCCGCTGACCCGCTCCGGCGAACAGGCGGTGACCGACGTGGTGGCGCGGGACGGCGCCGGCGCCTCGCTGGAGCGGCCGGGATCGGCTCGCACCCCGCGGCCTGGCCGCCACCCGCACGGCCGGGCGCGCGAACAACGAACCGGCCGGCGCCGGCGGGCGTCTCAGCCGAGTAGCGGGAATCGTCCCGAACGCAGCAGCGCGACAACGCCTTCCACCTTCTCCGCCGGGGCGGCGTAGTCCGGGTGCGCGCGGAAGACGGCGGCCGCGTCGTGCAGCCGGATCATCTGCCGCTCGGCCGCTGCGGCGTCGCGGCCGCCGGGGGTGACCGGGTGGCCGGTGAACGCGGGGCGGGCGGGGTCGATGCGGCCGCGTGCGGTGGCGGGGTCGATCCGGCGGGTGCAGCGGCAGCGGGCCCTGCTGTCGACCCGGCCGCAGTTGGCGGTGAGGAACCCGCCGAGCCTGGCCTTGGTGCGCTGCAACCGCTTCCGGTACGCCGCCGGCGTGATGCCGAGGATCCAGGCGGCGTCGGCCGAGCTCAGCTCGAACACCTCGGCCAGCACGAACCCGACCCGCTCGGGGCGGTCGAGGCACTGCAGCATGGCCTGGCTGCACTGCAACCTGACCTCGGTGGCGAGCAGCTCGGCCTCGGGGCCGCGGTGATCGGCGGTGGCGAGGCCGTCGAGCAGGGTGTTCGCGAAGATCTCCAGGTCGATCCCGCCCCGCTCCTGCGGGGAGCGGCGGTGCTGGTTCAGCAGGTGGTTCACGCCGATCCGGTAGGCCCAGGTGAGCAGCGCCGCGTCGGCGCGCCAGGTGGCGAGGTGGGTGAGGACGCGGAGCAGGATCTCCTGGGTGGCGTCCTCGGCGTCGGCGCGGTTGCCGGTCATCCGCAGCGCCAGCCGGTACAGCGGGTCCTGCAGCCGCCTGAGCACCGCCTCGGCCGCCGCGACCTCGCCGCCCACCGCCCTGGCGACCAGCTCGGCATCGCCCGGCTCCGCGACCCCGCCACCGGTCGCCCCGGCGACGAGTTCGGCGCCGCCCGGCTCCGCGTCGGCCTCGTGCACCATGCCCCGATGGTCACCCGCGCCCGGCCCCTCCGCAACCGCGCTCACGCGGCCGGCCCGTTCCGCCGCAGCCACGCCGCGACGGCGGTGCCGATCTCGTCCGGCCGCTCCTCCGGCGCGTGATGCCCGGCCGCCCCGATCGACACCACCTCGACCGCGGCGAACTCCGCCGCAGCCCAGTCGATGACCTCGGGCGAGCCGAGCCCGACCCCGTTCTCGACCGCCATCAGCAGCTTCGGCACCTCCGGCGACCCGGCCATCCACCGCCCGTACCGCTCGACGATCGCCACCACATCGGCGGGCTCCCCGTCCAGCGGGAACTCGCGCGGCCAGGCGAGCATGGGCAGCCGCGAGCCCGGTGCCGGGTACGGCGCCCGGTAGACGTCGAGGTCGTCCGGCGTGAGTCCCGGCACCTGGCCGGGCAGGTTGAACTCCAGGAACATGTTCTCCCGCAACACCATCCGCTCCCCCTCGGGCGAGCGGAACCGGCGGAAGAGCTCGGCCCCCCGCGGCGGCAGCTCGGCCCAGCGCAGCGGTCGCAGGAAGGTCTCCACCAGCGCGATCCCGCGCACCCGCCCCGGATGCCCGGCCGCCCAGTCCATGCCGAGCGCCCCGCCCCAGTCGTGGCCGACCAGCACCACCTCGCCGGGGACCACCGCGTCGAACCAGGCATCCAGGTAGCGGGCGTGGTCGGTGAACCGATACCCGATCTCCGGTTTCCCGGAATCCCCCATGCCGATGAGGTCGGGCGCGAGGCAGCGATGCGCACCGGAAACGTGGGGCAGCACGCGCCGCCAGATGTACGAGGAGGTGGGGTTCCCGTGCAGGAACACCACCGGGACGGCACCGCTACCGGTGTCGGTGTAGTGCAGGAACGAATCGAGAACGGGCAGAGCGGGCACGGCGGCATCCCTTCGTCGGAGTCGGACACCGGTTTCGACACCGCGCCCGGCCCCGCCGTGACCGTGATCCACATCACCCATACCTCGAGCTGCTAGGCTGGTGCCCACATACCTAGCGGAACTAGGCATAGGGGTGCCATGTACATCGACAAGGATCTGGTGGCGGCTTCGGCGACGCCGCTCGTGCTCGGCATACTCGCGGACGGCGAGTCCTACGGCTACGCCATTCTGGAGCGGGTCCGGGTGCTCTCCGGCGGCCGCATGCAGTGGTCGGACGGCATGCTCTACCCCCTGCTGCACCGGCTGGAGCGCTCCGGCTACCTCAGCGCCACCTGGGGCGAATCCCCGGCCGGGCGGCGCCGCAAGCACTACGCCATCACCCCGGCCGGCCGCGAGGCGCTCGCGCAGCGGCGCAGCCAGTGGGTGGTGGTGGCGGCGGCGCTGGACCAGGTCTGGCGCGGCCTTCCCCCGGTCACCGCGGGCAGCCCCGCGTGACCGACGTGGCGCTGGAGGCGCAGATCGGGCAATGGCGCGGCTACGTCGTGCGGCACCGGGTGATCTCGGCCGCGGACGCCGACGAGATGGAGGACCATCTGCGCGACCGGATCGCCGAGCTCACCACCGCGGGGCTGGAGCCGGACGAGGCCTTCCTGGTCGCGGTGAAGCGCATGGGCCGGGTGGACGACATCTCCCGCGAGTTCGCCCGCGAGCACTCCGACCGGCTGTGGAAGCAGCTGGTGCTGCCGCCCGCCCCCGAGCGCACCGGCGGCCGCAAACCCGACCTCGAGCTGCTCGTGGTGCTCTTGCTCGGACTCGGCGCCGGCCTCACGCTCGAGCTCGCCCGGGTGCTCGAGCTGGACGACAGCCTGATCGCCCGCAATATCGGGCTCTTCGTGCTGCCCTTCCTCGCGGTCTACTTCGCCTGGAAGCGGCGCATGCCCGGCCGCGCGGTGGCGCTGCTGCCGGTGCCGTTCGCGCTGGCCGGGGTGCTGCTCAACGTCTACCCGTTCGCCGAGGACGGCGATGTCGAGATCGTCGTGATCGTGCACGCGCCGATCGTGCTGTGGCTCGCGGTCGGCTGGGCCTACCTGGGCGGGGAATGGCGCTCGGACCGGCGTCGGATGGATTTCGTCCGCTTCACCGGTGAGTGGGTCGTCTACCTGACGCTGCTCGCGCTCGGCGGCGGCGTGCTCACCGGGCTCACCGTCGGCGCCTTCGACGCCGTCGGGCTGGAGGTGGAGGACTTCGTGGCCGAGTGGGTGCTGCCGATCGGCGCGGGAACCGCGCTGGTGGTGGCGGCCTGGCTGGTCGAGGCCAAGCAGAGCGTGGTGGAGAACATCGCGCCGGTGCTGACCCGCGTGTTCACGCCGCTCACCATTCTCATGCTGCTGGCGCTGCTGGTGGCGCTGGCCGCGAGCGGCAGCGTCACCGACGTGGACCGCGGCCTGCTGATCACCATGGACGCCATCCTGATCCTGGTGCTCGGGCTGGTGCTCTACGCCGTCTCCGCCCGCGACCCGCTGCGCCCGCCCGACCTCTTCGACCACCTGCAGCTGCTGCTCATCGCGCTGGCGCTCGCGGTCGACCTGCTCATGCTGGCGGCCATGCTCGGCCGGATCGCGGAGTTCGGCGCCACCGCCAACAAGACGGCGGCGCTCGGCATGAACCTGGTGCTGCTGGTGAACCTCGCCGGGGCGGCCTACCTGGCGTGGGGATTCCTGCGGCGCAGGCGCGGCTTCGCCGACATCGAGCGCTGGCAGACCGGCTACCTGCCGGTCTTCGGGATCTGGGCGGCGCTGGTGCTCGCGCTCTGGCCACCGGTGTTCGACTTCGCCTGAACCGGGGCCGGGACGGGCGGGGCGGCGCCGCCCGCCCCGGTCAGGCGTCGGCGGCGACCCGGTCGGCGTTGCGCAGGTCGGGCAGGCCGAGGTTGTCGTCGACGAACTCGTCCAGCCCGGTCGGCATCGGGTGCGAGCCGAGGATGAAGCCGTCCGAGCCGTCGTTCTGCACGAAGTCGTCGATCTGCTGCGCCACCTGCTCCGGCGTGCCGGCCAGCGGCCCGCGCTCGAACTGGTCGACGACCACCTCGCGCAGCGAGAGCTTCTTCGCCTCGGAGACCTCGCGCGGCTTCCGCATGGTGGCGAAGCGGTCCTGGCGCACGAAGGCGCCGCCCTGGATGATCGGCGGCGCCTCCGGATGGAATTGCGGTGAGCGCAACCCGTGCCCGCGATCGTGCGCCTCGCTGACGTCCTAGGTCGGACACCGGGCAGGAGGAGCGTGCGTTGACCATCGACACGGCCATCGAACCCGAGATCGCACTGCACCCCACCGAACCGGACCCCACCCTCGAGGTGCTCACCGCCGCCGACGTCCCGGAGATCCTCGAGCCCATCGCCCGCACCGAACCGGGCCCGTTCGCCCCGCGCACCATCGAGATGGGCACCTACCCCGGCATCCGGGTGCGCGGTGCGCTGGTCGCCACGGCCGGGGAGCGCATGCATCCGACCGGGTGGACGGAGATCAGTGCGGTCTGCACCGATGCCGGGTTCCGCGGGCGGGGGTACGCGTCGCGGCTGGCACGGGCGGTCGGGGTGGTCCGGGCGCCGGGCTGACAGCTCGGGCGTGTCCGCCGTTCGGGCGACAGACGTTTCGCGGACAGCCCGAACCCCGCCGGGTGGGCCACACTGGGAGCATCGCCGGATCGAAGGGACGGATCGCATGCACGGCACCCGAATTCGGAGAGCGTCGATACCACCGCGGCCCCGGCGGGAGCCGTCCCGGTAGGCGGACCGATGGGCGCGACCCCGGTGCACACCGGCGACATCGATGACCTGTTCGAGCGGGCCCGCGATCTGCTCAGCGAGACCTTCCTCGCCGAATACGACGGCCTGCTCGCGTTTCTCGCCCGCCGCGGCGTGCAGCGCGCCGACGCCGAGGACATCGTCGGCGCCACGTACCGGAGCCTGCTCGGTGGATTGGCCGACGCCGGGGCCGAGCTGGACGAGCTGCGCCTACGTCGGGAGCCCGACGAGTCGCGGGTGCGCGAGCTGGTCGGGAAGCTGACCGAGCGCCCCGGGCGGGGGCTGCTCTACACGGCGGTGCGCAACCGGCATCTCAGCGACTGCCGGGCCACCGCGGCGACGCCCGTTGCCGACCCCGGCGCGGGCGCGGGCGCCGCGCCGACCGGATACACCCCCGTGCCCGACGGCCCGCCGCGCTCCATCGCCGAACCCGGTGGCGACCGCTTCGCCCGCGACCCGTACGCCACCTTCGACATCGATCCCGCGGTCGTCGTGCTCACCGAGCACAGCTCCGCACGCCGCCACGCCGCCCTGCGCCGGCTGGTCCGGGTGCTGCTGGAGCGCGGCGGCCTCTCCGCGGGCACCGTCGAGCTCATCGACCGGATCTACGCCTTCACCGGCACCGAGGCGCCGCCGGAGCGAGCCGCGCCGACCGGCAGCCGCGCCCGCGGCGCCAGGAAGCGGAACGGACACACCCACGATCCGAATCGCGGCCGGATCACCAGGGTGGCCGGTGATCTCGGCACGAGCGTCACGACGGTCTCCCGCGGCAACGCGGCGCTGCTCGCCGTGCTGCGGCGCGGCATCTACGTCGCCGGTGTGCTCGCCGCCACCGGCACCATGCGCAGCGCGCCCGGTATCCACGCCGCGCTGGACGGCTACGACCGCTTCCGCTCCGCCGCGGAGCGTCCCGCCCTCGAGCTGCTCGAGCTCGCCGCCACCACCCTCGGAACCGGCGAGAGCACCGGAACCCGCGCCGACCGCGTCCGCTTCGCCCGCCTCGCCGCCGAGCGGCAGCCGCCGGACACCGCCGGATGGATCGACAGCCTGCACACCGCGGAGGCGGGGCTCGCCGCGGAACTCGGGAACCCGCACCCCAACTGCGTCACCGTGTGCGCACCGCACAACCCGGATCCGACCCGCGGCTGGGAGCACTGATCGCCGTGGCAGACGAGGAGTTCCGCACCCACCTGACCCCCGATGAGCTGGCGGCGCTCGCCGACGGCGCGGGCGGGGACGAGCTCGGCGCGCAGCTCGGCTTCGTGGTCTCGGCGTACCGCGGCGGGGAGCTGCCCGGGTTGCACCCGCTGGAGATCGCCGACGCCGCGACCCTCGGTTTCTCGGAGTTCCAGGCGGCGGCGGTGCTCCGGAATCCGGTTCTGCTCGATCGGCTCCGGCGGCTCTGGGCCGCGGAACCGCCGGGCGCGCGGATCCGCCGGATCGCGGCGGGCAGCGACGAGCGCGCCCGCCTGCACGCCGCCCTGCTCGACGCCGCGCTCCCCGGGAGCATCCCCGCGGTGCTGCGCGTGATCCCGGCCAGGACCGACCTGCCGATGGCGGCCGCGGCAGCGGATGAGCAGCCCGCGGCGGGGCCGCACAGCCAGACCGACACCGAGCACCGCTTCCGGATCACCCGCACGCCGTTGCCGGAGGAGGCGCGGCTGCACCTGGTGCTCGAATTCGCCCGCGCGGCCGACCTGCACGTCAGCAGGCTGACCGTCGGCACCGCGCCGCTCGTCCGCTTCCTGGTGCTCGAGCAGCAGGGCGCGCTCGCGGTCGGCGAGACCTTCCTCGACATCGGCACCGGCTGGGGCGCCATCGCGGTCGGCGAGCCGACACCGCTGCACGCCCTGCCGGAGGCCGCCGCCGAACTCACCCACTCGGTGGCGGTCTGCAGCCCCGGTATCCGGGCCGTCTGGCACCGTGCGGCCGTGGCGCTGCCCACCGGGCACTGGGCCGCGGCCGCCATCGCGGCGGCCACGCCGTGACCGGGGACGACGACCTCGACCACCTCTTCGGTGCCGGCCGGCCCCCGGTGCAGGCCGAACGTCAGCAGCGCCGGGTCCGGCTGACCGGCCGCGACCAGCACTGGCTGGCCCTGTGCCGGGCCGCGATCGCGGCGGGCGCGGACGCCGCGAGCGGACTGCTGAGCCAGGAGGACCGGGCGGCGCTGGGAGACAACCCGCACCAGCTGGCGGCCGCCGAGGCGAGCAGGGCGCTCGCGGTCGCGCTGGCCACGCCACAGCTCTCCGACGCCGCCGCCGTCGCCGCGCTGCAGCCGGTGATCGCGCACGCCGAGCGCGCCGGGCTCGTCTCGACCGACCTCCAGCTGATCGATCCCCGGCTCCCGATGATGCTCGGCACCGGCGCGCTGCCGGTGCTCCTCCGCAGACTGCTCGTCGGCGAGGGCGAGGAGCGGATCCCCGGCCTGGAACGGGTCCGCGGCTTCGTCCTGCTGCTCGCGCAGGAGCTCGCCGATCGCCGGTGCCGGGTCAGCCACAGCACCCGGACGACGGTCCTGCTCGAGGTCGGCGGCACCGGGGTGACGGCGACCCTGCACCTGCGGCACCTCGACGACGGGCCGGTCGGACTGCACCCCGACCCCGCGCGCATGCTCTTCCTGGAGGCCGACGCCGAACTCGCCCGCGGCTTCGCGGAGGCGTGGCAGTCGAGCCGCGGGGTCGGGAAGGCCTGCGTCGCCTGGTCGGTGACGCACGACCACGGGGTGCCTGCCACCCGGTTGCGCGGCCCGTCCATGGCGGCGGCCATGGCGATCGGCCTGGACGACCTGCTGCCGCGCCCCTACACCGGCCGCTGGCGGTGGCGCACGCTCGACACCCGCAGCGCCGTCACCGCCGGGCTGGACGGCGCCGCGCTCACCCGGGTCGGCTACTACGGCGAGAAGCTGAAGGCCGCGCAGCTGGCGGCGCTGCGGGTGATCGTCGCCAAGAGCGAGGTCAGCGAGGTCAGGGAGCAGGCGCCCGCCGGGTTCGAGGATTCCGTGCGGGGCGCCGCCACCCTGCCCGAGGCGATTCGCTACACCCGGCGGCGCTACAACCTCGCCGCCTTCGGCGCGGCCGCGCTCGCGGTCGTCATGGTCGGGGTGGTCGGCGCGGGTGGTGTCGCGCTGGCCGACGCCAGACGCTCCGAGCGCGCGGCCCAGGCGGTCGCCGAGCGCGTCCGGGTGGAGGCCCAGTCCCGGCTGATCGCCAGCGCGACGGCCGGATTCCGCGAGACCGACCCGGCGGTCGCCCAGCTCATGGCGGTCGCCGCCTACCGGCACCACCCGACGGACCGGGCCAGGTCGGCGCTGCTCGACTCCACCGCGGTGCCCACCCCCGGCCGGTTCGTCACCGGCACCTCCGAGATCAGCAGCGCGGTCGACCCGGTCGGCGGCCGCTGGGTCGCCTCGATCGGCGCGGACGGGGAGCTCCGGCTGTCCTCGACGGCGCACTACAGCACGGTCCTGGCCGCGATCCCGCTCACCGACCGGGCGACGGCACCCGCCATCGCGGTGGACCGGGCCGGCCGCACCCTGGCCGTCGCGGTCGACGGGGCTGTCCACCTCGTCGAGGTCGACGGCGGGACCGGACTGCGCCGCCGGGCCGAGCTCCCGGTGGCGGGCACGGTGCGCGCCGTGGCATTCGGAGCGGGCGGAGCCCAGCTGGCCGCCGGCACCGCGGCGGGCGGGGTGCTGCGCTGGGACATCGGCGCCGCCGCGGTGCGTGAGCTGCCCGCACTGCCGATGGGCGCCGAGACCATCGTGACCTTCGACGGCGCGGGCACGCTGCTCGTCGCCGGTGACGGCCGGGGCGCGCTGCGCTTCTGGGACATCGCCGACCCCGGCTCCGCCCCGCGCCAGGTCTTCGCGCACACCCCCGAACCCACCGCGAGCGCGTGGATCCACGCGCTCGCCGTCTCCCCCGACGGCAGCACGCTCGCGGTCACCGGCCGCAGCACACGGGTGACGCTGTGGCGCATCGCGGGCGCGGGCTCGAACCCGATCCGCGAGCTGTCCGGCTTCGGCAGCTACGTCAACGACGTCGGCTTCAGCGCCGACGGCACGCTGTTGACCGCGGGCGGCTCCGACAACACCGCCCGGGTCTGGCGGGTGAACGACCCCGCCGACGCCGGCGAGGCGCTGCTCGCCTCCGCCATCGTCACCGCGGTCGAGTTCGCGCCGGACGGCCGCACCCTGATCGCCGCGGGCGCCGACGGCGTGCTGCGATTCTGGCCGCGCCCCGGCCCGGTGCTGCCCGGGTCGACGGGCAAGCTCTACCAGACGTGGTTCGACCGCAGCGGCACCCGCCTGCTCACCGGTTCGAACGCCGACGACCCGATCACCCACCACTGGGATTTCTCCGATCCCGCCGCCCCGACGGAGTTCCCCGGGCTCCGGATGTCGGGCGGCGCACGGGCATCCGGCGCCGCCGCGCTCGCGCCGGGCGGCAGCCTCGCCGCCGCGGGAACCACGTCGGGCGGTGCCCAGCTCTGGGACGTGAGCGATCCGGAGAATCCGCGGTGGCGGGCCGAGTTCCCCGCCGTGCGCGAGATCGTCGGCGCGATGGCCTTCGACCCGACCGGCTCGATCCTGGTGGTCGCCGGCCAGGACGACTCCGTCGCCACCGCGTGGGACGTCTCCGACCCGGCGGCTCCGGTCCGGATCGCCGAACTCGACTGCGGCCCCGGCCTTCCCTCCATGGTCGCCTTCGCCCCGCAGGGCGATCTGCTGGCCATCTCGACCTCCGACGACCGCGTCCTGCTCTGGGACGTCACCGACCCGCGCCGCCCCCGCCCCCGCCCGCCGCTCGCCGACCTCGCTGGCCGGGACGTGCTCACGGTGGCGATCGACCGGAGCGGCCGGCTGCTCGCCGCGGGCGACGCCGACCACAGCGTCCACCTGTTCGACATCGCGGATCGGGACCGCCCCCGGCGGCTCGCCGTCCTGCGCGGCCCGGCCGACGCACTGCTCACGGTGAACTTCGGTCCGGATTCCGATCGGGTGGTCGCGGGCGGCGCCGACGGCGGCGCCTGGATCTGGGACCTCGCGCAGCCCGAGGTGCCGTTCGCCGAGCTCAGGGCCTACGAGGGCCGGGTCAACGATGTCGCCTACGGCGCGGGCGGCCGCTTCCTCGTCGGCGCGGGCCCGGCCGGCGTCCTCCGCGTCTGGGCGACCGACCCGGACGCCGTGATCGCCGGCCTCTGCGCGAGCGGGACCAGCGGCCTCACCCGCGAGGAGTGGCCCCGCTACCTGGCGGCCATCCCCTACCGGGAACTGTGCTGACGAACCGCTCCCCGTCCAGCACCGGCACCACCGAACTCACCCCCACCTCCCCCGCGATCCCCACATCCTCCGCGAACCCGGCCGCGATCAACTCCCGCCCCGACGCACACCCCCGCAACGCCGCCCCGATCTCCCCCTGCCCCGGCCCGGCCACCCGGCGCCCGACCGCGCCGACGGCACCCCGCGCGGCGGCGTACCCGGCGACCCCGCCGTGCCCCCACCGGTACGGGAACACCTCGATCCCGAGGTCGGCGGCGACCGAGAGGGTGGTGGTGAAGGAGAGCACGTCGACCACGACGGTCACGTCGGCGCGAACCGCCTCCGCGCCGACGAGCCCCCAGTCGAAGCGGGCCCGGTACTCCCCCTGCCGATGCTCGGGATTCACCGCGGCAGCAGCGAGCGCAGGTGCCCCTCCCAGACCTTGGGCTCGCGCACCCACCAGGCCACGCTGTCGCCGTCGACGGAGATCCGCAGCAGGTCCTGGCGCACCGATTTGCCGTTGTGCGAGCGCACGATCTCGACCCCGGTGACCGCGGTGAGCGGAATCTCCAGCGGCTCGGACGATCCCGCGCGCCGGAACCACAGCCGCTGCCCCGTGAGCACGAGCGCGCCGTTGCCACGAACCTGCTTGCCGCCCTTCGACTCCCAGCCGAAGTAGTTGGCCATGGGATCGCTGCGCAGCACCTCGCCGGGCGCGAAGGCGGTGTCGATGGCGTTCGCCGACGACCGCTTCACCCGGCCGGTGACGAAGACGACGGTCAGCGCGATGACACCGCCGACCAGCCCGACGATGACAATGACCAGAAGCACGATCAGCAGGATTGTCACGGCCGCAGCCTAACCGGCGCCGGCCGGGGAGGAGTGGCTATGACGCGCGAGCAGGATCGGCGGCGCCCGGTCGGGCTCGGTCTGCGGGCCTGGGTCACCACGAAGCTGGTGCGCCGGGTGCTGCGGTTCCTGGCCTGGTCGCGCCTCGTCCGGGTGACGGTGATCGACCGCGATGCGGTCCCGGTGCGCGGCCCGGTGCTGGTGGCGAGCAACCACATCTCCATGCTGGACGCGGTCTTCCTCTGGGGCGCGCTGCGCCGCCGCGCCATGGCGGTGGCGATGGCGGAGCTGTGGACCTGGCCGGTGGTCGGGGTGCTGGTGCGCGGGCTCGGGCACATTCCGGTGATCCGCCGCGACCCCGACTCCGGCCGCGCGGCGCTGGAGCAGGCCGAGTGGGTGCTGCGCCACGGCGGCGTGCTGATCATCTACCCCGAGGGGCGCTGCGTGCGGCCCGGGGAGGTCGAGCCGTACAAGCCGGGCGTGGCGAAGCTCGCGCTCCGCACCGGGGTGCCGATCGTCCCGGTCGGCACCACCGGCACGAACGACGTGCTCCCGCTGGGCGGCGCGGACGGCAGGGGGCGCATCGACCGCACCCGCCCGGTGACGATCCGCTTCGGCCCGCCCATCGATCCCGCCGGCTTCGATTCGCCCGAGGCGCTGCTCACCCACCTGCGCGAGCGCATCGAGGAGCTGCGCGGCTGACCACCCCTCGACAGACGGCCGGATCCCTCGTACCGTTCCGAGAACGGAACTCTCCTCCAAGGAGAACGTAAGGAGCCGCCGTGGCCGCCGAGCCGATCCCGCAGACCCGCTACACCTTCTGCCGCTACTGCCCGGCGGCCTGCGGGCTGAAGGTGACCGTCGAGGAGAACCGGGTGCTCACCATCTTCCCGGACAAGCAGAACCCGCACAGCTGGCGCGACTTCTGCGGCAAGGGCCGCACCGCGGGCAAGCTGGTCGAGCACCCGCGCCGCATCCTGACGCCCATGCGGCGGGCCGGGGACGGGTACGTCGAGGCCACCTGGGAGGAGGCGCTCGCCGATATCGCGGCCAGGATGACCGCGCTGGTCGCGCGCGGCGGGCCGGACGCGGTCGGCGCCTACTACGGCAACCCGGCCGGCTTCTCCACCTCGAACCTGGTGTTCATGAACGCCTGGCTGGACGGGATCGGCACGCAGAACCGCTACGCCGTCGGCTCGGTCGACCAGAACGCCGCGCACGTGGTGGCCGATGCGCTCTACGGCTCCCCGATCATGATCCCGACCTCGGATATCGACCGGTGCGACTACTTCCTGCTCGTCGGCGCCAACCCGGCGGTGAGTGCCTGGAACTGGCTGGAGTCGGCGCCCGGTGGCTGGCAGCGCGCCCTGGAGCGGCAGCGCGCGGGCGCCCGGATCGTGGTGGTCGACCCGCTGCGCACCGAGAGCGCCGACCGCGCCGATCTGCACCTGGCCGTGCGGCCGGGACAGGACTGGGCACTGCTGCTCGCCCTGGTCGCGGTGATCCTCGGCGAGGGGCTCGAGCACCGCGGCGACTGCGCCGGCCTGGTCACCGGCCTGCCCGAGCTGCGCGCCCTCGTCGCCGCGGCCGACATCGACGACCTGGCCGCCCGCTGCGACATCCCGGCGCCGCTGATCCGCACGGTGGCCAGGGATTTCGCCGCCGCCCCCGCCGCCATGGCGGTCACCCGCACCGGGACCGCGCTGCACACCTCGGGCACCGTCGCCGAATGGCTCGGCCACGTCCTCAACCTCGTCACCGGCCGCATGGACCGCCCCGGCGGGCGCCGCTTCGAGCCGGGCATACTCGACGCGCTGCGGATCACCGCGCTCGCCCCGGCGACCCCGCACCGCAGCCGGATCGCCGGACGCCCGCTGGTGGCAGGCGCGCACGCGCTGAGCGAGCTGCCCGCCGAGATCACCACGCCCGGCCGCGGGCAGCTCCGCGCCCTGGTGCTGAACTGCGGCAACCCGGTCGTCTCCGGCCCGGACGGCGCGGCACTCGACGCCGCGCTCGCCGACCTGGAACTACTCGTCGCCATCGACGTGGTGCAGCGGGAGAGCCACCGGCACGCGCACTGGCTGCTCCCCGCCACGCACTGGCTGGAGCGCGACGACCTGCTCGCGCTCACCAGCGGCATGCACGACGAGCCCTTCGTGCACTACGGCCGCGCGGTGCTGCGCCCGCCGCCGCAGGTGCGCGAGGAGTGGCGGATCTTCCTCGATCTGGCGCTGGCCATGGACGTTCCACTGTTCGGGGCCCGGGGGCTGAACGGCTTCGTCCGCGCCACCCGCCGGCTGGCCGCGCGCACCGGCCGCCCCGGGCTCGCGTTCGGCGCGCACTGGGTGGACCGGCTCATGGTCGCCTCCGCGCGGCGCTTCGGCGGGCGCAAGCCCCGCTGGCGGGAGATCGCCGCCGCACCGCACGGAATCGTGCTCGGCCCGCGCGAGTACGGGCACTTCCGCAAGGCCCTGCGCACCGAGGGCAAACGGGTCCGGATCGCACCGCCGGAATTCGTCACCCGCACCCGCGAACTGCTCGCCGAGCCGGTGCCAGCGGCCCCGCCGGGGTTCCCGTTCCAGCTCGGCAACCGCCGCCGCAGGCACTCGATGAACTCCTGGCTCAACGAGATCCCCGGCCTGCACCCCGGCGGCAAACGCAACGACGCCCTGCTGCACCCCGACGACGCCGCCGCGCTCGGCATCGCCGACGGCGACCTCGTCCGGGTCAGCTCCCCCACCGGCGCCATCGAGCTGCGGGCGGCGCTGAGCGACCGGCCGCGCCGCGGCATCGTCGTGGTCGACCACGGCTGGGGCTCCCGCGTCTTCGACCCGCGCGGTGGCGCGGGCCCCGAGGTGCACGGCGCCAACCGCAATCTGCTCGCCGACGCCACCGTCGACCCGCTCTCGCAGACCGCGGCGCTGAACGCGGTCCACGTCGCGGTCGAGCGGGTTCAGCCGAGCCGGTAGAAGGCGGCGGCGTTGTCCCACAGCACCGCCGCCGCGTGCGCGCCCGCCACCTCGGCCACCAGGTCGAGATCGGCGTCGGCGAACGGCCTGCGGGCCCGGGTGGACGGCAGGTCGGTGCCGGCGAGCAGCGCGGACGGGTCGACCTCGAGCACCGCGCGCATCGCCACCGCCGGATCGAGCTCGACCCGCCCGAACCCGGTCGCCTTCACCTTCACCCCCCGCTCCACCAGCCGCAGCAGCTCCGGCACACCGTCCGCGTGCAGCCCGAGGTGGTCGATGCTCACCGCGGGCAGCGCCGCGATCGTGCCCGACAGCTCCGCCAGATCCCGCGCATCGATGTAGAGCTCCGCATGCCACCCCGCGACCTCGTGCGCCCGCCGCGCCAGCCGATCCAGCTCGGTGAGCGCCGCCGATCCCCCGCGCCGCACGTTGAACCGCACCGCCCGCACCCCCGCCGCGTCCAGCTCCGCGATCTCCGCGTCGGTGACCTCGGCCGGAACCTGCGTCACGCCGACGAACCCCGGCCCGAGCTCGTCCAGCGCAGTCCGCAGATACCCCTGGTCGAAGCCCTGGAACGAGCCGGATACCACCGCGCCGCCCGCGATCCCGAGCCCCGCGACCCGCTCGCGGTATCGCGCCGCGGTGAACTCCGGCGGCAGGTAGCCGTCGTTCTCGGTCAGCGGGAAGCGCGGGTCGACGATGTGCAGGTGGGCGTCGAAGATGCGCATCCGCTCACCCTAGGGCGCGTCCGCGGCCAGGAGGACGTGGAAGGTGGTGGCGGGGCGGGCCGGTGAGCCGTTGTCCTCGCCACCGGCCTCGGCGACGCGAACGGGCGAACTACACGCCGCCTGCCCGCGCATGGACCACATCGGCGCCGCCGCCCGGACCGGGAGCACAGCGGTCCCGGGCAGGCCGTCCGCCTGGTCACCCCGGCCCCGCACGGCGCCGAATCCGGCACCGGCACTGCACCTTCCCGACAGCGCGGGGTCACACGCCGCCCCTCTCCGGTCGAAACTCGTTAGGATCCCTCGAGAGTTGCAAGCACGGAGACGAGACAGGACAGACGTGACGATTCCCACCCCGGTGGCGACGGCCATGAGTATCGGCATGGGTGTGCGCGAAGCACTGCGCGCCGCTTTCGACCGGAGCATCGGCGTCGGCGCCGACATCCCGCTGAAAGCCGAGCGGATCAAGCCGCGGTGGCTGGAGCAGGTGCTCGGACTGCCGGAGGGCAGCATCACCGCCATCGAGGTGCTCGACGAGCACTCGGGCACCGCGGCGCGGGCCCGGATCGCGGTGCGGAGCACCGCGGACATCCCGGAGCATCTGTTCCTCAAGCTGCCGCCGGCGAACTACCTGCAGCACGTGATGATGAACGTGTTCGGCATGGGCATCAAGGAGACCATCGCCTACCGGGCGCTCGGCGACGAGCCGCCGGTGCGGGTGCCGCGCTGCTACGCGGCGAAGGTGTCCGGGTTCCGGAAGCGGTCGCTGCTGGTGCTGGAGGATCTCTCCGAGGTGGCCCGGTTCCGCACCGTGCTCGATTCGATCAGCGACACCGAGGCCGAGGCCCTCGTCGACGCCTTCGCCGACCTGCACGCCGCCTTCTGGGGCACCGACCGCTTCGGCACCGACCTCGCCCCGCTGGCCGAGCGCACCACGGCATCGATCCAGCTGGCGAACCTGATCCGGCGCCGCTTCCTGGAGAAGATCAACGGCCATGCCGCCGAGCTCGTCCCGGCGGAGATGCAGGCGCAGTGCCGGATCTTCTACCAGCGCGCCCCCGAGATCGACGCCTTCTGGGCGTCGGTGCCGCAGACCCTCATGCACGGCGACCCGCACCTGGGCAACCTGTACTTCACCGACGCGGGCCCCGGCTTCCTGGACTGGCAGATCGCGACCGCGGGCCCCGGCATCAGGGACGTCGCCTACAGCCTCACCGCATCGATGGAGCCGGAGCTGCTGCGCAAGGTGGAGCGCGGGCTGGTCGATCGGTACACGGCCCGGCTGGAAGCGGCCGGGATCGACGTGGACGCCGAGCGGATGTGGACCCTGTACCGCGCCGCCACCACCGAGTTCTACCTGAACGCGGTCTGCACCGCGGAGGCGAGCGACCGGATGCAGCCGCTGGAGGTCTCGGCGGTCGGCGTGCAGCGCGCGGTCGCCGCGGTCGCGGCGCACGACGGGTTCGGGCTGCTCACCGAGCTGATCGACGCGCGGAAGAACTGAACCGCCCGCCCGTGCTGCTGCGAGCGGATCTGCTCAGGGCAGCACGGGCCGCGGAAACCGTTGCGGCTGCGGCACGGTGGAGCCATGGCACACGACGACAAGATCCCGATGTTCGATCGGCGGGCCCGTGAGCAGCTGCTCGCCCGCCGCATCGTGGTGCTGGACGGCGCGCTCGACGACGACAACGGCACCCTCCTCATGACCCAGATCCTCACCCTGGCCGCGGAGGACGCGCGGGCCGGGATCGCGCTCTGGATCCACTCCCCCGGCGGCTCGGTGCCGTCCATGCTCGCCATCAGGGACGTGCTCCGGCTCGTCCCGTGCGAGGTGAGCACGCTGGCGCTCGGCTTGGCGTGCAGCGCTGGGCAGTTCCTGCTCTCCGCCGGCTCGCCGGGGCGCAGGTACGCGCTGCCGCACGCACGCATCCTCATGCACCAGGGCTCGGCCGGGATCGGCGGCAGCGCGGTCGAGGTGGAGGTGCAGGCCGAGGATCTGCGCTACACCGTGGAGACGGTGCTCGGGCTGATCGCGGCCGACACCGGCCAGCCCTACGACCGGGTGTACGAGGACTCGCTGCACGACCGGTGGTTCACCGCCACCCAGGCGCGCGAGTACGGCTTCATCGACCACATCGTGGAATCGTTCGGGCAGGTCGTGCCGGAGCGGCAGCGGGTGGGGATCACGTCGTGAGCAGCTACACGATTCCCAACGTCGTCGCCTCGCACCCGCGCGGGGGCGAGCGGATCACCGACATCTACTCGCACCTGCTCAGCGAGCGCATCGTCTACCTGGGCACGGTGATCGACTCCGGGGTCGCCAACGCGCTCATCGCGCAGCTGCTGCACCTGGAGTCGGAGAACCACGAGCAACCGATCCAGCTCTACATCAACTGCGAGGGCGGCGACCTCTCCGCCATGCTCGCCGTCTACGACACGATGCAGCACATCAACGCCCCGGTGCAGACCACCTGCGTCGGCCAGGCCATCGCGGTCGGCGCGGTGCTGCTCGCCGGCGGCCGACCGGGCGAGCGCAGCCTGCTCCCGCACGCGCGGGTGGTGCTGCACCAGCCCGTCGCCAGCGGCCGCGGCACCATCCCGGACCTGATCATCCAGGCCGACGAGCTGGTCCGGATGCGCACCGACATCGAGGCGATCCTGGCTCACCACACCGGCCAGCCGGTGGAGCGGCTGCGGCACGACACCGACCGGGACCGCGTCTTCACCGCGAGCGCCGCCGTGGAGTACGGGCTGGTCGACCGGGTGCTGCCGCCCAGGTCGCGCTAGCGCCGCGCCGCATCTCGCACGGCGCGGCGTCAGGCGGCGCGCAACAGGGCGGTGGGCGCGGCGGCCGGGCGGCTCAGCTCGCCCGCCACCGCGCCCGCCAGCTCGCCGAGCGAGGTGCCGAGCGCGCCCGCCAGCGCGGCGATCATCTCGCTGGAGGGCTCCTTGCGGCCGCGCTCGACCTCGGACAGGTACTGGGGGGAGATGCCCGCGCGCCCCGCCGTCTCCACCAGGCGCTCGCCGCGTTCGGTGCGCAGGGCGCGCAGGCGTTCGCCGAGCACCTCGCGCCACAGCGGTTCGGTCTCGGCCCGCCCGCCGGGGATTACTCGGAGTCCGTGATGCTCGGTCATAGGTCGAGGGTAGAGGTGGGGGTGCCCGCTGCCCCGCACTGTTTCGCGGACAGCGAAATGCGGTCAGCTCCAGCCGGGGGTGAAGGGTTCGATCGGTGGAGGTTCGGTTTCGGTTCCAACCGACCGCCGCGACCGCCGCGACCTCCGGGAGCGACCGCTGGACCACGAGTGCCGCGGCGAGCAACCGCGACCCACCGGGGTGTACGCCCCGGAGCTGGATGTGGTCGGCGCGGTCGCATCGGTGAGCGATCCGGTCGCGGCGCTCGCCGACAGCCACACCGGCGGCCGGGCGCCCGCCATGCCGGTGCTGGTGGTGGTGGTGCACGGCGTGCACGACGAGGTGATCGGGGCGCGCTCGGCCCCGGCCTGCGCCCGCGTGCACTACCTGCGCGACCGGCGCGGCACCGGTCCCGTGCTGCGGTACCTTGCGCTGCCGGTGATCGCGGACTGGCTGGCGGACCGCTTCGCCGACCGCCCGCCACCGCCGCCGGGGACAACGACGGTGCGGTCGGCAGCCGGGCTGCGCGGGCAGCTGGAGTTCGCCGCGCTGCCGGCCAGGACGGTGCTGGGGCGCCCGCTCCGTGCCACGGCTAGGCTCGGAGGGACCATGACCGACGATCCCGTGGCGGCGTTGCGCCGCTGGACCGATTCCGGCGGCACCTGGCAGGTGGTCGGCGGGGGCGCGGGCGCGATCACCGTCGCGCTGCTGCCCTGCACCGGCGGCGCGGAGGTCGACCGGCTGGTGTCGGACGATCCGGCGCTGCGCGCGTACCTCGGCGGCCGGACCCGCAGCGAGGATCACTGACCGTTCCCGGAAGGACGTCCCCGTGCCCCGTATCGCCACCGCCGACGTGGTGCCGCGCCCCGAGCTGCTGGAATTCCTGCGGCCGCGGCACCACGCCCTGCTCAGCACGGTCCGGGCGGACGGGCGGCCGCAGATCTCGCCGGTCACCTGCGGGGTGGATCAGGACGGGCGGATCGTGATCTCCACCTACCCTGGCCGGGCCAAGACCAGGAATCTCGAGCGCACCCCCGCGGCCTCGGTGCTGGTGCTCTCCGACGAGTGGGACGACGCCTGGGTGCAGGTGGACGGCACGGCCGAGGTGCTGCACATGCCGGAGGCGCTGGACGGGCTGGTCGACTACTACCGCTGCATCGCGGGCGAGCACCCGGACTGGGACGACTACCGCGCCGCCATGGAGCGGCAGAACAAGTCGCTGATCCGAGTGACCATCGAACGATGGGGTCCGATCGCGACCGGCGGCTTCCCGCCCGAACACGCATGAGCGACATCGTCCTGGAGCTGGCGGACGTCACCTTCCGACGCGACGGCAGACAGATCATCGACGGCATCTCGCTCACCGTGCGCGAGGGCGAGCGCTGGGCCCTGCTCGGCCCGAACGGCGCGGGCAAGAGCACGCTGCTCGGCTTCTGCGCCGCCGTCACCTTCCCCACCACCGGCACCGTCGACGTGCTCGGCCGGCGCATGGGCCGGGTCGACCTGGCCGCGCTGCGGCACGGCATCGGCCACGTGAACCCCAGGCACCCGCTGCGTTCCCCGCTCACCGTGCGCGAGGTGGTGCTCACCGGCATCACCGCCACCGTCGACACCCCGATGCGCTGGCAACCGAGCGTGGCCGAGGTGGCCCGCGCCGACGCCATGATCGCCACGGTCGGACTCGCGCCCGAGGCCGACCGCACCTGGCCGGTGCTCTCGCAGGGCGAGCGCGGACGCGCGCTCATCGCCCGCGCCCTGGTCGCCGAGCCCCGGCTGCTGCTCTTCGACGAGCCGACCACCGGCCTCGACGTCGCCGCGCGCGAGCAGCTCCTGGCGACCATCGCCGGGCTGGACCGCACGCACCCGGGGGTCGCCGCCATCCTGGTCACCCACCACCTGGAGGAGCTGCCGACCACCACCACGCACGCGCTGCTGATCGCCGACGGGCGCGAGGTGGTCTCCGGACCGGCGGCCGCGGCGATCACCACCGAGACGGTCTCGGCCGCCTTCGACCACCCGGTCGAGGTGCGGCACGAGGGCGGCCGCTGGACCGCGCGCTCGCACTGACCGGTCGCGGTCAGTCCGCGAAGCCGCTCCCCCGCGCGGCCAGCTCCTCGGTCAGGATCCGGATCGCCTCGGGCCCGACGCCGTGGATGGCGCGCAGCTCCCGCGCGCTCACCGCGCTCAGCTGCCGGTAGCGGGTGTAGCCGTGCGCGGTCAGCTCCCGGCGCGCCACCTTGCCGATGCGCGGGGTGAGCTCGCTCGGGTCCTCGGTCACGCCACGATGGTAGAGCACTCGAATCGCCGCGAATTCATCTCCCGCTGAACACAGTCTGCGCAGCTCACCGGCGGTGGAGATCGAGCGCGGCGCCGAGAGCTCCACCCGGCCTTCGCGCTGCTTCCGGCCGCGCGGCCTGTCGCGCGGAAGTCCGATCCGGCCGCCTGACCCTGATCCGGGCGAGCGGGCCCGCTCAGGTCCTGGCTTGCTCGTGGCTCTCGACGAAGGCGAGGAAGCGCGGGACGACCTGCTCCGGATTGGCCCAGAGCAGGTCGTGGCCGACACCGGGCATGATCTCGGCCTGTGCCCGGGCGATCCCCTCCCGCGCCCGGGCGGCGCCGGACTCGGGGTCGGCGACGATCGTCTCCGCACCGAAGAGCACCAGGGTGGGGGCGTCGATGGCGGCCAGTTGCGCGTCGGTGAAGGTGCGGTCCCACGGCATGGCCATCCGGAATTTCGTGATGGCGCCTGCCAATTCGATGCTCGCGTCGTCCATGACGTAGCGCGGCATGAGCCACCGGTTGAGCTTCCGCATCCGCTCCGGGGTCGGGTTGACCCCGGACACGATGAACTTCGCCAGCAGCCCGAGCCGCGGGCGGGCGAAGGTCGATGCGCTCGGCTCGAGCAGGGTGAGGCTGGCCAGCCGGTCCGAGCGGTGCACCGCGACGGCGCCGGCGAGCCACGCGCCGAGTGAGTTCCCGGCCAGGTGCACCCGCCCCACGCCGAGCCCGTCGAGCACCTCGGTGAACCAGGCGGCGATATCGGCGGTGTCGCGCACCGGGGCCGTCTGGACGCAGCGCCCCGCCCAGCCGATGACGTCCGGCGTGTAGACGACGTGATCGCGCGCCAGCTCCTCGATGAACGGGTACCAGACCTGCCCGTTGCCGCCGATGCCGGGCAGCAGCACGATCGGAGCGCCGTCCCCCGCCCCCGACTTCCGCACGTAGGTGCTTCCGAACGCGGTCGGCACCTGGTGCTCCGTCGACGGCACCGGCCAGCGCGCGGCCACGGCCGCGTAGGCCGCCCGGAACCGCGCCTCGCTAGCCGCACTGCTGAACCTGCCGATCCTCGCCATGCTCTCCACCCTCCCAGAGTTGTTAATATGAACGTACCACATAAAGCGATATGTCCGTATCAAGGCACGAGAACAGGCCGGAGCCCGGTCCCGTGCACACCGTGCTCGTCGATGAACGCGAGCTCAGATGGCGACGTAGTCGGTGCCGAGGTCGCGCGGGCTGTGGTCCAGCGAGGTCAGGATGGACTTGCGCGAGCCGCCCCTCAGGTACGGGCTCGGGCCGGCGAGGCGGGCCAGGATCGGCGTGATCGCCGCGCGGCTCCCTGCCACGGTGAGCGGTTCCGCGGCCGGATCGGGTTCGCCTTCGGCGCACGGTAGTGCGGGGCTCCCGCCGTCTCCGGTCACGGGGGGCCGGCGAAGACGGCGCGCAGGGTCGGGTGCGATTCGCGGCGTACGAGCGCTGAGACCACCCGGTCGATGGTGTCGCGCACCGCGTCGGCGCCGCCGACCGGGGCCGGCAGGACCGCGTCGAAGCCGGCGGCCCAGGTGGCGAGCTCAGCAGGGTCGGTTGGCCTCGGTGAGCCCGGTCAGAATTCCGGCGGTGGCCGACTTCCCGGATCCGGATTCGCCGACGACGGCGACTTCGCCGGCCACGGCTTCACCTCGCCCGACTCCCGATCCTGCCAGGTCAGCCGGTCCGCCAGGTTGTTGGTGACCTGAAGGTCCGGCGCTGTCCGGGAAAGTTGACCATTTCGCGGTAGGCGTGACGACGGGTCAGCTCAGCGTGATTCGAACTCCGCGACCGTGGAGCATTGCTACATTCATCGCCATCGGCCGAGTGCTCAGGGGGCGCCTGTGTCCACCATCGTGATGACCGGCGGGACGTCGGGTATCGGTGCCGTCGCCGTCGAGCGTTTGCGGGGTGAGCACCGGGTGGTGCTCGGGGCTCGGCGCCCGCCGTCCGGGGTGGAGTCGCTGCCGTTGGATCTGATGTCGCTGGCGTCGGTGCGGACGTTCGCCGCCGGGGTGCGGCATCGGCTCGGGGCCGAAACGATCGATGCGCTGGTCCTGAACGCCGGGGTGATTCGGCCGGATGCCGATGGGCGGACAGAGGACAGGTTCGAGACCACCTTCGCCATCAACCACTTGGCGCATTATCTGCTGCTACGTCTCCTACTCCCCGCCCTCGCGCCGCGGGCGGTAGTTCTGCTGACGACCAGCGGGACCCACGATCCCGCTACCGAAGCGAGGCTAGAGCCGCCGCGGCACGCCACCGCCCGACTGCTCGCCGACCCGGCTCTGGATGATTCGCTCCCCGCTCGGGCCGGACAGCATGCCTACACCGCCTCCAAGCTCTGTGCGGTCCTCACCGTCCGCTACCTCGCCGCGGAGTACTCGAATGTGCTGATTCCCATCGCGTTCGATCCGGGCCAGGTATTCGGTACCGGTCTGGCGGGCGGTCTGTCGCTGCCGCTGCGAGTGGCGTGGAAGGTGCTCGGCACGCCCGTCGGGTGGCCACTTCGGCAGTTCCATCCGACGATGAACACCGTGCCCGCTGCGGGGGAAGCGCTGGCGCTGCTCGCGTCGAGTGCTGTCGAGCCAGGCCCGGGGCAGAGTTATGCGGCGGTGCGTAGAGGAAAGCTGGGGTGGCAGGAGCCTTCGGGGCTGGCGCAAGACGTGGAGGCCGGGGTGGAGCTGTGGGAAGAGAGCGCCCGCCTGGTGGGGCTCGAACAGTGAGAGGATCTCAGAGCGAGGATCACACGGGCCCCCGGAACTCACTGCGCTACCGCTTGCATCGGTGACAGTCTCGGCGTCGTCCGAACGACCACCTACCGGCGCGTGGTAGCAGCGGATCTCCCCGGAATCTGCGCGATCGAGAGCGCGCAATTCGGCTCGAATCCCGATGCCTCCTCCGAATCGACGCCCGACATCGGGCGAAAGGGCACCGCGCACAGACTCGATCGCCATCGGCTGCGCAACCCGGCACCCCACCGTCGGAAGTGTCAGGAAGTGGCGACCGAGCGCGAGGGCGAGGGCGATCCACCCGCTGCGGGTGCGTGATCGACCGGCGTCGGCGCGAATCAATCCGCGATCCCGATGATCCCAGACAAACCTGTTGTGCCGCTTTCTGTTGCACGCTTGCAGTTTTCGGTGGCAGATCCCCGTCTCGAATACTCGCGGGCAGACCTTCGGAATGCTTGCACACTGCATTCGCTGTCATCGAAAAACGCGAGATTTCTTGGTCGTCCGTACCGAAAACGTGCAAACTCCATGCACGGCGTCCGGCGAGAGCGACAGACGCGGGGGCGAGGGCGGGATCTATGCGCATCAGGCCACGACAGCAACTGTTGGATCTGTGGCGGGCCGTTCTGGCCTTCTCGTACCAGGACGGCACCTGGACATGGGGTGGCCGCGAGGGCTCCAATTCGATCAGCGATGCGGAACAGCTGCTCTGCTTGCTGTATCCGGCCACCGAGATCTCCGCCTTCGCGTTGGATCAGCCGAACGAGATGGCCGCCGACATCAAGGCGACTCTGGAGGCGTGGGGCGAGGAGACGGGAATCGGGGGTGTGATAGTCGCGCTGCTGGAGGAATACCTGGCCCGCTATACCGCACCGGACGGTGAACCGCTGTTTCATGCCGGTTCGTACCTGCACGCCGACGAAGGGCGGCCGACGGACGAACAACTGCGCCTCGAAGTGGTCGACTCCTTCTCCATGTCGCTGAGTCTCTGCATGGCGGCGCTCCGATTCCTGCGCGGTTTCCAGCGCTCCGTGGCCGGCGAGGTCCGGCTGGAGGCGAAGCAACTGCGCGACCGCATCCCACCGCTGATCGAGGCCGTCGGTCGCCGCCTCACCGGGGCGATGACCGGCCTGGTGCGAAGTTTCGTCATTCACACTCCCGCGCCGAAATCTCCGGAGGGCAGGGCGATCCTGACCATGCTGAACCAGTCGCGGGCTCCGCTCGACGACGTGATCAATCAGCTCTCCGAACGGCTGGAGCGCCTCCGGGTGCAGGCCGCCAACGAGGTCAAACTGAGCCAGACCAGGGAAATCGATGTCGCCGACGACGAGCGGCTCTTCGAGTGCGGCTGGGGTTGGGGAATCGTGCAGAGCGCCAGCACCATCGACACGGTTCCGCTCCGGGTCGGTCACCAGCGAGGCTTTGCGGAGTCCCGGCCGTATCTGTACTTCACCGCCGTCGCCCTGGACGGTATCAGCGATCTACTGTCGCAGCGGATTCGAGAGCTCGAGCTGCTCACCGACGAGCAACGCACGCTCGCCGACGCACTGCAGCTCAGGTTCGAACTCGCGCGCACCTACTGGTCGATCATCGCCCGATTCGGCAGCGGTCGGTGGCCGCTCGACGATATCCCGTGGCGGACCTCGGACGGCGAGGAATCGGACTACTACAGCCTCGCCGTGGCGGCGATGCTCGTCCAGGACCTGGTCTATCGGGAAAGCACCGACGACCTCGCCCGCACGGTGCGGATCTTCGACCAGCTCGCGCGCCGGGGGCGGATCACCAGCAGGCTCACCGGTGACGACCCGGCCGCCGAGCTGCACCATCCCGGAATCCGGGTGAAGCTGGCCGGTAGTGAGAGCATGGCCGATGGTCCGCGGCTGCACTGGCACGTCTCCGATTTCGCGACGGTGCTGATGAAACGGTGTCTGCAGGCCGCGCGGCTCCGCACCGATGTCGCCACCCGCGACCAGCTCATCACGCTCGCCGAAGCCGCCATGGAGCACCTGAACGGCCGGGCGCTGCGCGATGGCCCCGGCACCGGGCTGTGGGATGACCCAGCGCCGATGCTCCGGTCGAGCAAGGACGCGAGCGGCCCCTCCTGGTTTCTCACCGAGCGGATGATGGAGTGCCTGGTGATCGCCTACGACACCTTCACCGGCCCACCACTGGCGCCGAGCGCCATGGTGTCGCGCGCGATCGACCTGCTCAGCGAAGCCGAACACCTACTCAACCAGGAAGAACTCCGGGTCGAGGGCTACGACGCCACCCCGAGGCACACTGCGGTCGACCGCATCCGGCAATCGCTCGACCGCGCACGTCGGGTACTCGCCGAACGACCGGGCACCGCCTACAGCCTCGCCACCCAGGCGCTGATCGAACTCGACGAACTGGCGTACGCGCGCCAGGACGCGATGAGGGCCTGATGCTGGTCTTCTCCACCTCGGACAAGGGCGGCACCGGGCGCTCGGTCACGAGCTGCAATATCGCGCATCGGCTCGCGATCGCAGGCCGCAATGTCGCCTACGTGGACTTCGACTTCGGATCGCCGACCGCCGGAGCACTTTTCGAGATCAGCGCCATGGAGCGCGGTATCAACGGGGGCGGTGTGCACTCGTACCTGCTCGGCCAGACCGGCACCGCGGCCAGGGTGGACGTCGGTGCGGCCACCGACCGCGCCGAACTCTCCCGGATCAGCCCGCGCTCCGGCCGCCTGGTGCTGCTTCCCGGCGACGAAGGCGGCGCCGAGTTCCTCACCTCCGACGGCGGTGTCGTGCGCCGGTGCGCCGAACTGCTGTCGACCCTCGAGCAGGAGTTCCGCGTCGTCATCGTAGACCTGAGCGCGGGACGCTCGGCGGCACTGGAGATCGTCCTGCAGGCGACGGCCCTACCTTCGTTGCGTCGCCGGATCGCTCGCTGGCTGATCTTCCATCGCTGGACCCGGCAACACATCCTCGCCGCGTCCGGGCTGGTACACGGCCCGCACGGACTGTTGCGAGCAGGCGAGGCCGCCGGGCACAACGCCGACGAACTCCTCGGCTCGACCCGATACGTGCGGACAGCGGTACCGACCACGACCGCGCGGACGACCGCGAACCGGCCGGCACAGGCCGCCTGGTTGCAGGAGCAGGATGCCGCCCTCCGCCGACTGGCAACCGCGAACCAGCTGGGTACCACGACGGTGCTCGGCTCGACGCCGATGGAGCCGGTGTTGCAGTGGCGGGAACAGGTGATCCTGGACAGCGACGTCAACGCCCACATCGCCAATCCCGAAACAGCGGTCGCTTACGCGGATCTCGCGCGCCGACTGGTCGATGTGGCGACCTGGGAGCGACTGTGATGCGGAACGGCCAGGGCTACAGCGAGGCGACCGAGCAACCGTGGATCGCGCCGGTTCCGCTGTCCCACCTGTCGATCGAGGTCGGGCACTTCTACCTGAACCAGATCACAAATGAGCCGGAGCGGGTGCGCTCGGAGTTTCGACGCATGGTCCCCCTGGTCACTGCCTTCACCGAGTCGGCACGGGTACAGTTCGGCCCGAATGCCCGGGTGAGCACGTGCTATCTGGTGGACGATTATTTCCAGCCGGAAAGCGATCCCCTGGATACCCTGCCTCGGCTGCTGGCTGCCGCCGATGAGGCCGGGCTGGTGATCGACTACCTCGCGCGCGAATCCGGGTGCGCGAAGTCGTCGGCATTCGTCGACGGAGTGCCGGTGGGCGCACCCATTCCGATCGCCGAGATGGTCGCCGCGCGCATCGTTTCGGAGCCCGCGCCCCCGGACAACGGTGGCAGGCCGCCGACGGCACAGTCGGGGTGGCTGTGCAATGGCAGGCGGTCCTCGGATCACGACCCCACGCAGGCCATGCGTACCCGTCGGTATCGTCCGCCCGAGGAATTCGGCAGACGTGAGCACTCGATATTCCTCGACGTCGAGCTCTGGAGCGCCGGGCTCGCCGAAGGAGCGCCCGTGACCCGCTGGTCCTGCGCGTTCCTGGCCGCGGTATGGCATCTCCTGCGGCTGGGTATGTTGCGATATCAGGGTGCCGCGATAGTGAATCCGCAGCCACGGCGCGGCGAGCCGTGGCCGCGGCGATGGCGAGAGGTGCCACCCGTCGTGCAGCTCAACCCGACTGCGGCGCCCTTCGCGGCCTACCAGACGCTGTCGATGCTGCCGAAGCGCTACATCGGGATCGAACACGCGGTGCGGGTCGTGCTCGACCACCTCGATCTCGACGACGACCTCGTGAACATCATCGTCGCGCAGGGCGCGGCGGAGGACACCCCCGTCGCGGTATCGAGAACCATCGGCGAGCGTCAGTCCCACCTACTGCTCGACGGTTCCTGAGATGGCGGCGACCACCCCCCTCGTCGTACTCGGCGAGGTCCGCACCTGTCTGCTGCCCTCCGCCGCCGCGTTACCCCGCGCGGAGGCGTGTGAGTTGCTGGAGCTCGTGCCCGGCCGCGGTGTCCGATGGCGAGAACGGCCGGGCACCCTCGCCGTCTCGCCGACCACGGCCGTCGGTGTCGACTGTGACCTGGCCCTGAATGCCGAGACCGCGCGGATCGTCGGCACCGCGGCAACCACGCTGGTGCTGGCCGGCGGCCGGATTCTCCAGTCGTCCGCGCACGTGGCCGTGGTGCGCGCACCCGACCGCCGCCGGCGTCCGTGGTCGCACTACATCAGCCGGAAGGGAGTGGTCGAGGTACTGACCCGGATTCCGGAGCGCGCCTCGGCGGGGCCCGCGCTGGCGGAGAGTTACCTCGCGGAGCGAACCGGCGCCGACATTTTGGATCTCGCTTCGATCAGCGAACGGACACTGGCCCGGATCCGGTCCGATCCACAACTCGATATGAACCCACCCCTGCATGCGGGCACCACCCGGTTGCGCTGGACCGCGCAGGTCGGCGGCAGCAGCGGCCCGGCGGTGGGGATGCGCCTGGTGGACGACACCGTCCGCACGGTCCGGCTCATCGTGCGCGAGGAACCCGACCTGCAAGACGCCCAGCGGTTCTGCGAAGACCTCGCGGTGCACGACTGGCTGCTCACCGCACTGGCTCGTGCACTCGACGAGGCCGATCGCTTTCCGTCGGACAGCCGCGAGCGGCTCGGCATTCTCGGCCCAGCCCTCGAGCATCTGACCCGCCTGTGGATGCCGGGCGCGCACACGCCGGTCTCGCTGCGCGCACTGTGGAAGGAGCTACAGAATGATCCGGGCTTCACCCGGCAGTGGAACAACCTGGTCGGGCAGCTGCGCGACAGCATCGCCGTCGCGACGCTGGATGCGCTACGGCATCGTGGTTCGACAGCCGACCGCTGAGCCGCGCTACATCCGGAACCATTTCCGGACCAGCAGTGCGAAGAACACCGACATGGTGACCACACCGGTCCAGGATTCGATGATGAACAGCGGCCGAGCGGGAGAATTCATTGCCTCGGTGTCCTCCAGACCGAGGGGGCCGAGGAAGCTCACCAGGCCCATGTAGACGACGGAGGTCGGCGGTGCGTCCCCACCGATGACAAGGGCTGCCGTTGTGAAACCGGCCAGTTGCACCAGCACCCAACCCAACAACCAAGCCGGTCGGTATCCGTGTCCGCACAGATAGAAGGACAACTCACCGGTCAGACGCCGCAAACCCCTGGGCGTGGCCCGCGTCCGGGCTCGAGCCGAGAGATATCCGCAGCGGTCCTCGGATTCGTCGTCCTCGTTCTCCCGATGCAGCGCCATCGCCCGACGGAAGGCCAGCCCCGCGTGGTCGTACAGGCCGGCCCTCGACAGTCGCGCGCCGAGCGCCTCGTACACCTCGGCGAGCAGGACCTTCCGCCTGCCACTCAATCGCAGCGGGCCGCGGAATTCGACGTCCGCCGCGATGAGCGCGGCCAGGACAGCCCTGGGAATCGGGTCGCGATCGTCCTCCGCCTCGGCCGTTTCCGCCGAGTCGTACATCGAGGCGAAGGTCAGCGCATGCGCTTTGCTCCGCACCGACGTGAGATCGTAGTGATCGAGCACCCGTTCGACATCCTCATCGAAAGCCTCGAGGGCCGTACGCGCGGGTGAATCCGAGGTCTCGAGCTCCTCAGCCAGCCGCTCGACGAAGTCCGTCGCGGACGCTACCACCGGCGATCGGTCTTCCATATCCCCGGTCCTGCCGTCGACGAGCCACTTCCACCAGGATACCCACCGAGCCGTCGCCGATCCGACGGTCGAATAGCCGACCGCTCACAATGCCGCTCGAGCGGCGGGCGGTGCAGAAATGTTCGACGTCAGATCGATGCTGTACAGATGGCGATCTTCGCCCGGGCCGAAGTAGTCCTCCTCCGCACCGGTCTTCACGAAGCCGACCCTCTCGAAACGCCTGCTCGCCGTCGTGTTGGCCGGCTTGACGGTCAGCGTGATCGATTCGGTTCCTGCCGATCGGCTCCGCGCGATCGCGTGCCGGAGCACGATCTCGCCGTAGCCGAGCCGCCGACAGCGCTCTGCCACCGCAAACGTGAATATGAGCGCCTCGCCTCGTTCTTCCAGTAGCAGTGCGTAGCCGACCAACCGGCCGTCGATCTCAGCGACGGTCCACAGTCGGCGATGCAGAAACCAGAGCGGATACAACATCAAGAATCGGTATGGATCCTCGAAAACCGCTGCTTCGAGGTCCGCAATTCTGGCGAGGTCGCTGTATCGCGCCCTCCGGCATGTCAGATTGCCATCCCGAATCTCCTCATAGTCAGCGGAATCCGAATGCAGGAAATTACGTCTGTCGTCGATGCCCCGAAACCCCAACCGCTCGAGCATCCTGGCGGTGGCGGGGTCTTTGCACCGCGGTGGGGCATACACCAGGCGACGCCTGGCAGTACCCCGATGCCGCATGGCGTTCTGCAGAATTCGCTTGCCGTGCCCGAATTTCCGAAAGGAGTCGGCGACGGCATACGTCAACAGCAGCGCGGTATCCGCGGACTGCAGAAAAAGCGCATAGCCCACGAACTCGCCATCAACTTCGGCGACCGTCCATCCCGCCTTGTACATCGGCCACAACTGGTACAACATCAGAAATTGGTACGGCTCGGAGAAAACCGCAGACTCGATGGCTACGATCTTTTCGAGGTCACCGACTTCGGCCGGCCGGCAGACGAGTTCACCCGTACGCTCCGGCTCGTCGGGCGCCATTTTCCGATATCGGTCGGGATCGGCCTCCACTGTGGCCGACTCGACGTTTCCAATGACAGTCATGTTTCCCTTTGAGGGTGCTCGTTCCAGGACGGGTATCGCCGCGCCAGTCGCGAACGGTTACGGAGGATCGACCTCCGATGCCATATCGCTACATCCGCGCGGCCGCTCTCCGAAGGAATTCCCGCGTGCGAGCCTCGAAAAACAGACCTAACGGCACCTTTTCTCGACCGGACGACTCGCCCACAATACCGCCGGCTGCGGGATCGGTCCGCGCTGCGGGACAGGCGTGTTCGTCGGCACCCGGGCAGAGCAGAGAAATGCCAGGAACGACAGCGGCTCCACCCGGCCGAAGCCGGGTGGAGCCGCCTGTCCCCCGGACCTACCGCCGGGCCGGTACGCCCTACTTCGCCGCCGGCGGAACCGGCGCGGGCGCGTTGATGGTGGAGAAGTACTGGATGGCAGCCCCGATGGCCACCGGCGCGGTGATCAGGATCTGCCCGGCCAGCGTGCCGAGGGCGCCGATGGCCAGGATCCCGCCGATGCACCCGATGGCAGCGGCCGGAACGAACGGCCCGAAGAGGCCGACGATGGTGGCCGAGGCGACGGTGGCGCCGGCGATCCCGCCGAGCACGCAGCCGGCCGCGCCGCCGACGAGCCCGCCGACGAGGGTGCCGATGGTGGCGCCCGCGCTGATGGTGCTGGTCAGGCGCGACCAGGCGGCGACCTCGCGGTCGTACTCGTTCTTGAACGGGGCCTTGTCCTCGTAGGGCAGGGCGACCGGCTTGTAGACGGCCTGCGCCACGTCGAGCTGCGGGGTCAGGGTCGCGGTGCGGTCCGCGATCCGGGCCGCGATGGGGAACTCGAAGTCGTCGACGCGGAAGCTCAGGGGCGTCCCGGCGATGAGGTCGCCGTTCGGGGCCTTGATCTTCAGCGCGGCGTCCTCGACGACGAGGGAGCCCTCGTCGATGCTGATGATGCTCTGGGTGTCGGTGGCGTGCGCGGTGAAATCGACGGTGCCGTCACCGGCCGGAGCCGCGCCGGCGGTGCCGGACGCGATTCCGCAGGCGGCGACCAGGCCCGCGGCCACCGCGACGATCTTCCTCATCCTGATGTTTCCTCTCGGTTTTCGGTGCACCCGGCAGCCCGGTCGGGCTCCGGGTAGTTCAGAGGTCGAGGACGAGCAGGTCCTGCCTGGCCCGGGAGACGCAGAGCATCATGGTTTTCCCGGCGGCCCGTTCGTCCTCGGTGAGCAGCGAGTCGCGGTGTTCGACGGCACCGGCGAGCACCGTGGTCTCGCAGCTGCCGCAGGTGCCTTCGCGGCAGGAGGTGATGACCGGGACGCCCGCGGACTCGAGCACGTCGGCGATCGACCTGCCCGGCGGTACGCGGAAGGTCTGGCCGGTGCTCGCCAGCCGCACCTCGAACCCGGCATCGGCCCCCTCCGCCACCGGTTTCGGCGCGAATCGCTCGACGTGCACCGGCATGCCGCGCTCGGTGCCCGCGGCGACGGTGGCGGCGAGCAGCGGTTCGGGGCCGCAGCAGTAGACGGTGGCGCGGGGGTGGCGGTCCAGCAGCTCGGCGATGGGGAGCAGGCCGTGCTCGTCCTGCGGCAGCAGCTTCGTGGCAGCCGGGTGGCGCTCCGCCAGCAATTCGGCGAAGGCCATGTGGGCGCGGCTGCGGCCGCCGTAGTAGAGCGACCAGGGGGCATCGGCGGTGGTGGTCATGGCCAGGATCGGGGTGATGCCGATGCCGCCTGCGACGAACAGGTACTCCTCGGCCTCGACCAGCTCGAAGTTGTTGCGCGGCCGCGAGACCCGGATCAGCGAGCCTTCCGCGGCGGTGCGGTACAGGTGGTCGGAGCCGCCGCGGCCGTCGGGTTCGTGCAGGACGGCGATGCGCCAGCTGCTCGAGTCGCCGGGGTCGCCGCAGAGCGAGTACTGCCTGACCCCGGTGGGGCCCGCGTCGACGTCGATGTGGGCACCCGGACGCCAGCGCGGCAGCGGGGCGCCGGAGGCGTCGGCCAGGTCGAGCGCGAAGACGCCTTCCGCCTCGTCCCTGCGGGCGCGCACCCGTGCCGTGATGTCGGTCATCTGGTCTCCTCACCGGACGGTGTGATGCGGTAACCGTCACCGGAAACCGGCCGCGGCGCAGGACGCGAACGGGCGGATGATTCGGTCGATCGACAACGCCTATCGCCCCGACACGCCCGGGACTCGCCGACCGAGACTGGCGCCATGCACAACGTCCCGGATTTGGTGGAGCGGACCACGCAGTTCATCCACGAGCAGGTCGTCCCGGTGGAGCGCGAGGTCGTCGTCGACGGCCGGGTGATGGACGACGCGCTGCGGCTGGAGCTGCAGAAGCTGGCGAAGGAGGCGGGGGTCTTCGGGCCGCTCTCCGATCCGCGCTACGGCGGGCTCGGGCTGAACACCGCCGAGCAGGCGCAGGTGCTCGAGGCCGCGGGCGCCAGCCTGCTCGGCCCGATCTCACTGAACGCCTGGGCACCCGACGACGGCAATATCCACCTGCTCGCGCACGTCGCGAACGCGGAGCAGCAGCGCCGCTACCTGGCTCCGCTCGCAGCGGGTGAGGTCCGCTCGGCCATCGCCATGACCGAGCCCGCGCCGGGGGCGGGCTCCGATCCGGGCATGCTGCAGACCTACGCCAGGGAGACCGACGCCGGCTGGGTGATCAACGGCGCGAAGCACTTCTGCACCGGCGCGCAGGGCGCGGCCTTCGTCATCTGCGTGGCGAACACCGACGACGGCGCCACCATGTTCCTGGTCGACGCGGACAATCCGGGCTTCCGGGTCGGGCGGCGGATGCCGACCATGGATTACACCAGTGCGCCGGGCGGGCACTGCGAGGTGCTGTTCGAGGAGTGCGAGGTGCCCGACTCGGCGGTGCTCGGCACGGTGGGCCAGGGGCTGCCGCTGGCCCAGGTGCGGCTGGCGCCCTCGCGGCTGGTGTTCGCGATGAACTGGCTCGGGCTCGCGGTGCGCGGGCACCACCTGGCGCTGCGGCACATCAACTCGCGCACCTCGTTCGGTGCGCCGATCGCCGAGCACGGCATGGCGCAGGCGCTGGTCGCGGACAGCGAGATGGACATCGTCGCGGCGCGCGGCGTCATTCGCACCGCCGCCGAGACCATCGACGCGCACGGGCCGACCGCCTCGCAGTCGCGGCACGAGGCCTCGATCGCGAAGACCTTCGTCTCCGAGGCGGTGTGGCGGGTGCTGGACCGCGCGGTGCAGCTGCACGGCGGGCTCGGCGTCTGTGAGGACCACCTGGTCGCCCGGTTCCTGATCGAGGCGCGGGCGTTCCGGATCTACGAGGGCCCGTCCGAGGTGCTGCGCACCTCCATCGCCCGCCGCGCGCTGCGCGCACACCGCTGAAAGGGGAACCACCATGACCACGCGTGAACTCACCGGCTTCGCGGCGGGCTACCCGGAGCTCGATCCGGAGCACGTCGACTACGAGTACCTGCGCTCGACCTCGCACACCCTGATCCCGTTCGGCACCCACGTCGGCACCGAGATCACCGAGATCGGCCCGGAGCGGGCGGTGGTGGAGATCCCCGCCTGCGGTCCGACCACCAACCACATGGGCACCGTGCACGCGGGCGCGCTCTTCACCGCCGCGGACATCGTCGGTGCGGCCGCCTTCGTCGGGGCCGCGGCGAGCAAGCTGTACCGGGTGCAGCGGCTGGTGCTGCGGGGCGCGAACGCGCGCTACCGGCGCCCGGCCACCGGCCGGATCCGGGCGATCGCCTCGGTGCCGCCGGAGGCGGTGGCGGGGGTGCTCGCCTCCACCGTCGCCGAGCGGTTCGAGATCGTGATCCCGGCGGCGCTGCTCGACGATTCCGACGTGCTGGTCGCGGAGTTCGGCTTCGACTACGTCTGCGACACCAATCCCGGGGAGACCGAGCGATGAGCGCCCCGAGCAAGCTGCCGAGATTCACCGAGCTGGAGTCCGCCTCGGTGGCGAGCGAGGACGGCGTCACCTTCACCGTGCGCTTCCTGCCCGCCACGCAGCCGGACGCCCCCGTGGTGCTGATCCTGCCCGCCATGGCCATGAAGGCCAAGCACTACCTGGCGCTCGCGGCGAGCCTGCACGCCGAGGGGCTCTCCGTCGCCACCACCGACCTGCGCGCGCACGGTGAGGCCACCCCGGCGCTCGGCGAGCACAGCGACTTCGGCTACCGGGAGATGATCGAGACCGACCTGCCCGCCATCGTCGCCGCCGTCGGCGAACGCTTCCCGGCGGCGCCGCTGTTCCTCTTCGGGCACAGCCTCGGCGGGCAGCTCGCGCTGCTCTTCGCGAGCGCGGAGCCGGAGCGGGTGGCGGGGGTCGGGATCATCGGCACCGGGACCGTCTTCTGGTACGCCTTCGGGCTGCGGCGCTGGTGGGAGGCGCTGAGCCAGATCCAGTACATCGGCTGGGTGGCGCGCCGGACCGGGCAGTGGCCGGGCGGGGTGCTGATCCCGGCGCCGATGCCGGGCGGGGTCATGCGGGACTGGTCGATGCACTCGCTCACCAGCTTCTACCGGCCGAAAGGCTCGCAGCGGCGGTACAACTCGCTGCTGCGCCGGCTGGACCGGCCGGTGCTGGTGATCTCGCTGGACGAGGATGTGCTCGGCCCGAAGTCCAATGTCGACTTCCTGGTCGGCCGGATGCCGAGCGCACGGGTCACCCGCTGGCACGTGGACGCGAGCTCCGGCGTCGCCCATCGCGACCACTTCACCTGGGTCAAGGACTCTCCGGTGCTGGCCGCCCGGATCGCCGCGTGGGCGCGAGGCGCGTGATGGCACGGTTGCGGATCGAGAAGGTGTCGAAGACGTTCGGCGCGTCGATGGCGGTGCGCGAGGTCGAGCTCGACATCGCGGACGGCGAGTTCATGGTGCTGCTCGGGCCGAGCGGCTGCGGGAAGTCGACGCTGCTGCGCATGGTGGCGGGGCTGGAGGAGCCGAGCTCGGGGCGGATCCTGCTGGACGACAGCGACATCACGCACCTGGCGCCGCAGCGCCGGGACCTGGCCATGGTGTTCCAGAGCTACGCGCTCTACCCGCACCTCACGGTGGCGAAGAACATCGGCTTCCCGTTGCGCGCCCGGCGCACCCCGCGCGCGGCGATCGCGCGGCGGGTGGCGGAGGTGGCGGCGGTGCTCGGGCTCGGTGAGCTGCTGGAGCGCAAGCCGGCCAACCTCTCCGGCGGGCAGCGGCAGCGGGTGGCGCTGGCGCGGGCGATGGTGCGCGACCCGGGGGCGTTCCTGATGGACGAGCCGCTGTCGAACCTGGACGCCAAGTTGCGCTCCGCGACCAGGGCCGAGTTGATCACGCTGCACCGCACGCTGCGCACCACGTTCCTGTACGTGACGCACGACCAGGTCGAGGCGATGACCATGGCCGACCGGATCGCGCTGCTGAACGACGGGCGGGTGGAGCAGGTCGGCACCCCGGCCGAGCTCTACGACCGGCCGAACTCGACCTTCGTCGCCGGGTTCCTCGGCGCGCCGCCGATGAACCTCTTCCCCGCCACGGTCACGCCGCGCGACGGCAGGCTGCACCTGATCGCGACCGGCGTCGACATCGTGCTGCCGTACGCCGCGGGCGCGGAGACCGAGCCGCTCGCGGTGACCGCGGGCATCCGCCCGGAACGGCTGCGACCCGACCCCGCGGGTGCGATCACCGGCCGGGTGGAGATGGTGGAGAACCTCGGCAGCGAAGAACTGCTGCACCTCGGCACCGGCGAACACACCCTCGGCGTGCGGGTTCCGCGCCCCGCCGGGGTCGCCACCGGCGAGCTGCTCGGCGTGCACGCCGACCCGGCCGACGTCCACCTCTTCGACGCCGCCACCGGGCTGCGGCTGCGCTGGCGCGAACCGGACTCCGGCGCCCCGATCGACCGCGACGCCCGCGTCGCCGTCGCCTGATCCGTCAGGCTCGCACTTTTTTCGATGATGAGGAGAACACAGTGAAACGCACCGTGCCCGTACTGGGCCTGGTGTTCGCGGCGGTCCTCGCGCTCAGCGCGTGCGGCGGCCTCGGCCCGACCGCGTCCGACGGGGATGCGCAGACCTCCCGGATCCCGGAGCTCGCTCCGGACCAGAAGGTCTCGATCGTCTTCGAGTCCTACAACTACGGCCTGGCTGGCGCCTGGACCGACACCTTCGACAAGCTGCTCGGCGAGTTCCGCGCCACGCACCCGAACATCGAGGTCACGGCGCAGAAGCCACAGGGCAACAGCCCCAACCCGGCCACCGACACGATCTCCAGCATCCAGAACCAGATGGTGGCGGGCACCCCGCCGGACGTCGCCCAGCTCGGCTTCAGCGACCTGGACTTCACCATCAACCAGCTCGGCGCGAAGCCGCTCGACTCGCTGGTCGGCAAGGACGCGGTGGCGGCCAACTTCGACGGCGGCAAGCACCCCTACGCCCCGCGGGCGCGCACCCTCGCGGACTGGAACGGCCACACCTACGGGGTGCCGTTCGTCTTCTCCACGCCGGTGCTCTACTACAACGCCTCGCTCTTCACCGAGGCCGGTCTCGACCCGGCGAAGCCGCCGACCACCTGGGACGAGGTCAGCACGGCCGCGGCCGCGATCGCGAAGACCGGCAAGGGCGGGGTCTACATCGACTGCCTGACCAAGACCGCGAAGGACTGGTGCTTCCAGTCGCTGGTGCGCTCCAACGGCGGCCGGGTCATCTCCGAGGACCGGCGCGACCTCACCTTCGCCGACGCCCCGGCGGTCGAGGTGGCCGCGCTAGGCCAGCGGCTGGTGGAGTCGGGCAGCATGCCCCGGCTGCAGCAGAAGCAGGGCTACGAGGCGTTCGGCCGCGGCGAGATCGGCATGATCCTGGAGACCAGCGCGGTGCAGGGCACCTTCGTCTCCGGCGCCAAGGACAAGTGGGACCTGCGCGCGGCGCCCATGCCCGCCTTCGCAGGCAAGCCGGTGGTACCGACCAACTCGGGTGCGTCGCTGCACATCCTCGCCAACGACCCGGCCAAGCAGCGGGCCTCGTGGGAGCTGATCAAGTTCCTCACCAGCGAGAGCGCGTACACCACGATCTCGCAGGGCATCGGCTACCTGCCGCTGCGCACGGGGCTGATGAACGACCCGGCGGGGCTGCAGGGCTGGGCCGCGAAGAACCCGCTGCTGGCGCCGAACGTGGCGCAGCTGGCGAGCATGGAGCCCTGGATCTCCATGCCGGGCAACAACTACCTGCAGATCCGCGACGGCATGATGGACGCGGTCGAGGCCGCCGTCTTCCAGAACAAGGACCCCAGGTCCACGCTCGGCGCGGCGCGTGACCAGGGCGCCCAGCTGATGCCGCGGCAGTGACCGGCCATCCGTAACCGACCAACGATCCGAGCCGCGCGTCCCCTCCGGGGGCGCGCGGTTCCGCAAGGGGGCTCCATGTCCGAGGTGACCATCGTCCAGCTCACCGACACCCATATCCGCGCCACCGGCGAACGCGTGCACGGCACCGTCGACACCTTCGCCAACCTCACGCACGTGCTGCACCAGCTGCGCGCCTCGCACCGCGACATCGATGCCATCGTCTTCTCCGGCGACCTCGCCGACGACGGCTCGCCGGAGGCGTACCGGCGGCTGCGCGACGCGGTCGAGCCGGTCGCCGCCGAGCTCGGCGCGCGCGTGCTCTACACGCCGGGCAACCACGACGAGCGCGCGGCCTTCGGCGCCGAACTGCTCGGCAGCGCGGAGGCCGAGACCGACCAGGTGGCGGAGATCGCCGGGTTGCGGATCGTGCTGCTGGACAGCAGCGTTCCCAGGCTGCACCACGGCGAGCTGAGCGACGGGCAGCTGGACCGGCTGCGCGAGCTGCTGCGCGAACCGGCCCCGCACGGCACCCTGCTCGTGCTGCACCACCCGCCCATCCCCTCGGCGCTGCCGGTCTCGCAGCTGCTGCGGCTGCGGCAGCCGGAGCGGCTGGCCGAGGTGCTGCGCGGCAGCGACGTCCGGTTGATCGTCTGCGGGCACAGCCACCTCACCGCGGCGTCGGCGCTGGCCGGGATCCCGGTGTGGGTCGGCCCGGCGACCTCGTACCGGCAGGATTCCTTCGCCCCGGTCGGCAGGCAGCGCGGGTACGCCGCGTTCGGGTACAGCCGGATCGACGTCGTCGGCGATTCGCTGGTGGCGACCGCGGTGGAGGCGACGCCTGCCGAGGCGCTCTACGAGCGGGACGAGCAGGCGACGCTGGATCAGCTCGCCGCCCTCGCCGCGGAAGCGCGGTAGCCATGTTCGTGCTCGACGCGCCCGCCCGCGACGCAGCCGCCGCCCTCGACGAGCCCGCTGCCCTCGACAAGTCGGCCTCCGTCGACAGGTCTGCTTCCGGCGACAGGTCTGCTTCCGGTGGCGAGCCGGAGAAGGCGGCGGGCACCGCCACGGCTTCGGCCCGGCTCCGTCGGCTGGGGCGGGGCCTCGTCCCCTACCTGTACCTGGCGCCCGCGCTGGTGCTGCTGGTGGTGTGGACGTACCGGCCGCTGGTGCAGGCGTTCGAGCTCTCCACCTACTCGTGGAACCTGCTGCCGACCCAGCCGATGACGCCGGTCGGCACCGGCAACTACGAACGGCTGCTCGAGCTTCCGGCCTTCTGGGACTCGCTCGGCCGCACCGGCGTGCTGATCCTCGGGCTGCTGCCCTTCACGGTGCTGCTCCCGCTGCTCGTCGCGCTGGCCGGGCGGCGGGTGCACGGCCGGGCTCGAACCCTCTACCACGCCTTCATTTTCGCGCCGTTCCTGGTGGCGCCGGTGGCGGCGGCCGCGGTGTGGCGCTGGCTGCTGCACCCGGGCGGCGGCGTCATCGGGCAACTGCTGAACAGCGACCGCAACTGGGTCTACGACGTGGACACCGCGCACACGGTGATCATCGTGATCACCGGCTGGCAGCTGCTCGGCTTCGCGGTGCTGGTGATCTGGGCCGGGCTGGCCGGGATCAGCAGCGACTACGACGAGGCCGCGCAGGTGGACGGCGCGAGCCCTGGCCAGATCCGGCGCTGGATCACGCTGCCCCTGCTCTCCCCCACCCTGATGTTCATGGTGCTCACCACGGTGCTGCTCAGCCCCGCGCTGACCTTCCCGCTGATCGACTCGATGACGCAGGGCGGGCCATCGCAGGCCACCACGAACATCTACTACCTGCTGTGGGACTACGCCTTCCACAGCTTCGACGCCGGGCTCAGCGCCGCGGCCGGGGTGCTGCTCTTCCTCGGGTTCGGCGTGCTCGCCGGAGCCCTGGTCTGGATCTCGGAGAAGGTTGCCTTCCATGACGATTGACCGCCTGCGCGCGCTCGGCAGCCACCTGCTGCTCGGCGCGACCGCGCTGATCGCGGTGTTCCCGATCTACTGGCTCTTCGCGACCTCGCTGCGCAGGCCGGAGGAGGTCACCTCGCTGACGCCGTTCCCGTGGCCGCTCTCGATCGCCAACTACACCGACGCCGCCGACAAGGTGGACGTGCTCGGGCTGATCGGCAACACCTTCTTCGTCGCGGCGTTCTCCGCGGCCGGGCAGCTGCTGGTGGCGCTGCTCGCCTCGTACGCCTTCGCGCTGTACACGTTCCCGTTCCAGCGCGTGCTCTACCTGGCGTTCGTCGGCACCTGGCTGGTGCCGTTCCAGGTGACCATGCTGCCGAACTACGTGCTGCTCACCCAGCTCGGGCTGATCAACACGCTGATCGGGGTCGCGCTGCCGACGCTCTGCTCGGCACTGGCGGTGCTGCTGCTGCGCCAGCACATGGCGAGCTTCCCCAAGGAGCTGGTGGCGGCGGCCCGGATCGACGGCCGCTCCTCGTGGTCCATCCTGTGGACCGTCGTGGTGCCCAACCTGCGCCCCGCACTGGCCGCGCTCGGTATCCTGCTCTTCATCAACGCCTGGAACGAGTACTTCTGGCCCGCGGTGGTGCTGCGGCAGTCCAACAGCGTGCTGCAGCTGGGGCTGCGCAGTTTCATGGGCACCGAGGGCGACCAGTGGGGGCCGATGATGGCGCTCGCCGGACTCGCCTGCCTGCCGGTGCTGATCATGTACCTGCTGCTGCAGCGGCACATCGTGAACGCCTTCGTGCGCTCGGGATTGAAGTAGCGGTGGGTAGGGTGAGCGCATGGCGCTCCCCCTGGAAGAACGACAGGAATTCCTCGCCCGGCCGCACATCGGCGCGCTCGCCGTCGCAGGCGCTCCCGGCCGGGCCCCGCTGAACGTGCCGATCTGGTACGACTACACCCCCGGTGGCGAGCTCTGGGTGCTCACCGGGGCCACCTCGAGGAAGCTCGAGTTGCTGAAGGCCGCGCAGCGGTTCAGCCTCATGGTCCAGGTGCTGGAGCCGACCATCCGCTACGTGACCGCGGAGGGGCCGGTCACCCGGATCGAGCCCGGTGACGCACTCGTGCGCGAGATGGCGGCGCGGTATCTGCCCGCCGAGAAGCTCGAGGGGTACCTGGAGTACGCGCAGTCGCACGGGGAGCAGGTCGCCGTGTACATGCGGCCCGAGCAGTGGCTCTCGGCGGACCTGGGGTCGGTCTAGGGCTGTACCGCGGCGGTGAGGCGGGCCGCCAACTCCTCGGCGCGGGTCGCGAGGTCGGGGGGTTCGAGGACGCGGAAGGCGTGGCCGAGGGCGGCCACGTACATGAGTACTACGTCGAGGTTGTCGGCACCGCTGTGGATTTCGCAGGTGGTGGCGTCGACCTCGACGACCATCGCGGCGTTGGCGGAGACCTGGGTGCGGACCGTCGCCGCGGGGGCCCGCACCAGGAAGCGGGCCTGGCGGCGGTAGGCGCCGCCGGCGACGCCCCGCTGGACGAAGGCGGCGGCATCGGGGGCATCGGCGCGGGGGCGGAAGCGCCAGGTGCGGGCGGTGACCTCGGCCATGCGGTCGAGGCGGAAGGTGCGCCAGTCGGCGCGGTCCAGGTCGTAGGCGAGCAGGTACCAGCGGCGGTCGGAGGCGACGAGGCGGTGCGGCTCGACGCGGCGACGGCCGGTCCCCTCCTTGGACGGGTACTCGAACCCGGCCTCGACCTCGTCCCGGCAGGCGCGGGCCAGCGTCATCAGCACCTCCGGGTCGACCGGGGCGCGGCCGCCGCCGAAGGACTCGACCGAGCCGGAGAGCGCGCGCACCTCGTGCCGCAGCCGGGTGGGCAGCACCCGGTCGAGCTTGGTGAGGGCGCGCAGCGCCGCGTCCCCGGTGCTCGCGGCGCCGGTGCCCGCGAGCAGCGCGACGGCGGTGGCGATCGCCTCCTCGTCGTCGAAGAGCAGCGGCGGCAGCTCCTGGCCTGGGCCGAGCTGGTAGCCGCCGCCGATGCCGTGCTCGGCGCGGACCGGGTAGCCGATGGCGCGCAGCCGCTCGACGTCGCGGCGCACCGTGCGCGGGGTGACGCCGAGCCGGTCGGCCAGCTCGTCCCCGGTCCAGACCCGGCGCTGCTGGAGCAGCCCGAGCAGGGTCAGTACCCGCTCGGTCGTGCCGCGCGCTTCCTCGTCCGCCACACCCACAGTCTCCCGAGACTAGCGGACCGATCCTGTCCGCAGGGGCTGTGAGGGTGGGGGCATGACATCGACACTCGACTGGAACCGCGCGCTGCGCGAGCAGTGGGAGTTCCACTGGAACCATCAGGTGCGGGACCGGCTGGCCGGCCTCACCGACGACGAGTACACCTGGTCACCGGTGCCGGAGGCGTGGAACGTCCGGCCGCGCGACGGGTCGGCGCTGCAATTCGGCACCGGCGAGCACCTGATCGACTTCGCCTTCCCGACCCCCTCGCCCGAGCCCTTCACCACCATCGCCTGGCGGCTCGGGCACGTGATCGTCGGGGTGCTGGCCGTGCGCAACGCGACCCACTTCGGCGGGCCGGCGGCGTCGTACCAGGACTGGGCCTACGCGGGAACCGCGAAAGCAGCGCTCGCACAGCTGGATACCGAGCTCGATGCCTGGCTGACCGGGGTGCGCGGGCTGGACGAGACCGCGCTCGCCACCCCCGTCGGGCCGAAGGAGCCGGGGCACGGGGACGCGCCGATGGCCGAGCTGGTCCTGCACATCCACCGCGAGCTGATCCACCATCTCTCCGAGGTCTGCCTGCTGCGCGACCTCTACCTGCACACCCGACGAGGAGCGACCGCATGAGCCGGACCGTCCAGATCACCTTCGACGCGCACGACCCGCGCGGGCTCTCGCTCTTCTGGCGCGACGCGCTCGGCTATGTCATCCCCGGCCCGCCCGGCGTCGAGCTCGCCGCAGGCGCCGACCCGCTCGACGCCTGGGACACGTTCCTCGCGAAGATGGGCGTCCCCGAGGGGCAGCGCAACAGCAACTCGGCGGCCGAGGATCCGGACGGCACCGGTCCCCGGCTCTTCTTCCAGCAGGTGCCGGAGGACAAGGTCGCCAAGAATCGCGTGCACCTGGATGTGCGGGCGGCGCCGGGGCTGACCGGTGACGAGCGGATGGCGGCGCTGGAGGCCGAGTGCGACCGCCTCGTCGCGCTCGGCGCCATCCGGCTGCGCCGCTCCGAACCGGCACCGCCGATGAGCCACGGCTTCCTCGTCATGGCCGATCCGGAGGGCAACGAGTTCTGCCTGGACTGACTCACGCCTCCAGCGGGATGGGGACGAAGTCGGCGCAGCCGGCGGGCAGCCGGATTCCCGCGGTGCGCAACTGCGCGACCCTGGTCAGGTACGCCGCGCCGAGCAGCAGCTGGTCGGCGATCTCGGCGGCCTGCCGATTCGGCAACGCCGCCAGGTGGGTGCCTGCCGCCCAGGTGTTGAAGGCGCCCATGGCGGGGCCGCACCACACCTGGTAGTCGGCGACGCGGTCGGCCTCGCCGCGGATGCTCCAGCCCGAGGAGAGGCCGAGGTACCAGCGGAATACCAGGGCCATTCGGCGTTTCGGGTGCTCCGCGGCGCCGGTCAGCTGGGCCGGGTCGCGCTCGGTGAAGAAGCGCACGCACTCGTCCCAGACCTGCTCCACCGGGCGCTTGAAGAGCGTCCGCTCGAGGTCGGCGCGGAGCTCGGCGGGTAGCGCATCGAGACCGTCGTAGGCGCGGTAGGTGTCGTAGAGCTTCTGCGCGCGGCCGGCGAACATGGTGCCGCGGCGCAGCACCTGCACCTGCACCCCTAGCTCGAACATGTCGGCCGACGGCGCCATGACGCAGTCCGCGAACTGCGCGCCTGCCAGCAGCTGCTTGGTGGCGGCGCACTGCGCGGCCTCCACTGTCGCCTGGTTCACCGAGCCGGTGACGATGTAGGCGGCGCCGAGCGCGAAGGCGGCCGCGGCGGCGGCCGGGGTGCCGATGCCGCCCGCCGCGCCGACGCGGACCTCGGCGGCGCCGGGGACCGTGCGGGCGAGCCGGTCGCGCGCCGCGATGATCTCCGGCAGCAGGACGACCAGCGGGCGGCGGTCGGTGTGGCCGCCGGAATCCGCCTCCGCGGTGATGTCGTCGGCCATCGGCACCTGCTCGGCGAGCCCGGCCTGCTCGGCGGTGATGTCGCCGGACTCGACCAGCCGGTTCAGCAGGGCGGCCGGGGCCGGGCGCAGGAAGTGCTCGGCGACCTCGACCCGGGACACCTTCGCGATCAACCGGTGGCCGACGACGACCCGGCCCTGCCGATCGGTGCTCAGCCCGGCCGCGCGGTACCGCACCACCTCGGCGGTGAGGCCCATGAAGGCCGATGCCTCCACGCAGCGCACGCCGTGCCGCAGGCAGGCGTCGACGATGGCCCGCTCCAGCGCGGGCTCGGACGGGCTGTGGATCAGGTTGCAGGCGTAGGGCAGCTCACCGAGTTCGGCGCGCAGCCCGGCCAGCGCGGCGTCCACCCGGTCCGGGGTGACGCCTGCCGCGCCGTAGGAGCCGAGGTACCCGGCCCCGGCCAGCGCCGAGACCAGCGCGGGTGCGGCGATGCCGTTGGCCATGGCACCCGCCATGTAGGCGCCGCGCAGTCCGTGTGCGGCGCGGAACCGGCTGTCGCCGAGCCGGTCCGGAGTGAGCGGGCCGACGGCGGCGAGCACCTGGGCGCCCGCGGTGGCGGCCCGGTCGGCGGTGAGCCCGACCCGGCCGTCCCGGTGCAGCACCCACACCGGGCGGGTGACGTCGCGCAGCAGCGCGGTGATCTCGGCCGGGGTCTCGGCGACCGGCCGGTGCAGCGTGGTCACGACCCGACCTGCCGTTCGCCGAGTTCGATCGCCAGATCGGTGAGTTCGTAGATCCGCAGCCCGGGCTTCCACAGTGAGCCGTCGACGATGGCGATCACGCCGTGCTCGCCGCGCCTGATCTCCTTGATGTGCGCCTCCAGTTCGACGGTGCCGTCGGTGGGCAGGAACTGGCCGCGGTAGCGCCAGCCGAAGGGGATGCCGGCGGGGATGCGGAAGGCCGGGTCGGCGAGGCCGTCGGCGTACCCGGCGTCCAGCATCCACTCCTGCACGGCGTGGATCACCGACTCGACGCCGAGCGAGCCGGGGATCACCGGGTCCAGGTGGAAGTGCCGGTCGAAGTACCAGTCGCCCGCGTCGATCTCGCGCAGCGAGTGCAGGTAGCCCGCCTCGTACCTGCCGCCGCCGTCGACCACCTGGACGCGGTCGATGAGCGCGAGGGTGTCGCGGGAGCAGAGCGGGGCCGCCGGGTCGGCGCGGCGGGCGGCCACGTCGATGGTCCTGCGCTCGGCGTCCGGGTGCTCGGCCAGCCAGGTGGGGGCCGGGCGGCCCGCGTCGAGGCCGGTCTGGTTGGCTAGTGCCTCGTCGCTGAAGTAGCCGAACATGGTCTCGCCGCGGTAGAAGGGCTCGCCGCCGGTGCTCAGGGTGTAGTCGAAGGTCTGCAGCGAGGAGCCGGGCAGGATGGTGGTGGTCAGCAGCCGCGATTGCTGGCGGATGGTGCTGTCCCGCAGATCGACCCGGCGCAGGACGGTGGCGGTGCCACCGAGGTTGCGCAGGCTCAGGGTGGTGCCCGGCTGGGTCAGCGTCGGCCCCGCGTAGTAGCCCATGAGCAGCGCGGCCTGGAGTGAGGTCTCCATGTAGACGAAGTGCGGCATGGACTCGTTGGCGGTGGCGCCGTAGTACCAGGAGTCGGCGGGTGAGTCGTACTCGGTGGTGTAGGCGGCCTCGTCCAGCCGGCCGCGGGTGCCGTCGAAGTCGAGGACGCGGTCGACCAGGAGCAGGCCGCCGGTGGGGAGGCGGGTGGCTCGGACGCCGGTGTACTCGGCGAACTCCGCACCCATGGCGATGGCTTGGTCGCCGCGGGCCAGGTGTGTCAGGTGGAATTCGTTGAGCAGCAGGGTTTCGTCGGCTCGGCCGGGACCGATCTCGGCGCCGATCGGCTCGGTCGCGGTGACTCGTACCGAGAGTGGTTCGGTACCGGCGATACGGACCTCGGCGGTGAGGTGGGGGCGGGGTACCAGGTCGATCTCGGTGACGTGGAGTTCCAGGGTGCCTGCGTGCGGGCCCGGGGCGCCGGCCGGGCCGGAGGAGACGAGGGTGGAGCCGGTCAGGCCGAGGTGCAGCCCGGCGTACAGGGCGAAGACCTCGGCGGCCTGGGTTGCCGCGGTGCCGGGGTCGCCCTGGTAGGAGGCGGTGAGTCGGCCGCGGCCGCCTGCGCCGAAGAGCTCCAGGCTGTCGACCTCGGTGAGGACGAGGGGGTGCTTGGCGGCGAGCTTCGCCGCAGGGCGGATGCCGGGGCGCCGGTGGGACGGGCCGAAGACCGTCGCGATGTCGCCGGCGGCGAGCTGGTCGAGCGCTGCTCGGTCGAGGTACGTCCGGGCGGTGCGGGCCTGCGGTTTGAAGGCCCATTCCGGGGCGTGCGGCGGGGCAGGCCGCGCGGCGACGCCGGGCGGCTCCGCACTGGCGGTGCCCGCACCCGGGTCCGCCGGGTGGGTGGCGACACCGGTGGCCGCGGGCCGCGTCGTGGCGCCGGGCTGCGCCGCGATGCCGGGCTGCGCCGACGTGCCGGTCCGGGCGGGCTGTCCGGTGCCGGTCCCGGTCGCGAATCCGGCGCGCTCCCAGAGAGCGCGCTGGATCGCGTACTGCGCCGCCAGGGCGGCGCGGTGTGCGTCCGCGACGCCTGCGCGGAGCTGCGCGAGCGGATTCGGCGCACTCGTGGTCGGCACCGCGGGGGCCGTCTCCGGTCCCGGCGGCGCCGAGACCGTGTCCGGCTGCGGTGGAACCGGGGCCGTTTCCGGTTCCGGCGCCGGAGCGGCGGGCTCGTGCACCGCGTCCGGATCGAACGCGATGCCGTCGAACTCGAGGGTCGTCATGCCATCCACCGCCTCACCGAGGTCTGGAACTTCTCCGTCAGATCGGGCGTCGTGACCACCACGACGTCCGAGAACCGTTGCAATACCGTGCCGTCGGCCGCGACCGCGGTGGCATCGACGCGGGCGTCGACGCGCCCCGCGCGACCGTTGCCGACGACCAGCCGGAACGGCTCGCCGATCGGCAGCGGGCGGTAGTACTCCACCCGCCCGATGCCGAGCGGCAGACAGGCCGCGCCGAGCAGCCGGTGCCCGAGCACCGGCGGGCCCTGCAGCATCAGGTCCGCGCGGACCGGGTCGTGCAGCCTGCTCGCGTAGGCGCCCGCCGCGACCGGGGCCGCGTCGATGGCGCATTCGAAGACCACGGTGTCCCCGGTGTCGGCGAGCACCCGCCGCAGCCCCTGCAGTGCGGGGGCATGGAACTGGATGGCCTCGCGGTAGATGTCGAGCGTGCTCGCCGGGCCGGTCGGCGCCGTCAGCACCGGCGGCTCCGCCGGGGCGACGGCCAGTTCCAGCGTTGCCCGGAAGTGCGCGACCGCGCCGTCGCGCACCGTGACCCGCACCGGGAGCACACCGCCGGTCTCGGCGCCGGGCTCCAGCTCGAGCTCGAGCGCATCGACCGGATGGTCGAACACCAGCCCCTTGAGCACCTGGAAGTCCCTGGCGCCGAACACGGTGCGGCCCGGGAGGGCGCGCTCCGCGGCGTGCGCCATGGCACCGAGACCGAAGGTGGCGGGCAGTACCACGTGCTCCCCCACCCGGTGCGCGTCGATTGTCGGCTCGTCGTCGAGCCCGATCAGGGTGCGGCGCAGCCGGACCGGGGCGAGCGGCACCGGAGCGGGTCCGGCCAGCGACTCGGCGGGGCCGATCAGCACGACGGTGTCGGCTTCGCGCGCTGCGGTGAACTGCTCGGTGAAGGCCGCCGCACCGATCTCCGGGGGCAGCAGCTCGACGCCGCGCGCGTGGAAGTGCTCGCGCAGCGCGGGCGTCACCATGCCGCCGTCCCAGGCGCCCCAGTCGATCGCGGTGACGTGCCGGTCCGGGTGCGCCCGGCGCCAGGCCACCGCGAAGCGGGAGAGCGCCTCGTTGGCCGCGGCGTAGTCGGCCTGGCCGGTGTTGCCGTAGAGGCCGGCCACCGAGGTGAACATGACGAGATGCTTCGGCTCCGGTACCGCGGCGAGCAGTGCCGTCAGCCCGGCCAGTTTCGGACCGAGGACGCGGGCGATGGACTCGGCGGTCTTGTCCGGGATCCTCGAGTCGGCGAGCACGCCCGCGCCGTGCACGATGCCGGTGATCGCCCCACCCCAGGGGGCGAGTGCCTTGCCGACCGCTTCGGCATCGGTGGCATCGACGGCCACGTAGTCGGCGCGGCCGTCCAGCGCGGTGAGGGTCGCCCGGATCTCGCGGGCGCCCCTGATGCCGGAGCAGGTGCGGGCGATATCGCGGGGTTTCGCACCGGTGCCCGCCAGGGCACGGACGGCCGCCTGCTGGAGATCGGCGTCGGCGACGCCTGCCGCCCACTCCGGCTCCGGCGCCGGTTCGGTCCGGCCGAGCAGAACGAACCGGGCCGGAACCCGCTGGGCCAGCGCCAGGACGCAGGTCGCGGTGACGCCGCGGGCGCCGCCGGAGACGACCAGCAGGTCGTCGGCGGTCAGCGTGAGGTCGGGTTGCCGGTCGAGCGGGCGGATCCCGGTGACCGTGCGGGCCGGGCCGAAGCCGCCGGGGACCAGGGTGGACCTGGCGCCCTCGGCGGTGACGCCGACCTCGACCACGTCGCGTGCGGCGTCCTCCAGTTCGGTGAGCACCAGCTCGGCGCAGCGCTCCGGCGTCGCCACGGGGTCGATGTCGATGGCACGGCAGAACAGGTCGGGGCGTTCGGCGGCGAGGGTCTTCAGGATACCGCCGACGCCGCCGAGCAGGGCGCCGGCCGGGTCGTCGGCGGTGCGGAAGCCGAGGCCGCCGTCCAGGCGGATCAGGGTCGCGACGGTGGCGCGGCCGTGCTCCGCCGACATGGCGGGGGTGATCCGGCCAGCGGCCAGGATGGTGTGGGTCAGCAGGCGCTCGATGTCCGCTCCGCCCGCGCCGAGCAGGATCAGGCACAGGTCGGGCCGCTCCCCCGGGCCGGGGAGCTCCGCCACCGTGCGCACCGACCAGCCGCGCCCGGTGAGCGCGGTGGTCAGTGCGGTGGCCTCGCCGCTGTTCGCGGGATCGACGAGCAGGGCCACCGGGTGCTCCCGGTAGGCACCGACGGCGAGATCCGCGGTGGGCAGGGCGACCAGTTCGACGGCATGCCGCGGCAGGTTCGCCGCGGCATCAGCTTTTGGGTGGACATCACCGCCGGTGCTCAGCTCGGCCACGATCTGGTCGAGGGTGCGCAGGGTGCCCAGTTGTTCCGGGCCGAGGTTGGGTAGGTCCGGGAAGCGTTCCTGGAGTGCGCCGATGACCTGGACGCGCTTGATCGAGTCGACGCCGAGGTCGGCTTCGAGGTCCATGCCGGTGTCGACCATCTCGACCGGGTAGCCGGTCTTCTCCGCGACGACCTCGCGCAGGGCCTGGCGGAGGTTTTCCGCGTTGTCCCCGGCGGCGGAGTCCGCGGGGGTCTCCGGAGCGGCGTCGGTGCCGCTCGCGCCGAGGAGTTCGGCGATCTGGTCGAGGGTGCGGAGGGTGCCGAGCTGCTCCGGACCGAGGTTCGGCAGGGACGGGAACCGCTCCTGCAGAGCGCCGATGACCTGGACACGCTTGATCGAGTCGACGCCGAGGTCGGCCTCCAGATCCATGCCGGTATCGACCATCTCGACCGGGTAGCCGGTCTTCTCCGCGACCACCTCGCGCAGGGCCCGGAGCAGGTCTTCGCGGCTGCCCGCAGGAGCCTGGCTCAGCTGCTCGGCGGCGGTCTCGGCCGACGGGGTGGCCGGCGCCGGCGCGGCTGCCGTAGCCACGGCAGTGGAATTCGCGACCGGGGCGGGCGCGGCCGGGGGCCGGCCGCCTGCCGAGGCAGGACTTGCTGCCGTGGCTACGGCAGCCGAGTCGCCGGCCGGGGCGGGCGCCGAAGGAAGCGCCTCGACCGAACCGTTGGTGTGGCCCGAGGCGAGCGCCTCGGGCCGGTGCTGCGGCACGGCGGCCGGCTGATGGGCCGGAACCGGCCGCGCAGCGGCGGGCCGAGCGAAACCGGCCTCGAGATCGGCCAGCTGCGCCAGGACGTCGGAGGCGCGGGTGTGGCTGGCGGCGATGGCGACGCCGTGGTCCTTCACCGCTTCGATGGCGCGCACGGTGGACTCGGTCAGGACGCCGGCGTCGAGCGCGCTGACCAGGGCGCGGGCCATGTCGAGCTGGCCGTCGAGGAACTGGTGGTGGGATCGGAGGTGCTGGGTCAGCGCGCTTTCCATGGCGCCGTCCTGCGGGGTCGAGTACACGGAGATCTCCGTCGGGTCGGGGGCGTACCTGGGCGGCGCCGGGACCGGCGAGGGCGGAGTTGCCGTCGCCACGGTGCCGATGCGCGGTGCGGGGGCGGAGTGGGAGGTGCGGGCGGGCACGCGCCGCGCGGCACCGGGACCCGTCGCGGTGGCACCGGCACCGTTCACGACGGTCCCGGCGCCGTTGCCGACACCGCCCTTCGCGGCGCCGGCACCAGTGCCGCTCGCCGCGGTGGAACCGCGACCGGCGGAGCCGTTCCCGTTCGGAGCGGCACCGTCGAGCTCGACCCGATACCCGTCCGAGAGCGCGGCGGCGTGCGCCGCCTTCCGCGTCTCCGGCACGTACTCGGGCGCCGAGATGGTCACCGTCATGGGCCGGCTCGGCCGGTGCGGCTCGAGCACCGGCGCGGCGTGCCGGTTGATCCCGGACAATCCGAAGCCGAGCACGGCGAGCCGGACGGCGGCGCGGGTCAGCGAGAGATCGCTGTTGCCGATCGGCCCGGAATCGGTGGCGACGGCGATCACGTCGTCGCCGAGGGTGCGCCGCACCAGCGAGGTCAGCACCTGCTTCGGCCCGAACTCGACGAAGACCGTGCACCCCGCCTCGCGCAGCGCGGTGAGCGCGGCAACGAACTCGACCGGCTGCCCGAGCTGCCCGGTGAGCACCGCCCGGTTCGCGGCGGCGTCGGTGCCGTACCGCGCCCCCGCGCTGTTGGCGTACACCGGCGCGTCCGGCGCCCCGATCTCCACCTCCGCGAGCGCGGCGGCGAAGGCGTCGACCGCGTGCGCCACGTACGGGGTGTGGAACGCGCCGGAGACCGGAAGCGCGCGGGTGGCGACCCCGCGCTCACCGCAGACCGCGACCGCGGCGGCGACCGCGTTCGAGCCACCACCGATCACCACCTGGTCGGGGGCATTGTGGTTGCAGATCCAGACGTCGTCGATGGCGTCCACGATCTCCCGCGCCACCTCGACGGTCGCGTTGAGCGCGACCATCGTCCCCGCCTCGACCCCGTCGCGCGGCGTCATCGCCACGCCGCGCGCCCTTGCCAGTCCATGGAAATCGGACCCGCTCAGCGCACCCGAGGCCCAGAGCGCGGTGAGCTCGCCGAAGCTGTGCCCGAGGTACCCGTCGGCGCGGAACCCGCGCTCGCGCAGCGCCGCGAACTGCCCGGCGGCGAGCGCGCCGATGCCGGGCTGCGCGAATTCGGTGCGGCGCAGCGCCCGCTCCTGCGCGGCCGCGGTCGCCTCGTCGAAGGCGGGCGGCGGGAACACCACGGACGAGAGCCGCTGCGGCGCACCGGCGAACGCCTCGTTGGCGGCGTCGAAGGCGGCACCGACGGCGGGCTGCGCGATGGCGGCGTCCGCGCCCATGTCGACGTACTGGCTGCCCTGGCCGGCGAAGAGCGCCGCCACCTTGCGGTCCGGCAGTGCGGAGGCGCGGTAGTACACGCCCTCGGGGTGCTCCCAGGAGGCGGCGTAGGGATTGCGGACCAGCTCGTCGACGGCGAGCCCGCGCAGGTGCTCGGCGTTCTCGTCGTCCAGCGAGACGAAGCCGATGCGCGCGTGCGCCTCCGGGATCTCGCCGCCGTCGATCGGGGCGGCACTGCGCACGGCGTCGATCAGCCCCGCGACGTCGGCCGCGTGCCACAGGTGCGCCCGCGCGGTGCGGTGCAGCACGCTCGGCCGCTCGGCGCCGGCCTCCTCGAGCACCACGTGGAAGTTGGTGCCGCCGAAGCCGAAGGCCGAGGCGGCGGCGCGGCGCACCGGGCGCTCGGGGTCGCGGATCCACGGCCGGGTGCGCGAGTTCACGTAGTACGGTGCGTCGCCGGGGGCGATCTCGGCGTTCGGCGCGGTGACGTTGATGGTGCCGGGCAGCACCTTCTGGTGCAGCGCGAAGGCCAGCTTCATCAGGCTGGCGGTGCCCGCGGCGCCCTTGGTGTGCCCGATCTGCGACTTGACGCTGCCGAGCGCGGCGAACCGCGGCTCGTCGGTGGCGTCGGTGAGCAGCTCCTTCAGCGCGGTCAGCTCGGTCTTGTCGCCGACCGGGGTGCCGGTGGCGTGCGCCTCGATCAGCGCGACGGTGGCGGGCGAGATCTCGGCGTCGGCGTAGGCGCGGTCCAGCGCGACCCGCTGGCCACCCGCGCGCGGGGCGTAGATGCTCTTGGCCCTGCCGTCGGACGACGAGCCGAGCCCGCGCAGCACCGCGTAGATCCGGTTGCCGTCGCGGCGGGCGTCCTCGAGCCTGCGCAGCGCGAGCATGGTGATGCCCTCGCCGAGCAGGGTGCCGTCGGCGTCGCTGCCGAACGGGCTGATCCGGTCGGACTTGGAGAGCGCCCCGACCTTGGAGAAGCACAGGTAGATGAAGATCGTGTTCTCGGTGTCGACGCCGCCGGTGATCATCATGTCGGCGCGGCCGTCCTGCAGCTCCGCGACGGCGGTGCGCAGCGCGGCGAGCGAGGCGGCGCAGGCGGCGTCGACGGTGCAGTTGATGCCGCCGAGGCCGAGCCGGTTCGCGACCCGGCCCGCGGTGATGTTGGAGAGCAGCCCGGGGAAGGAGTTCGCCTCCCACGGCGCGTAGGCGGCGACGAACCTGGCCGAGACCGCTTTCGCGTCGGCCTCGCTCAGCCCGACCGAGCGCGCGGCCTCCTCCAGCACCGGGGTGGAGAGCCGGGCGGCGAGCGGGTGCATGAGCGGCACCGGGCCGGTGGTGCCGAGCACGACGCCGGTGCGGCTCGCGTCGTACCACTCGGAGCCGGTGGCGCCCGCGTCGATGAGCAGGTCGCGGGCGACGCCGAGGCTCAGCGTCTGCATGGTGCTGGTGACCTCGAGCTGGTTCGGCGGCAGCCCGAACTCCAGCGGGTCGAATTCGATGTCGGGCAGGAAGGCGCCACGCCGGGAGTAGGTCTTGTCCGGGGCCTCCGGGTCGGCGTCGTGGTAGTCGTCCAGGTTCCAGCGCGACGCGGGCACCTCGGTGGTGCAGTCGACGCCGTCGATGATGTTCTGCCAGTACTCGCGGTGGTTGCGTGCCCGCGGCAGCAGCCCCGACATGCCGACGATGGCGATCGGGGTGCGCGCTAGGCGTCGTTCGTCCGTCACGGAAGTTCCTCTCGGACCGGGCGGGTGGTCAGGCGGCGACGGTGGTCGCGGTGCGGTCGGCGATGGCGCCCGCGGCGGCGACGGCGAAGGTGTGGTGGCCGAGCGGGGCCGGGTGCAGCCCGTCGGCGGTCCACATCTCGGGCCGCGCCCAGGCCGGGTCGCCCGCCAGGTCGAGCAGCAGCGCGCCGGTGTCGCCGGTGACCTCGCCGAGCACCGCGTTGGCGAAGGCGAAGCGCTCGCGCAGCAGCGTGCGCATGCCGGGCGGCACCGGGAGCCGGGCCGGGATGTCCGGGTAGTTCGCGGTGACCACGGTGGCGCCGCTCGCCCGCAGCGTGCTGAACAGGGTGCGCAGGTTGCGCTCGAACCGGACCGGGTGGAAATCGCTGACCAGGTCGTTCACCCCGCAGACCACGCCGTAGAGCCCGGCGCGGGCCGCGAACGCCCGCGGCAGCTGGTGCTCGACCACGGCGCCGGTGGTGGCGCCGTGCTGGCCGAGGTTGCGGACCGTGGCCGGGCGCAGCCCGAGCTGGCCGCCGAGCCGGGGCACCCAGCCCCGGTACCCGCCGCCGGGCGCGTCGTCGCCGCGCCCCTCCACGAAGCTGTCGCCGAGCGCGACAAGGGCGGCGCTCACGCGGTCACCCCGCTCTTGCTCACGTGCCGCGCCTCCAGCGGGAAGTTCACCTTCTCGTAGAGCGCGGCCAGCTCCTCCTCGCCGAAGTACTTCTCCGGCGGGTAGATGCCCGCGATCAGCCCGAAGAAGTTCTTGATGTACTCCTCGTCCATGCTGGTCGCCCGGAACACCGAGTCGTAGTACGGGGTCAGGCTCAGCTCGGAGATGCTCAGCGTGAGCTCGTAGGTGCTCGCGCTCTGCGCGTCCCGCTCGACCTGGTACTCGGCGAGCGCCTCGTCCAGCGGCCGCGCGCCGGAGAGTCCCTGGTGGATCTTCTCCGAGAGCAGCTGGGCGTACTTGAAGGCGTCGGTGATGCCCCAGCCGGTGAAGGGGTCCTTGTGGTAGCCGGCGTCGCCGACCAGCGCCCAGCCCGGGCCGTGAGACTTCCTGCGGTAGTTGTCCGGGTAGAGCATCGGGCGGAACGGCTCGGCCCGCGTGCCCTTGTCGCGCAGCAGCTCGCCGAGCTCGGGGTCGATCTGGCTCACGACCTCCTGCACACCGGCGTCGGGGTCCTGGCGGAACTCGCGGAACCGGTCGCGCTTGCGCATCACCGCGACCAGGGTCTGGTCGTCGTTGGTGGGCCAGCCGGCGAACTGCTGCTCGCCGAAGCCGGTGCGGTGCTGCATGCCCCAGTCGACGCCGTCGTAGTACGAGTAGTAGATGAAGCACGCGGCGGCGGAGCCCTCGTAGGTCTCGGCGCCGACCGCCTTGGCGACGGTGGAGTTGGCGCCGTCCGCGCCGACCACCAGCTTCGCCCGGAACTCCTGCTCGGTGCCGCCCGCCTCGCTGCCGCGGATACCGACGACCCGGTCGCCGTCGAAGACCAGCCCGCTCACGGTGAAGCCCTGGATCAGCTCGGCGCCCGCCTCGCCCGCGGCCTCGACCAGGACGGTGTCCAGCGCGGTGCGGCGCGGGCAGTACACCGCGTCGACACCGTCCGGCGCGGTCCGGGCGAACCCCGCGATGTCGATGTCGGTGTAGGAGAAGTTCAGGTGCCGGATGGCCGGGACACCGGTCGCGACGACCCGGTCCAGCAGCCCCCACGACTTCAGGAAGCCGGAGCCGGCCTGGTGGATGTAGTGGGTCGACGGGGTGTCGCTGGGAAAGGTGGCCCGGTCGACGGCGAGTACGCGGTAACCCTGGCGGGCGAGCAGCATGGCCAGCGGCGAACCGGCCACCCGGGTACCGACAACGATGACGTCGTACATATTTCGCTTCACTTTCCGATCGGTGAATGAAAAGGGGCTAGCGCGCGACGGTGCGCGATGCGTAGAGCGCGGCGATATCGGCCGCGTACGCCTTTTCGATCGCGGCCCGGCGAAGTTTCCGGGAGGAAGTGAGCAACCCTTCCTCGACGGTGAAATCGCCGTCCACGATCCGGAATGCGCGGATGGATTCCGCGCGGGAGACGAGGGAATTCGCCTCGGCCACCGCGGATTCGATCTCGGCGTCGGGATCGAGCGCGGGATCGGCGGCGCGGCGGCGGGCGAGCTGGTCCGGGTCGAGCGTCACCAGCGCGGTGACGAAGTCGCGGCCGTCGCCGACCACCATGCAGTTGCTGACCAGCGGGTGCAGCCGCACCCGGTCCTCCAGCGGGGTGGGCGCGACGTTCTTGCCGCCGGAGGTCACCAGGATCTCCTTGCGGCGGCCGGTGATGGTGAGGTAACCGTCGGCGTCCAGCTCGCCGAGATCTCCGGTGCGCAGCCAGCCCTCGGCGTCGGCCATCGGCAGCCCTGCCGCCGCGCCCCAGTACCCCGGCGAGACGTGCGGGCCGCGGACCAGCACCTCGCCGTCGGGGGCGATGCCGACCTCGGTGGCCGGGATGGGCCGCCCGACGGTGCCGAAGCGGTTGCTCTCCGGCGCGTTCACCGTGACCGCGGTGGCGGCCTCGGTGAGGCCGTAGCAGTTCAGCAGCTGCACCCCGAACCCGGCGTAGAAGCCCTGGGTGGACTCGTCGAGGGAGGCGCCGCCGGAGATCACCGCGCGCAGCCTGCCGCCGAGCGCCGCGTACACCGCGTGCTCCGTCGGCGCGGGGATCTCCCCCTCGCGCAGCAGCTCCAGGCCGCGCTCGACGGCGGCGTCCTCCTCGCCGGCGGCGAGCAGGGTGCGGCAGAACTTGCGGATCTTCTCCAGGCCGTACGGGATCATCGGCAGGAAGGTCGGGCGCAGCACCGGCAGCGCGGGGACCAGCTCGGGGATGGCGGGAAGCAGATGCGTGCCGCTGCCGCCGAAGACGCAGGCGAAGAGCATGGTCTGGCCGAAGACGTGGGCCAGCGGGAGGGCGAGCACGGTGGTGCCGCCCTCGAACAGGGTCCCGGTGCGGCGCACGGTGTTCGAGGCGGAGACGAACATGTTGCGGTGCGTGATGACGCAGCCCTTGGCGACGCCGGTGGTGCCGCTGGTGTAGACGATCATGGCCGGGTCGGCGGCGCGCACCGCGCCGAGCACCCGGTCCAGCCCCGGCGCCTCGGGGCCGGTCGACCACTCCCCCACCTCGGCGAAGAGCCACACCCGGTCGGCGCCCGCGGCGCGCAGCCGCTCGGCATCGGTGTCGGACTCGGCGGCGAAGTGCGCGCTGCCGCTGTCGGAGAGGATGTGCTCGATCTGGGCCTGCGACGAGGTCGGGTAGACGGTGACGACCACCGCGCCGATCGCCAGCGCCGCGAAGTCGAGCAGTGCCCATTCCACCGTGGTGCGGCCCAGGATCGCGACCCGGTCACCCGGCGCCACCCCGCGGCTCAGCAGCGCCGAGGCGAGCGCCCGCACCCGGCGGTCGAGCTCGGCGCTCGTGAGCCGGGTGCCGTCCGCGCCGCCGAGGGCGAGCCGCTCCGGATGCCGCAGCGCGGCACCCGCGACCACCGAGTGCAATCCCTCGGTATCCGCTATGTCGAAACCGTTCTCGGCCACCGAAACTGTGTTCACACCACAGAATTCTCCGGGGGATCGCGAACCGATATCCGACCGCGGCAGCTGTTCCTACCGCGCGAATGTCATCGCCTATCCAACCGCGCGGGTCGGAACGGCGGCGGCACTCTCGATGTGCACCGGTTCGGGGAAATCCAGGCAATCCAGGAACATCTCCACGGCCGGTTTCGATTCGTTCGTCCGCCACACCGCGTACAAATCCAGAGTGGGAACCGGGTCGAAGAGTTTCACCGCGACCGAGCCGTTGCCCGGCCCGCCCATGCCCATCGAGATGGCGCGCGGCAGCGAGGCGAAGCCGACCAGCGGCCGCACCGACACCATGTGCGCGGTGGCGCCGGGATCGTCGGCGGTGTGCGTGACCGCGAGCGAGATCTCGTTCTGCGCCGCGGCCCGGAAGATCGAGTCGTACATGGCCGGACACTGCTCCCTGGCGAAGAGCACGCAGTCCTGCCCCGCCAGCTCGGCGAAGGGAACGCCGGGGCGCTCGGCCCAGCGGTGCCTGCGGCCGACCACCGCCACCAGCGGCACCCGGTGCAGCAGGCGCCGGTACCTGAACTCCGGCGAGCTGGGGTGGCCGTAGACCATGCCGATGTCGAGCGCGCCGTCGACCAGCGCCTGCAGTTGCGGGCCGGTGCGCTTCTCCCAGAGCGAGACCTCGATGTCCGGGTGCCGCTCGGTCATCCTGGCCAGTGCGTCCGGGAGGACGTGCCGGCTGGCCGGGAGGTTGTACCCCACGTCGAGCCGCCCGGAGCGGCCCGCGGCGGTGGCCTTGGCCGCCTCGGCGGCCCGGTCCAGCTGGGCCACCACCAATCGGGCCTGTGCCTCGAACTCCCGCCCGGCCGGGGTCAGCTTGACCTCGTGCGAGTTCCGGGCGACCAGCTGGACCCCCAGCGATTTCTCCAGCTTCTGCAGCTGGGCGCTGAGACTCGGCTGGGTCAGATGCAAGCGCTGCGCTGCGCGACCGAAATGCAGTTCTTCGGCGATCGTGATGAATGAAACCAGATGACGGATCTCCATGACGCCGGCCCCTTCTTCCGCGTAGGAAAAACGCTAGCGGCGAGAGGTAACCGCAGATGAACCTGCCCGGCCGTACGGGAGCCGGGCTCATGGCGCGGGGGTTAACTCACGACGAAGCCGAGGCGCACGTGCTAGTGAATTGGCCGAAGGTTCATCCGGCGGCCCGGTTCGACCGGCGGGGCACCCCACCGCTCGAACCCGGCACCGAGGTGGTGCGCACGCGCGGCGCCGCGCATGATCTTGCCGCTGCTCGTCTTGGGGAGCGCGCCGGGCACGGTCAGCACCAGCTCGCCGAGTGCCAGGTCGTGGTCGCGCAGCAGCGCGGATCGGATGGCGCCCGCGATCTCGGCCTCCGCTGCCGTGGTGTCGCGCTCGATCTCCTGCACCAGGACCGGGCGGTCGTCGGCGCCTGCGGCGAAGGCGGCGGTGCCGCCCGTGCGCGCCGCCGGGTGCGCGGCCTGCGCGGTGTGCTCCAGGTCGTGCGGGTAGTGGTTGCGTCCGCGCACGATGATCAGGTCCCTGCGTCTGCCGGTGACGTACAGCTCGCCGTCGACGAACTGGCCGAGGTCGCCGGTGCGCAGGCCGTCCGCGGCGTCGACCCGCTCGCCGTCTCCGACGCCACCGGCTGCGCGCCGACCGCCGAAGACCGCCGCGGTGCCGTCCGGGTCGCGCCAGTAGCCCGCCGCGATGTTCGCCCCCGCGAGGCGGATCTCGCCGATCCGGCCCGGCGGGCACGGCTCCCCCGACTCCGGGTCCACGATCCGGACGTCGACGCCGGGCGCGGGCCGCCCGGAGCCGACCAGCGGCCGCGCGGGCTCCCCCGGCGCCGCCGCGCGCAGCGTGCCCGCGCCGAGCGCCGCGATGTCGGCGCGCAGTTCCCGCGCGCCACGGCCGGGAACGCCGCCGCTCACCAGCAGCGTCGCCTCGGCCAGGCCGTAGCAGGGATAGAGCGCGCCCGGGTCGAAGCCGTGCGGGGCGAAGGTCGCGGCGAAGCGGCGCAGGGTCTCGGCGCGGATCGGCTCGGCGCCGTTGAAGGCGACCCGCCAGCTGCTCAGATCGAGCCCGGCCGGGACGCCGGAGCGCTCGGCGTGGCGCACGCAGGCGTCGAAGGCGAAGTTCGGGCCGCCGCTGGTGTGCGCGCGGTAGCGCGAGATGGCGGTGAGCCAGAGCAGCGGGCGGCGGATGAAGGTGAGCGGGGCCATCAGGATGCAGGGCGCGCCCAGGTGCAGGGGGTGCAGCAGGTTCCCGATCAGCCCCTGGTCGTGGTAGAGCGGGGCCCAGCCGACGAAGGTGGAGTGTTCGTCGTGGCCGAAGGCGGCGCGGATCATCTCCTGGTTGGCGCTCAGGTTGCGATGCGTCACCACCACGCCCCGCGGCGCGCCGGTGGAGCCGGAGGTGTACTGCAGGAAGGCGGGACCTCCCGGGGCGCACGGCTTCGGGTCGATGGAGGGGCCTGCGGCGGGCACCTCGTCCACCGCGATCCGCTGGGGCACCGGCAGGTCGACTTCCGGTGCGCCGACGGTGAGCAGGACGGCGGGGTCGCAGTCGGCGACGATGCCGTGCGTGGCGGGGTGCGCACGGCCGCGGCGCGGCGGGATCACGGGCACCGCGATCACCCCGGCGTACAGGCAGGCGAAGAAGGCGGCGACGAAGTCCGGTCCGGAGGGGAAGACCAGCAGCGCGCGGTCGCCCGGACGGGTCGTCCCGGCCAGCCGGGCCGCGATGGCGCGGGCGCGTCGGTCGAGCCCGGCGTAGGTGAGCGCGGTGGTTTCGGCGCCGTGCTCGTCCAGGAAGACGTAGGCGGTGGCCGCCGGGGCGGTGCGGGCACGCTCGCGCAGGATGTCGGGCAGCAGCACGGTGTTCTCCCTCAGGCGGTCTCGACGGCGAGCGGCAGCCGCCGCGGGCCGCGCACGATGAAGCTGTGGTCCTGCCACTCCGGCTCGCCCGCCCGCACCAGCCTGCCCGGCAGCCGGAGCAGGCAATCGAGCGCGATGCGGGCCTGGAGCTCGGCCAGTGGTGCGCCGAGGCAGCCGTGCAGGCCGTGGCCGAACGCCAGGTGGGCGCCGGGTTCCCTGGTGAGGTCGAAGGTGTCGGGGGCGGGGAAGGCCGCCGGGTCGCGGTTGGCGGCGCCGAGGCAGAGCAGCACCTGGTCGCCCGCGCGCAGTACGCGGTCGCCGAGCGGGACGTCCCGGCGGGCGACGCGCTTGGTGTGCTGCAGCGGGCTGTCGTAGCGCAGGGTCTCGGCCACCGCGGCGGCGGTGCGTGCCGGGTCGGTGCGGAGCCGGTCCTGGGCGGCGGGGTGCGCGGTCAGCGCGAGCACGGCGTTGCCGATGAGCGACTTGGTGGTCTCGACGCCCGCGACGAAGCACATGATGCCGATGGTGGCGAGCTCCTCGTCGGTGAGCCGGTCGCCGGTTCCGATGCGGCTCGCGAGCAGCAGGCTGATCAGGTCGTCGCCCGGTTCGGCGCGGCGGCGGTCGATCACCGCGTGCAGTTCGGCGGTGAAGGTGTCGACCACGGTGCGCACCCTGGTGAAGTCGGCCGCGGTCATGAGGCCGGGTTCGAGCAGGAAGCGGATGTCGTGGGTCCAGCCGCCGACCAGCGGGTGCAGGTGCTCGGGCAGCCCGAGCCAGTCGCAGAGCGCGAGGACCGGCAGCTTCCCGGCGAACGAGCCCATGAGTTCGGTCTCGCCGTCGTGCCAGGCGTCCCGGGTGAGCCGCTCGGCCAGCGCGGTGACGCGGGGGGCCAGCCGGGCGGCGGCGGCGGTGAAGACCCGGTTCACCAGGGCGCGCAGCCGGGCGTGGTCCGGGTTCTCGGTGAAGACCAGCGATTTCGACCCGAGGCGGTCGATCCGCTCGGTGTCGCCGACGCCGAGCCTGGCGGCCTGGCGGCGCAGGGCGAGCGGGATGACGTCGACGCCGGAATTCCGGTCCCTGAGCACCGCGCGCACGTCGGCGTGGCGGGTCAGCACCCACATGCCCATGGTGCGGTGCACCGGGGCGTGCTCGCGCAGCGCGGCGTACATCGGGTACGGGTCGGCGCGGAACTCGTCGGTGAACGGGTTGAACCGCACCGGGACCGCGGTCACCGCCGGGCCCCGCCTCCGGTGAAGTGGCCGCTGCGGTACGGCTCCAGCACGATCCGCAGCAGCCCGATCTTGCCCATCCGGAAGCCGAGCGCGGAGAGCCGCAGGTAGCGCTCGTACCGCTCGGTGATCTCGGGGCCGACCAGGGCGACCGCTTCAGCCCGGCGGCGCTTGAGCCGGGCGGCCCACTGCTCGCAGGTCCAGGCGTAGTCCAGCCGGTCGTTGCGTACGGTGCGCACCTCGAACAGGCCGTCGGCGGCCGCGGTGATCTCGGCGAGGGTCGGCAGGTCGGCGTCCGGGAAGATGTCCCGCTGGATGAAGGTGCTGGCCTGGTCGCGGGCCATGTTCGCGTAGGCGATGGTCTGCAGCGAGAGCGCACCGCCCGGGCGCAGCCAGCTCCGGCAGCGCTCGAAGAAGGTGCGGTAGACGCGGATCTTCTCGGCCCGGCTGTCCGCGGGGGTGGCGAAGTGTTCGAAGGCGCCGATCGAGACGATGCCGTCGACGGGCCGCTCCGGCTCGTGGTGCAGCCAGTTCCGCACCGCGATCTCGGTGCCGGGCAGGTCGAGCGCGCGCACGTGCGCGGCCTGCTCCTCGGCCAGGGTGAGCCCGGTCAGCCGCTCGACGCCCTCGCTCGCGGCCACGGCGAGCAGCGCGCCCCAGCCGCAGCCGATGTCGAGCAGTTCGGTGGCGTCGTGCGCGCGGACCGCGTCCAGGTGGTAGCTGAGCTTGCGCTGCTGTGCCGCAGCGAGGGTGTCGGCCGGGGTGGCGGGCATGGCGCAGGAGTAGGTGAGCGAGGGGTCGAGCCAGAGCGCGTAGAAATCGTTGCCGACGTCGTAGTGGTGCCGGACAGCGGCCGCCGCCGACTCGGCCCGCGCGGCGCAGACCGAAGCGCTCACGCTGTATCCATTCGGCGTGAACGAGGGCCCTCCGTGGCCACGCTCCGCTACCGCCTCCGGGCCTGACTCGCTCACGC
>NZ_JBHSAX010000009.1:324706-361996 GCF_042650385.1 Nocardia jiangsuensis
AGCCGGCGACGGCGTCCAGCGTCGGCTCGTCGAACAGCTCGTCCGGCGGGATGTCGACGCCGTAGCGCTGCTCGATCTCCATGAGCAGCGCCACCGCGACGACCGAGTCCACCCCGATGCGGTCGAAATCGGCGGCGGGGTCGATGCTCTCGGGCGGCACGCCGAGCGCCTCGGCGAGGTAGCCGCGGCTCCACGTGATGATCTCCGTGCGGTCCATGGTTGTCCGTCCGTTCTCAGGGGGTGGCCGCGTCGGCGGCGGGGCGGCGGCGCCGGGCTTCCAGCCGGTCCCGGGACGGCACCTCGACGTCCCGGGCCAGCCCGGCGGCGGCGAGCAGGCAGATCAGCCAGTAGCCGGGGTCGAGCCGGTACCACTGCAGGCCGAAGGAGGGCGAGTCCGGGAAGGCGTGGTGGTTGTTGTGCCAGGACTCGCCGAACGAGAGCAGCGCGAAGACGCCGCCGTTGCGGCTGTTGCCGCGCGCCCGGTACGGCATCGTGCCGAACATGTGCAGGAACGAGTTGATCGCCCAGATGATGTGCTCCAGCACGAACATCCGCACCAGCCCGCCCCACAGCAGCCCGCTCACCGCCCCGGTCCAGCTCTGGTACACCAGCCCGCCGATCACCGCCGGAATCGCCATGCCGAGCGCGACCCACCAGTGGTAGTACCGCGAAACCCGCAGCAGCAGGCGGTTCTTCAGCAGGTCTGGGGCGTAGTGCACGATGTTCGGGTACTCGTGGCGGCGCATCCAGAGGAAGTGCGAGTGCAGCAGCCCGCGAGCCCGGCCGCGGAACCCGCCGCCGGAGAGGTTGGGCGAGTGCGGGTCGCCGTCGCGATCGGCGTTCTCGTGGTGCCTGCGGTGGATGGCGACCCAGGAGAGCACGCCGCCCTGCCCCGCCATCGAGCCGAGCACCGCGAGCACCACCTGCACCGACGGCGCCGCCCGGAAGGTCCGGTGGGTGAAGAGCCGGTGGTAGCCGACGGTGATCGCCAGCCCGGTGGCCGCCCAGCCGCCGATCAGCAGCGCGACCTCGGTGATCCCGATCGGGTGCACCGGCAGGAAGGCGAGCGCGGCCACGACACCGAAGATCGGCGCCACGTCGAAGAGCAGGAAGTGGCGGCGCTGCAGGCGGTGCAGGTAGGGGCTGTCCACCGCGAGTTTCCTCGGGGCGGGGCGCCGGGGTGCGTCCTCGCCGGACATGGCGGCTCCCTCACGACGGGTCGGGACTGCCGAATCCCGCCGCCGGAGCGGAGTTTCGGCTCGAACGGATCCGAGCGTATGGGTGCGGGCGGCCGGGAGCCCGGCCGAGAAGAACTGCTGATCGGTCGATCATTCTCGCGTATCGCGGGTGGGTCAGGGCAGCGCGTCGCCGGGGATGCCCTGCGCGGAGTAGAGCTCGTAGGTGAGCACGCCTGCGCCGATCGCGCCGTCGGCGGCGAGCAGCTCGTGCACCCGCTCGGGTTCGCAGCCGTACACCCCGACCCCGGCGAGCTCCGGCGACTCCGGGATGCGCAGCGTGATCGCGAGCAGCCCCTGCTCGCGCAGGTCGCAGTTGAGCCGGCCGTGCTCCCGGAGCAGGCGGCCGCGGTCCGCGTGCCCGGCGGCGGGGCCGGGGCGCAGGACGCAGACGGTGTAGCCGCGCGAGCGGGCGAGCAGGGCGAGCATGGCGTCGTCGGTGATCATTCGTCCTCCTGTGCGGCGGCGCGTTGCAGCGCGGCCAGAATGTGGTCCCACCCGGTGGCGACGGCGCCGCCCTCGTAGCCGCCGGGCAGTGCGCAGTCGCGGCGCAGCTCGTCGGTGTCGAGGCGGTCCCAGCCGGTGTGCTCCAGGTCGACCTTCGTCAGGGCCGGGGCGACCGCGCGGAAGCGCAGCGCCACCTCGGTGGGGGTGCCGGTGATGTTCCAGGTCATCGCGAAGTGCTCGGGCTCGGCGCAGGTCAGCACCTCGCCCCAGGGGATGACGGTGCCGTCGTCCCAGACCTCGGCGACGGTGCCGCCGACCCGTGCCTGCACGGTGACGTCGCGGACCCGCGCCTTCCCCGCCGAGAACGGGTCGAGCGGCCACCACTCGGCCATCCGGCCGACGAAGACCGCCCAGGTGCGGGCGCGGCCGGCGCGCACCAGCACGCTGCGCCGGATCGGCGGGCGGGTCAGCGGCAGTACCCGGGCGTCTTCCTCCGGCGCGGTCACCGGCGGCCCCGGCCGCCCGGCGCGACGAGCATTTTCATGCCGGATCCTCCTCGGCCAGTTCCGCGGCCCTGGTCAGCGCGGAGGACCAGATCCCCGCCAGCGCCGACCTGGCCTGCTCGACCCCGCTCGGCTCGGCCCGATACAGCCGCCTGGTCCCCGAGCGCCGCTCGCGCACCAGCCCCGCCGCCCGCAGCACCCCGAGGTGCTGACTGACCGCGGGGCGGCTGATCTCGAACGCCCCCGCGATCTCCCCCGCCGCCAGCTCGTGCGCCCCGACCAGCCGCAGAATGGCCCGCCTGCGCGGCTCGGCGAGCGCACGGAACACCTCGTCCGCCCCGTCGTCGTCGAACCGGTACGCGTTCACGGCATCCTCCAGAGTTCGTACTCACTTACGTAAGTGAGTGCGAACATATACCGCCGGGAAAGATCGCGCAAGACGCCCGCCGGGGTTGCCCGATCGATTCCCCTGCCGCACAGGGTGTTCGCTGCGCCACCCGGGAACGCGATCCACCGCACATTTCCGGCCGCCGCCTCTTACGGTGTAAGGGGAGCTAGAAGGAGTGCTGTGGTGGATCGTTACACGCCGGAGGTCGAGGCGCGGCTCGCGCTGATGCGGGCCGAATACGACGAGTTGCTGGAGACGGGCCGGGGGTGGTCGCTGCGGGAGCTGTTCAGCACCGCGGAGAGCGACATCGTCACGTACTGCGCGGGATTCGCGCCGAACAGATTCGGGGACGAGGCGCTGGCCGGGGCGGAGGAGTTCTGCCGCAAATACGGGATCTGGCTGGAGCCGGGCGGGTCGCACTACAACAGCATGACGCCGTACCTGCACCCGAACGCGGTGACCGCGGAGCGGATGACGCTGATCGGAATCTACAACGCGATCCTGTTCTGGCTCAACGACACCGTCGGCCGGGAGAAGTTCGCCGCGCTCACCCCGGAGCAGCGGGCGGCGGCGGGCGAGACGGTGCACCGGCTCACCCGGCTGCTCGAAACCGGAAGTCCCGGCGCCGATCCGGAGCCGGTGGAGGCCGCGACCCACGAATACCTCGAGCGCACCGCCGCGCTCGCCGACCCGGAGTGGATGCGCGGCTTCCTCGCCGACACCGCGGGGCACCTGCGCCCCGCCATCCGCGACCAGAACGCCAGGGCGCGGGGTGACGTGCTCTCGGTGGCCGGCTACATCGAGCTGCGCTCGCACGTCTCCGGGATGTACCCGGCGATCGCGCTCTGCGAGTTCGGCCGGGACGCCTACCTGGACTGGCCGCGGCTCGAGTCGGCCGGGCTCGCCGCCGAGCTGCGCACCCTGCGCCAGCTCACGGTGGAGATCGGCGCACTGATGAACGATGTGTTCTCCTTCGAGAAGGAGTGCATCGCCGACGGCGCCGACTTCAACCTGGTGCCGATGTGCCTGCTGGAGACGCCTGCGGGCGGGCTGGCCGGAGCGGTGGCGGGCGCGGCCACCGTCGTGCGGGAACGGCTGACCGCGTTCCGCGAGGTCAGCGCGGGGATCGCGGCGGCGGTGGCGGCCCGGCCGGAGGTCGATTCGGGCGGGCAGGTGACGGCGCACGTCGCCGATCTGCTCGGCGCGGTCCAGGCCACCTGGGTCTGGCAGATCACCACGCACCGGTACAAGGGCCGGTCGATCTTCGTGGAGAATCGCCTGGGCTGACCGGCCGCGGCATCGATGCGCTGCCGGAGTTCGTCTCCGGGGGACTATTGTCGGAGAATCACAGCAGCATTCCCGGAACACTCCGGTGTCCGGGGAACGCGACATATCGACGGGGGTGTTGTGGACGGCAGCGGCGGCGCCGCACTGGCTCGGATCTGGTGGCAGGCACTGGCCACCGGTGGTGTCGCGCCCGGTGGCGGGCCGGGCGGGCCGATGATGCTGCCCGGGCTGGTCACCCAGCTCGAGGAGGCGCTCGCGGCCGAGACCTTCGACGCGGGCGCAGGCTCCCGGGTCGGCGCCGCGCTCTGGGGCGCCGGCCTCACCCACCCCGGCGTCCCGGTGATCTCGGCCCAGGTGCTGCACGGGCTGGCCGACGCCAGCCCGCACCCGGACGCGCACCGCCGGCTCGCGGGGTTGCTGGCCGCGCTCGGGCAGGGTCACCAGGTCCAGCGCGGCCGCTCCGCCGCGGCGGGCGAAGAGCACGACGACCAGGACACCCGGTTCCGGGTGCTCTTCGACAACGCCGCCGTCGCCATCGCCATCGGCGACACCGACGGCGTGCTGCTCGAGGCCAACCGCGCGCTCGCCGACATGATCGGCATCAAGCCGAACGACCTGCGCGGCATCTCGGTCTACGACTTCGCGCACCCGGACGACCGCGACCGCATCCGCACCCTGCTCTACGAGCAGCTGGTGCCGACCGGCGAGGGCACCGTCACGCTGGACCAGCGGCTGGTGCGCGCCGACGGCAGCGTCGGCTGGATGGCCTTCGCCATCACCTTCGTGCGCGGCGCGGGCGGCAGGCCGGACTACCTGCTCGCGGTCGGCGCCGACGTCACCGAGCGGCACCTGCTGCAGCAGGAGCTGCACCACCAGGCCAGACACGATTCGCTCACCGGGCTACCGAACCGGCGCTACCTGCTCGAGCACATCGAGCACCTGATCACCACCGCGGGCAACGACGATCGGGTCGGGCTCTGCTTTGCCGATCTGGACCACTTCAAACAGGTCAACGACCACTACGGCCACAGCGCGGGCGACCGGGTGCTGGTCGCGGTCGCCGACCGGATCGCGGAGACGCTGCAGCCGGACGGCAGCTTCGTCTGCCGGCTCGGCGGTGACGAATTCCTCGCGCTCATCCCGCCGCCCGCCGACGAGATCCAGGTCGCGGCGGTGGCGAATCGCCTGCTCACCGCGCTCTCCGAGCCCGTCGTCGTGGACGACGTCCCGCTCGACATCTCCGCGAGCATCGGCGTCGTGGTCACCCCGCTGGAGCACGCCGACGCCGAGTCCCTGCTGCACGCCGCCGACACCAGCCTGCACGCCGCCAAGCGCGACAGCAAAGGCCAATGGGTCATGCAGAGTGAGTGATCCCCGCCGGGGTCACTCACTATTTCCACCCGGTTTGTGCGATCATGAGCGGGGCGAATGCAACTGTCGGCGAATATAACTGCCGCAGAACATCATTCGCCCTTTTCGCGCGTCCGGATGTGTCGATGGGGGCCTCAATGCCGCACTTCAAGAGCAATGTTCGCGATCTCCGGTTCGTTCTGTTCGAGGTGCTCGAGCTGGAGCGGACGCTGGCGACCGGGGCCTTCGGTGACCTGGACGCCGACACCGTCGGCGAGATCCTGGAGCAGGTGCGGCGGCTCGCGGAGGGGCCGCTCGGCGCCTCCTTCGCCGAGGCGGACCGCAACCCACCGGTCTTCGACCCGGCGACGCACACCGTCACGCTGCCGGAGGCGTTCGTCCGCTCGTTCCGCGCCATGACCGACGGCGGCTGGCACCAGCTCGGGCTCCCCACCGAGCTCGGCGGGCCCGGCGTGCCGCGCGCGGTGTTCTGGGCCGCGGCCGAGCTCATCCTCGGCGCGCAGCCCGCCGCCTTCTTCTACGGCATGGCGGGCGCGCAGATGGCCTCGGTGCTGTACGCCAACGGCACCGAGGAGCAGCGCGGCTGGGCCCGGCTCGGCACAGCCGCGAACTGGGGCGGCACCATGGTGCTCACCGAGCCGGACGCGGGCTCGGACGTCGGCGCGGGCCGGACGAGGGCGATCCGGCAGGAGGACGGCTCCTGGCACATCGAGGGCGTGAAGCGCTTCATCAGCAACGGCGATTCCGGCGTGCTCTTCCCGAACATGCTGCACCTGGTGCTGGCCCGCCCGGACGGCGCTGGGCCGGGTACCAAGGGGCTCTCGCTCTTCTTCGTCCCGCAGTTCCACTTCGACCCGGTCACCGGTGCGAACGGCGAGCGCAACGGCGTCTTCGTCACCGGCCTGGAGCACAAGATGGGGCTCAGGGCCTCCACCACCTGCGAGGTGACCTTCGGCGGGCACGGCGTCCCGGCCAGGGGCTGGCTGGTCGGCGAGGTGCACAACGGCATCGCGCAGATGTTCGACGTGATCGAGCACGCGCGGATGATGGTGGGCACCAAGGCCATCGCGACGCTCTCCACCGGGTACCTGCACGCGCTGGAGTACGCGAAGCAGCGCGTCCAGGGCGCGGATCTGACCACCATGGCGGACAAGTCGGCGCCGCGGGTGACGATCGTGCACCACCCGGACGTCCGGCGGGCGCTCATGATGCAGAAGGCGTACGCCGAGGGGCTGCGCGCCATCTACCTGTACACGGCAGCGCACCAGGACCCCGTGCTGGCCGAGCAGGTCTCCGGCGCGGACCCGGAGACCGCTGCCCGGGTGAACGACCTGCTGCTGCCGATCGTGAAGGGCGTCGGCTCGGAGCGGGCCTACCAGTACCTGACCGAATCGCTGCAGACCCTGGGCGGCTCGGGGTACCTGCAGGACTACCCGATCGAGCAGTACATCCGGGACGCCAAGATCGACTCCCTGTACGAGGGCACGACCGCGATCCAGGCGCAGGACTTCTTCTTCCGCAAGATCATCCGGGACCGCGGCGCCGCGCTCGGGCACCTGGTCGCGCAGATCCAGCGCACCCTGGACAGCCGGGCGGGCAACGGCAGGCTCAAGCGCGAGCGCGTGCTGCTCGCCACCGCGCTGGCGGACGTGCAGGCGGCGGCCGCCTCGCTCACCGGGTACCTGATGGGCGCGCAGGAGGATTCGACCGAGCTGTACAAGGTGGGGCTCGGCTCGGTGCGGTTCCTGCTCGCGGTGGGTGACCTGCTCATCGGCTGGCAACTGCTGCACCAGGCCGGCGTCGCCGTCGCCGCGCTCGACGCGGGCGCCGACGGCGACGACCGCGCCTTCTACGAGGGCAAGGTGGCGGTCGCGCAGTTCTTCGCCCGCACCGTGCTGCCCGAGCTGACCGCCGTCCGCGCGATCCTGGCGACCATCGACACCGAGATCATGGAGCTCGACGAGGCGGCGTTCTGACTCAGCCGCGCAGCAGCCCGGCCAGCAGCAGCATCAGCGCGTCGAGCGCCTGCTCGTGCGCGGCGGCCGGGTCGTCGGCGTGCGCGACGATCAAGCCCGCCTCGGTGACCGCGCTCAGCACGAGCTGCGCCAGCATCCGCACCGGCGCGTCCGGCGCGAGTCGGCCGGTGCCGCGCGCCGCCTCCAGCTGCAGCACGACGAGGCCGAGGCCGTACTTCGCCTCGAGCTCACGCCAGGCGTCCCAGCCGAGCACCGCGGGCGCGTCGGAGAGCGCGATCCGCACCATCTCCGGCCTGCGGCAGATGCGAAGGAAGGCGTCGAGCCCGGCGCGCAGCCCGACCATCGGGTCGGCCGAGGGCGGGGCGCCGGCGATGGCGGCCACCAGCTCGTCGGTGTTGTCCTGCTCCAGCCGCTCGAGCACCGCGACGAAGAGGCCGCGCTTGTCGCCGTAGTGGTACTGCAGGGCGCCGCGGGTGACCCCGGCCGTCGCCACGATCTGCTCGGCCGAGACGGCGCCGAAGCCGTGCTCGGCGAAGAGCGCGCGCCCGGCCTCCTCCAGCCGCCCCCTGGTACTGCGGGTGCGGTCCAGCTGGCTACGGCGCGGCATGCTCCCGAGTGAACTCCAGGATCAGCGCGCTCAGCAAATCCGGCTGATCCTCCGGGATGAAGGTGTACGAGTCGTCGACCAGCCGCAGCGTGGCATTCGGCAGCTCGGCCACCAGCCGCTCGGCCAGCGCGACCGGGAAGAGCTTCTCCTCCCGCGCCCATACCACCAGCACCGGCAGCGTGAGCCGCGGGAAGCTACGCGCGGCGGCGAGGGTGTGCCGCTTGCGCGCGGACACCAGGAAGCGCCGCAGGTCGCGCCGGATGGTCGCGGAGTCCCTGCTCGGCGCGAGGTAGCCGTCCGCCACCTCCGGCGGCACCGGGCGCTTGGCCACCCAGCCGAAGGCGATCGGCAGCGGTTGCAGCGCCCTGATCCTCAGCAGCTCGGTGGCGGCGCGCACCACACCGGGTACCCGGGCCAGCACGGCGAGCCCGTTGAACGGCGGTGGCGGGAAACGGTCGTAGCAATCCACCGAGGCCAGCACGACCCGCGCGATCCGGGCCGGGTTGCGGGCCAGCAGTACCTGGGTGATCGCACCGCCGGTGTCGTTCGCCACCAGGGTGACATCGGTGAGGTCGAGCCGCTGCAGGAAGGCCGCGATCAGGTCGGCGGCGCCGGGCGGTGAGAGATCGGCCTCCGGCACCGGGACGGTATGCGCGCCGAACGGCCAGTCCGGGGTGATGCAGCGGTACCCCGCGGCCGCGATCGCGGGCACGACCCCGCGCCACAGGTTGCCGTTGACCAGCAGGCCGTGCACGAACACGACCGGCGGGCCCTCCCCCGTCTCGCGATAGCGGATGCGTCCACCCGGCAGCTCGATCTCGTGCTCCTCGCCCAGTGCCGCGCTGTGTGTCATCGTCTCGTCCCCTTCGTCGCCGCGATCCGTCCGCCGATCGTTACATACATTCCGAATGTATGTCTACGGCGACGGCGGATCCGGGCTGGCATCGGGCCATGCCGCGCAACAGACGCCCCCGGGACCGGGAGGAGAAGCGCGCGGAGATCGTCACCGCCGCGCGCACCCTCTTCGTGGACGACGGCTACGACGCGGTGTCCATGGCCCGGATCGCGCGGGCGGCAGGCGTCGTCTCCAACACCGTCTACTGGTACTTCGGGGACAAGGACGGCATCCTGATCGCGGTGCTGGACGAGGTGCTCGCCGACGCGCTGGAGCGCTCCGGCGAGCTGACCCTGCTCGAGCCCGCCGACCGGCTGCTCTGGGTGCTCACCGAGCTGGAGCAGCTGAGCCGGTTGGTGACGACGGTGCACGCGCGCAGCAAGGAGTCCGAGAGCATCAGAGCGTGGCACGAGCGTTTCCACGCGCTCACCGACGCCCTGCTGCGACTGGAGCTCGCCGGCCTCGGCGTGCCGGACGACGGCGTGGACGAGGTGACCACCATCGCGATCTACGTGCTGGAGGGGTTGCTCATGCACCCCGTCGAGCCCGCGCGCAAGCGCGCGGTGCTGGAGACCCTGCTGCGCGGCGCGAAGGGCAGCGCGATCAGCTGAGCCGCGCGGCCAGGAAGTCGATCTGGTCGGCGACGGCGCGCTCGAACTCGGCGCCGACGTAGATGCCGAAGTGCGCGCACGGATAGTTCCGCACCTCGACGTGCGGCAGCCCGGCGGCGTACCGCTCGGTGGTGGCCGCGGGCGCGGCGACGTCGGCGTCGCAGACGCAGAGCAGCGTCGGGACGGTGCTCCGGCGCAGGTCGCGGCCGGGGCGGTAGAACGGGAGCCGCAGCACCAGCCGCGCGGAGAGCGCGTTGGCGGCGGTGAATTCGTCGTTCGGGCCGGTCAGGACGCCCCAGATCGACCCGCGGCCCGCGGGGCCGCCGGTGTCGGCGAGCGTCAGGACGTCGGCCAGCCGGGCGCGCACCCGGGGCAGTCTGCGCAGTGCGCCGCTGGCGCGCGCGGAGACCCTGGTGCCGGGCGGCAGCAGTGCGGAGGCGCCGGGCAGGGTGTCCGGCGAGACCAGAAAGGCGGGCATCCAGGCGGTGCCCGCCATCGGCACCAGCACCGGACGCACCCCGAACCGGGCGGCGACGGCGTCGACCAGCCCGGCCGCGGCGAGCGCGAGCGCGCTCGGGAAGCCGGCCCGGAGCCGCGACCGCAGCGAGGCTGGGCCGTCGGTGAACGGGCACTGCGCCACCACCGCGGCCACCGCGCCGTCCTCGGCCGCGATCCGGAGCACGTGGCCGCCGCCGAACGAGCTGCCCCACAGCGCGATCCGCCCGTGATCGATGCCGGGCAGGGTGCGCGCGTGGGCCAGCGCCACGTGCCAGTCGGCGAGCTGGCGGCCGATATCGAGCAGCTGGCGCGGCTCGCCGCCGCTGGCACCCAGGTGCCGGTAGTCGAAGACCAGCACCGCCCAGCCGCGCGCGGCGAACCGCTCGGCGTAGGCGTCGAGCCGCATCTCCCTGACCGCGCCGAGCCCGTGCCCCATGATCACCAGCGGTTTCGGGGCGCCGTCCGGCTCGGCGCCGTAGAGCCAGGCGGCGCAGTCGTCGGTGCCGGAACGGAAGGTGATGTCCCGCCGCGCTGTGGTCATGGAAGCTCCTTTTTCTTGGGTGACGGCCAAGAAACTAAGGCGTTCTTGATCGTGAGTCAAGAATGCGGAGAGATTGCCCATGCCCCGCCGCGTGCCGGAAACTGGGCGGTGGCGACAACGGGAAGGCGGGCTGTCCATGAGCGACCTGACCGACGACGGCGTGCATCTGCTCCCCGCCGCCGAGACCGCGCGCAGGCTCGGCGCGAGCCCCGGCACCTGGGATCGGTTCCGGCGGCACTGGGAGGAGCTGCGGGTGGACCGGGCCCGCACCGGCGCGCACGCCAGGACGCTGCACCGCCACGGCCACTTCCAGGTCTCGCTCACCGGCGCCTTCGAACTGCTCGCGCACCACCCGCGCGGCGATGCGCGGGCCGAGGCGCTCACCGACTCCTTCGCCACCGACCCGCTGCTCGCCGAGCTCTTCCGCCTGCTGCTCGAGTTCGCCGCCGAGCTCGACGACGCCACGCTCTGGGACGTCCGGGTGCACCCGATCCGCGAACTGGCCGCGGCCGAGACCGCCGCCGCTGCCGCACGCAGGCCGGAGGTCACGCTGGCCGCCTGGCTGCTGGTGACCCGCGACAATGCCGAGGGCGGGGCAGGCGTGCTCACCACCTCCGCCGGAACGCCGGTGCGCACCGTGGCGCCGGACGAGCCGGGCACCCTGCTGCTCACCGACTATCGGCGAATACCGCATGCGCGGAGCGGGATCCGCCCGGTGGCCGCGAGCCGCCCGGCGCTGCGCGACCTGCTCGAGGTGACCTTCACCCCGGCCTGACCCGTGCCGCCGGTGCGGAGGTGCGGCGCTCGCGCGAGCTGCTGCAGTCCGGCAAGAACGTGATGTCGGCGGCCGCGCACCACAACCCCGCCAAGCCGGCCCGGCTCGACGAATCCCGCTCCGCGCCGGACGTGCTCGGCACGGCCTCGCCGATGCGGGTCACCGGCAATGCCTTCGGGTCGCCCCCGACCACAGCGAAACCCGTGGCGTCGCCGACATGTTCACCGCCGCCTTCGAGCGCGACGCGCCGCGCATGCACCTGAACACCGAGATCGGCACCCACCTCACCCCCGACGACCTGCTCGCCAACTGCCCCGCCGTGCTCGACTTCACCGCGGGCAACCTCACCACCCGCCCCCGACCGCGACACCTTCGCCGAACTCATCCGGGAGCGCAACCCGGACGTGGTCGACCGGGCCGGGTGGCAGCTCCTCGACCAGGCCGAGCGCACCCGCGGCGCGGCAAACGGGCGCCCGCGGGTGAAGATCGCGAGCGTCGAGGAGCTGCTGGCCACCGCCCGCGGACGTCAGGCGCCCACGTACTCCGCGAGGTGCGTCCCGGTCAGCGTCTTCCGGTCCGCCACCAGCTCGGCCGGCGTCCCCTCGAACACCACCAGCCCGCCGTCGTGCCCGGCCCCGGGCCCCAGGTCGATGATCCAGTCGGCGTGCGCCATCACGGCTTGGTGGTGCTCGATCACGATGACCGTCTTCCCGGAGTCGACCAGCCGGTCGAGCAGGCCGAGCAGCTGGTCCACGTCGGCGAGGTGCAGGCCGGTGGTCGGCTCGTCCAGGACGTAGACGCCGCCCTTCTCCGACATGTGCGTCGCCAGCTTGAGCCGCTGGCGCTCGCCGCCGGAGAGCGTGGTGAGCGGCTGGCCCAGCTTCAGGTAGCCGAGCCCCACGTCGGCGAGGCGCGCCAGGATCTTGTGCGCGGCCGGGGTGCGGGCGTCGCCATCGGCGAAGAACCGCTCGGCCTCGGCGACCGACATGCCGAGCACCTCGCTGATGTCGCGGCCGCCGAGCTCGTACTCCAGCACCTCGGCCATGAAGCGCTTGCCCTCGCAGGTCTCGCAGGTGGTGGCGACGCCAGCCATCATGGCCAGGTCGGTGTAGATCACGCCGGCGCCGTTGCAGGTGGGGCAGGCGCCCTCCGAGTTCGCGCTGAAGAGCGCCGGTTTCACGCCGTTGGCCTTGGAGAAGGCCTTGCGGATGGGGTCGAGCAGCCCCGTGTAGGTGGCGGGGTTGGAGCGGCGGGAGCCCTTGATCGCGGTCTGGTCGACCACGACGACGCCCTCGCGGCGGGCGAGGTTGCCGTGGATCAGCGAGCTCTTTCCGGACCCGGCCACACCGGTGACCACGGTGAGCACCCCGGTCGGCACGTCGACGTCGACGCCGCGCAGGTTGTTCTGCGTCGCGCCGCGGATCTCCAGCGCCCCGGTCGGCTTCCGCACCGAATCCTTCAGCTCGGCCCGGTAGCCGAGGTGCTTGCCGGTGCGGGTGTCCGACCCGCGCAGCCCGGCGATGTCGCCCTCGAAGCAGACGGTGCCGCCCTCGGTGCCCGCGCCGGGGCCGAGGTCGACCACGTGATCGGCGATCACGATGGTCTCCGGCTTGTGCTCGACCACGAGCACGGTGTTCCCCTTGTCCCGCAACCGGAGCAGGAGCTCGTTCATCCGCTGGATGTCGTGCGGGTGCAGCCCGATGGTCGGCTCGTCGAAGACGTAGGTGACGTCGGTGAGCGCGGAGCCGAGGTGCCGGATCATCTTGGTGCGCTGGGCCTCGCCGCCGGAGAGCGTGCCGGACGAGCGATCCAGCGAGAGGTAGCCGAGCCCGATCTCTACGAAGCCGTCCAGGGTCTGCCGCAACGTCTCCAGCAGCGGGGCCACCGAGCGGTCGTCCAGCCCGCGCACCCACTCGGCCAGGTCGCTGATCTGCATGGCGCAGGCGTCGGCGATGCTGACGCCGCCGATCTTCGACGAGCGCGCCGCCTCGCTCAGCCGGGTGCCGCCGCAGTCGGGACAGGCGCTGAAGGTGATCGCCCGGTCCACGAAGGCGCGGATGTGCGGCTGCATGGCCTCGCGGTCCTTGGCCAGGAAGGACTTCTGGATCTTCGGGATCAGCCCCTCGTAGGTGACGTTGATGCCGTCCACCTTGATCCGCACCGGCTCCTTGTAGAGCAGGTCGTTCAGCTCGCGCTTGGTGTACTTGCGGATCGGCTTGTCCGCGTCCAGGAATCCGGAGCCCATGAAGATCCGGCCGTACCAGCCGTCCATGCTGTAGCCGGGGATGGTGAGCGCGCCCTCGGCCAGCGACTTGCTGTCGTCGTAGAGCTGGGTCAGGTCGAAGTCGGAGACGTTGCCCATGCCCTCGCAGCGCGGGCACATGCCGCCGGTGACGCTGAACTCGCGGCGCTCGCGCACCTCCTGGCCGCCCGCCTTGGTCACCGTCACCGCGCCCGCGCCGCTGATCGAGGCGACATTGAAGGAGAACGCCTGCGAGCTGCCGATGTGCGGCTGCCCGAGCCTGCTGAACAGGATGCGCAGCATGGCGTTGGCGTCGGTCGCGGTGCCGACGGTGGAGCGCGCGTTGGCGCCCATCCGCTCCTGGTCGACGATGATGGCGGTGGTCAGCCCCTCCAGCACGTCCACGTCCGGGCGCGCCAGGTTCGGCATGAAGCCCTGCACGAAGGCGCTGTAGGTCTCGTTGATCATGCGCTGCGACTCGGCGGCGATGGTGCCGAAGACCAGCGAGCTCTTGCCGGAGCCGGAGACCCCGGTGAAGACCGTCAGCCTGCGCTTCGGGATCTCGACGCTGACGTCCTTCAGGTTGTTCTCCCGCGCCCCCCTGACCCGGATCAGGTCGTGGGTGTCGGCGGCGTGCGCGGTCGTGGCCGAGGTGGTGGCCGTGCTCATCGTTTCTCCCTGGGTCAGCGCAGCTGCTGGATGCGGACCATATTGCCCGCCGGATCGCGAACGGCGCAGTCGCGCACGCCGTACGGCTGCTCGGTCGGCTCCTGCACGATCTCGATCCCGCCCGTCGCCGACACCTTCGCGAAGGCGCGGTCCAGATCCTCGGTGGCGAGCAGCACGCTGGCGTAGGTGCCCTTCGCCATCATCTCGGCGATGGTGCGCTTCTCGTCCTCGGTGACGCCGGGGTCGGCCCCCGGCGGGTAGAGCACGATGTTGATGCCGGGGTGCTCGGCCGGGCCGACCGTGATCCAGCGCAGGCCGTTGTAGCCGACGTCGTTGCGCACCTCGAAGCCGAGCGTGTCCCGGTAGAAGGCGAGCGAGGCCTCCGGATCGGTGTGCGGCAGGAAGCTCGAGTGGATGGTGATGGTCATGCGGTTCACGCTAGAGGGGCGGCGGGGACCGGCGCTTCTCGATTCCTGACCGGTCGGGTGACCCGCTTGGCCACGCAGGACGGCATGCCCGCGGTCGCGTCCGCTGCCTCTCTGCGATAGACGCTCGGCGGCACCCCGACCAGCTCGGTGAACCGGGTGCTGAAGGTGCCGAGCGAGGAGCAGCCGACCGCGAAGCAGACCTCGGTGACGCTCAGGTCGCCGCGGCGCAGCAGCGCCATCGCGCGCTCGATCCGCCTGGTCATCAGGTACGAGTAGGGCGACTCCCCGTACGCCTGCCGGAACGCCCGGCTCAGGTGCCCGGCCGACAGGTGCACGCCGCGGGCGAGCGCCTCGACGTCGAGCGGCCGTTCGTACTCCCGGTCGATGCGATCGCGCACCCGGCGCAGCAGCGCGAGATCGCGCAGCCGCTGGTCGTCTCCTCGGGTGCCCACGGGTGCATCGTGCCACGTCAGCGGGCGCTTGCCCAGCACCGGGAAGTGGGGGCGGGCATTGTGGGCTGTCACAGAACCGGGTGGAGACCGCCCGGATATGCACCAACGGATCACAGCACGACTGGTGCTCGCGCAACCGAATCGTTACCGTCGAGGTCGGTGTTTCAGAGCTAGGACGTTATCGAATGACTCTTTCCACGTGGCCCGATCAGGACCTCCCCCTGCTGCGCGAGGTCGCCGGCCGCATCGCCGTCGTGATCCAGGGCAGCACCGACAGTCGGCAGGCGCTGGCCGACTTCACCGAAGCGCTCCCGCACGCCGGGCAGTTGGCGCGGGTGCTCATCGAGTACTCCAGCCGGTGGTTCGACCGCTCCAGCGGGGACTCGACCATGATGGGCCCGGAGCTCTTCTGGACCCTCACCGAGTTCGTGCCGCCCGCGCTGCCGCAGAACCGGGAGCAGGGAGGTACCGAGTACCACCACGTCGAGCGGACCAGGCATCTGCTGCTCATCTGCGTGCTCGAGCAGCTGGCCGTCACCCAGTTCGCCCCCTCGCAGGGCGGGGATGCCTCGACCAGGCACCGCTACGGCGACAACGCCGTCCCGGTCCTGACCTCGCGGCTGCGCTCGGCACCCGACGTCGAAGGCACCGCTTAGGTCTTTCCCGGGCGGCGGGCTCGGGCCAGTAGCGGGGCGCCGATTCCGTGTACCACCACGCTGATCAGCACGGTTACGCCGGTTACGGTGAGCGCGTACTCCCCGAGGTCGTCGTCGAGCGCGTTGTAGGCGAGCAGGCCGAAGACGATGGTGGCGGTGCCGCGCGGTCCGAGCGCGCCGACGAGCAGCCGCTCCCGGTGCGGGAGCGGGGAGCCGAGCAGGGCGAGCAGGACCGGGCCGAGGCGGATCACGGTCAGCGCGAGCACGGCGAAGAGGACGAGACCCCAGTCCAGCAGCGGGGCGGCGCCGAAGACGATGACGAAGCTCGCGCCGAAGGCGAACCACAGGATCAGCCCGGCCACCAGGCTCACGTCGTCGATCAGCCCGAGCTCGCGCTCGGCCGGGCGCCGCCGCAGCATCCGCACGGCGTCGCGGGAGCGCACCGCCTTGAAGGCGAGCCCGCAGGCGAAGGCGGCGACGAAGCCGTTGGCGTGCCAGGCCACCGCGGCGCCGTAGGCGAGCAGCGGCAGCGCGACCAGCCCGATCCGGAACGCCTGCGGGTCGGTGAGCCCGCGCAGGTGCGCCCGGGTCCCGGCCCAGGCGGTGACCCCGCCGAGCACCAGCCCGACGGCGACCGCCGTGCCGAAGGCCGGGATCGCGTCGCGCAGCGCCGCCAGCGGGGTCGCCTCGGCGCCGATGCCGCTCGCGAGCGTCAGCGCGAAGGCGAAGACCGGGGCCACGATACCGTCGTTGTACCCGCTCTCCACCGCGATCAGGTGCCGCACCCGGGCCGGAATCCCGCGCTCCCGCACGATCTCGGCGGCGGGCGCGAAGTCGATCGGCACCACGATGCAGGCGATCAGCACCAGCACGGCCGCCGGCACCTCGGGGATCAGCAACCACCCGGCGAGCACCGCGAGCCCGATACTCAGCGGCAGCGCCAGGAAGAGCAGCCGCGCCGCCGCCCGCGGCTCACCGCCGAAGATCCCGCCGCGCACCTCGGTGGCGTCGACGAAGAGCAGCACCGCCAGGATGATCTCGGCGGCGTGCAGCGCCACCTCGCTGTTCAGGAAGGGCGCGACATCGGTCGAGGAGAACGTCCCGAACACCGCACCCGCGGCGACCATGGCGAGCGGGGCGTGGATCAGCCCGCGCCGCAGCAGCGTGGCGCTCAGCGACCACAGCACCACGACGCCGGTGAAGACCACCAGCACCAGGACCATGGGGGGTGATTCTGCCCCGGCCCCCGGCTACGCGCTCGGGGCGCGCCCGGCCTCCTTGCCGACGGCGTGCAGGTGCCCGAGCGCCTCGCGGTAGGAGGCGACGAAGCCGGTGGCCCGGTAGGGCAGCCCGATCTCGGCGCAGTACGCGGCGACCATGGGCTGCGCCCGGCGCAGGTGCGGCCGCGGCATGGACGGGAAGAGGTGGTGCTCCACCTGGTAGTTGAGCCCGCCGAAGGCGGTGTCGAGCAGCCGCCCGCCGAGCACGTTGCGCGAGGTGAGCACCTGCTTGCGCAGGTGGCCGGTGGTGTCGTCGGCGGAGAGCACCGCCATGCCCTTGTGGTTCGGCGCGAAGGTGGTGCCCATGTAGAGCCCGAAGAGCGCCTGGTGCACCGCGACGAAGACCAGCGCCTTGACCGGCGAGAGCACCAGGAATACCAGCAGCAGGTAACCGAGCGCGTGGCTCGCGAGCAGCGCCGCCTCCCAGCCCCGGTTCGGGATCGGCCAGCGCAGCACCCCGCGCCAGCTGGAGATCCGCAGGCTCAGCCCCTCGAGGGTGAGCATGGGGAAGAACAGCACCCCCTGGTGCCGCACCACGAGGCGCTTCACCCCGCTCGCCATCCGGGCGCGCGCGCCGGAGTGCGCCAGGATGCCCATGATGTCCGGGTCGGCGTCCTCGGTGTTCGGGTGCGCGTGGTGCTTGTTGTGGTTGCTGGTCCACCAGCCGATGCTCACCCCGATCAGCAGGTTGCCGACGAGCGCGCCGTAGACGTGGTTGGCCTTGCGGCTCGCGAAGATCTGCTTGTGCCCGGCGTCGTGGCCGAGAAAGGCGAACTGCGCGAAGAGCGCCGCGAGCGCGACGGCGATCCCCAGCGTCCACCACGAGTCGCCGAGTCCGATCAGCAGCGCGTAGCACCCCAGCAGCAACCCGACGGTCACCGCGGTGTGCGTGATGTACTGCGGCACAGCCGGTTCCAGCAACCCGGCTTCGCGCACCCGGCGCAGCAGCACCGCGAACTCACTGCCGCGCGCCGCGTCGGCCCGCTTCTCCGCCACCGGTCGCATCACGTCCCGCTCTCGCCGTCGTACCTCGGCCGTTCGGCGCCAGGGAACGACAGCGAGATGCCCGGCGGGGGCTGACGCGGCCACGAACCGGCGGCCGGTACATGAACAATAGCGTGCGGCCCGTCACACCACCCGCTGCGGCTCCGCCCCCTCGATGAGCGCCACCCGGGCCAGCACCTGCTCGGCCATCTTGACGTGCGCCGCGTCCACCAGGACGCCGCCGACGCCGACCGCGCCGCGGCCCGCCGCCTCGGCCTCCCGGTAGGCCTTCATGTTCCGCTCGGCCAGCGCGATCTCCTCCGGCGTCGGCGAGTAGACGGTGTTGGCGATCGGCACCTGGACCGGATGGATGGCCCACTTGCCGGTGTAGCCGAGCAGCGAGGCGCGCTTGGCGTCGCGCTCGTACCCCTCGGTGTTGCCGTAGTCCGGGAAGGGGGCGTCGATGGCGTCGATGCCGGCGATCCGCGCCGCGACGATGACCTTGGCCCGCGCGTAGTGCCAGAAGTCGCCGGGGTAGTCGCCGAGCGGCTCGAAGTTGGTGTCCACCCGGGCGCCCTGGGAGAGCGAGAAGTCGCCGACGCCGAAGATGATGGCATCCACCCGCGGGCTCGCGGTGGCGATGGCCTCCGCGTTGGCCAGCCCCTCGACCTCCTCGATCAGCACCTCGAGCCGGATCTGCCGCTCCAGCCCGAGTTTCAGCTCCAGCTGGGTGAGCAGCACATCCACCCACCAGACATCCGCGGCGGTCTTGGCCTTGGGCACCACGATGGTGTCCAGGTTGCGCCCGGCCCTGGTGACGACCTCGATGATGTCGTCGTGGCACCACTGGGTGTCCAGCCCGTTGATCCGGATGGCGCGCGCGGTGCGTCCCCAGTCCAGCTCGTTGAGCGCGGTGATCGCCTTCTCCCGCGACCCCTCCTTGAGGCTCACCGGGGTGGCGTCCTCCAGGTCGAGGAAGACCAGGTCGGCACCGAGCGTGACGGCCTTGGCGAACATGTGGTCGTTGCAGGCGGGCAGCGCCAGCTCCGAGCGGCGGAGCAGCTTCGTCATCGGAAAAGGTTCCCTTCGTAGGAGAGTCAGAGCACGCCGCGGGCGCGCAGCTCGGCCAGCTCGGCCTCGCCGAGCCCGAGCAGCTCGCCGTAGACGGCGGCATTGTGCTCGCCGAGCCGGGGCCCGAGGTGGGCGACCTCGCCGCGGGCTCCGGAGAACCGCGCGACCGGCGCCTGCACCGTCACGGTGCCGAGCTCGGGGTCGTCGACCGGGACGAAGACCTCGCGGTGCTTCATCTGGTCATCGGTGACCAGGTCGGCGATGTCGTAGACCGGGGCGGCGGCCACCTCGAACTCGTCGAAGACCGACATGGCCTCGGCGAGCGTGTGGGTCGAGACCCAGGCCGCCACCGCCTCGTCCACCTCGGCGGCCCTGGCGAGCCTGCGCTGCGGGTCGGAGAAGTCGGCGTCGGCCACCAGGTCGTCGCGGCCGATGGCGCGGAACACCCGCAGCGCCAGCGCGGGCGAGCTGCCGGACATGGCGAGCCAGCGGTCGTCCGAGGTGCGGTAGGTGTTGCGCGGGGCCGAGATGTCCCAGCGGTTCCCGGCCCGCCCGGGGATCAGCCCGAGCTGGTCGTAGGAGAGCAGGGTCTGCTCCAGCAGCCGGGCCAGCGGGTCGATCAGGTTGATGTCGATGAGCTGCCCCGGCCCGTCGTGCACGTCCCGGTGGTAGAGCGCCATCGCCACCGCGTAGGCGGCGTTCAGCGAGGCCACGCCGTCGGCCAGCATGAACGGCGGCAGCGTCGGCGGCCCGGCCGCCTCGCCGGTGAGGTGGGCGAACCCGCTCATGGCCTCGCCGAGCGTGCCGAAGCCGGGGCGCTCGCTCTTCGGGCCGGTGAGCCCGAAGCCGGTGATGTGCAACATGATGATCTTCGGGTTCTCCGCGCGCAGGCTCTCGTAGTCGAGCCCCCAGCGCTCCAGCGTGCGCACCCTGGTGTTGGCGACCACCACGTCGGCGTGTGCGGCGAGCTGCCGCAGCAGCGCCTGCCCCTCGGCCACCCGCAGGTCGAGGGTGACCGACTTCTTGTTCCGCGACACCGACTTCCACATGAGCCCGATGCCGTCGCGCTGGTGCCCCCACGAGCGGATCGGGTCGCCGCCCTTCGGCTGCTCCACCTTGATCACCTCGGCGCCGAATTCGCCCAGGTAGGTGGCGGCCAGCGGCGCCGCGGCCAGCGTGGCCATGTCGAGCACCCGGATGCCGTCCAGCATGGGACGGCCCGCCGCGGTCATCTACGCGCTCGTTCCGGCGACCGAGCGGGACGAGTCCGGCACCGGCAGCCCGAGGTGCTCGCGCAGCGTGCTGCCCTCGTACTTCGTCCGGAAGAGCCCGGCGCGCTGCAGGTGCGGCACCACCATCCGGGTGACGTCCTCGAAGGCGCCCGGCATGTGCGTGGCGGCGAGCACGAAGCCGTCGCAGGCGTCGCCGTGGAACCACTCCGCCATCTGCTCGGCCACCTGCGCGCCGGTGCCGACGAAGCGCGGCCCCTGCAGCAGCGTGGCCCGGTGCCCGGCCAGGTCGCGCAGCGTGACCGTGCGGCCCAGGTGCTCGCGCAGGTTCTGCACCAGGCCGCGGATGCCGGAGACCGAGGCGATCAGCTCGTCGGTGACCGGGTCGTCGATGCCGTGCTTGGAGAAGTCGTAGTTCATCAGCTCGGAGAGCAGCGTGAGCGAGGCCATCGGGTGCACCAGCTCGTGCAGCAGCATCTCCTCGCGCTCGCGGGCGTGCGACTCCGTCTCGCCGACGACGGCGTAGGCCATGGGACAGATCTTGACCGAGCGCGGGTCCCGCCCGGCCGCGTCGATCCGTGCCTTCTGGTCGGCGTAGTGCGCCTTGGCGACCTCCAGCCCGGGGTCGCCGGTGAAGATCAGCTCGGCCCAGCGCGAGGCGAACTCGCGGCCGCGCCCGGACGAGCCGGCCTGGATCACCACCGGGCGCCCCTGCGGGGTGCGCGGCACGGTGAGCGGGCCGCGGGCGGAGAAGAAGCGGCCGCTGTGGTTCAGCTCGTGCACCTTGGCCGGGTCGGCGAAGTCGCCGGTGCGGTCGTGCAGCAGCGCGCCCTCCTCCCAGGTGTCCCAGAGCCCGGCGACCACCTCGAGGAACTCGTCGGCGCGGTCGTAGCGCTCGTCGTGGCCGAGGTGCGCGTCGACGCCGAAGTTCTGCGCCTCGCTGTCGTTCACCGAGGTCACCACGTTCCAGGCGGCCCGGCCGCCGGAGAGGTGGTCCAGCGTGGCGAAGGTGCGGGCCACGTGGAACGGCGGGTAGTAGGTGGTGGAGTAGGTGGCGCCGAGCCCGATCTTCGAGGTGGCCTGGGCCAGTACGCCGAGCACGACGCTCAGGTCGAGCTTCACCGGGCGGGCGCCGTAGCGCACCGCCTCGGCCACCGAGCCGCCGTAGATGCCGGGCATGGCCAGCCGGTCGTCGAAGAACATGAGGTCGAAGCAGCCTTCCTCGAGCTGCCTGCCGACCTTGGCGTAGTAGGAGGCGTCCAGGTATCCGTGCTCGGTGGCCGGGTGCCGCCACGACCCCGAGTAGACCGAGGTACTGCCCGCCTGCATGAATGCGACCAGCGTCATCCGGTCGTCTCGTCGTGTCGTCATGCAGGGAATTTAACATCTGATATATCAGATGCCAACCCTTACATGCATTCGTTGCTAGACTCCGGCGCATGGCAGGAAGCGTCGACATCGCAGGCACCGTGCGGGAACGGGCGGCCCGCGAGCTGCGCGACCGCATCCTCACCGGCGCCATGGCACCGGGGTCGCGCATCGACCTGGACGCCATCACCGAGGAGTTCGCCACCTCCCGCACCCCCGTGCGCGAGGCGCTGCTGGAGCTCTCCTTCGAGGGGCTGGTCCGGGTGGCGCCGCGCAGCGGGATCACCGTGATCGGGATCGGCGCCGACGACGTGCGGGACAGCTTCACCCTGCTCGGCGTGCTCACCGGCCAAGCGGCGGCCTGGGCCGCCGAGCGCAGCACCGACGCCGAACTGGCCCGGCTGCGCGAACTCGCCGCCGCGGTGGCCGCGCGCTCCGGCGACGACGGCATCGGCGAGGCGAACTGGAAGTTCCACCAGGCCATCCACCGGGCCGCGCACTCCCCCCGGCTGCTCACCCAGATCAAGCAGGCCTCCCGGGTGGTGCCGACCAACTTCCTGCGGCTCTTCCCGGATCACGAGAAGCACTCGCTGCACGAGCACGACGAACTGCTGGACGCACTGGAGGCGCGGGACGCCGACGCCGCGAGGCGGATCGCCGAGCGGCACGTGCTCGAAGCGGGGATCTCGCTGGCGACGTGGCTGGAGAACGTGGCCGCCGACGGCTGAACAGGGTCAGCCGCCGACGGCCGGCGTCAGGCGGCGGGGGCCTGCAGGATGCCGAGCACCCGCTTGGCCGCGGCGTTGAAGCGGCCCAGGTTCACCGCAGGCGCGCTGGTGACCACCAGGAGCAGCGTCGAGCTGAGCGGGAAGACCCCGACGCAGCCGCGGTCGGCCTCGAAGACCGCGGACTGCAGCCTGCCCTGGGTCACCAGGCTGGTGAAGTGGTCACCGATGCCGATGGCCGCGGCGGCCATGGCCGAGCTGCGCATGGCGATCGAATCACCGTCCGCCATCGTCCCCGAGACGTTGTCGGCGGCGATGACGAGCCCGTCGCGGCTGGTCATCACGGCGTGCTCGACGTCGGCGATCTCCTCGCAGGCGCGCTGCAGCAGCACGCCGACGGCACGGGGGTCGCCGAGGGCGATCGCGTGCCGGTCGAACGCCCGGCTCACAGCCGGATCGCCTGCTCGATCCGGCGCAGCTGGTGGCGGGCCAGCGCCAGGTTGCCGCGCGCCTTGTCCAGCGCGAGGTAGAGGAAGAGCTCCTCGCCGTCGTTCCGGATCAGCGGCATGATCAGGTGGTACTGCGCCCCGAGGGTGACCAGGATGTCCTGGACGCTGTCGCCGAGCTGCAGCGCCTCGACCGCGCGCAGCTTGGCCCGCAGCACCTCGGTGTTCAGCGCGCCCGCCATCTCCAGGTCGAACAGTTGGTTACCGCCCTGCTTCCCCAGCAGCATCCCGCTGCGCATGTCCACGAGGGCGATGCCGATGGCGCCGTCCACGCTCATGCCGTCCCGCAGGGCGTCGTCGAGCTTCATATCTGGTGCACTCCTGAATCCCTGCGCCCGCGTCATCTCCGGCCGCCGGTGGGACATTCTCGGTACCGCCCGGAAGGCGCGCTCGTCATCGATCATGGCTATGAACGCGTCTCCAGGTGGGCGTCATGTTTTGTGGCAGAAACTCGGAAAACCGGTCGGTTCTCGTGAGTAGCGACAGCTTAGCAACGTCCATCAGGTTGGTCGATAGTCCAAAAACTTGAGCTACGGTCTGAAATATGTCCTTTTAATTAGTCCGGGACCCGCGATTCCGGGATCACCCCGCAACCGTGCCAACACGCCTACCTGGGTGTTCATCGGCGCAGGTCAACCGGTTTTCGATAATTGCGAAGACGGTGAATATCAGCGGCGAACGTGACGCCGATCACAAATATTCCTCGTTCCTGCATTCCCGCAGGAAATAACTGGTCGGGTGCTCGGCGGCGCAGTACCCGGTGGGCGAGCCTGTTGCCGAAGGTGCCCGCCATGGCCGGCATGATTACGAAGGTGTAGCCGAGGTCGAACTGCTGGAAGTGCCGCGGGCAACGGTTGGGATCGGGGCGAGCGAAAAGGCCGGCGGCTACGCCGGAATCGCCGGTTTCCAGCCGAGCGCGGGGGCGACCAGCTCGACCGTGTCGTGCAGGATCTGCTCGTACTCGGCCCGGTGGAACTCGTAGGGCAGCTCCAGCCGCAGCTCGGTGGTCTCGGCGAGCACCGGGTCGGCCGCCAGCCGCCGCACGATCTCCTCGGCCGGGCCGACCAGGTCGGGGGCGAAGAGCACCCGGCGCTCGCCCTGCGGGCCGAGCGTGCGCTCGTGCCTGGACTCGGCGTAGCGCCGATACCGTTGGCGGGTGGCGCGATCGGCGCCGTCGGTCGGCACGATCACCCGGCCCACCGCGACCCGGCCCGGCCGCGCCGGGTCGATCCGCTCCCGGTAGGCGGCGATGAGCGCGAGCTGGCTCGCGCCGAAGTCGTCGCTCCGCTCGCCGAGCACGATGTTGCCGGTGAGCAGGTTCAGCCCGTGCTCGCCTGCCCAGCGCACCGAGCGGCCGCTGGAGCCGCCGTACCAGAGCCGGTCGATCAGCCCGGGATCGTGCGGTTGCAGCCGCGGGCGCTGGGTGTTGCCCGGCGAGTGGATGACGGTGTCCTCCCCGCCCAGGTACCCGCCGCGCAGGTTCTGCACGAGCCGCTCGATCCGGGTGTGGGAGAGGTCGTAGGAGCGCCAGTCGCCGTCGAAGACCAGGTCGCCGAGGAGCTCCGCGTGCGGCGGGGTGCCCGCGCTGAACCCGGGCTGCAACCGGCCGCGGGAGAGCACGTCGGCCAGCGCCAGATCCTCGGCCAGCCGGAACGGGCTCTCGTAGCCGATCGGAATCACCGCCGAGCCGAGCTCGATCCGCTTCGTGCGCTGCGCCGCCGCGGCCAGGAAGACCGCCGCCGAGCCGACCCCGTGCTCCAGGTGGCGCTGCCGGATCCAGCCACCGTCGAAGCCGAGCCGCTCGCCGTACTCGAAGAGCCGCAGCGTGTCCTCCAGCCCGGTGTGGGGGTCGTCGTCGGCGAAGTTGCCCGGCGTGAGGAAGGCGAGGGTCGCGATACGGGGTGCCACCCTGCCAGGCAACCCGCCGGAGGCGGGGCCCGCCACCGTTGCGTTCCGCCGGAACGCAACCCTTCCCCGTGCGGCTGAGCCGACGTCCGCGAATGTCCGCCGAACGAGTGACGACCGCGGGCGCGGTTGCGCCTACGATGCTGGGCGGACGAAGCATTCGAAATGGGAGGTTCGGGGCGATGGACGGCGGCAATTCGGCGCTGCACCGGGCGGCCGCCGGTGGCGACGGTGCCGCGCTCGGCACGCTGCTCGACCAGGTGAAACCGTTCGTGACCAGGTACTGCCGGGCCCGGCTCGGCACCGGACCCGCCGACGCCGTCGCCACCGGAATCTGCGCCGAACTGCTCACCGCGCTGCCCCGGTTCTCCGAGTCCGGCGGCTCCTTCCTCGCCTTCGCCTACCGGATGACCTCGCGCACCGTCGCCGAAGTGCTACGCCGCCGCGGTACTCGCAGCCCGGAACCCCTAGGGGAACTCCCGGAGTCGCAACGCGAGGTGCTCGTGCTGCGGCTGGTGCTCGGACTCTCCGCCGACGAGACCGCCAGCGCGCTGCACACCACCACCGGCGCGGTCCGGGTCACCCAGCACCGGGCGCTGGACACGCTCCGGACCACGCTCGCGGCCTGAGCCGCCTCAACGGGATCTGCTCGCACTCAGCGGGAACCGAACTCGGGCGGCTCGAAGGCGCGGACCGGGGGCGGGGTGCCGTCGAATCTCTCGACCTGGACCAGGCAGCTGTTCGGCGACGGCCCCTGGGCCAGCGGGCTGGTGCCGATGTCGGGGGTGACGACGTTCGGGTTGCCGTGCCGCTCCAGGCCGAGCTCGTCGTCCGGGTCGTACCAGGCGCCGGTGGCGATCTGGGCGACGCCGGGGAGCAGGGCGTCGGAGGTGGCGACGCCGGCGAGGAAGGCGCCGCGGTCGTTGAAGACGCGGGCGAGGTCGCCGTCGCGGAGCCCGCGTTCGGCGGCGTCGGCGGGGTGCAGGCGCAGCGGCTCACGGCCGGCGATCTTGGCGTCGCGGCTGGTGGCGCCGTTGTCGTGCTGGCTGTGCAGGCGGGTGGCCGGCTGGTTGGAGAGCAGGTGCAGCGGAAAGCGTTCGGCGCGGGGGTCGCCGAGCCATTCGCGGTCCGGGTACCAGGCGGGATGGCCGAGGAGGTCGCCCGCCTCGGCGATGGTGTGCGAGTAGATCTCGATCCGGCCGGACGGGGTGCGCAGCGGGTGCCGCTCCGGCGCCGCGCGGAAGCGCTCGAGGTCGTGATCCCGCTCGGGGAGCAGGGGGCGCAGGTCGAGCGGCGGGCCGGTGCGGAAGTCGCGGTAGGCGGGGAGTTCGACGCCCACCGCCGCGGCATCGGATCGGGTCGTCTCCCAGACGTGTTCGACCCACTCGGCGGTCGAGCGCCCCTCGGTGAAGGCGGCGCCGAAGCCGAGCCGCTCGGCCAGCGCGGCGAGGACGGCGTGGTCGTCGCGGGCCTCGCCGTAGGGCTCGAAGACGCGGTGCATGGGGGTGAGCCAGTGGTCGCTGCTGCTTCCCGCGAAGTCCTCGCGCTCCAGGGTGGTGGTGACCGGGAAGACGATGTCGGCGTGCCTGGCGGTGGCGGTCCAGCTGTGCTCGTTGACGATCACCGTGCCGGGACGGGTCCAGGCGCGGCGCAGCCGGTTCAGGTCCTGGTGGTGGTGGAAGGGGTTGCCGCCGGCCCAGTAGACGAGGTCGATCTCCGGGTAGACGCGCTCGGCGCCGTTGTAGCGGTAGGGCTCGCCGGGGCGCTCGAGCAGCTCGGCGATCCGGGAGACGGGGACGGTGTCCGGCACCGGGTTCGGGCCCTGCGGGATGGTGCCGATCCGGAACGGCGGCACCCGGCGCTGCAGCGTGGTCCCCTTGCCGACGCCGGACCCCATCTGCACGCCGCCGCCGGGCAGCCCGATGTACCCGAGCGCGGCGGCGAGCGCCCACGCGGCCCAGTACGGCTGCTCGCCGTACCTGGCCCGCTGCACCGCGTAGGAGAGGCCGATCAGACTGCGTCCGGAGGCGAGTTTCCTCGCCAGCGCCCGGATCTCGGCCGCGGGGACACCGGAGAGCCCGGCCGCCCACTCCGGCGTCTTCGGCACGCCGTCGCCACCGCGGACGTAGCGCGCGAACTCGTCGAAGCCGACGGTGTAGCGGGCCAGGAAATCGTCGTCCTGCAAGTTCTCGGCGAGCACCGCGTGCACCAGCGCGAGCAGCACCGGCACGTCGGCGTTCGGGCGGCAGGGCAGCCAGCGGGCGCCGACCGCGGCGTCCACGTCGTCCCGGAGCGGGCCGACGTGCACGATCTCCACCCCGGCCGCGCTCAGCTCCGCCAGGTGCCCGCGGTCGTCGTGCGCGCCGATGCCGCCCGGGTTCACCTGGGTGTTGCGGCTCGGGGCGCCGCCGAAGAGGACCAGGCAGCGGCAGTGCTCGGCCACCTCGGCGGTGGTCGGCGCCTGCTTGCCCGCGTAGTAGGCGTTCAGCCCGATGATGTGCGGGACGATCACCTCGGCCGCGGCGAAGGAGTAGGTGTCGACCGAGTCGGTGTAGCCGCCCGCCAGCCGCAGGAAGCGGTGCAACTGGCCCTGCGCGTGGTGGAAGCGGCCCGCGCTGGCCCAGCCGTACGAGCCGCCGTAGATCGCGCGGTTGCCGTGCGCGGCGATGGTGCCGCGCAGGGCTCCTGCCGCGAGGTCGAGCGCCTCGTCCCAGCCGACCTCGACGAACGGTTCGCGGCCGCGGCCGGAGCGGTCCCGGTCGCGCAGGTAGCCGCGGCGCACCGCGGGGCGCGCGATCCGCACGCCCGGATCCCGCGCGGCGGCCAGCGACCGGCCGATCGGCGACGGCTCGGGGTCGGAGCCGTTCGGCCGCACCGAGATACCGCCGTCCGGTGCGGTGCCGACCAGGTAGTTCCCCCAGTGCGTCGCGGTGAGCCGCGGCTCCGGCATGTGCTCCCCCTCGGGTTGCGGCGAAACCAAGAGGTTACCGGCGCTCAGGGCAGGACCAGGCAGGCGATGCCCAGGTCGATGCCGGTGCCCACCTCGACCCGCACCGATTTCTCGCCGCCGATCTGCACCGCGTGCAGGGTGTGCGCGCCGCGCTGCTGCGGAGTCGAGATGGCGGTGGCGATCCCGCTCGGCCCGACCGGGATGGCCCACGGCGGGTCGAACGAGCCGCGCCGGCTGTCGTAGAAGCTCACGTACTCGCCGGGCGCCGCGTGCGCGGTGACGGTGTACGCGCAGCCGGTGCCGTACGGGGACGAGCTGCCGCTGGAGATTCCCGGTTCCACGGTGATGCCGGTGATCTCCGCTCCCGCGGGTGCGGCCGCGATCGCCAGTACCGCCGCCACCGCTACCCCGGTCGTGCACAGTGCCCTCATTGCCGTCCTTCCGTCGCGCTCTCCCCCAGGGTGCCCGCGCACACCCACACCCCAAACGCCGCTACCCCACGCGCACCGGAACGTGCGTCCAGCCCGCGACGCTGGTCTCCCGCGACCGGCGCAAACCACTCGGGTCCACGGTGAATTCCGGCATGGCGTCGAGCATGGCGTCCAGGCCGATCCGCCCCTCCATCCGGGCCAGCGCGGCGCCGAGGCAGCGGTGGATGCCGTAGCCGAAGCCGAGGTTGTTGCCGCTGAACGCGCGGGTGATGTCGAAGCGCTCGGCCTCCGGGATCGAGCGCGGGTCCCTGGTCGCCGCGGCCAGCAGCATGAGCACGGGGCTGTGCGCCGGGATCGTGCGGCCGTGCAGCTCGACGTCGCGCAGCGTGTAGCGCACGTCGTACTGCACCGGCCCCTCGTACCGCAGCACCTCCTCGAAAGCGCCTGCCAGCAGCGAGCGGTCCGCGCGCAGCGCGCGCCACTGCTCGGGGTGCGCGCCGAAGAGCACCGCCGCGCTGCCGAGCAGCTTGGCGACGGTCTCCGCGCCCGCCCCGGCGAGCAGCGAGATGAAGCCGAGGATCTCGCGGTCGGTGAGCCGGGTGGCGGCGCCCGCCTCGCGGTCCACCTCGACCTCGATGAGCCGGCTGATCATGTCGTCCAGTGGCCGCGCCCTGCGCTCGGCGATCAGCGCTGCGTAGTACCCGGTGCTGGCCTGCGTCGCGGCCCGCCCCGCTTCGCTCATCCCCATCTGACCAGGCTCGCGCTCCAGCGGGATCGCCAGCCACTGCCGCAGCTGCTGCCGATCCTCCGGCGGCACCCCGAGCATGGTGGTGATCACCTCGATCGGGAAGAGATTGGAGTAGTCGGCGACCACGTCGAAGGAATCTCCGCGCAACCGCTCGGCGAAGGCGCGCACGGTCTCCCGGATCATGGGCTCGAGCCCGGCGATGGCGCGCGGCGTGAAGACCGCGCTGACCAGCTTGCGCATCCGGGTGTGCTCCGGCGGATCCATCATGATGATCATGGGAATCCGCTGCTCCGGCGGCTCGGGGGCGAGCACCTGCTCCAGGGTGATCCCGCGGCCGGAGGAGAAGGTGTCGAAGTCCTTCATCCCCGGGACCACGTCGGCGTAGCGGGAGAGCGCCCAGAAGCCGTAGCGGGCACTGTGATAGACCGGCGCGTCGTCGCGCAGCCTGCGGTAGACGGCCTGCGGGTCGTCGTGGAATTCGGCGGAGAAGGGATCGAAATCGATGGCGTCGTCGGCAACGAGCGAGTGATTCATGGCATACCTCTTGTCTATCCGGCCGTCGCCAGGATTACACTTCTTACAGAATCCGTAAAGGTTGTAAAGTGCCCTCGATTTCCTCCGCCGACCACGGCACCCGTACCCGCATCCTCCGAGCAACCTTCGAGGTGCTCGCCCGCAAGGGCCACGGCAAGCTGAGCCTCTCCGAGGTCGCCGTGCAGGCCAAGGTCTCGCGCCCGACGCTGTACCGCTTCTTCGCCTCCAAGCCCGAGCTGCTCGCCGCCTTCGGCGCCTACGAGACGGCAAATATCGAGGCGGGGCTGCGCGCCGTCACCGAAGGGCTGGAAGGGCATGCCCGGCTGGACGCGGTGCTGCGCTACATGGTCGAGCACCAGGGGTCGTACTCGCTGAGCCGCGTGGTCGACATCGAGCCGGACTACGTGCTCGGCCAGCTCGAACGGGTCATCCCGATCATGCGGCGGCTGCTCGAACCGGCTGTCACGCAGGGTGATCCGCGCGTCGTCGCGGGCACGCTGGTGCGGGTGGCGGTCGCGCACTACCTGGTCGGCGGGGACGACCGGGCGGAGTTCCTGGCGCAGCTGCGGCAGGCGGCGGGCATCACCGAGCCCTGAACCCGCCTATCGGCCGATCGAAAGCGGGAATGCAGCGGCTCCGCGCCGCCCGCGGTTCACCCGCCGCTGGTCGAATGGGGTGGCATCGTCCGCGACGAAGGAAGAGGCCATGACCAGCACCGATACCCACGCCGGTGAGACCGTCGGCAAGCGCGTGCACGAGTTGACCACGATCTTCGAGCGGGGGCTGACCGAGAATCTCGGCGTCGGCGCGTCGCTCGGCATCCGGCTGGAGACGGCGGGCGAGGGGTACACCCGCTACTACCTCGACCCGAACCCGGCCACCATCAACGCCATGTTCACGGTGCACGGCGGCGTGCTCGCCACGCTCATGGACACCGCCATGGGCAGCGCGGTCTTCACCAAGCTCGGCGACGGCGTCGCCTACACCACGCTGGAGCTCAAGCTGAACTTCATCCGCTCGGTGACGCTGGACGGCTCGCGGCTCACCTGCGAGGCGAACGCGGTGCACCTGGGCCGCCGCACCGCGACCGCGGAGGGTCGGATCACCGATGCCGCGGGCAAGCTGATCGCGCACGGCAGCACCACCATCCTGGTCCTACAGCCGGAGGGGTGACCCGGCGCCGACGGCCCCTGCCCGGCAGAGGCAGGGGCCGTCGGCTCGTGACGATCAGGCCACGGTGCGGCACTCGGCGATGAAGCGCGCCAGTTCGTCCACCCGATCGGTCCTGGCGTCCACCGCGCGGTCGATCACCTTGATCAGGTGCTCGTAGGCCTCGGTGTGGTCGTAGGACGCCACGTCGGCGATCTCCAGCGCCCAGCGCCAGTACCCGCGCATCGTATCCGCCAGCGGCATGCGGAAATTGGCGATCACGTCGCGCAGCGGGTCGACCACGTCGTCGCCGTGCGCGCGCAGGTAGCGGCTCACCACATCCGCCACGAAGCTGAAGTGCCGCGCCTCGTCGCGGGCCAGCCTGCCGAGCACGGCGGCCAGCACCGGCTCGTCGACCACGTCGCGCAGGTGCTGGTAGTACATCTGCGTCGCCTTCTCCTGCACCAGGGCGTAGGCGAAGAACTGCACCGGATGGTCGAAGGGCAGGTCGAAGGGTTTCCGTCCCTCGATCGCGAGCTCGTCGCGCAGGGCGCCGCGCTCGGCGATGCCCGCGGCGTCCTGGTAGCGGGCGAGTGCCCTGGCGTGCGTGTCCTCCTCCAGCGCCCAGCGCACGGTGAAGTGGTAGAGCTCGCGGTTGTGCGTGAAGGTGGCGAGGTCGACGGTGTCGTCCACCGGGAAGTGCCGGTGGTAGACGTCGAAGTAGCCGGGCAGGTGGTCCTCGATCAGCGTGACGAAGCGGACCGCGGAGCGCTGCCCGTCGGTGAGCCGGTCCGCGTCGGCGCGGGCCCAGTCGAAGGCGGTCTCCACGTCCCAGGCGCGGGCGGCGGGCGAGGCGGCGAGGAAGCCGTCCACCGCCGCCGCCACCTCGGTGACCGGGATGAGCGCCGTCATCGGGCGTTCCGGCAGGTCAGGGCGTAGTGCTTGGTGGTGTAGCCCCACCCGGCATTCGCGATCTCCAGGTAGTGCCGCAGCTGGGCGGCGAGGCCGGGGCGGTGCGCGTCGATGCGCTCGGCGGCCGCGTCCACGTTGGCGATCCAGTCCTCGATGGTGCGGTGGTAGTGCGCGGTGAGGTCGTCGACGGCGGTGATCGAGAAGCCGGCGTTCTCGGCGGCGGTGAGCAGGTCGGAGAGCGGGCGCAGGTCGCCCCAGCCGAAGATGTCCGCGCGCACGAACTCGGTGCCCGCCCTGGTGTCGAAGGCATTGCGGGCGGCGGCGTTACGGAAACAGCTCTCCGAGACATAGAGCGAACCACCCCGGCGCAGTACCGTTTTCGCGCGGCGGAAGACGGCGTCCAGGTCGGGCATGTGCACGATCGAGCCGAGCAGCGTCACCGCGTCGAAGCTCTTCGCTGGCAGGTCGAGCTGCTCGAAGTGTCCGACCCGGGTGTGCACCCGGTCGGCGACGCCGCGCGCGGCGGCCTGCTCGGCGATGTACCCGTGCTGGCGCGGCGCCGGGCTGATCCCCGTTGTCGCGCAGCCGAATTCCTGCGCCATGAACAGGATCAGCGACCCCCATCCGCAGCCGACGTCGAGCAGCCGCTCCCCGCCGGTGAGCCCGAGCCGGTCCGCCACGAACCGCAGCTTGGTGCGCTGCGCCTGCTCGAGCGTGTCGGACTCCGACTCGTACAGCGCCGAGCTGTACTTGCGCAGCGGGTCGAGGAACTGTCCGAAGATGTCCGGGTCGAGGTCGTAGTGCTGGTTGGTGTCGGCGGTGACGGTCACGCTCTGCCCATTCGGCACGAGCGAGGGCCCTCCGTGGCCACGCTCCGCTACCGCCTGCGGGCCTGACTCGCTCATGCCGCTTCCTCACGCAGGGCGCGGTCCACCACGGTCACGACATCGTTCAGGCTGGAGAGGCCGAAGACCTCCTCGTCCTCCATCTCGATGTCGAACGCGCGCTCGATCCTGGCGACCATGCGCAGCACCCGCACCGAGTCCACGCCCTCCATGCCGCGCAGGTCGGCGTCGGGGCGCAGCTCGGCGCCGGGGATCCCGGTCTCGGCGGTGGCGATCTCGGTGACGGTACGCAGGATGTCGGCGGTGCTGGTCATGGCTGGACTCCGTTCGCGAGGGCGGTGGCGAGCAGGGCGACCTCGTCGTCGCCGAGGGTGAGCTGGTGCCGCACGGCGGCCAGCTCGAAGGGCTGGTAGCTGGCGGTCGAGGTGGCGCAGACCGCGCCGTCGGCGTCCCGCACCTCGGCCGATGCCCGGATCGGGCCGGGCGCGGTCGCGGCGAGCGACGCGACGCAGTGGTAGTCGCGGTCGATCAGCAGCGGAGTGAGGAAGCGGGTGCGCTGGCTGACGGTGAAGGCAGGCTGCTGCCTGGCGAGCACGATGAGGTTGCCCATCAGCTCGTCCGCGATCACCCCGATCATGCCGCCGTGCACCACGCCCGGGTACGACTCGAAGGCGCGGCCGAGCCGGAAGTCGGTGCGCAGCCCCTCCGGGTCCGGGGTGAAGCGCAGCCGCAGCCCGCCCGCGTTGTGCGGGGAGCAGCCGAAGCAGTGGTAGTCCGGGATCACCGACCACGGGACCCGCACGGTGCCTGCCACGGTCAGGCGATCACGTCGGCGAGCGCACGGCGCACCCGCGCGTTGCTGGAGAGATCCAGCCCGGTCAGGTTCCCGAAGGTGCGGCGGATCTTGTCGTGCAGCACGTCCAGCTCGCCCTCGGCGGCCACCTGCTCCAGGAACAGGTCGAAGCCGGTGTCGATGGTCTCGTGCTCGCCGAGCTCGCTGATGCCCGCCTTGAAGGTGCTGACCGGGTGCTTGATCTTCGCCTCCGAGCTGTAGACGTAGAGCGTCTCCAGTACCGACGGCAGCTCCTCCGGCTTCTTCTTCAGCCGCTCGGTGGTGTAGTGGATGAACTCGCGGGCGTGCCCGGCCTCGTCCCGGCTCGCGCTGAGCAGCAGCCCCTTCAGCACCGGCTCCCGCACCCACGCCGCGACCGCGCGGTAGATGTGGTTCACCGTGAGCTCGGAGATGATGTTGGTGGCGAGCGTCGCCGACGGCGTGGTGCCCGGCGCGTAGGGCTCGCGCATGGAGTCGACCGCCTCGGCGTCGACCGCCTCGCCCACCGCGTCCAGCCAGGCCCGGAAGGCGTAGTGGTGCTGTACCTCCTGGAAACCCCAGACCACGGCGAAGGTGGAGAAGTCGTAGTCGTCGACGAACTCGTTCAGGAAGCCGTGCACGGCCGCGATGACATTGGACTCGCCCATGGTCGCGCTCTTGGCCAGGGTCACGTACTCGGGCTCGACCAGGTCGAGGTCGACGGCGCCGAGGTCGAGGTCGGCGAGGCGCCAGTGCAGGCGCTCGTAGTGGCGGAAGACGTCGTAGCTGTGCACGGGTGCTCCGATTCCCTTGGGTGGTTACTGTCCGACGAGCCGGCGGGCGGCCTGGCGCCGCAGCTTGCCGCTGCTGGTCCGCGGGATGCTGCGCGGCGCGACCAGGTGCACCTCGACCGCGGTGAGCCCGAGCTCCTCGCCGGTGGCCGCCCGGATCCGCTCGGCGAGCCGGTCGGCGGCGGCGCCGGTCAGCTCGGTCTCCGCGATCAGCGTGATGACGTCGGCGTCCGGCTCGGCGGCGGCCGTGCAGCGGCCCCGGTACAGCCCGGGCAGGCCACGCACCGTGGCCTCGACGTCCTGCGCGTAGTAGTTGACGCCGCGCACGGTGATCATGTCCTTGCACCGGCCGGTGACGAAGAGCTCGCCGGCGCGCAGGTAGCCGAGGTCGCCGGTGCGCAGCCAGCCGTCGGCGAAGAGCCCGGCCACGCTCGCCGGGTCGGCGGTCAGGTAGCCGTCGGTGACCGAGCCGCCCCGGATCAGGATCTCGCCGACCCCGCCGTCCGGCAGGTCGGTGCCGTCCAGGTCGACCACGCGCAGCCGCATGCCGTCCACCGGGGCGCCGACCCCGGCCACCGCCCGCGCGCTGGGCAGCTCCGGCGCCACCGGAAGCGCCACCGCGTCGTCGGCGAGCCAGGTGCGGTCCACCCACTCGAAGTGCGGGGCGCGGCCGAGCGGCGGGAAGGCGACGGCCAGCGTCGCCTCGGCCATGCCGTACACGCCGAACATCGTGCTCTCGCCGAAACCGGCGGGCGCGAAACGCTTCCGGAAGGCGTCGACCACCTCGTAGGAGATCGGCTCGGAGCCGTTGAAGGCGATCCGCCAGCGGCTCAGGTCGTACCCGGTCACCTCCGCGGGCGGGACCGCGGCGAGCAGCGCCTCGTAGCCGAAGTTCGGCATGGCGGTGATGGTGCTGCCGGACTCGGCGAACTGGGCAAGCCAGCGCGCCGGGTCCTTCACGAAGGCGAGCGGCGACCACACGTGCGCCTGGATGCCGCGCAGGATCGCCGACAGCGTGCCGAACAAGCCCATGTCGTGGAAGAGCGGCAGCCAGAAGCCGCCGCGGTCGTCCAGATCCAGCGCGATTCCGGTGCGAATGGCGGCCAGCCCGCTCAGCACGTTCCGGTGCGTGAGCCGGACACCCTTCGGGGTCGCGGTGCTACCCGAGGTGAATTGCACGACGGCGAGGTCGTCGGCGCCGATCGCGGGCAGCAGCGTCTCCGCGCTGTGGTCCTCGGCCGTCAATTCGCCGATATCGAGGAAATTCACGGTGGAATCACCGGCGAGTGCGGGCACCATCGCGGCGAATCGGTGCGACACGAGGACCGTGCGCATTCCGGCGGCCGCGGTGATCGCGGAAAGTCTCTGTGGGAAAGCGGCGGTCTGTTTCGCTCCCGCCGGCAGTGGCAGCGGGGTCGCGGCGCCGCCGGCCGCCGCGGCGGCGAACAGCGCGACCAGGAATTCCGGCGCGTTCGGGCACAGGATGCCGACCGGCTCGCCGCGGGCGACGCCGTGCCTGACCAGCGCGGCGGCCAGCACGCCCGACCGGCGGTGCAGCTCGGCGTAGGGGACGGTCTCCGACACCGACCAGAATGTCGCTGGCACCGCGGGAAACGCGGCCGCGATCTCGGCCAGCCTGCCGGGAAGTGTTTCCGCGGAATGCATGCGGGCAACGACACCAGCGCAGTGTGACGGCACCGCGAATGCACTGTGAACTACAGTGTTCGATAAACAGGGCCGATCGCCCGATCACGCTGCGCGATAACGGAGTTCGGCTATGGCGCGATAGAAGCGGCCGATCACCACCGCGGCCCGGCTCGTGCGTTCGCGACGATTGCACCGAAATTGTTCTCCGCATTCAGGAGTCACCGGTGAGTTCGGAACAATCCGCGGTACAAGAATTGTCGCCGGTGCAGCTGGCGGTCATCGACAGCATCGCCCCGCACCTGCGGCACGACCCGTACGACAGCTACGCGGTACTCCGCGCGGCAGGCCCGTTCGTCCCCGGCCCGCACGAGACACACCTGGTGACCACGCACCGCGAGGCGCAGACCATTCTGCAGGACCCGCGCTGGAGCCACGCCGAGGAGCCGCAGCTGCTGCACGGCGACAGCGATGTCGAGCTGCCCGGCTCGTTCCTCTGGATGGAGCCGCCGGAGCACACCCGGCTGCGCGGGCTGGTGAGCAAGGCGTTCACCGCCCGCACCGTGCACGGGCTGCGCGCGCGGGCCGAGCGGCTGGTGCACGAGCTGTGCACCGCGGCGCTGGCCCGCGGCGAGGTCGACCTGCTCGACGCGCTCGCCTACCCGCTGCCGCTCACCCTGGTCTGCGAGCTGCTCGGGGTGCCTGCCGAGGCACACGAGCACGTGCGCCGGATCTCCGCCGACATCGCCCGCGGCCTCGACCCCGACGCGCTGCTCTCCCCCGCCGAGCTGGCCGCCCGCAGCGCCGCGGTGCACGCCTTCCTCGAGTTCTTCGGCGACCTCACCGATCGGCGCAGGCGCGCCCCCGCCGACGACCTGATCACCGCGCTGGTGCAGGCCGACGACGCGGGCGCCCGGCTCACCCGCGGCGAGCTGCTCGGCACCCTGCTCATCCTGGTGGTCGCCGGGCACGAGACCACGGTCAACCTGATCGGCAACGGGGTGCTCGCCCTGATCCGGAACCCGGAGCAGTTCGAGCGGCTGCGCGCTCGCCCCGACCTCGCCGCGCCCGCGGTGGACGAGGTGCTCCGCTACGACGCCCCCGTGCACCTCACCACCCGCACCGCGCGCGCCGAGATCACCGTCGGCGAGCGCACCTTCGCCCCCGGCGACGCCGTGATCGTGCTGCTCGGCTCCGCCAACCGGGACCCGGAGGCCTTCCCCGACGCCGCCGCCTTCGACATCGCCCGCTACAGCGGCGGCCGGACGGTGCGGCGGCACCTGTCCTTCGGGCTCGGGCTGCACTACTGCCTCGGCGCGCCGCTGGCCCGGCTGGAGATGGAGCTGGTGTTGCGCATGCTCGCCGAGCGGGTCGGCGCGGTGACGCTGCTGGAGGAACCCCCGTACAAGCCGAATGTGGTCGTGCGCGGAATGTCGCGGCTGCTCGTACATCTGGAGGGCACGTGACCGCCGCCGACGAGATCACCTTCGACGCCTTCGAACCGAGCGAACGCGCCGACCCGTACCCGGCCTACCGCCGGGCCAGGGACGCCGCCGCGCTGCTCCCCTACGCCTTCGGCGACGTCCCGGTCACCCTGGTCACCCGGTACGAGGAGTGCGCCGCCATCCTCACCGGGAACGACTGGGGCCACGGCTACGCCGCGGGCATCAGCCCGTTCCGGGACACCACCGCCGCCATCCCCGGCTCCTTCGTCCGGATGGACCCGCCGGAGCACGGCCGCTACCACAAGCTGGTGGCACGGGGCTTCACACCGCGGGTCATGGCCGGGCTCGCACCGGTGGCGGGGCGGGTCGTCGGCGAGCTGG
>NZ_JBHSAX010000010.1:0-104660 GCF_042650385.1 Nocardia jiangsuensis
CCGCCGACCCCGTCTGCAACACCAGCTGCGACGGCAACAGCGCCGACGCGGGCGCGATCAACCCCAGAACCCACAGGTGCCGTTTCGAGTCGGGCGACGAGCCTGCCCGTGAGTCTGCCGATTGCACCTTCGCTCCGCTACGTATAGCCGTACTTTCTGTGTCATAGGAATAGTCCCAGATCACGCGCGTGTTACACCCCCCTTACAGACAAAAACGTGGCCACAAGCACAATGACAGCGGTCGGTATTTGTCGGGTTCCCCCAAGCGATCTCACGAACGAGGTTACAGCCTCCACAAACCGGTGGCGAGGGCGGTTCGGGCGCCTGTGGACAACTCCGTCAGGAGGGGGCGCGGGCCGCGAGGATGGCCTCCACGTACGGGCCGAGCAGCAGGCTCAGCTCCGCGGGGGTGTCGCGGTCGGGCGTCGGCGGAGTGGGGATGTAGCTCATGGCCAGCCGCACCATGGCGTGCGCGAGCACCTCGGATTCGGCGGCCGATGCCGCGACCCAGCTGTGCTGGAAGGCCGCGGCGAGCCGCTCCCCCGCGTGTTCGAGCAGCGGCCCGGCGTCCAGGGTGATGAGCCGGAGCAGGTCCAGCTTCACCTCGCCCGCGACGAGCGAGCGGACCAGCGGGTCGCCCGCCGCGTCGATCAGGAAGTTGGCGATGCCGTCGCGGATGGCGGCGCGGGCGTCGCCCACGTTCGCGGCGATGGCCGCCGCGACGTGGTCGACGAGGTCGTCGGCGAGGCGCAGCGCGTAGGCCTGGGAGAGGCCGGTGCGCGAGCCGAACTCGTTGTAGAGCGTCTGCCTGCTCACCCCGGCCCTGGTCGCGACGTCACCGAGGGTGATCTTGGACCAGTCCCGCTCGGTGAGCAGGTCGCGCACCGCGTCGAGCACCGAGGTGCGCAGCAGTTCCCGCGCGGCCTCCTGATACGAAGGCCTTGATCCGGAGCGCGCCATACCCGCGACAGTGGCACGGGCGTGCGCGGCAGTCAAAGCGTCACGTCCGCTCGATCTCGACCATGAAGAAGTCGGCCTTGGCGGCACCGCAGTCGGGGCAGCTCCAGTCGTCCGGGATGTCGTCCCAGCGGGTGCCGGGCGCGATGTCGTCGTCCGGCCAGCCCTTCGCCTCGTCGTACTCGAAACCGCACTGGATGCACTGGTAGAGCTTGTAGTCGGTCATGCCGGAGCCTCCTCGAAGTCGATCTTCTCGCGGACCCCGCAGTCCGGGCAGGCCCAGTCGTCCGGTACCGCCGACCACGCCGTTCCGGCCGGAAAGCCCTCGTGCGGTTCGCCTTTCGCCTCGTCGTAGGTGTAATCGCAGACGGGGCAGCGGAATGCGCTCACGAGGCGGCGCCGTAGCGGGCGAGCACCTGCTCCCGCCGCGCGGGCAGGATATTGGCCCTGGTGACGTCGCCGTCGTAGTGCGCGAGCACCTTCGGGTCCATGACCTTGCGCCAGAGCGGCGGGATGTACGCGAGCAGGATCATGGTCGCGTAGCCGGCGGGCAGGTTCGGGGCGCCCTCCCAGCTGCGCAGGGTCTGGTAGCGGCGGGTCGGGTAGGCGTGATGGTCGCTGTGCCGCTGCAGGTGGTACAGGAAGATGTTGGTGACCAGGTGGTCGCTGTTCCAGCTGTGCGTCGGCGCGGCGCGCTCGTACCTGCCGCTCGGGGTGCGCTGCCGGAGCAGGCCGTAGTGCTCCAGGTAGTTCACCGCCTCCAGCAGGCTGAACCCGACGACGGCCTGCAGCAGCAGGTACGGCAGCAGGTCGAGCCCGAAGACGGCGCAGAGCGCACCGAAGAGCAGCACCGTCATGGCCCAGGCGCTCAACACCTCGTTGTGGACGGACCAGGGACCGGTGCCGGTCCGCTCCAGCCGCGCCTTCTCCAGCCGCCAGGACGAGGTGATCCCGCCCCACACGGTGCGCGGCCAGAAGCGGTAGAAGCTCTCCCCGAGCCGGGAGCTGGCCGGATCCTCCGGCGTAGCGACCCGCACGTGGTGACCCTTGTTGTGCTCGATGTAGAAGTGGCCGTAGCCGGACTGGGCCAGCGCGATCCGGGAGAGCCAGCGCTCCAGCTCGACCTTCTTGTGCCCGAGTTCGTGCGCGGTGTTGATCCCGACGCCGCCGATGATGCCGACGGTGATCGCCAGCCCGATCCGGTCCACCGTCCACAGCCCGCCGTCGATGTGCAGCCAGGCGAGGTTGTCCGCGGTGATCAGGTAGCAGGCCAGGATCAGCGAGGCGTACTGGAGCGGCAGGTAGAGGTAGGTGAGGTAGCGGTAGTACCGGTCGTTCTCCAGGTACTCCATCACCTCGTCCGGCGGGTTGTCGCCGTCCGGGCCGATGAAGACATCCGCGATCGGGATGACCAGGTAGATCAGGATCGGCCCGAGCCAGAACGGAACGTGCGCGGCACCGTCCCAGCCGAGCCGGTTGAACAGGTAGATCGTCGGCAGCCCGATGAGGAACAGCCCCGCGGGGGCGAACAGCCCCCAGAGCCAGTAGAGGCGCTTGGTGTCGCGCCACGCGGGCGCCTCGATGGACGAGGGTTCGGCTTCGGTGGACATCGTCGTCTCCCATCCCGGTTGCACGGTGTGACATGCATTACCACGTTGGATTGACGATACCGCCTATCGCGTCTCGAAACTATACAAATTCGAAAATTTGTAAACTCAACGCAGCAGGACGTCCGCATCCGGTGGCAGCGCATCCACCGCCCACCAGCGCAGATCGGTCGACTCGCTGCTGCGCACCGGAACCGCGCCCGGTGGGGCGGTGATCCGGAAGAGGAGGTCGAGGTGGCGGGTCGGCTGCCCGAGCGAGCAGGTGATGGGGTGCGCCTGGGCGCCGTAGAGCCCCGGCTCCAGGGTGAGGTCCGGGATGCCGGACTCCTCGACGGCCTCGCGCAGCGCCGCGGCGGCGACCGTGTCGTCCCGCTCCTCACAGTGCCCGCCGAGCTGGATCCAGCGCCCGACCCGGGGGTGCAGGGTGAGCAGCACCTCGCGGCCGTCGTGCGACCAGACCACCGCGGATGCCGTCACGTGACCGGGTGCGTGCGAACGCAGACATCCCCCCGGCGCCGAGCCGAGGAAGGCGAGCATCGCCTCGCGCAGCGAGCGCTCCGCCGGATCGGCGGGCCCCCACTCCGTGAGCAGCTCGGTGGCGGAGGCGTGCAGCGACTCCGCGCTCACAGCTCGACCAGGCCGTCGCCGGGCGGCCGCGGCGAGCGCGCGGTCAGCTCCTCCGCCGCGTGCCCGATGGCGATGGCGCCCAGCGGTTTCCACTCCGCGGGCAGGCCGAGCACGGCGCGGGTGGCCGCGGGCGCGAAGATGGTCGAGCCGATCCAGCAGCTGCCGAGCCCCTCGGCCGCCAGCGCGACCAGCAGCCCCTGCACCGCCGCCCCGACGGCGACGGTGAACATGGTCTCCTCGGCGGCGCGGCGGGTGGCGTCGGGGTAGTCGTGCGCGCCGTCCGGCACGCAGAACGGGATCACCACCTCGGGGGCGTCGAAGAGGATGCGGCCCCTGGCGATCCGGCGCTCGATCCGCTCCGGGTCCAGCCCGTCGCCGGTCAGGTCGGTGCGCCAGGCGGCGGCCAGCTCGGTGAGCAGCCGCTCGCGCAGCTCGGGGGTGCGCACCCAGACGAAGCGCACCGGGCGGGTGTGGTGCGGGGCGGGCGCGGTGAGCGCGACTCCGATGGCGGCGCGCACCCGCTCCGGCTCGACCGGCTCGGCGGTGAAGCGGCGCACCGAGCGGCGCAGCAGCACGGCCTCCCTGCGGCCCTTCTCGATCGCCTCCGCGGTGCCGAGCCAGAAGAGGTCCTCCTCGCCGCGGCGGATCAGGTCGGCGGCGGTCGAGCCGTCGTCGGTGACCGGGAGCCCGCGGACGACGGCCACGGGAACGCCGCCGAGCTTGCCCTTCACCAGATCCGCCGCCGCGGCGAGTTCGTCGGCGAGGGCGACCAGGGTCACCTGGAGCTCGTTGCCCTGGCCGTCGATGGCGCCGTTGTAGTCGTGCAGGACGCGCAGGCCGCTGGCGCCGATGGCGGCGTCGGTCTGGCCGTTGCGCCAGGCCCGGCCCATGGTGTCGGTGATCACCACGGCGACCCGGACGCCGAGCCGCTCGGCCAGCGCGCGGCGCAGGGCGGCGGCGCTGCCGTCCGGGTCGGCGGGGAGCAGCACCAGCTCGCCGCGTTCGACATTGGAGCCGTCGACGCCGGAGGCGGCCTGCACGATGCCGAGCTTGTTCTCGGTGATCAGGGTGCGGCCCTTGCGGGCGAGCACGCGCACGGCCTCCTGCGCGACGAGGGCGCGGCGGGCCGTGTCGCGCCCGTCGGGGTCGCTGGGCGCGTGCGCGATCCGGCCCTCGACCTTCGCGACGATCTTGCTGGTGACCACGAGGATGTCGCCGTCGGTGAGCCAGGGAGCCCGCTCGGCCAGGTGCAAGGCGATGTCGTCGCCGGGCCGGAACTCGGGCAGGCCGGTGATCGGCAGGACGCGCAGCTCACCGGCGGCATGATCGGCGAGCGGCTCGGGCGCGGCGACGCCATCGACCGCGCGGCCGGGATGCACCGTGCCACCGGATGCGTGCTCCGGATCGAATGTCACGGCTTCACCCCCGCCAGATCCAGGGCCTCCTTGACCATTTCCGCCGTCGCGGCGGGATCGGTCATGAGCAGCGGGACGCTGCGCACCTCGACGCCGTCGATCGCGGCGGTGTCGGTGCTGTGGACGAGCCAGCCATCCAGGATGCCGGTGCCGGAGCGGGCGCCGTAGTGCCTGCCGACGGCCTCGGCGGTGGTCTCCACCCCGATCACCGAGAGACACTCGTCGGCCATGCCGCGCAGCGGCTTACCGTCGATGACCGGGGAGAGCCCGATCACCGGCGCCGCGGTGGTGCGCAGCGCGCCGCGAATGCCGGGAACCGCGAGTATCGAACCGACGCTCACCACCGGGTTCGAAGGGGCCAGTAATACCGCATCCGCACCTTCTATGACTTCGATCACATTAGGTCCGGGTTTTGCCTCATCGGCGCCGATTGTGGCAAATCCATGGGTCCGGATGTTCGCGCGATAGCGAACCCACCACTCCTGGAAATGGATCGCGCGACGTTCGCCGGGAGCATCCGCGTCATCGACAACGACGTGGGTTTCGCAGCGATCATCGGTTGCCGGGAGAAGTTTCACCCCCGGTTGCCACCGATTGCAGAGCGCTTCGGTGACCGCCGACAGCGGATACCCGGCGCGCAACATTTCACTGCGAATCAGGTGGGTGGCAATATCTCGATCACCGAGACCGAACCAGTCCGGCTGCGCCCGATAAGCCGCCAGCTCCTCCTTCGCGTGCCAGCTCTCGCCGACCCGGCCCCAGCCGCGTTCCGTATCGATCCCGCCGCCCAGCGTGTACATGCAGGTATCCAGGTCGGGGCAGATGCGGAGGCCGTGCATCCAGACGTCGTCGCCGACATTGACGATCGCCGAGATCTCGGCATCCGGCAGCAATTCCCGGACGCCCTGCAGGAAGCGCGCGCCACCGACTCCACCGACCAGCACCGCGATCCGCCGCTCCGCGCCCGGCGCGGCATCCGCTCGTTGTCCACTCACATCCGCAGAGCCTAGGCCCTGGCGCGATGGAGTACTCTCGACGGTATATTTGCTGCTCATTTGCTATTCCCTCGGGGGACCCCGCGACGTAAAGCGGTGCCGGATAGTAACGGAATAGCTTCATCGGCTTGACCACCGCTGGCACCGGCGTGTCTAATCACAAGCATGTCATTCCGGGTTCGCGCGAGAGATCAAGGCGCGAACAAGCTTTCGAACACCTGTTCGCATCGGGACGGCACGTTCGGGGATGTCCGCGGGACTACGTCGCGGGGTAGGGCCGTCGGTGGGCGCATCGGTCCGACGGAAAGAATCTTTCTGCGCTAACACACAGTGAGGAGGCGGAGCGATGGCCATTGAGCTGGACCCTTCGGGCATACCGGACGGCGTATCGCACACCGATTCCACCGCAGGCGCAGTTCGTGGCGTCTGCGAAGACACCGGTCGTGGCCAGGACGAGGGCGGTGCCGAACCACCCCGGTTGAGCCTGATCATCACCGGCTTCGACGAGATGTTCGACTCGATCGAGGAGCAGTGGCAGGAGCGGGCGCTCTGCGCCCAGACCGATCCGGAGGCGTTCTTCCCCGAGAAGGGCGGCTCCACCCGCGAGGCGAAGCGCATCTGCCTGGGTTGCGAGGTGCGCGACGAGTGCCTCGAGTACGCCCTGGCGCACGACGAGCGCTTCGGCATCTGGGGCGGCCTCTCCGAACGGGAGCGGCGCCGGCTCAAGCGCGGCATCGTCTGAGCGGTCGCTCACGCCGCCCCGGCGCGCGAGCGTCCGGGGTCCGGCGCGGGCGGCCGTGCCACGCGATAGCCACGACATCGGGCGGAACGACTAGGTTCGAGCCATGGCCCGTTCCCGTCACCGCCGCCCACCGACCGCGAGGTCGGTGATCCGCCGCGGCCGCGGTCTGCGCGGTCCGGTGCTCCCACCGACGGTGCCCGCATGGCGCACCAGGGGGCAGAAGTTCGATCGGCTCGTGCTCGAGGCCTTCGCGCCGCTGGATTCCCGGTGGCACGACCGCTTGACCAAACTGGACATCGCCGTCGACGATGTCCCCAAAATCCGTCCGCTGCACCCGGATTCGGTCACCTGGCCGGACGAGGTGGTGGCGGACGGCCCGGTGCCGCTCTCCCGGCTCGTTCCCGCGGGCATCGATCGGCACGGCACCGCGACCAGGGCGCGGGTGGTGCTCTTCCGGAAACCGCTGGAGCTGCGCGCGGGTGATCCCGACGATCTGGTCGATCTGCTGCGCGAGGTGCTCGTCCAGCAGATCGCCACCTATCTCGGCGTCGACCCGGATGTCATCGATCCGGCGGACGACGACGACGAGGAGGAGGAGTAGTCCGTGGTATGCCTTTCCGCTGCCGGTGCGACGAATTCCCCAGGCGTGTCTGTCCACATGACGGGGCCCGCGGGGTTACTCTCACATTCGTGATCCCCATGCGTCGCTGCGTCCGGCCCGGCTGCAAGAATCCAGCCGTCGCGACGCTGACGTTCGTCTACTCGGACTCGACCGCCGTGGTCGGGCCGCTGGCCGTGGTCGCCGAGCCGCACTCCTGGGATCTCTGCGAAACGCACGCCTCCCGGATCACCGCCCCCAAGGGCTGGGACATGGTCCGGCACGAGGGTGGCTTCAGCACCCCGGACGACGACGACCTGACCGCGCTGGCCGAGGCGGTCCGCGAGGCCGGGCTGCGCCGCAGGCCGCCGGAGCACGACCAGCGCGGGTATCGCGAGCACCTGCCCCCGCCGCCGCGACCGGGACGCACCGGCCGCCGCGGGCACCTCCGGGTCCTCCCGGATCCGCCCAACTGACCACACGTCGCGCGCGCCACCGCGTCCGCGGGCGCCGCCGACCGCGCGCCGCTCGCCGCATGCCCCCACCCCGCACACTGCGCTCCCCGCCGCGCCCACGGCCGCCGTCGAGACCGTGCGCCTCCGCCTACTAGGGTGTCCCCCATGACAGTGCCCCGCTCCGCCGACGCCGTGAACGCGGTGATCAAGGCCTACGACGTCCGCGGTGTCGTCGGCGAACAGATCGATGCCGCGTTCGTGCGCGAGGTCGGTGCCTCGTTCGCCCGGCTGATGCGGGCCGAGCACGCGAACCGGGTCGTCATCGGGCACGACATGCGGGCATCGTCGCCGGAGCTGGCCGACGCCTTCGCCGACGGCGTGCGGGCGCAGGGCCTCGACGTGGTGCACATCGGGCTGGCCTCCACCGACCAGCTCTACTTCGCCAGCGGCGATCTCGACTGTCCGGGCGCCATGTTCACCGCGAGCCACAACCCGGCCCGCTACAACGGCATCAAGCTGTGCCGGGCCGGGGCGAAGCCGGTCGGGCAGGACACCGGGCTCGCCACCATCGCGGCCGAGGTGGTCGCCGGGGTGCCGGGGTACGAGGGCGCGCCCGGCGACGCGGTCCGCACCGACCTGCTCTCGGACTACGCCAAGTTCCTGCGCGGGCTGGTCGACCTGGACGGCGCCAGACCGCTCACCGTCGCGGTGGACGCGGGCAACGGCATGGGCGGGCACACGGTGCCCGAGGTGCTCGGCGGGCTGCGGCAGCTGAGCATCGTCCCGCTCTACTTCGAGCTGGACGGCACCTTCCCGAACCACGAGGCCAACCCGCTCGACCCGGCCAACCTGGTCGACCTGCAGGAGCTGGTGCGGCGCAGCGGCGCCGACATCGGCCTCGCCTTCGACGGCGACGCCGACCGCTGCTTCGTGGTGGACGAGCGGGGCGACCCGGTCTCGCCGTCCGCGATCACCGCGCTGGTCGCCGCGCGGGAGCTGGCCAAGGAGCCGGGCTCGACCATCATCCACAACCTGATCACCTCGCGGACCGTGCCCGAGCTCGTCACCGAGCTCGGCGGCAACCCGGTGCGCACCAGGGTCGGGCACTCCTTCATCAAGCAGCAGATGGCCGAGACCGGCGCGGTGTTCGGCGGCGAGCACTCGGCGCACTACTACTTCCGCGACTTCTGGGGCGCCGACTCCGGCATGCTGGCCGCGCTGCACGTGCTTGCCGCGCTCGGCGAGCAACAGCGCCCGGTCTCCGAGCTGATGGCCGCGTACACCGGCTACGCCGCCTCCGGCGAGATCAACTCCACGGTGGCCGACGCCGCCGATCGCACCGCGGCCGTGCTGGCCGCCTTCGCCGATCGCGCCGGCTCGGTGGACCGGCTGGACGGCGTCACCGTCGAACTGCCGGAGCACGCCTGGTTCAATCTGCGCGCGTCGAACACCGAACCGCTGCTGCGGCTGAACGTCGAAGCCCGATCGGCGGCCGAAGTAGACGCACTCGTGACCGAGATCCTGAACATCGTCCGCTCCTGACTGGAATAGTGGAATCACAGAGACCGCATTCGCCCGAGTCCTCGGTGTGGTCGCCGGGGCGGCGGGCACGGCCCGACCGATCACACCGCGATAAGGGGAGGTGGGACGCCCGATGATCGCTGGAACACCGGTGCTCGACCTCGATGATGCCGCGTCGGTCACGGCCGCCGACGCCAATGGCGCGCTACGCTCCGCCGCTTCCGGCGGCGCCCAGGTGCGTGCCACCGCGGCGGCCGTCACGGAGAACGCGCTCGCCGCACTGCCGAGAGCCGGCGCCCGCAGCCTGGTGATCGTGACCGGCTCCGGCCGCGCCGCGCGGGCCGCCGCACTGCTGATCGCCGCGCTCGGGCCGCAGTCCGGGCTGCCGGTCGTCCCGGTCTCCGCGCTGCCCGCCTGGGTCGGCGCGCTGGACGTGGTGCTGGTCACCGGGGACGACGCGGGTGACCCGCGGCTGCTGGAGGCGGTGGACCGGGCCCAGCGGCGCGGCGCCGAGGTCGTTGTCGCCGCGCCGATCGAGGGGCCGCTGGCCGCCGCGGCGGGCGGAAGGGCCGCGCTGCTGGAGCCGCGCGTCGCCGTCCTCGACCACAACCGGCTGCTGCGCTACTTCGCCGCCGGGCTCGCCGTGCTGGCCGCCATCGACCCGGGCCGCGCCGGGGTCGCGGTGCCCGACCTGAACAAGCTGGCCGACATCCTCGATGCCGAGGCGCTGCGCGACGGCCCCGAGCACGAGGTCTTCCACAACCCGGCCAAGACGCTCGCCGCCCGGATGCGGCAGCACCGGGTGGTGTTCAGCGGTGACTCCCCGGCCACGGCGGCGCTGGCCGGGCACGCGGCCGAGGTGCTGCTGCAGTCGGCCGGGCAGGTCGCGGCGGCGGTGAACCTGGCCGAGGCGGTGGCCGCGCAGCCGCGGCTGGTCGCGGTGGCCGCAGGCACCGCGCCCGACTTCGACCCGCTCTTCCACGACGAGGAGCTGGACGGCCCGGCCCCGGTGGAGCGGGTGCGGATCTTCGTGCTCAGCGCGGACGCCGACCAGGCGGCCGCGGGCAGGCGGATCGCGCGCTTCGGCGGTGACGGCGCGGGACCGGTCGACGCCGAGCTGGTGAACGCCGAGCTGGATCTCCTGCACAGCGGGCTCACCGACCCGGCAGCGCCGACCACCCCGCCCGCCGACGCCGCGCCCTCGCCCGGCCGCGGCGGCGAGGTGGAGCAGCTGGCGGTGCTCGCGCTGCGGTTGGAGATGGCCGCGGCTTACCTCGGGCTGCTCGCCGCCCCCGGCGGCACGCCGGACCGGTACGACGGGGGACGCTTCTAGTGCACGAACTGGTGGGTGCGCTGCGCTCGTACGCCTGGGGGTCGCGCACCGCGCTGGCGGAGCTGTGCGGCAGGCCGGTGCCGTCGGCGCATCCCGAGGCCGAGCTGTGGTTCGGCGCGCACCCGGCCGACCCGGCGCACGTCGTGCTGGACGGCATGGGCACGCGCTCCCTGCTCGACCTGGTCTCCGCCGACCCGGCCCGCGAACTGGGCTGGGCAGCGGCGCCGTTCGACGGCACGCTGCCCTTCCTGCTGAAGCTGCTCGCGGCCGAGGAGCCGCTCTCGCTGCAGGCGCACCCGAGCCGGGAGCAGGCGGTGGCCGGGTTCGGCCGGGAGAACGCCGCCGGGGTCGCGCTCGACTCGCCGCTGCGCAACTACCGGGACGACAACCACAAACCGGAGCTGGTGGTCGCGCTGGAGCGGTTCGAGGCGCTGGCCGGGTTCCGGGAGCCGACCAGGACGGTCGAGCTGCTGCGCGCGCTCGACGTCGGTGAGCTGGCGCACCACGCCGAGCTGCTCGCCGCGCAGCCGGACGCCTCCGGGCTGCGCATGCTCTTCACCACCTGGATCACGCTGCCGCACAACGCGCTCGCCGGGCTGCTGCCCGCGGTGCTCGACGGCTGCGTGCGCTACCTCTCCGGCACCGGGCCGCGACCGTTCACCGCCGAGGCCAAGACCGCGCTCGAGCTCGCCGAGGCCTACCCGGGCGACGCCGGGGTGCTCGCCGCGCTGCTGCTGAACCGGATCACGCTGGAGCCGGGCCAGGGGCTCTTCCTCGCGGCCGGCAACCTGCACGCCTACCTGCGCGGGCTCGCCGTCGAGATCATGGCGAACTCGGACAATGTGCTGCGCGGCGGGCTCACCCCCAAGCACGTCGACGTCCCCGAGCTGCTCCGGGTGCTCGACTTCGAGCCGATCGAGCTGCCGGTGGTGCTGCCCGAACCGGCGGGCGACGGCTCGGTGCGCTACCGCACCCCGGCGCCGGAGTTCGCGCTGCGCCGCTTCGACCTCGCCGCGGGCGCCGCACACGTGCCGCTCACGCACGCCGGGCCGGGCATCGTGCTCTGCACGGCGGGGCGGGTGCGGCTGCACGACCACACCGGCGCCGCGGTCACCCTGGCGCGCGGCGGCGCGGCCTGGGTCTCCGCCGCCGACATCGACATTCGCGCACAGGCGCTGGATGGCGGGGCCCAGGTGTTCTGCGCCTGCGTCGGCACCGTCGCCGGGCTCCGGGTTCCGGTCCGCCGGGAGCAGCGGGCCGGGCTGGCCTAGTCTGATTCCCGCGCGCAGCGCACTGTGCCGGAGCGGCGCGGGTATCGCTAGGGGAAGGGGCCACGATGTCGGCTGGTGGTGGCAGGAAGGCGATCATCGCCGCGTTGGCGGCGAACGCGGGTATCGCCGTGGCGAAGTTCATCGGCGCCGCGATCACGGGCTCGGCGTCCATGCTGGCCGAGGGCGTGCACTCGGTCGCCGACACGGCGAACCAAGGTCTGCTCCTGCTCGGCCAGAAGCGCGCAGCGCAGGAGGCCGACCAGCTGCACCCGTTCGGCTACGGCCGGAACCGGTACTTCTACTCGTTCGTCGTCGCGCTGGTGCTCTTCACGCTCGGCTCGGTGTACGCGCTCTACGAGGGCATCCACAAGGTGCAGCACCCGGAGGAGCTGAACTCGCCGATCGTGGCGATCGTGATCCTCGTTGTCGCGATCGCGCTGGAGACCTTCAGCTTCCGCACCGCGATCAAGGAGTCCCGCCCGCTCAAGGGCTCGGCGAGCTGGTGGCGGTTCATCCGCACCTCGCGCAGCCCGGAGCTGCCGGTGGTACTGCTGGAGGACGCGGGCGCGCTGATCGGCCTGATTCTCGCCCTCGGCGGCGTCGGGCTCACCATGATCACCGACGACCCGATCTGGGACGGCGTCGGCACACTCGCCATCGGCACGCTGCTCGGCGTGATCGCGATCGTGCTCATCATCGAGATGCAGAGCCTGCTGATCGGTGAGGGCGCGACCCCCGAGGAGGACGGGGCGATCCGCGCCGGGCTGGTCGACGGCGAGCGCATCGACACGGTGATCCACCTCAAGACCCAGTACCTGGGCCCGGAGGAGCTGTTGGTGGCGGCGAAGATCGCCGTCACCCCCGGACTCGACATCGAGCAGATCGCGGCCGCCATCGACGCTGCCGAGCAGCGGGTGCGGGCCGCGGTGCCCGCGGCGCGGGTGATCTACCTGGAGCCGGATCTCTACCGGACGCCCGCGCCCGCCTGATCGCCGAGCAGCGCGAGCGGGTCGGTGTCGATGCCGAACCGCTCGCGCAGCGCGTGGCCCGCGGCGTGCATGCCGGACATCCCGTGCACGCCGGGGCCGGGCGGGGTCGAGGACGAGCACAGGTACACCCCGGGCAGCGGGGTGCGGTACGGGTTCCAGCGCGGCGCCGGCCGGAAGGCGGTCTGCCACAGGTTCATCGCGCCCGCCGAGATGTCGCCGCCGACGTAGTTGGCGTTGTGCGCGGGCAGCTGCGCGGCGGTGTAGACGTGCTTGTCCAGGATCAGGTCGCGGAAGCCGGGGGCGAAGCGGGAGATCTGGGCGATGATGTCCTCGCTGACGTCCCTGGTCGAGCCGTGCGGGACGTGCGCGTAGGTGTAGAAGGTGTGCTTGCCCGCGGGCGCGCGGGTGTCGTCCACCACGCCGGGCTGGATGGCGAGCACGTACGGGCGCGGGGCATGGTTGCCCGCGGCCACCGCCTGCTCGGCGGCCATGGCCTCGGCCCTGGTCCCGACGACGTGCAGGGTGCCCGCGCGGTCGCAGCCTTCGGCCTGCCACGGCACCGGGCCGGAGAGCGCGAAGTCCACCTTGCAGGCGGCGCCGCCGTACTGGAAGCGGCGCAGCGTGGCGGCGTAGCGCTCGGGCAGCTCGGTGGTGGCGATCCGGAGCAGCTCGGCGGGGGCGGTGTCGAGCAGGACCGCCTTCGCGTCCGGGAAGTCGTGCAGCGAATCGACCCGGTGGCCGGTGATCACCCGGCCGCCGAGCCGCTCCAGCTCGGCGATCATGGCGTTCGCGATGGCCTGGCTGCCGCCGCGCGGGATCACCCAGCCGCCCGCGTGTGCCAGCGTGCCGAGCAGCAGCGCCGCGCCGACCGCGGGCAGCTTGCGCGGCGGGGTGATGGCGTGCGTGGCGATGCCGGTGAGCAGGGCGGGGGCCGCCGTCTCCCGGAAGCGCAGGTTCCAGGCGGGGCTGCCCTGCTCCAGCATGCGCAGCCCGAAGCGGACGGTGGTCGCCCTGGCGATCGGCAGGTGCCGCATGTCCGACATGGCCAGCTCGACCACCTCCGGCCACTGCCGGACCAGCGGGGCGAACAGACGGCGCCAGGCCGGGCCGTCGACGCCGAGCCCGTCCACGGTGCGGTCCAGGTCGCGCCAGGCCAGCCCGGCGGTGCCGCCGTCGAGGGGGTGCGCGTAGGAGACCTCGGGGGCGAGCAGCTCGACGCCGTGCGCGGCCAGGTCGAAGGCGCGGAAGAAGGGGGCGGCCAGCGCCATGGGGTGCGCGCCGGCGCAGACATCGTGGTGGAAGCCGGGGAGCGTCAGCTCGGCGGTGCGGGAGCCGCCGCCCGCCGCCCCGTACGCCTCGTACACCTCGACCGAGAGCCCGGCCCGCGCCAGCACGACGGCGGCGGCGAGCCCGTTGGGCCCGGAGCCGACGACAACCACATCTGCCATATTCAGACGCTACCCGGTGAACGACGGCGCAACCCCGGACGTGGGGAAGGGAACCCCGCGAGCGGAGTCCCCTTCCGGCTGTTCAGGCGGTGACCAGTTTCTTGTCGGCGGTGGGTTCCGGTGCCGCCGAATCGGACCCGGCGGCACCGTGCTCGTCGTCGAGCATGGTCTGCTCGTCGAACGGGATCCTGCGGTCGAGCACCTCGGTCACCCGCGCCTTGTCGATGGTGCCGGTCCAGGTGCCGATCAGCACGGTCGCGACGGCATTGCCGGAGAAGTTGGTGAGCGCCCGCGCCTCGGACATGAAGCGGTCGATGCCGACGATCAGCCCGACGCCGTCCAGCAGGTCCGGCCGGTGGCTCTGCAGCCCGCCGGCCAGCGTCGCCAGCCCCGCGCCGGTGACCCCGGCCGCGCCCTTGGAGGCGACGATCATGAAGACCAGCAGCCCGAGCTGCTCGCCGAGGGTGAGCGGCTGGCCCATGGCGTCGGCGATGAAGATCGAGGCCATGGTCAGGTAGATGGCGGTGCCGTCCAGGTTGAAGGAGTAGCCGGTCGGCACGACGACGCCGACGGTGGTGCGCTCGACGCCGAGGTGGTCGAGCTTGGCGATCAGCCGGGGCAGCGCCGACTCCGAGGACGAGGTGGCGACGATGAGCAGGTACTCGCGGGCCAGGTAGCGGCAGAGCTTGAAGATGTTCACCCGGGAGACGCTCCACATCAGCGTGCCGAGGATGCCGAAGACGAAGACCAGGCAGGTGAGGTAGAAGGCGATCATCAGCGTGGCCAGCTGCAGCACCGCGTCCAGCCCGGTGCGGCCGACCACGTTGGCGATGGCGCCGAAGGCTCCGATCGGGGCCAGCCAGAGAATCATCGAGAGAATCCGGAACACCAGCTTCTGCAGCACTCCGATGGCGCGCAGCACCGGCTCACCCGCGCTGCCCATGCCCTGGACCGCGAACCCGACCAGCAGGGCCACGAAGAGCGCCTGCAGCACGCTGCCCTCGGTGAGCGCGGAGAGCAGGCTGGTCGGGATGATGCCCTGGATGAACTCGACGGTGCCGCCGCCCGCGTGCGCCTGGTCGGCGTACTGCGCTCCCGCGCCCGAGTCCTGGCCGAGGTTCATGCCGCTGCCCGGGTCGAGCAGGTTGCCGACCACGAGGCCGATGCCCAGCGCCACCGTGGACATGGCGAGGAAGTAGCCGATGGCCAGGCCGCCGACCTTGCCGACGGTGGCCGCCTTCCGCACCGAGCCGATGCCGAGCACGATGGTGCAGAAGATCACCGGCGCGATCATCATCTTGATCAGGTTCACGAACATGGTGCCGAGCGGGCCGAGCGCCTTCCCGGTCCCCGGCGCGAGCCAGCCGACCAGGATGCCGCCGACGACGGCGACGACGACCGCGATGTAGAGCCAGTGCGTGCGGTCCCGGCGGGCGGGTGGGCCGGCCGTCTCGGGGACCGCCGGTTGCGTGGTGTCGCTCATTGCCGCTGTTCCTTTTCGTCGGTGCCCCCGCGGTGACGACCGATGCCGCCCGTGCGCTCAGGATGTTCCCTGCCAGTGACATGGGTCACTGTTTGGTGCATTACGTTCAGGTGGTGCGGTTTTACAGCGGACAACAACGAAACAAAGGGCACGAAGGGAACAGAACCGGCTTCTCCCTGGCCGGGCAGGCCTTCGTGCTGCAGCTCGCGGTGGTCGCGCTGATCGTGGCCGCGGGCGCGGTGCTCGCCGTCGTCGACGCCAGGCACGACAGCGACGCCGCCACCGCGCAGGAGGTGGTCGACGTCGCGGTGAGCCTGGCCCGCTCCCCCGGGCTGGTCGATGCGGTGCGTTCGGCGGATCCGACACTGCGGCTGCAACCCGTCACCGAACAGATCCGGCGCGAGACCGGCATGGACTTCATCGTGGTCATGGCGCCGGACCGGACCCGCTACACGCACACCGACCCGGACCGGATCGGCCAGGCCTTCACCGGCACCATCGACCGCGCGCTGGCCGGCCAGACCTTCACCGAGACCTTCACCGGCACGCTCGGCCCCTCCATCCGCGCGGTCACCCCGGTGTACGACGGCGACACCGTGGTCGCGCTGGTCTCCGCCGGGGTCACCAGGGCGCGGATCGGCGACGAGGTGGGCGCGCAGCTGAGCTCGATCCTCGCCGTCGCGATCGCCGGGCTGGCCACCGCTGCAGGCGGCTCGTTCCTGATCGGGCGCAGGCTGCGCAGGCAGACGCACGGCCTCGGCCCGGCCGAGCTGCGCGCCATGTACGAGCACCACGACGCCGTGCTGCACTCGGTGCACGAGGGGCTGGTGGTCTTCGACGCCGACGGCCGCGCCGACGTGGTGAACGACGAGGCGCGCAGGTTGCTCGATCTCCCGGCGGGGCCGGTTCACCGCGACGACCTGCCGGTCTCGCTGCGCCGCACCGGAAGTGGCGAGGTGCGTGACGAAACGCACGTCACCGAGGACCGGGTGCTTCTGGTCAACCAGGACGTCGTGACCTGGGCGGGCCGCCCGATCGGCACCGTGATGACCATCCGCGACCACACCGAATTGCGCACCGTGCTCGGCGAACTCGACTCGGTGCGGAACTTCGCGGAGTCGCTGCGCGCGCAGGCGCACGAGGCGGCGAACCGGCTGCACACCGTGGTCACCATGGTGGAGCTGGGGCGCTACCGGGAGGCGGTGGAGTTCGCCACCGCGGAGCTGGAACTCTCCCAGGCGCTGGTGGACCGGATGCTCACGGCGGTCGGCGATCCCGCGCTGGCGGCGCTGCTGCTCGGCAAGGTGAACCAGGCGGCGGAGCGCTCGGTGGAGCTGACCGTGAGCGACGAGACCGCGCTGGAGACCGTGGAGCCGCTCTCCGCGCACGAGGGCGTGACGCTGGTCGGCAACCTGGTGGACAATGCCATAGACGCCGCCACCGGCTCGGCGGACCGCTGGGTGGAGGTGACGATCGGGCGGCACGACGAGGCACTGGAGGTCCGGGTGACGGACAGCGGGCCCGGCATGTCGGCGGAGCTGTTCGCGCGGGCCGCCGAGCGCGGGTACACCACCAAGAGCGACCACCACGGGATCGGTCTCGCCCTGGTGCATCGTGTGGTTTCGCGGCACGGTGGCACAATCCGGACCGACCGGGCACCCGAGAGCGCCGTGGTGGTGACGATTCCGCGAAAGGACCAGCCGGAGTGATCAGAGTTCTGATCGTCGAGGACGAACCGCTCATCGCCGAGGCGCACCGCGCCTACGTCGAGCGGCTCACCGGTTTCACCGCCGTCCGGGTCGCGCACACCGCGCGCGAGGGGATGCGGGCCGTCGCCGAGGCGTCGGCCAACGACGCCCCCATCGACCTGGTGCTGATGGACATCGGCCTACCGGACGCCAGCGGCCTCGACCTGGCCACCGCCATGGCCGGGCTGACCCCGCGCCCCGACGTCATCGCCATCACCTCGGCCCGCGACCTCACCATGGTCCGCACCGCCGTGGCCTCCGGCGTGGTCCTCTACCTGTTGAAACCTTTCACCTTCGCCGCCTTCCGGGACAAACTCGAGCGCTACCGCGAATTCCGCCACGCCCTCCCCGAAGGCCAATCCGCCGCCACCCAGCAGGAGATCGACCGGGCCTTCGGCATCCTCCGCACCAGCGACCAGCGCGCCACCACCCCCAAGGGCTTCGCCCCCCAGACCCTCCGCGAGATCTCGGAAGCCGTCCGCACCACCCCCCAGGGCGTGACCGCCACCGAAACCGCCTCCACGGTGGGCGTCTCCCGCATCACAGCCTGGCGCTACCTGGAGAAGCTGGCCGACGACGGCCTGGTGGACCGCAGGTCGGACTACGGCAAGGCAGGCCGCCCCAAGAGCCGCTACATCTGGAAGGGGTGACCGTCAGACGTCGGTGCTGAACCTGATCCCGCCGTCCGGGATCACCACGCCCGGCCACACCCGGGCCCCGCGGAGAAGCTCACAGCGCGCCCCCACATGCGCTCCGTCGCCGATGACACCGTCGCGGACAAGCGCCCGGGGCCCGATCCGGGCGCCGAAGCCGATGATGGTCCGCTCGACCGTCGCCCCGGCCTCGACGACCGCGCCGTCGAAGACGATCGCCCCGTCCAGCCGGGCCCCGGCCCCGATCTCGGCGCCGCGGCCGACCACGGTGCCACCGATGAGCAGCGCCCCCGGCGCGACTCCAGCCCCCGGGTGCACCAGCGACTCTCCCCGCTGACCCGGCAGCGCGGGCGAGGGCGCGATCCCGCGAACGAGGTCGGCGGAGCCCCGCACGAAGTCCTCCGGGGTGCCCATGTCCCGCCAGTACGACGAGTCCACATGTGCCTGCACCCGAGCCCCCTCGGCGAGCAGCGCCGGGAAAACCTCGCGCTCGACCGAGACCGGCCGCCCCTCCGGGATCTTCTCGATGTACTCCCGCCGGAACACGTAGCACCCGGCGTTGATCTGATCGGTCGGCGGATCCTGCGTCTTCTCCAGGAACGCCTGCACCCGCCCGTCACCGTCGGTCGGCACGCAGCCGAACGCGCGCGGGTCGCTCACCCGGACGAGGTGCAGCGTGACGTCGGCACCGGTGGTGTGGTGCGTCGCCAGCACCTCCCGCAGGTCGGTACCGCCGAGCACGTCGCCGTTGAACACCACGACGGTGTCGGCACGCAGCTTGGGCAGCACGTTCCTGATGCCACCGCCGGTGCCGAGCGGCTCGCTCTCGTAGACGTACTCGATCTCCAGCCCGAGCTCGGAGCCGTCGCCGAAGTGCTCGGAGAAGACCTCCGCCTTGAAGGAGGTGCCGAGCACCACGTGCGTGATGCCCGCCGCCTTGATCCTGGCCAGCAGGTGCGTCAGGAACGGCAACCCGGCCGTCGGCAGCATCGGCTTGGGGGCGGAGAGCGTGAGCGGCCGCAGCCGGGTGCCCTTTCCGCCGACCAGGATGACCGCGTCGGTACCTTCGTTGCCTGCCATCAGCTCCCCTGTCGAGAGTTCCTAGCGCTCGCGGCCTTGCGCGCGCAGCGCAGATCGAACCGCAATCCGGGAGCGGACCGCAAGTCCGGCGCGCAGAGCGAGCCGCAACGGCAGCTGCCACCAGTGCGGATGCCGGTCCGCCTGGAAGCGGTAGGCGCTGGCGTGGTGCGCGGGCAGCATGAGCTCGGGGTGCTTGCCCGCCGCGTGCCCCTTGGCATGTGTGACCTCGGCGGACGGCACGAAGACGTTGTGCCAGCCCGCCTTGCCGATGCGGTCGCCGAAGTCGACGTCCTCCATGTACATGAAGTAGCGGGAGTCGAATCCGGAGATGCTGTCGAACGCGGCGCGCCGGACCAGCAGGCAGGAGCCGGAGAGCCAGCCGACGGTGCGCTCGGAGATCTCCTCGTTCTCCCGGCGGTACCGGCGGGTCCAGGGGTTGCCCTTCCAGACGGCGCCGAGGATGGCGTGGCCTGCGCCGTCGGCCAGGCCGGGCACCCGGCGCGCGGAGGGGTAGACGCTGCCGTCCGGCTCGCGGACCATCGGGCCGAGCGCGCCTGCCCGCGGCCAGCGCTGGGCGGCGGCGAGCAGCTCGTCGATGGAGTCGGTGCCCCAGCGGATGTCCGGGTTGGCGATCACCACGAACTCGACCGAGGGGTCGATCTGGGCGACGGCCATGTTGATGGCACCGCCGTAGCCGATGTTGCCGCCGGTGCGCAGCAGCCGCACGTGCGCGTTCGCCTCGGCGGCGAGTTCGGGTGCGCCATCGGTCGAGCCGTTGTCGGCCAGGATGACCTGTGGTTTCTCAGCGGTCGCTGTGGCGAGGGTGGTGATGAAGTGCTCGAGGTGCTCGCCAGGTGAATAGGTCACCGTGACGACCACGAGCCCACCGGGGGCAGCGGATTCGGTTGCGCTCACGGCGGCTCAGCCTAGTCGCCGGTGGCCGCGCCCGCGCCGACGCCGGCCCTGGCGAGCGCCGCGCGCAGCGCGACCTGCCATTCCCGCAGCGGCGTGAGCCGCGCCTCGGCCCACGAGCGATTGGCGAGCACCGAATAGGCCGGACGCCGTGCGGGTCTCGGGAAGGCCGCGGTGTCGACCGGCCGCACCCGCGCCGGGTCGGCGCCCGCGGCGGCGAAGACCGCGCGGGCCAGGTCGAACCAGCTGGCCTGCCCGGCGTTGGTGGCGTGCAGCAGCCGGGGCGCCTCCGGGCGCTCGACCAGCTCCAGCAGCCCGGCTGCCAGATCGGCGGCGAAGGTCGGGCTGCCGACCTGGTCGGCGACGACGTCGACGGTGTCGCGCTCGCGCTCCAGCCGGAGCATGGTGCTGACGAAGTCCGCGCCGCGGGCGGAGTAGACCCAGGCGGTGCGCACCACGTGCGCGCGGGCGGTGCTCGCCAGCACGGCCTGCTCCCCGGCCAGCTTGGAGCGGCCGTAGACGGTGACCGGGTCGGGGGTGTCGGTGGTGTCGTACGGCACCGTGTCGCCGGAGGCCGAGCGGGTACCTGAGAAGACGTAGTCGGTCGAGAGATGAACCAGCCTCGCCCCCGCCCGGGCACAGGCCGCGGCGAGCACCTCCGGTCCCGTCCCGTTGCCGGCGAATGCGGCGGCGGCGTCGGTCTCGGCGGCGTCCACCGCGGTGTAGGCGGCGCAGTTCAGCACGACGGCACCCGGCTCCAGCGCGGCCGACACCGCGTCCGGATCCCGGATGTCGAGTTCGTGCCTGCTGTACCCGCGCGCGTGCGGGGCGAGCCGGAGCAGCTCGCGGCCGACCTGCCCGTTCGCCCCGGTCACGATGAGGGGGGTGCGGGCGGTGGCGGCTGCTTCCGTCGCGTCGGTCACGGCCGCCAGTCTGGCACGCCGGGCTGGCGTGGCTCGGTGGCGTGCCGGTTGCCGTTGGTTAGCCTGAGGTCTCCGGGCCGGCCCGCGAACGGCCGGGGCCCGGGGAGCGCTCGCCGTACGGAAGACTTGCCGGTAGCGAGCACTGCGCTCGATTCGTGGAGAGGACGCACAGGTGCCGCAGCGCGGGTACGACGAGCAGGAACCGGGCCGCGACCGGCGCGCACCCCGGCAGCGCGCACCGCGCGCCGGTTCCGAGCGGCCGCCGTGGCCGGAGCGGCAGCCACGCTCGGAGCGGGCGGAGCGAGAACCGCGGGCGAAGCGAAAGCCGCGGGCGGAGCGGGCCGAGCGGCAGCCGCGGTCCGAGCGGCGGCGCAAGCCGATCCAGCCCCCGGCGCCCGTCGCGGAGGAGAAGCCCAGGCCAGCCATCCTCGGCCCGGTGCGGGTGCTGGTCGCGCTGGTCGCGGTGGCCACCTTCGCGATCACCGGCTACGGCTGGCACGGCGTGGACGCGCTGGTCTCCGACATAGAGCGGATCGACAACCTCTCGCTCGGCGGCGGCCGGGACGGCGCGGTCGACATCCTGCTGGTCGGGGTGGACAGCCGCACCGACGCGCACGGCGACCCGCTCTCCGACGACGAGCGCGCCATGCTGCACGCAGGCGACGAGGTGGGCACCAACACCGACACCATCGTGCTGATCCGGGTGCCGAACGACGGCAGCTCGGCGACCGCGATCTCGATTCCGCGCGATTCCTACGTCGACATCCCGGAGTTCGGCAAGGGCAAGATCAACTCGGCGTACGGCGCGACCAAGGAGACCGAACGGCTGGAGCTGCTCAACCAGGGCGTCTCCGAGTCCGCCGCCGAGGACCGCTCCACCCAGGCCGGGCGCAAGGCGCTGATCTCCTCGGTCGCGAACCTCACCGGCATCACCGTCGACCACTACGCCGAGGTGAGCCTGCTCGGCTTCGTGCTGCTCACCGATGCGGTCGGCGGCGTCGAGGTCTGCCTGACCGACGCCGTCGACGAGTGGATGTCCGGCGCCGACTTCCCGGCGGGCGTGCAGAAGCTGAACGGGCCGCAGGCGCTCAGCTTCGTCCGGCAGCGGCACGACCTGCCGCGCGGCGACCTGGACCGGATCGTGCGCCAGCAGGTGTTCATGGCGCAGCTGGTGAGCCAGATGCTGAGCGCGGGCACGCTCGGCAACCCGGGGCGGTTGCAGCAGCTCAGCGATGCCGTCGGCCGCACCGTCGTGCTGGACGAGGACTGGGACGTGCTCGCCTTCCTGCGCCAGCTGCGCGACCTCTCGGCCGGGCAGGTGCGGTTCGAGACCATCCCGGTGGCCGACCTGAACGGCATGACCGCGTACGGCGAGGCGGTGGTGAAGGTGGAGCCGAAGACGGTGAAGAAGTACGTGGCCTCGCTCGTCGGCGAGCAGGGCGCGAACGAGCCTGCGGTGCTGCCCGCCTCGGTCACGGTCGACGTCTACAACTCCTCCGGGGTCGCCGGGCTGGCCGGGCAGGTCTCGGAGGCGCTCACCGGCAAGGGGTTCCGGCCTGGCGAGATCGGCAACTGGACCGGGGAGACGGCGCTCGCCAGCACGGTGGTCGCCGCGGACGCGGACGACCCGAAGGCCGCCGCCGTCGCGGAGGCGCTCGGCGGGCTTCCGGTGCGCACCGACGCGGCGGTGCTGCCCGGTGCGATCGGCGTGGTGCTGGCGAGCGACTATTCTGGTCCCGGCTCGTCCGCGGCCGGGGTGTTCGACTTCTCGGAGACGGCGGCGGCGACCGCGACGCCCGTGCCACCCGCCCCTCCGATCGCCGCAGGGAACACCGGACCGAAATGCGTGAACTGATGCGAGACGCCCTGACCCTCACCGAGGCCCTGCTCGACCCGGTACTGGCCCGCGAGCCCGCCGCGCCTCGGGTCACCTGGTACGACGACGCCACCGGCGCCCGGATCGAGCTGTCCGGGCTGACGCTGGCCAACTGGGCGGCCAAGACCGCCAACCTGATCCGCGACGAGTTCGGCCTCGCGCCGGGCGCGCGGGTCGCGGTGCTGCTGCCCGCGCACTGGCAGACCGCGGCGGTGCTGCTCGGTTGCTGGTGGGCCGGGGTCGAGGTGGTGCTGCGCCCGGACCAGGACGCCGACCTGGCGCTGGTCACCGCGCAGCGCCTCGACGACGCCGACGGCGTGCCCGAGGTGGCCGCGCTCTCGCTGGACGCGCTCGGCGCGCCGGTGCGCGACCTGCCGATCGGAGTCACCGATTTCGCCACCTCCGTGCGGGTGCACGGCGACCAGTTCCTCCCCGGCGGGCTCGGCACCGCGCTGGACGGGTTGACCGTGGCCGAGGTGCTGGCCGAGGCCCGCGGCTCCGCACGCAGGCAGGGCTTCACCGAGGGCGACCGGGTGCTCTCCAGCACGCCGTGGGAGACGCCCGCCGAGCTCATCGACGGTTTCCTCGCGGTGCTGGCGGCGGGGGCGTCGCTGGTGCAGGTGGTCAACCCGGACCCGGCGCAGCAGGAGCGGCGGGCCGAGGCCGAGCGGGTCACCGCCCGCCGCTGACCCCGCGCTCTCCGCCCCCGGTAGGAGAACGTGGTCCGCCCCGGGCACGTTTTGCGCCGTTGCCGGTTCTCGTACGGTGGAGATCACCACGTCGAGGTGATTGCGAGGTCGCACCATGAAGCCCCAGTACTGGTTCCGGTGGTTCTCCGAGCACGGGGTGCCGCGGTACGCGGTGCGCGCCGCCGCGAAGCAGGGTGACCGCTTCGCCGAGCTGGTCGGCGGCCCCACCGGGGTCAGCGACCCGTACCCGCTGATCGAGCGGATGCGCGGTGACGGCCCGCTACAGCGCACCCGGATCGCCTGGGCCGGCTTCGACCACGACGTGGTGCGGAGCATCCTGCGGGACAGCCGGTTCGGCGTGCGCAACCCCGTCGGCTTCACCACGCCGCGGGCACTGCAGTGGATCAAGGACGCGGCGCACGTGCCCGCGAACCCGGTGGAGCCGCCGTCCATGCTGGTCATCGACCCGCCGGAGCACACCCGGATGCGCAAGCCGGTGGCGTCGGCCTTCACCCCGCGCGCGGTGCGCAAGCTGGGCGACCGGGTGGAGAAGGTCACCGTCGAGCTGCTCGACGGGCTGCCCGACGACGGCCGCACCGACCTGATCGCGAGCTTCGCCTCCCGGGTGCCGATCGCGATCATCTCCGAGATGCTCGGCTTCCCCGACTCCGACCAGGATCTCTTCCTGGAGTGGGGCGACCGGATGACCCCGCTGCTCGACATCGGCATCTCCTGGCGCGACTACCGCGGCGCGTTCGGCGCCATGAACGTCATGGACGGCTACCTCCGCGCGCACATCGCGAAGCTGCGCGCGAACCCGGGCGACGACATCCTGAGCACCCTGGTGAGCACCGGCGACCTGGACGATTACGCGCTCGCCGCCACCGCCAGCCTGCTCATGGGCGCCGGTTTCGAGACCACGGTGAACCTGATCGGCAACGGCGTCGTGCAGCTGGCGACCCATCCCGAGCAGCTGGCCAGGCTGCGCGCCGAGCCGGAGCTGTGGCCGAACGCCATCGAGGAGATCCTGCGCATCGACCCGCCGGTGCAGACCACCGCGCGCACCGCGCTGGAGGACGTCGAGGTCGGCGGGGTGCAACTGCGCGCCGGCGCCACCGTCGTGGTCTCGCTGGCAGGCGCCAACCGCGACCCGGCGGTCTTCACCGACCCGGACCGCTTCGACGTCGGCCGGGAGAACGCGCGCGAGCACCTGACCTTCAGCAACGGCATCCACGTCTGCCTCGGCGCGAGCCTGGCCCGGATGGAGGGCGTCTTCGCGCTGCGCTCGCTCTTCGAGCGCTTCCCCGACCTCGCGCTCGACGGCGCGCTGCGGCACCGGCAGCTCTACACCCTGCACGGATACCGGGCGCTGCCGGTGCGGCTCGGGCACCGCGCGCCGCGCACGGTGCCGCAGCCGGTCAGCTGAAGCCGACGGCCTGCGGCCCCCACGCGGTGTGGAAGGGGCCGTCCGGGTCGTCCACCATCCGGTCGACGGCGTCGATGAGCAGCGTCGGCCTGGTCTCCGGGCGGTAGGGCGGCCAGTGCTTGGAGCCGTCGAGCGCGGTGGGGACGCCGTGCTCGGCGAAGGCCGTCCAGCGCCGCATCATCCGGCCGGAGACGGCCTGCGCCGCGCGCCTGCCGCCGAGCCAGAAGGTCGGGTCGTGGTCGAAGGTGCCGAAATTGCCGAAGACGTACGGCAGCTCGGTGGCGTGGCCGGCGCCGACCCTGGCCGCGCGGAGCATCGGGGTGGCGTGGTCGAAGCGGTAGACGAAGGTCGGCGAGTGCTGCGCGTGGCCGTCCGCGACCCAGCGCGCGGGCATCCGGAAGGCGGCGTCGGTGGAGATGGCGAGCGCGCCGCGGGCGGTCGCGATGTCCGGGTAGGCGGCGGTGATCTCGGCCAGCCGCTCGGGGCCGAGGTCGGGGTGGCCTGCGGAGATGTCGCGCAGCATGGCGTTCACCGCGTCCGGCGTCACCGGCATGATCGGCGAGCGGAAGAGCCGGAACAGCGAGGCCTCGTCCCGGTTGCTGCCGATCACCAGCGGCACCCGCAGCGACTCCCCGCGCGCGAAGCGCTCCACCGGGTAGCCGGGCAGCAGCGTGCCGTCCACAACGGGGGCGGCGGCCAGCCTGCCGGGCTCGGTCACCGGCACCTCGTCGAAGAGCGTCCCCGCCACCTGGGCGAGCCGCTGGATGGGCAGCTCGGTGAGCTCGGCGGCCCGGCTCGCGGGCAGCTCCAGCAGCTCGAGGAAGCGCTGCGCCACCGTGGCCGCGCGCTCCTGCCCGAAGACCGTTGTCGCGGGCGGGCTCTGCGCGATGGCCTTGTGGAAGAGGCCGTCCGCGCGCGGGGAGGTGAGCAGCGCGGTGACGCAGCCGCCGCCGGAGGACTCGCCGAAGAGCGTGACATTGCCCGGGTCGCCGCCGAACTCGGCGATGTTCTCGCGCACCCACTCCAGCGCGGCGATCTGGTCGTGCAGCCCGAGATTCGGGACGAAGCCGTCGCCGAGCGCGGAGAGGTCGAGGAAGCCGAGCACGCCGACCCGGTAGTTCACCGTGACCACCACGATGTCACCGGATTCGGCCAGCCTGCGGCCGTCGTAGATCTCCTGGGCGGCGGTGCCGAGGCAGTACGCGCCGCCGTGCAGCCACACCATGACCGGGCGCGGCGGGGCGTCCCGGTGCGGAACGCGGGGCGCGAAGACATTGAGCCAGAGGGGGTTCTCACCCATCCGCAGCGTGCCCGCGACCGGGACCATGGGGCCCATGGCCTGCGGCGCGACGTCGCCCGGCTCGGTGCAGGGGCGCTCCCCCGACCACGGCTCCGGCGGGCGGGGCGCGCGGAAGCGGTCCGGCCCGGCGACCGGGGCGCCGTACGGGATGCCGCGCCACACGGCGACGGGCCCGGCGGTGGTGCCGCGGACCGCGCCGTGGGTGGTGCGGACGACGGGCTCGGCGGGCGGATGGTCGGCGGTGGCCTCGAATGCACCGGCAGCCGCGTACTCCGGGCCGGTCTCGATCTCCATTGTCATGCTCTGTACCTCCTGACCTGCGCCGATCACCGAAAAGGCAAGATCGTCCCTTCGAGGGTACGTCCGAAGGGCAGTTCCAAACGGTTACTCCCGCCACCCGTTACCCTTGTGCTGTGCCGAGTTACCAGTTCCGCTGCCGCAGCTGTGGGGACACCTTCGAGGTCTCGCGCCCGATGGCGCGCTCCGGCGATCCGGCCGAGTGCCCGGCCGGGCACGGCGATACGGTCAAGCTGCTCACCACCTTCGGGACCGTCGGGGCGTCGAGCGCTCCCGCGCCGATGCCCGCCGCGCCGAGCGGCGGCGGGTGCTGTGGCGGTGGCTGCTGCCGGTAGCCGGGTCAGGGGTTCGCGTCGCGGTCCAGGTGGCCGAGATCACGGTCCGGCGCGACCCGATCGCGCACCCGCTGCTTGAGCTGCGCCACGTCCGGGAAGCCGCCGTCGGCCTTGCGCTCCCAGATCTGCTCGGCGTCCACCGTGATCCGGAAGATCCCGCCGGTGCCGGGTACCAGCGCGACCTCGTCCAGATCGGTGCCGAAGGTGTTCAGGAGCTCCTGCGCCATCCAGGCCGCGCGCAGCAGCCAGCGACACTGGGTGCAGTACTCGATCGCCACGCGCGCCATGCGGGCCGACGCTACCCGACCGCGCCGTCCAGGTAGTGCCAGGCGCCGTCCACCCGCTCGAACCGGCTGACCTCGCGCAGCACGTGGCTGCCGTCCGGATCGCGGTGGTGCGCCGCGAATTCCACCACGCCGTCGCCGTCGAACGGGCCGCCGCGCTCGGTGCGCAGGATCTCCAGGAAGCGCCAGCGGGTGTCCGGGTCGATGTCGATCGAGTCGGGTCTGGTCCGCGGGTGCCAGGAGCGCAGCAGGTAGGCGCTGTCGCCGACGGCGAAGGCGGTGTAGCGGGAGCGCATGAGCGCCTCCGCGGTCGCGGCCGTGCGCTCGCCCGCCAGTACCGGGCCGCAGCACTCGTCGTACGCCTCGCCGCGCCCGCACGGGCATCGCCTCGCCATGTGGGCCATCGTCGCACGGCGCGGCCTCAGGCCAGGGCCGCGAGGGCGTCGGCGAACTCCTCCGCCTGCTCGCGCCAGCGGCGCAGCTCGGTGACCGAGGGGGCGAGCTCGTAGTCGTGGTGGTGCGCGGCGCGGGAGAGCGCGGTCCAGACCGCGGCGATCCGGGCGGCGAGCTCGGTCCCCGCGTGCAGCCGGAGCGCGAGCAGCTGCGCACGCATGGGGCAGCGGGCGAGCGCGGGCTCGCGGCGCGCCCACAGCTCGTCCACCGCCTGCTCGACGGCGAGCCGCAGGATCCACGAGGTGGCGCGGGACCAGACGCCGCCCGCGTCCGTCACGGTGCCTGCCAGCAGGTGGTCGGCGGCCTCGAAGCGGTCCGCGATCGTCGGCCGGGCCGCACCGCGCTCCCGGTTCCGCGCCCGCTGCCGATTGCGGCGCACGGGTTCGCCGGTCATCGCGCCCGCGGCGGGCTCGGCCTTCGCCTCGGCGCGCCGTTGGCACCGCGCTCCCCCGCGTCCGCCCGGCCCTGCTGCCCACCGGCGCGGCCGCCCCGATCGCGCGCAGCGCCGCCGTTCGCCGCCGCCCGGCGGCCGGGCGGGCGGTCGGCGCTGCCGTCGAGGTCGGCGGCGAGGCGGGCGACGAGCCGCTCGGTGTCGGCGATGAGCGCCCGCATCCCGCGGTCGATCGGGACGTGCGCGCCCGCGGTGGCGTCGCGCAGCACGTCGACCGCCCAGCCGCCCTCGGTGGCGGCCAGGTGCGCGTTCAGGTCGTCGACCTTGCCGTCGACGCCCATGACGGCGAGCGCGACCATGGCCCGCGTCGTCTGCGCCGCCGAGACCCGGCGCTCCACCTCGGCATGGCCCATCCCACCGGCGAGCAGCGAGCGCCGCGCCCTGGCCAGCCCGGCCGCCTCCAGCGCGGAGCGGCAGCAGGTCGCCACCAGCTCGGTGGCGATGGCGGGCGGCAGCTGCCTGGTGTGCATGAGCGAGCGGGCGTCGGCGAGGTAGCGGCGCACCGGATCGCTCACCGTGCGCACCTCGACCACCGAGCGCTCCCGGCGCTGCACCTCGAGCACCCTGGCGTCGAGCTGCATCCGGCGCACCGCCTCGGCCAGCCGCTCGTCGTGGGTGAAGACGACGACCTGCCTGCTCCGCGCGACCTCGGCCAGCACCGTGGCCAGCCCGTCCACCTTGGCCGGGTCCATGGCCTGCACCGGATCGTCGATCAGCACGAAGCGGAACGGGCTGCGCTCGGCGGTGGCCCGCGGCAGGAAGAGCGAGAGCCCGAGCGCGTGCAGCTCGCCCTGGCTCATGACGCCGAGCGCGGCGCCGTCCACCTCGTCGACGGTGACGTCGAGCAGCACCCGGCGCGCGGTGCCCGCGCTGCCCTGCAGCCGGACCGCGCCCAGCTCGACGTTGCTCTGCTGGCGCAGCGTCTGCCAGACCCAGCGCGCCGTCTCCTGCAGCGGCGCCATCCGCTCGTCGCGCAGGATGCCCGCGGCCGCCTTGAGCCACTCCTCGGCGCGCTTGACCGTACGCAGCTCGGCGGAGTCCGCCTCGACCAGCCTGGCACCGGTGATCCAGGCGGTGAGCCGGGGCACCAGCGGCGCCCACACCTCGTCCAGCCGCTCCAGTTCGGTGCGGGTGCCGCGGCGCACGTGCTCCAGCTCGTCCACCAGCCGGGTGTAGGCGGTGCGCACCCGCTCCGGCAGTGCGGGGTCGTCGTCCGCGCCGTCGTCGAAGCGCAGCGCGGCCCAGCGGGTCCACGCCCTGGCTACCGCGGCGGTGTCGACCGGGCGGCGGCCGGGCGCGACCAGCTCGTCCGGCACCGGCTGCGGCAGGCTGCGCAGCGCGGCGGCGGCCCGGCGCAGCTCGGCGCGGGCCTCGGCGAGCCCGGCCACCCTGGCCGCGAGCTCGCCGATCGCGATGTCGGTGGCGGCGCGCCAGGCGGCGTCCAGCTGCCCGGCGCCGCAGAGCGGGCAGACGCAGTCCGCGTCCCCGGCGTGCGAGCGCGCCCGGCGCAGCAGCTCCAGCGTGCGCAGGTCGGCCTCGGCGTTCCCGGTGGCGTACCGCGCGACCTCGGCGCCCGCCCGCTCCAGCCGCTGCACCGCCGCGCGCACCACCACCGGCGCGGGCACCGCGAGCCGGACCAGCCCGCGCAGCCCGGCCACATCGGCGGTGTCGTCGGCGCCGGTCAGCGCGGCCTCCACCGCGGCGATCTCCGGGTCGGGGGTGCGCAGCAGCGCGGCGAGCTCGACGGCCCTGGTATCGGCGGTGCGCTCCAGCGCGCCCGCGAGTTCGGTGCGCAGCGCCCGCGAGGCCCGCGCCGCGCGCTCCAGCGTCAGCCTGCGGGCGCGGATGCGCTCCTGCGCGGCGGTCAGCTCGTCCAGCCCGAGCAGCCGGTGCAGCGCGTCGAAGAGGTCGCTCGGCCTGCCGTCGATGAGTGAGCCGAGCTCGCTGTAGGAGAGGAACGGGCGGTGCAGCGCGAGCAGCGCCGACCATGCCTCGACATCGAACGGCGCGGGATCGGCGGCGCCGCGCTGCTCGGTCCACTCCGGCGCGGTGAGCTCGGCCTCGGCGGGCCAGGCGGCGCGCACCAGGATCTCCGCCGGGCTGCCCGCGGTGAGCAGGTCGAGCGCGATCCGGGTCTCGCCGGGGGCGTGCAGGTTGCGCCAGCCCTCGCGCCAGGCCGCGGAGCGCCCCTCCCAGCGCCGGTTGGCGCCGGTCAGCGCGAGCTCGGCGGCCTCGGCGAAGCTCGACTTGCCGCTGCCGTTGCGCCCGACCACCAGCGTCAGCCCCGGGCCGGGCGAGAGCCGGAGCACGCTCTCCCTGCCGATCCCGCGGAAGCCGCGAACGGCGATGCCGCGCAGGTAGATTCCGTCGTGCCGGGGGGCGCCCGCCGCCGGGGCGGGCTGTTCGATGTCGTCGAGCGCGGCCCGGACGACGGCGACGACCTCGGGGTCGGCAGCGGGCCCGTCCTCCAGCAGGCGCGCGAGCGACCCCGTGGCGTCGTCCGTCTCGGTCCGCATCCCGCCCCCTCCCGCACGACCGGAATCGTGCCGAACGCTACCCGATGGGGGGAGCGGCGATGCGCGGGGACGAACCCGCCCGCGCGGAGCTGGAGTTGGCCATCGAACGACGCGACCGCGCTCGATGTCCACCCCTCGCCAGCCCCGGCGGGCAGCTCGATGTGTCCGCACCCGGGCCGAGAGATACCGGGTGGTCCGGCACAGCCGAACAGGTCAGAATGCCAGAGCGGACGTCCGGAAGCAAGATCACCGATCGCCGCCGAAACCGGCTCGTACGCAGCCGTTTCCGGTAGCCGCCCGGTGAGTCCCGCCGGGGGCGCTAGTCTGTGCGTCCATGGCACGGGATGAGCGTGGTGTGACCGCACAGAGTGCGGACTTCGCGGCCTGGTACAACGAGGTGGTCGTCAAGGCCGCACTCGTCGACCGCGGCCCGGCGCGGGGCACCATGGTGATCCGACCGTACGGCTACCGCCTCTGGGAGCGGCTCCGGGAGGAGCTGGACCGCCGGATCAAGGACACCGGCCACGAGAACGCCTACTTCCCGCTGTTCATCCCGGAGAGCTTCCTCGCCCGTGAGGCCGAGCACGTCGACGGCTTCGCGCCGGAGCTGGCGGTGGTCACGCACGCGGGCGGCAAGGAGCTGGAGGAGCGGCTGGTGGTCCGGCCGACCTCGGAGACCATCGTCGGCGAGATGATGGCCAAGTGGATCACCTCGCACCGCGATCTGCCGCTGCTGCTGAACCAGTGGTCGAACGTGGTGCGCTGGGAGCTGCGGCCCCGGATGTTCCTGCGCACCACGGAGTTCCTCTGGCAGGAGGGGCACACCGCGCACGTCGACGAGGCCGACGCCAGGCGCGAGACGCTGCTCGCCTTCGGGCTGTATCGGGAGGTGGCGCGCGATCTCGCCGCCATGCCGGTGATCGCGGGCGAGAAGACCGCCGGTGAGCGCTTCGCCGGCGCGGTGGCCACCTACACCATCGAGGGCATGATGCGCGACGGCCGCGCACTGCAGGCGGGCACCTCGCACTACATGGGCACCAACTTCGCCTCGGCCTTCGGCATCCGCTACACCGGCGACGCGGGCCGGGAAGAGCTGTGCCACACCACCTCCTGGGGCATGAGCACCCGGATGATCGGCGGCATCGTGATGACGCACGGCGACGACAGGGGGCTGGTGCTTCCGCCCCGGCTGGCGCCGTACCAGGTGGTCGTCGTGCCGATCACGCGCGGCGGCGACACCGCCGTCGAGCAGGCGGCCGACGAGCTGGCCGTCCGGCTGCGGGCCGCGGGCATCCGCACCCACGTGGACGCGCGGCCGCAGCTCAGCCCCGGTTTCAAGTACAACGAGTGGGAGCTGCGCGGCGTCCCGATCCGGCTGGAGCTCGGCCCGCGCGATCTGGAGTCGGGCAGCGCCGTGCTGGTGGAGCGGCTCGGCGGCCGGGGCAAGCGCGCGGTGCCGATCGACGCGCTGCCCGCGGTGCTGCCCGGCGTGCTGGACGAGTTCCAGGATTTCCTGCTGGCGCGGGCCACCGCCTTCCGGGACGAGCACACCCACGTGGTCGGCGACTGGGGCGATTTCGCCGCGGCGGTCGGCACCGGCTGGGCGCTCGCGCTGCACTGCGGCACGTCCGCCTGCGAGGACGAGATCAAGGCGCTGACCGCCGCGACCCCGCGCTGCGTCCCGCTCGACGGCGAGCAGGCGAGCGGGGTCTGCGTGCGCTGCGGGGCGCGGTCGGCGTACGGCAAACGGGTGATCTTCGGCCGCGCGTACTGAGCGCCGCAGCCTGTCGGTGCACTGGTATAGAACTGCTTCCGACGACGCGATCGGCACCCGCCGCTCGGCCGGATCGGGGGGATACCGATGAGCACGATCACGGGAGGCAGCCGCGTGGGCACGACGCCCTGGAGCGAGGAGCAGGTCGCCGCGGCGGCGCCGGACCAGAGTTCGCTCACCGCCGCGCGGCGGCTCGGCGGCAAGCTCGGCGACGCCGTCGCGCAGGGCACCGCGTTGGCGGGGACCTGCGCGGGGAGCGGGCGCACGCCGTACCGGGTCGTTGTCGATCTCGCCGGTCCGGCCTTCCGCTGCTCCTGCCCCAGCCGCAAGTTCCCCTGCAAGCACGCGCTGGCGCTGCTGCTGGCCTGGTCCGCCGGTGCGGTCAAGGAGGGCGGCGAGCTGCCGTCCTTCGCGACGGAGTGGCTGGCAGGCCGCGCCGCGCGGGCGACGGCGGCGGCGCCCGCCCGTCCGGCCGATCCGGAGGGCACCGAGCAGCGGCGTGCGCGGGTGGCCGCCGGGCTGGCCGAGCTGGAGGTCTGGCTCGCCGACCAGGTGCGCACCGGGCTGGCCAGGGCCGATCGGGTGCGCGGCTTCGAGGCCATCGCGGCCCGCATGGTGGATGCGCAGGCGCCGGCGGTGGCGTCCGCGCTGCGCCGGCTTCCCGCCGTCGCCGCGGGTCGCTCCGACTGGCCCCGGCTGGTGCTGCGCGAGTACGCCGGGCTGCACCTGCTCGCCATCGCGCACCGCGGGCTCGCGGAGCTGCCCGAGCCGCTGGCCGCGGGGGTCAGGGCGCACATCGGCTACCCGATGGCCGCCGAGCTGGTGCGCTCCGGCCCCGCGGTGCGCGACGACTGGATGGTGCTCGGCACCCGCGCATCCGAGGAGGAGCGGCTGCACACCAGGCGAACCTGGTTGCGCGGCAGGCACTCCGGGCGCTGGGCCATGCTGGTCGAGCACAACTTCGGCGGCCGGGTGGTCACGAGCGCGGCGCCGCGGCTCGGCTTCATGGCGGACGCGAGCCTGCACTACTACCCCGGCGCGGCGAACCTCAGGGTGCAGTGGGGCACCAGGCACGGCGCCGACACCCCGGTCACCTCGCTGCCCCTGCCGGACGGCGCGGGCCGGATCGACGCGGCACTGCGCGCGTACGCGGCGGCGCTGGCCGACGATCCGTGGCTGCGGGCACAGCCGGTGCTGCTCACCGAGGTGGTCCCGGTGCCGGGCGAGACCGGCTGGTGGCTGGCTGAATCGGACGGCACCGCGCTGCCGATCGCGCCCGGCGAGCAGCCGTGGCGGCTGCTCGCGATCTCCGGCGGGCATCCGGTCGCCGTGATCGGCGACTGGACCGCGGAGGGGCTGGTTCCGGTCGCGGTCTTCGCGGCGGGCGAGCTGCACCGGGCCGACGAGCCGCTCGGGCCATCGGTGCCGCCGCCGGAGCCGCCGCAGCCCGCGCCGGAGACGGCCGAGCTGGTCTCGGTGGCGCTGCTCGGTACCGCGCAGCGCGGGCTCGACGCCGGGCGGCTGCCCGCCCCGGTGGCCGGTGCCGTCGGGCGGATCGACGACCCGGCCGCCGCGCTGCTCGCGGCCGCCGCGCTGCAGGACCTGCTCGACCGCGGCGGGGTCGGGGCAGGCACCGCCGTGCCGCCGGTACCGGCGGCGGAGGACGAGCGTCCGCTGCTGCCCCGCGCGGCCGCCGACCGGCTGGCCGGGCTGCTCGGGAGCCGCTCCCCCTTCCTGCCGGAGTGGTTCGCGGCGGCGGCGCCGCGCGACTTCCGCGCGCCGGACGCGCTCGGCGTCCAGCTGCTCGAGTACGCCCGCACGCTGCCCGAGCACCGCGGCCCGCTGCTCCGGCTGGCCGGGCCGCGCGGCCGCTGGCTGGCGGCGGCGCACCCCTCCTGGAACGACTTCCGCACCTCGTCGGCGGAGGTCGCCGAGGTCTGGGCCCACGGGAAGCCCGCGGCGCGGCGGAACCTGCTGCGCGAGCTGCGCCGGGACGACCCGGCGCGGGCGCGCGAGCTGCTCGCGAGCACCTGGGCCACCGAGTCGGGGGCGCAGGCCGCCGAGCTGCTCGCGGTGATCGGCGACGGGCTCGGCCCGGCCGACGAGGAGCTGCTGGAGACGGCGCTGTCCGGGCGCCGCGGTGACGTCCGGCGGACCGCCGCCGCGCTGCTGGCCCGGCTGCCCGGCTCGGCCTTCACCGAGCGCATGCGGCAGCGGGCCGAGCTGTGGCTGCCGGTCCGCGGCGGCACGACGCTGGAACTCGCGCTGCCCGCGGAACTTCCGCCGGACGCCGAGCGGGACGGCCTCGCCGAGAGCGGCGCCGAGTTCGGCTACCGCTGGTCCGGCGGCCCGGACGACACCGCCGCGCTGCTGCGCAGGCTGGTCGCGGCCACCCCGCTCGCGCGCTGGGAGAAGACATTCGGCTCGCCGGTGCGGGCTGTCGCCACCGTGCTGGACGACCGGTTCCGCCGACCGCTCTTCGACGGCTGGATGGACGCCGCGCTCGCGGCGGGCGACGGCGCGTGGGCCGCGGCGCTCTTCGACGCCGGGGTGCCGACCGACCAGGCGCTGCTGCGAAGGCGCGAGCTGTTCGCGCTGCTCCCGGCGCCGGAGCGGATCACCCGGCTGCTCCGGCTGGACGGCGCCTGGCTCTCCGAGCTGGAGGCGCTGCTGCCCGCCGTCGAGCATCCCTGGCCGGAGCAGGTGGCGCACCACGTCCTGCTGCTGCTGCACGAGCGGGCACGGACGGCCGCCCGCCGACCGGGCGCCTCCGGTGCCATGCCGACCGCGCACCGCTCGCTGCTCGCCGCCGCCGCCGCGCACCTGCCACCCGATGCCGCGCCGGTGGTCGCCGCCACCGCGCACCGCTGCGACGACGCCGCCTGGGGCGATGCCTTCCAGCGGCTCGCCCGCGACCTGACCATCCGCTCGACCATGCTCGAGGAGCTGCAATGACCGCACCGACGACCGACACCGGCCTGCTCCGCCCGCACGCCGAACAGGCCTACGCGGCCGAGCTGGCCGCGCTGGCCGCCGCCGACGACCGGCCGCGCCCGCCCTCCTGGGAGCTCTCGCCCTGGGCCGTCGTCACCTACCTGCTCGGCGGCGTGCTGCCGGACGGCACCGCGATCATCCCCAAGTACATCGGCCCGCGCCGCCTGCTCGAGGTCGCGGTCTCGACGCTGGCCACCGACCGCGCGCTGCTCCTGCTCGGCGTGCCCGGCACCGCCAAGACCTGGGTCTCCGAGCATCTCGCCGCCGCCGTCTCCGGCAACTCCACGCTGCTGGTGCAGGGCACCTCCGGCACCGCCGAGGAGGCCATCAGGTACGGCTGGAACTACGCCAGGCTGCTGGCCGAGGGGCCGAGCGAGGCCGCGCTGGTGCCGTCGCCGGTGATGACCGCCATGCGCACCGGGAAGATCGCCAGGATCGAGGAGCTCACCCGCATCCCGTCGGATGTGCAGGACGCGCTGATCACGGTGCTCTCCGAGAAGACGCTTCCGGTGCCCGAGCTGGGCAGCGAGGTGCAGGCGGCCAAGGGCTTCACCGTCATCGCCACCGCCAACGACCGGGACCGCGGCGTCAACGATCTCTCCTCCGCGCTGCGCCGCCGGTTCAACACCGTCGTGCTCCCGCTGCCCGCGGGCGAGGACGAGGAGGTCGCCATCGTGACCAGGCGGGTCGCCGAGCTCGGCGCGGCACTGGAGCTGCCGCCGGTGCCCGCGGCGGCCGAGGAGATCCGCCGGGTGGTCCGGGTGTTCCGGGAGCTGCGCGCCGGGGTGACCGCGGACGGGCGGACCAAGCTCAAGTCGCCGTCCGGGACGCTCTCCACCGCCGAGGCGATCTCGGTGATCACCAACGGCATCGCGCTCTCCGCGCACTTCGGCGACGGAGTGCTGCGCGCCTCCGACATCGCGGGCGCGGTGCTCGGCTCGGTGATCAAGGATCCGGTGGCGGACTCGGTGGTGTGGACGGAGTACCTGGAGGCCGTGGTGCGGGAGCGGCCGGAGTGGGCCGACTTCTACCGCGCCTGCCGCGAGGTGTCCGGGTGAGCACCGCCGTGACCCGGGTGTTCGGCATCCGGCACCACGGGCCGGGGTCGGCGCGCTCGCTGCGCGCGGCGCTGGCCGAGTTCCGGCCGGACATCATCCTGATCGAGGGGCCCGCCGACGCCGATCCGCTGGTCGGCTACGTCGGCGCCGACGGCATGGCGCCGCCGGTGGCGCTGCTCGCCTACGTGCCCGGCGAGCCGGCCCGCGCCGCCTTCTGGCCCTTCGCCTCCTTCTCCCCCGAGTGGCAGGCGCTGCGCTACGGCGCCGAGCACGGCGTCCCCGTCCGCTTCTGCGACCTGCCGTCCACCCACGTGCTCGCCGCCCGCGAGCACGAACCCGCCGAACACCGCGACCCGCTCGCCGAACTCGCCGCCGCCGCCGGCTACGACGACGCCGAGCGCTGGTGGGACGCGGTCGTCGAATCCGCCGCCGACTCCGGCGCCTTCGACGCCATCACCGAAGCCATGCGCGCCCTCCGCGAACCCGCCCCGCCCGGCGCGGAAGTCGCCGAGCCCTCCACACCCGCGGGCGCGACCGCGACCGGTGGCCCCGTCGAATCGCCCGCGGGCGTGGGCGGGGCGGAGCCCCGCGTTCTTCACCCCATCCCGGTGGACACCCAGACCCTGCGCCGCGAGGCGTACATGCGCCAGACCATGCGCAAGGCCCTGCGCGCGGGTTCCGAACGCCTCGCGGTGGTCTGTGGCGCCTGGCACGCCCCCGCCCTGGACGGCCCGCTCGGCCCGGCCGCCCCCGACACCCGGCTGCTCACCGGCCTGCCGAAGGTCAAGACCGCGAGCACCTGGGTGCCGTGGACGCACTCCCGGCTCGCCACCGCCTCCGGCTACGGCGCGGGCATCACCTCGCCGGGCTGGTACCACCACCTCTTCACCGAAACCGAACAACCGGTGGTGCGCTGGCTGACCCGGGTGGCGGGCGTGCTGCGCGCCGGCGACCTCCCGGTCTCCAGCGCACACGTGATCGAGGCGGCCCGGCTCGCCGAGACCCTCGCCGCGCTCCGCGCCCGCCCGCTGGCCGGGCTCTCCGAGGTCACCGAGGCGGTGCGCGCGGTGATGTGCGGCGGCGACGAGACCCTGGTCCGGTTGATCGCCGAGGAGCTGGTGATCGGCGAGGCACTCGGCGCCGTCCCCGCGGACACCCCGACGGTCCCGCTCGCCGCCGACCTCACCGCCACCGCCCGCACCCTCCGGCTCGAGCGGGAGCCGAGCGCCCGCACCATCGACCTCGACCTGCGCAAGGAGCGCGGGCTGCGCCGCTCGCACCTGCTGCACCGGCTCCGCGTGCTCGGCATCGAGTGGGGCGTGCCCGCGCAGAGCCAGGTCCGCGGCACCGGCACCTTCCGGGAGAGCTGGACCCTGTGCTGGGAGCCGGAGTACGCGCTCGCGGTGATCGAGGCCTCGCGCTGGGGCACCACCCTGCGCACCGCCGCCGAGGCCAGGATCCTCGACCACGTCGCGAACGCCGACATCACCCTGGCCGGCCTGGCCGCCGCGCTCGATACCGCGCTGCTCGCCGAGCTCGGCGCCGCCACCGACGGGCTGATCGCCAGGCTCGACGAGGTCGCCGCGCTCGACCACGACGTCACGCACCTGCTCGGCGTGTTACCCGGGCTGCTGCGCACGCGGCGCTACGGCGACGTCCGCGGCACCGACGTCAGCGCGCTCGGCCGGGTGGCGGACGGCCTGCTGGTCCGGATCTGCGCCGGGCTGCCCGGCGCCGTCACCGGGCTAAACACCGAGGCCGCCGAGAACCTGCGCGACCAGATCGACGCCGCCAACGCCGCGCTGCGCACCGGCGCCGACGGCATCGAGCAGTGGCAGGCCGCGCTGCGCGTGGTCGCCGACCGGGACGACGTGCACGGCGCGCTGGCGGGCCGCGCGGTCCGGCTGCTCGCCGATGTCGGCGAGATCGATGACGTCGAGTCCGCGCTGCGGCTCGGCGCCGCGCTCTCGGTGGGGCGCACCGCGCAGGCCAAGGCGGCCTGGGTCGACGGCTTCCTCGGCGGCCGCGGGCTGTTGCTCGTGCACGACCGCGAGCTGCTTCGCCTGGTCGACGAGTGGGTCCGCGGCCTCGGCGACGACCAGTTCACCGAGGTACTCCCGCTGCTCCGCCGCACCTTCGGCACCTTCGAGCAGCCCGAGCGGCGCGCCATCGGCCGCGCGGTGCGCGGCGGAGCCCGCGCCGACGGCGGGAGCGCCGCCATCGATGTCGAACGCGGCGAACTCGCGCTCCGCGCCGCCCTCACCATCCTCGCGGCGGCCCCGCGCCCCGCGGACGCCGCTGAACCCGCAGGAGCCATCCCGTGACCGATGACGCGCACGCCCGCCGCTGGCGGCTGCTGCTCGGCGCCGCCGCCGAGTCCGAACTCGGCTCGCCGGGCGGGCAGCACGAGCAGGCCATGGACCGCGCCCTCGGTGCGCTGTACGACGCGGGCGACCCGTCCGGCCCGCGCTCCGGCGGGCTCGGCGCCTCGGCGCCCCGGGTCGCCCGCTGGCTCGGCGACATCCGCACCTACTTCCCGACCAGCGTGGTCGAGATCATGCAGCGGGACGCCGTCGAGCGCCTCGACCTCACCCAGCTGCTGCTGGAGCCGGAGCTCCTCGAGGCGGTGGAGCCGGACGTGCACCTGGTCGGCACGCTGCTCAGCCTCAATGGCGTGATCCCGGAGACCACCCGCGCCACCGCGCGCACCGTGGTCGCGGCGGTGGTGAAGCAGATCGAGGAGCGGATCGCGGCGAAGACCGTCGCCGCCGTCTCCGGCGCACTGAACCGGGCCGCGCGGATCGCCAGGCCCCGGCACCGGGACATCGATTGGGACCGCACCATCCGGGCGAACCTCGCGCACTACCTGCCCGAGCACCGGACGGTGGTGCCGCAGCGGCTGATCGGCTACGGCAGGCGCAGCCAGGCGGTGCACCGTGAGGTGGTCCTCGCCATCGACCAATCCGGCTCGATGGCGGCCAGCGTGGTGTACGCCTCGGTCTTCGGCGCGGTGCTCGCCTCGATGCGCTCGCTGCGCACCTCGCTGGTGGTGTTCGACACCGAGGTGGTGGATCTGACCGAGCACCTGGACGACCCGGTGGACGTGCTGTTCGGCACCCAGCTCGGCGGCGGCACCGACATCAACCGGGCCATCGCGTACAGCCAGTCACTGATCACCAAGCCGACCGACACTCTCTTCGTGCTGATCTCCGACCTCTACGAGGGTGGTGTGCGCGAGGAGATGCTGCGCCGGGTCAGGTCGATGACCGAGGCCGGGGTGCAGGTGCTGGTGCTGCTCGCGCTCTCCGACGAGGGCGCGCCCTCCTACGACCACGACAACGCCGCCGCGCTCGCGGCGCTCGGCGTCCCCGCCTTCGCCTGCACCCCCGACCACTTCCCCGACCTGCTCGCCGACGCCCTCGACCGCAGGGATGTGAGCCGCTGGGCGGGCGCCCCGCGCTGACCCGCGCACCCGGCGTGCCCCGCGGGCGACGCGATGCACGGCGCCCGCCCGCGAGACGGCGAAGCGGCGCGGGCCGAGACCCGCGCCGCTCCTCGGCACAGCCGTCAGGGGCGATGGCCCGCCGGTACCTCGGCAGCTGGCGGAGCAGGCTGCGACTCCGGCCGCCGACCTCCCGGCATCACACGTCGGCGATCGCCGCCAGCGGCGGCGTGCGCGCCGCCCGCACCGCGGGCCAGAGCGCGGCCAGCACCCCGACCACGGCCGAGCCGACCAGCACCAGCACCAGCTGGCCCCACGGGATCGCGATCTGATCGAGCCCGAAATCGCGGAGCGTACGCAGGAACCCGACACCGAGCCCGAGCCCGAGCAGCAGCCCGACCACCGCGCCGAAGACGGCGATCAACATGGATTCCAGGTAGATGGTGCGGCGCACCTGCGGCCGGAGCATCCCGACCGCGCGCAGCATGCCGATCTCCCTGCGCCGCTCGACCACCGAGAGCGCGAGCGTGTTCACGATGCCGAGCACCGCGATCACCACGGCGAGCGCGAGCAGGCCGTAGAGGATGGCGAGCAGGGTGTCGATCTGCCTGCCCTGCTCCCCCTTGAACTCCTCGCGGTCCATCACCTGCACCACCACGAACTGCTCGGTGGCGCGCTCCAGGTCGGCGCGGAGCGCGGCCGGGTCGGTGCCCGGCTTCGCCTGCACGAGGAGCACCACGTTGGCCCGGAAGGCGACCGGCGTGGTCCGCTCGTAGAGCTGCGGCGAGAGGATGACCTCGCCGAGCAGCGGGCTGTTCCGGTAGACGCCCTGCACGGTGACCGGCAGCGCGGCTCCGTCCAGCCCGTTGATGGTGACCTCCTGGCCCGGGCTCCAGCCGCGCTCCTTCCGCTCCTTCTCGGAGACCAGGATGTCGCGCTCGCCGAGCGTGTTCGTGCCCGCCACCAGGTTGACCCGCATGACCCGGTCGAACGGCCCCTCCGGCGAGGAGCCGGGCACCTGATCGCCGTCGATCTGCACCAGCGCGGCGCGGAATCCGACCACCTGCTCGGCGGCGGGCACGCCGTCGCGCACCGCCGCGGTGGCGCCGAGCGGCACCCCGATCTGCTGCGGCCCGGCCAGCACGAAGTCCGCGGTCACGTCCTTGTCCACCAGGCCGCCGATGCTGGCCTTGGCCGAGGCGCCGAGCATGCCGATCGCGGTGACCAGCATGAGCCCGAGGGTGAGCGCGAAGGCCGTCGCGGCCGTCCGGCGCGGATTGCGCCGCGCGTTGTTCCGCGCCATGGCGCCGACCGCGCCGAACGGGCGCATGAGCACGCCGAGCGCGCCGACCACCGGCTGGGAGAGCGCGGGTGCGGCCAGCAGCACCGCGAGGATCAGCGCTAGCGCGCCGGCCCCGACCGTCGATGCCGCGGTGCCACCGGTGTACTGGGCGCCGCCCACCACCAGCGCCACGCCGACGACGGCGAGCAGCGCACCGGCGATGGTCCGGTTGCGCAGCGAATCGCCCGAGGTGGCGAACTCGGCGCGCATGGCCTCCACCGGCGGCACCTTCGCCGCCCGCCGGGCGGGGGCGTAGGCGCTGATCACGGTGACCGCGAGCCCGAGCGCGAGCCCGATCAGCACGGTCCGCGGCTGCAGCGTGAGCGTCCCGGTCGGCAGCCCGACGTCGAAGGCGTTGAGCAGCGCGGAGAGCCCGTACGCCAGCCCGACACCGCCTGCCAGCCCGATGACGCTGCCGAGCACGCCGATCACCAGCGCCTCGGCCACCACCGAGCGCCCGACCTGCCCGCTGCTCGCTCCGACCGCGCGCAGCAGCGCCAGCTCGCGCAGCCGCTGCGCCACGATCATGGAGAAGGTGTTGTAGATGATGAAGGTGCCGACGATCAGCGCGATCGCGCCGAAGGCGAGCAGGAAGTAGTTGAGGAAGTTCAGCGCGTCGGAGACCTGCGCCTTCATGTCCTCGCGCACCTGGTCGCCGTTCTGCACCTTGTACTCGCCGCCGTACTCGAGCGCGAGCCGGTCGCGGAGGTCGTCGGCGGGCAGCCCGGCCGCCGCGATGTCGACGTAGGCGACGCGCGTGCCGTCGGTGAACAGCTGCTTCGCCTGCTCCTCGGGGAACTGCAGCGCGACCAACCCGCCGGTGCCGCCCGGCAGCTCGTAGATGCCGCTCAGCGTGGCGTCGAACGGCGCGCCGCGGGACGGGATCAGTACCTTGGTGCGGTCGCCGACCTGCAGCCCGGCTCGCTCGGCGCCGCCGGTGTTGATCGCGAACTGGCCCGGCTGCGTCGGCGGCCCGCCCTGCGTGAAGGCGAGCGGCTCGGCCACCGCGCGCTCGGGCGGCAGGTAGGACTCGCCGAAGCTGGGGGCGCCGCCGGTCTGCACGGCGGTCTTGCCGGTCGGGTCGAGCAGCACGACCGGGCCGTTCACGCCCGGCGCGACGGCGCGCACGTCCGGGCGGGCGGCGATCTTGTCCACCACGGTCTGCGGCAGCCCGGGGGACTGCTGGTTCTTCGGGCTCACCCGCACGTCGACGCCCTTGGCCTGGCTGGCGAAGATGCCGTCGAAGGTGCGCTGCAGGGTGTCGGTGAAGACGAAGGAGCCGGCGATGAACGCCGTGCCGAGCACCACCGAGAGCAGCGTGAGCGCGAGCCGCACCTTGTGCGCGGCCAGATTGCGCAAGGCGACCTTGCGCATGGGACCGCCCGCCATCAGTTCTCCAGCGCCTTCATCCGGTCGAGCACGGAATCGGCGGTGGGGTCGCGGAGCTCGTCCACGATCCGGCCGTCGGCGAGGAAGACCACCCGATCGGCATAGGCGGCGGCGCGCGGGTCGTGCGTGACGATCACGACCGTCTGGCCGAAGTCGTCGACGGCGGCGCGCAGGATGGAGAGCACCTCGCCGGAGGAGCGGGAGTCCAGGTTGCCGGTGGGCTCGTCGCCGAAGATGATGTCCGGTTTGCCCGCCAGCGCCCTGGCACACGCCACCCGCTGCTGCTGGCCGCCGGAGAGTTCGCTGGGCCGGTGCTCGAGCCGGTCCGCGAGGCCGAGCCTGCCGAGCACCGTCTCCAGCCAGCCGCGGTCGACCTCGCGGCCTGCGATGTCCAGCGGCAACGTGATGTTCTCCAGCGCGGTCAGCGTCGGGACCAGGTTGAACGCCTGGAAGACGAAGCCGATGCGGTCGCGGCGGAGCTTGGTCATCTCGGCGTCGGAGAGGTCGGTCAGGTCGGTGTCACCGATCCGGACCGTGCCGGAGCTGGCCGAATCCAACCCGGCGAGGCAGTGCATGAGCGTGGACTTGCCGGACCCGGACGGCCCCATGATGGCGGTGAACTCGCCCCTGGCGAAATCTGCGGACACCCCGTCGAGCGCGGTGACCCTGGTGTCTCCGGCGCCGTAGACCTTGCTCAGGTCAACGGCGCGGGCCGCGACGGAGGTCGCGGTGCCCGGCTCGGTCGGTTCGGCGCTCACGGCGTGCGATGTCATGGCAACCAGTGTTCCCGCGTTCGCGCGTGCACGCCATCGGGGAATCCCCGGAGCGGAGGGACCACCTCCGGGTGTACTTCCTGCGGCGGTATCGTCCGCATGGATGGGTACGAGGATGGCGTTCGCCGCGGCGACGAGCATGGAGCTGGACCACGGGGTGCTCGACCCCGAGTGGTTGCGCGGCTCCGTGCGCATCGGCTGTGACCTCGGAACCTCCTGGGCCGCCGTGCAATACCTGCTGGACGCGGCCGTGGTACCGGTGGACCTGCGGGTGGACGGCGACCCGCTGGACGTCGGGCAGACGCTCGCCGCCTGGTATCCCGAGCTGGTCGCCGAGGCCGCTGCCGCCCTGTCCCCGGTGAGCCCGGAAGCGCTTGCCGCCCTGCGTGACCCGGCCCGCATGGCGGACGAGGGGATCGACCCCGCCGATTCCGCCGAGCTCCTCGCGTCCCTCCGCGCGCTGACCCGGTTCTTCACCGAGGCCGCCGCTCGCGGCGCAGGCGCGGTGATGCTGCTCCGCGCCGACGATTGAGGCGCGGGGCAGTACTCGCTCGGTCAGCCCCGGACGGGCGCCGCCCACGGGAAGGCGGTGGTGGTGGAGCGGGCGCCGGTGACCGTGCGGGAGCGGTTCGGCTCGCCGAGTTCGGTGAGCAGGCCGTCGGTGAGATCGGCCAGCTCGGCCAGGGTGGCGGGGGTGAACCAGGACGGGCGGGTGGCGAAGAGGATGTCCTCGGTGGCGGTGTTGCCGCCCGCGCCGGGGGCGAACGGGCAGCCGCCGAGGCCGCCGAGCGCGCCGTCGACGACGGTGGCGCCCGCTCCGATCGCGGCCAGGGTGTTCGCGACGCCCATACCCCAGGTGTCGTGGCCGTGGAAGACGATGCGGCGGTGCGGGGTGTGTTCGCGGACCGCGCCGACCAGGGCGGCGACCTCGGCCGGGCCGGCCTGGCCGAGGGTGTCCGCGAGGACGATGTCGGCGGCGCCGTCGGTGCGCGGGTCGGTGGCGATGGCGAGGACTCGGGCCGGGTCGACCGGGCCGGTGAAGGGGCAGGTGAAGCTGGTTGCCAGGGTGAGCTGGATGTCGCCGCCCGCCTGTTCGGCTCGGCGGACGGCCTCCGGCATGGCGGCGATGCTGGCCTCGGTGTCGCGGCCGATGTTCGCGCGGTTGTGTTCGTCGGTGACGGAGAAGCAGTACTGGAAGTGGGTGATGCCTGCTTCGGCTGCCTTTTCCACGTGGCGGGGGGTGGCTACCCAGACCCAGCAGCGGGTGCGTTCCTCCGGGGTCAGTTCGGCTATCAGTTCCAGGGTGTTGGCCATGGGTGGGACCAGGTCGCCCCTGGCGAGGGAGCCGATTTCCAAGGCTGGGACGCCGAGGGCGAGGAGTTTCCTGGCGATCTCCAGCTTTCGTTCGACGTCGAGGAGTTTGCCGGTGAGCTGGAGGCCGTCTCTGAGGGTGACGTCTCTCAGGATGATGTCGCTCATAGCCGCGGCTCCGTCGGGGTGGCTCTCGCGTCGCCTGCGGCGGCTCGACTCGTTGCGCCGGGGGCAGTATCGGAACCGGCGGTTTCGGCCGAGGCGGTATCGGAACCGGCGGTCTCGGCCGGGGCCGGGCGACCTGCGGCTTCGGCGATCTCGGCGGGGGTGAGGCCGAGGGCGGTGAGGACCTCGTCGGTGTGTTCGCCGAGGTCGGGGCCGACGGTGCGGATGGGGAGGGATTTTCCGCCGATGACCGGGACGATGCCGGGGAAACCGACCTGCCTGGGTTCGGGTTCGCCGACGTCGACGGGGAAGTGCTGGATCATGTCGCGGGCCAGGTACTGCTCGTCGGTGACGATGTCGGCGGCGGTGTAGATGGGGCCGCAGGGAATGCCTGCCTCCTCGAGGACGGCGAGCGCTGCCGGGCGGGTGCGCTGGACGGTCCATTCGCCGATCGCGGCGTCCAGCCGCTCGCGGTGCCGCCAGCGGCCCGCGTTCTCCTGCAACTCCGGGTCGGCGGCGAGGTCGGGGCGGTCGATGACCTTCATGTAGCGCTGGAAGATGGCGTCCCCGTTGCCGCCGATGATGATGCTGGTGCCGTCGGCGCACGGGTAGGCGTTGCTGGGCGCGATGCCCTCCATCCGCCCGCCGACCCGCTGCCGGTTGATGCCGTAGGCCAGGTAGTCCGGCACCAGCGACTCCATCACCGAGAGGATGGCCTCGTTCAGCGCCACGTCGATGATCCGCTGCTCCAGGGGCACCGCACCGCTCGCGCGCTCCCGCTGGAACAGCGCCATGACGGCGCCGAAGGCGGCGTAGATCCCGGCGATCGAATCCCCGATCGAGACCCCGACCCGCACCGGCGGCCGATCCGGGTCACCGACCAGCTCGCGCAGCCCGCCCACCGCCTCCGCGACCGCGGCGAAGCCGGGCCGCGCGGCGAGCGGGCCGGTCTGCCCGTAGGCGGAGATGCGGGTGACCACGAGCTCCGGGTTGGCCGCGTTCAGCTCCTCCGGCCCGAGCCCCCACTTCTCCAGCATGCCGGGGCGGAAGTTCTCCAGCAGCACGTCGCACTCCCGGACCAGGGCGAGCACGGTGCGCCTGCCCGCCTCGGTGCGCAGGTCCAGCGTGATCGACTTCTTGTTCCGGTTCACCGTGCGGTAGAGCATCGAGGTGGTGCCGCCGTAGAGCCGCCAGTTGCGCAGCTCGTCACCGGCGCCGGGGCGCTCGACCTTGATCACCTCGGCGCCGAAGTCACCGAGGATCCGGGCCGCCGTCGGCGCCGCGATGTAATTGCCGAGTTCCAGTACGCGCACCCCGTCGAGCGGCCGGATGCTCATCCCACGTGCTCGCGCAGGTAGGCGAGATCCTCGGCGAGGCCGTCGCCGGGCGTCTCCAGCACCACCGGGGCGCCCGCGGTGCGGCACACCTCGGCCAGCAGCTCCGGGTCGATGGTGCCATCGGCGAGGTTGGCGTGCCGGTCGGCGCCCGAGTCGAACTCGTCCCTGGAGGAGTTCAGGTGCACCAGGTCGATCCGGCCGGTGATCGCCTTAATCCGGTCGACGACGCCGACCAGCTCCTCGCCGCCGGCCCAGGCGTGGCAGGTGTCGAGGCAGAAGCCGGCGCCGAACTCGCCGACCGCGTCCCAGAGCCGGGCGATGGAGTCGAAGTGCCTGGCCATGGCGTGGTTGCCGCCCGCGGTGTTCTCGATCAGGATCGGCACCGCGAAGCCGCCCTTCTCCTGCTGCCGCTCGAAGAGCTTGCGCCAATTCGTGATACCGGCCTCGATCTCGGCGTCCGAGCGCACGTGCCCGCCGTGCACGACGAGCCCGAAGGCGCCGAGCTCGGCGGCGGCCTTCGCCTGCTGCGCCACCGCGTTGCGCGACGGCATGCGCAGCCGGTTGTTCAGGCTCGCGACGTTGATCTGGTACGACGAGTGCACGACGACGTCGATCGGGCTGGCCCTGATCTCCTCGGCGCGCGGGTGCGGCTGCGGCTTGTCCCAGCTCTGCGGATCGATGACGAAAAGCTGAATGACCTCGGCGCCGAGTTTCTCACCGAAGCCGATCGGATCGCTGTCCAGGCGAACGTGTGCTCCAATGCGCATAGGACTCACCCTAACGATCGGCACCGACACGCGGGGCCGCCGAGAGCGATGTTGCGCGCCGGGGCCACCCGGAGATAGATGGTAGGAGCAGGCGCGCGACCCGGAGAGGGGGGTGGAGTGACGGAAGTGCTGCAGAAGGGCGACACCTTCGCCGGCTACACCGTGCGGCGGGTGCTCGGGTTCGGCGGGATGGGCACGGTCTATCTGGCCAGGCATCCGCGGCTGCCCCGGCTCACCGCGCTCAAGCTGCTCGGCCGCGACCTGTACTCGGACACCGAGATCCGCAAGCGCTTCGAGCGCGAGGCGGATCTGGTCGCGCAGCTGGACCACCCCAATATCGTCACGGTGTACGACCGTGGCGCCGAGGACGATCAGCTCTGGATCTCCATGCAGTTCGTCGCGGGCGCCGACGCCTCCTGCGTGGACGTCGGGGTGCTTCCGGCCGCGCGGGCCGTGCGGATCATCGCCGACACCGCGGCCGCGCTGGACTTCGCGCACGTCAACGGGGTACTGCACCGAGACGTGAAGCCGGCGAACATCCTGCTCGCCAAGGCGCCGATCGGGCAGCCGGAGCGGGTGCTGCTCACCGACTTCGGCATCGCCAGTGTGCGTGATGCCGACACCACGCTCGGCTCGGCCGGGTCGATCACCGCCACCCTGGCCTATGCCGCGCCGGAGCACCTCGCGGGGGATTCGCTGGACCACAGGGGGGATCAGTACTCGCTGGCCTGCACGCTGTTCTGGATGTTGACCGGCTCCGCGCCGTACCCGGGGGCGAACCCTGCCGCGGTGATCAACGGGCACCTCAACCTGCCGGTGCCGTCGGCGCGCACCGCGCGTCCGGACCTTCCGCCCGCCTTCGACGCGGTCGTCATGCGGGCGCTGGCCAAGGAGCCTGCCGAGCGGTTCGACTCCTGCGCGGCGTTCGCGGCGGCGGCGCAGGCGGCGCTCGGCGCGGCGCGCAGCGGGCCGCACCGGTCGGTACAGCCGCAGGGCGGGCCGCCGACCGGCTATCCGGGGGTGCCGCCCTACCCGCCGGTTCAGCCGTACCCCAGCGCGCAGCCGCGCCCCGGCGGCCGGCCCTATCCGACCGGGCAGCCGCGGCCGTACCCGCAGGGTCCGTACCCGAGCGCGCAGCCGCGCCCGCCCTATCCGCAGTACCCGGCGCCGCCGCGGCCCCACTCGAATCCGCCCCGGCCGCACCCGAACGCGCGGCCCCAGCAGGGACCGCCGCCCTACCCGGGGCAGTCCTGGGGGCAGCCGGCCCGTCCGCCGGCCGGCCCGAATCAGAGTGCGGGGCCGCATCACGGCGCCCAGCCGCCGTCGGGCGCCAACGCCTCGAGGCCGCACGGCAACCCCGGCTCCGGCACCCACGCCGGCCCGCAGGGCCCCGGCCACGGCGGAAGCTTCGGCGTGCACCTCCGTCCCGGCACCCCGACCCCGAGCGGAAACCCCGGCGCCGACCCCCGACAGGGAGCGCCGGGCAACCAACCGCCGTCCGGCGCGCACGCCCGCCCCGCCGCACCGGGCAACCAACCGCCGTCCGGCACACACGCCACCCCGAACCACGGACAACGCTCCGGCGCGCACCCGGTTGCGGGCCGGACGCCGAACCCCGGCGCGCACGAACCGGTGCGCCCGGAGGACCCCACCGTCATCCCGGCTCCACCCCCGCCCGCCGGCCCGGCGCCGCGGCGGCGCGGGCGCCCCGCGACGATCGATCCGCCGGGCGGCCGGGTGCGCCCCGGCGGGGCCGAAACGAGCGGCGAAACCCCTGCGGGGGACGGCTGAGATGCACCCCGGATCCCGCGTCCGGCGCGCTTCGGCGGCGGCCGGGCACCCGCCCGACTACTGCTATGGTTTCGATGTTTCCGCGCACGGGCCTGGCCTGATCGCGCGTTCTCGTGCTGTACGCCTGTGCGCCGGTGGGTCCCGGTCCGCGGCGGGAGATGGAGCGGACAATGCTGGCCAATGGTGAGGTGTTCGCCGGCTACGTCATCGAACGGCAGCTCGGCCGCGGTGGCATGGGCTCGGTCTACCTGGCGAAGCATCCGCGGCTGCCGCGGATGACCGCGCTGAAGTTGCTGAACCGCGAGATGTTCTTCGACAAGGAGGTGCGGGCGCGGTTCGAGCGGGAGGCGGATCTGGTCGCCCGGCTCGACCACCCGAACATCGTCACGGTGTACGACCGCGGCGTCGAGGAAGAGCAGCTGTGGATCTCGATGCAGTACATCGACGGCATCGATGCCGCCTCGGTGGAGCCGCAGACGCTGCCCCCGGAGCGCGCGGTGCAGATCATCAAGGAGACCGCGGACGCGCTCGACTACGCGCACGGCATGGGCGTGCTGCACCGCGATGTGAAGCCGGCCAACATCCTGCTCGCCCGCTCCACCGCGGGCCGTGGCGAACGGGTGTACCTGACCGACTTCGGCATCGCCCGGCTCCGCGACGACACCGGCCACCTCACCCAGACCGGCACCTTCACCGCCACCCTCGCCTACGCATCGCCGGAGCAGCTCACCGGCGCCACCCTGGACCACCGCTCGGACCAGTACTCGCTGGCCTGCACGCTGTTCTGGCTCTTCACCGGTAGCGGGCCGTTCGCGGCGACCAACCCGGCACAGGTGATCCAGGGCCACCTGCAGTCCGCGCCGCCCGCGCTGAGCAGCGCCCGCCCGGGGCTCTCCTACGCGCTGGACGGCGTGCTCGCCAAGGCGATGGCGAAGCGCCCGGACGACCGCTTCGAGTCCTGCTCCGCCTTCGCCGCGGCCGCGCAGCACGCGCTGAGCAACCCGAGCACGCCCTCGTTGCCGCTGGTCGGCGGGCCGGTACCGCACCCGTCGAGCACCGGGCCGCGCCCGCTCACCGGGAACCAGACGACCGGCACCCCGATGACCGGCGCGCCGTACCCGACCCAGCACAACCCGTACGCCAGCGGCGCCGCCCCACTCACCGCAGGCCCGGCCATGGCGCCGCCGATCACCGCGCAGAACCCGCAGCAGAGCAACCCCTACACGCACCAGCAGCCGACCGGTTACACCCCGGTCCCGCCGCCACCGCCGCCGAACAACTTCGCCCAGTACCGCCCGACGCAGCAGCAGCCGCCGCGGAAGAACAACAGCACGCTGATCGTCGGCATCATCGTCGGCGTCGTCGTGCTGCTCGCGGCGGTGATCGGCATCGGCGTGGTGGCGAGCCAGAACTCCTCGGACAGCGGCGGCACCACCACGACCACCGCCGCCGCGGGCCCGAAGATCACGCCGTCCGCGGACGCGATCAGCAAGGAGTTCCCGCGCATGGTGCCCGCCACCAGCGAGGAGGAGACCGGGTACAACAACTCGACCTGCTGGGAGACCGACACCAGCTACACCCCGAGCCCGAACGACGGCGACCCGGAGTTCGGGTCCTGGGTCTGGCAGTGGCGCTGCTACGGCGGCGGCGACAGCGACGATCCGTTCTACCGGATCTACGCCTACAACTCGGCCGCCGATGTGCAGTCGGTGGTGGCCGGGCTGCCGGCGAACACCAAGTCGACCGATACCAACGGCGGCAAGCAGTACACGAACTACAAGTACAGCGACAATGGGAACAAGATCATCACGGTGTTCAGCGGCGATCCGGACCGGAGCCAGTTCCTGATGTTCACCGACGGGTACGGCACGCCGGAGGAAGTGCTCAGCTGGTGGCGTTCGGCGCCGTTGAACTGATGTCATGCTGAGAACCGGTGAGGTATTCGCCGGGTACACGATCGAACGCCTGCTCGGCAGGGGCGGAATGGGTTCGGTGTACCTGGCCAGGCACCCGAGGCTGCCCCGGCTGACCGCGATGAAGCTGCTGAACCGGGAGCTCTTCGCGGACGCGGAGATCAGGGCCCGGTTCGAGCGGGAGGCCGATCTCGTCGCCCGGCTCGACCATCCGGGGATCGTGCCGGTGTACGACCGCGGGGTCGAGGACGAGCAGCTCTGGATCTCCATGCGCTACGTCGACGGCATGGACGCGGCGTCGCTGGAGCCCGGGTCGCTGCCGCCGGCCCGCGCGGTGCGGATCGTCGCCGAGACGGCGGCGGCCCTGGATTACGCGCACGGCAGGGGTGTGCTGCACCGGGACGTCAAGCCGGCGAACATCATGATCGAGCGGGTGAGCGACGGCGCCGAGGAGCGGATCTTCCTCACCGACTTCGGGATCGCCAGGCTGCGCGACGACACCGGGCACCTGACCAGGACCGGCACCTTCACCGCCACGCTCGCCTACGCCTCACCGGAGCAGCTCTCCGGCGCTTCGCTCGACCACCGCTCGGACCAGTACTCGTTGGCCGTGACGCTGTTCCGGCTGCTCACCGGCACGGTGCCGTTCGAAGCGAGCAATCCGGTCGCGGTGATTCACGGGCACCTCAACGACACGCCGCCGCCGGTGAGCAGGTTGCGCCCCGGGCTGCCCGCGGCGCTGGACACCGTGCTGCTGCGGGCCATGGCGAAGCACCCCGGGGATCGCTTCGCGAGCTGCGCCGAGTTCGCGGCCGCCGCGCGGGACGCGCTCGCCGGGATCGCGAGCGGGCCGCACGCCGTTCCGGGGTCCGGCGGGACGCCGTCGGTGGCAACGGGATTCCCGGGCGGTCCGCCCGGGGCCGGGTACGGGGTGAGCGGACCAGGGATCCCCGCAGGCGGGTACGGCACGCCCGCCAGCGGGTACGGTGTCGCGGGCAGCGGCGGGTACGGCCCGTCCGCTCCGGGCCACGCGATGCACGCGGGCCCGTATTCCGCACCGGGCCACCCGATCCACGCGGGCCCGTATTCCGCACCGGGCCACCCGATCCAGCACACCCCGACGGCCTACGCCGGGCACGGCGCGGCCCGCCACGGCGGCCAGGGCGGCAAACCGCCCGGCCGCTACCGCGGGCTCGCGGGCGCGGGCGTCGGCGCCGTGCTGGCGGCCGCGCTCATCGCGGGCATCGCCTTCTTCGGCGCGGACCGCGGCTCGGACAGCCCCGCCGCCGCATCGACCCGCACCACCCTGCCGACCAGCGCCGGCGAACAGCCGCAGGACATCGCCGACGAGACCACCACCCGCCGTCTCACCACCACGACGACGGCGGTGAGCGACGAGTCGGCGATGATCGATGGCCTCGCCGCACTGCACGAGGGCTTCCCGCGCATGGTCCCGGATGCCGACGAGGACGACATCGTCTTCAGCGACCCCGGCTGGAACGGCGCGACCTGCTTCGGCAAGGACCGCGCGGACGGCTCGGGGCTGGACGCGACCGGGCCGGATTTCGGTGCGTGGACCGCCGTCTGGTACTGCTTCGGCGGCCAGAACAAGGCCAACTACGAGTTCTACGCCTACGCCGACCCGGCGGAGGCCGCCGCCGCGGTGGCGGCGCTGCCCTCGGGCACCAGGCAGCGCGACACCAATAACGGGCAGTCCTACAGCAATATCGTGCTGGAGGGCTTCTCGTCGCTGCGGCCGCGCATGATCACCGAGTTCTCCGGCGATTCCGAGCGGTCCCGGTTCGTGCTGCACAGCATCGGATTCATTGCCACGCGTGAGGAATTCATGAACTGGTGGAGCACCGCGCCGTTGCGGTGAACCGCCCATTCCGAACGGTAGTTCCGCTCGTCAGAAATCCGGTTCCCGGACGACGCTGTCCGAGCGCAGCTTCAGCAGGATCAGCCCGGCCGTGCAGGCCAGGATGAGGCCGGCCACGGTGATCTCGACATGCAGTCCAGCGATGCCGAGTACCGCACCGACGAGGCCACCGACGAAGAACAGCCAGCCGAGACCACGCGTGAGCGCGGTGGCAGGGGTGCGTTCGCGGGGGGCCGTCGCGTAGGGCGGCACCGATTCTCCGGTGCCCGTGCCATCCGGATCGGCGGCTGCCGATCCGGTCGCGATGGATGTGGATTCGCCGGCGGCGGAGTCCGGTACCGCGGAAATCGCGGTGACCGATTCGGCGCCGTTGGACGAGGCATCCAGCGGAATGGCCGAGTAAGCTCCCATCATCTACTCCTCGTTGACGCCGATCAGAGAACAATCCGACGCCGGAAGTCGCTGTGCGCGACGACCGTTCACGTCTCTCATGTGGTTACAGGCGTCTCACGCGTAACTTCGATCACGCTACGACCACACTCGGCTGTTCTACTACGACACGTGCCCCCGACACGCCTCCGATACCATTTCGATATCTGAAATGCTAGCGTTTAGTTTTGGGTTTCTTCCCCGGGGGTGCCGCTTCTCACCTGGCTCCGCCCTCGGCGCTCGTTTAAGGTGAGGCCACCCGATCCAGCCACAGGAGCGTCACCGATGGAGAGCAGCAGAGCCAGGATCGCCGGTCCCGCGGTCGCGGCAGGCGCGGTCTCGGTGGGGCTGGTGCTGATCGGCATGTTCGGCATCGAGCGCGAGGACACCTACGTCGCCCCGCCGCCGCTGAAGTCGGATCCGTACGCGGGCGCGCCGGTGCGCGACGACGGCGACGAGACCGGCAGCGAGGTCCCCCGGATCACCATCCCACCCTCGCCGAGCTGGCAGATCGCCCCCGCCGGGCCGCCGCGCCGCCCGGCCGGGTACACACTGGTCGTCGACCCCTCCGCCGACCCGTCCGACGACCCGTCGGCCACCGAGTCCGCCAGCAGGACCCGGACCCCGACCACCCGCCCCCGCGAGGCCGAGCCCACCACCACGCGCACCCGTACGCTCACCCTGGAGCCGAGCGCACCGGCCGACGAGGAGCCGTCCTCGGAGCTCGCCGAGGACGAGCCCTACGGCACCGAGAGCACGGAGTGATCAACGCCACGTGACGGCAGCGGGCGGCGGGCCGGGGAGGCCCACCGCCCGTGTCCGAGCGTCGGTCTAGAGCTCGACCAGCGTGTGGTCGGCCACCCGGTCGCCGAGTACCTGCAGGTGCTCCAGCGGGCCGCCGAGCGTCCGCTCGATGGCGGTGAGCCGCGCGACGTAGTGGCTCACCGGGTACTCGGTGGTCACGCCGATGCCGCCGTGCATCTGCACCGCCTCCTGCCCGACGTGCCTGGCCGAGCGGGCGATTCGCAGCCGCGAGCGGGACGCGATCACCGGATCCTCCGAGCCGTCGGCCAGCGCGGCGGTGAGGTAGAGGCTCATGCTGCGCGCCAGCTCCAGCGAGACGTACATGTTCGCGGCGCGCTGGGTCAGCGTCTGGAACTTCGAGAGCGTGACGCCGAACTGCTTCCTGGTGCGCAGGTACTCGCTGGTCAACCGGAGCGCCTCTGCCATCGCGCCGATGGCCTCGGCGCTCAGCGCGGCGTGTGCCCGCAGCTCGGCGGCGGCGATGGCCGCGCTCGCGTCGGCGGCCGTGCCGAGCAGCTCGGCCCGCGCGCCGTCCAGGACCAGCTGGGCGCCGCGGCGCTCGTCGAGCGTGCGGTACGGGGTGCGCCGCACGCCGTCGCCCGCCGGGTCGACCAGGAACAGCCCGGTGCCGCCCGCAGGCAGCGCCGCGCTGACCACGACGCGGTCCGCGATATCGCCGTGCGGCACCGGGTTCTTGGTGCCGGAGAGGCGGTAGCCGTCGCCGTCCGCGGTCGCCGCGGTGCCGAGCTCCAGGTCGGGCCAGCGCGAGCCCGGCTCACCGTGCGCGAAGGCGAGCAGCAGGCTGCCTGCGGCCACCTCGGGCAGGATCGCCTGCCGCTGCTCGGCGGTGCCTGCCAGGGTGATCAGCGCGCCGGGCAGGATCACCGCGTCCAGCAGCGGCTCGGGAGCCAGCCTGCGGCCCACCTCCTCCAGCACCAGCATGGCCTCGACCGGTCCGGCCCCGACCCCGCCGTCCTCCTCGGAGAAGGTCAGCCCGAGCACGCCGAGCTCGGCCAGCCTGCTCCAGACGTCCCGGCTCCAGCCGAGCTCGGTCTCGACGACCTTCAGCCGCGACTCCGCGGTGTAGTTCTTGGCGAGCAGGTCGCGCACGGTGTCGCGAAGCAGCGCCTGCTCTTCGGTGAGCTCGAAATCCATGGCTCGCCCCTCACAGTCCGAGGATCGTGGAGGCGATGATGGTGCGCTGCACCTCGCTGGAGCCTCCGTAGATGGTGGTCTTGCGGTAGTTCAGGTACGCGGGGCCGCTGCGCTGCGCCCACTCGGGCGAGGCGATGTCGCCCGCGCCGACCGGGAGGCCGTCCGGACCCGCGATGTCGAGCAGTAGCTCGGTCATCTCCTGCTGCAGCTCCGAGCCGCGCAGCTTGAGCACCGACGAGGCCGGGTTCGGCTTGCCCTCCTCGGTCTGGGAGACCACGCGCAGCTGGGTCAGCTCCAGCGCGAGCAGCTCGTTCTCCAGCTCGGCGATCCTGGCCGCGAAGATCGGGTCGGTGAGCAGCGTGCCGGAGCCGGACTTCGTCCGCGCCGCGTACTCCTTGGCCACCGCCAGCTTGACCTTGCTGCGGCCGACCGCGGTGATGCCGGTGCGCTCGTTGCCGAGCAGGAACTTGGCGTAGGTCCAGCCCATGTTCTCCTCGCCGACCAGCTGGTCGGCGGGCACCCGGACGTTCTCGAAGAACACCTCGTTCACCTCGTGGCCGCCGTCGATCAGCTTGATCGGGCGGATGGTGACGCCGGGGCTCTTGACGTCGAAGAGCAGGAACGAGATGCCCGCCTGCTTCTTCGGGGCGCTCGGGTCGGTGCGGACCAGGCAGAAGATCCAGTCGGCGTACTGGGCCAGGGTGGTCCAGATCTTCTGGCCGTTGACGATGTAGGAGTCGCCGTCGCGCACCGCGGTGGTGCGCAGCGACGCGAGGTCCGAGCCGGCGTCCGGCTCGGAGAAGCCCTGGCACCACCAGATGTCGAGCGCGGCGGTCGGCGGCAGGAAGCGCTCCTTGATCTCCTGCGAGCCGAACTGCGCGATCACCGGGCCGACCATCTGGGCGTTGAAGGTGAGCGGCTCGGGGACCGAGGCCAGCTGCATCTCGTCCTGCCAGATGTGCCGCTGCATCGGGGTCCAGTCCTTGCCACCCCACTCGACGGGCCAGTTCGGCACCGCGAGGCCGTTGTCGTTCAGCAGCTTGTGCGTGGTCACGACATCCTCGCGGGAGATCTCCCGCCCGTACTTGACCCGCTCGCGGATCTCCTCGGGGATCTGCGTCCGGTAGAACGTGCGCAGCTCGTCGCGGAAGGCAACCTCATCGGAGGACAGGGATATTTTCATACAAGGCTCCCGTTGTGTCTCGTTTCATCCGGGTCGAACCCTACCCCCCGGTAATACACCCGTGTCGATTGGATCACACGAGGTGCGGGCGATATCGCGGATCGGGCCGCGGCGCGGGCCGGTGCAAACGCGGCCCACCTGGTACGTTGCTGGCGAATACGGAGCCGCATCGAGGAGTGTTCGAGTGAAGCGCAAGTCCACCGCACGGATCGCCGCGACGGCGGCGTCGATCGGCATGACGCTCGCCCTGGCCGGAGTGCTCGCCGGCGGGGCGGGCGCGGACACCGAGGCGACGGTGCGCGACCGGATCGCCGAGCTCACCGCGGCGGCGGGCGAGGACGCGAGCGCCAGGGCGGGTGTCGGCGCGCTGCGCGACTACACCGAGCTGGTCGACGTGGCCGCGCTGCGCGACATCGCAGGCAGCTTCACCCCGTTCGCCTACGCCGCGCCGACCTTCGGCTGCGGCAGCAACGGCCCGATCACCACGATCATCGCGGCCGGGGTGACCGACGGCACCCAGGCCAACTCGGCAGGCGCCGACCTGCACCCCGGTCAGCTGCGGTTCACCGCCTCGCCCGCGCACTCGGGGGCGCCGCTCGCCTCCGGGCTGGTCGTCGCCTGGGTGAACGTCAACACCGGCGTCAGCGGGATGGATCCGCTGGACGACCACACCGAGCTGAACCTGCCCACGCTGTCCAAGACGGTGAACAGCGGTCCCGGCACGGTGGTCGCCTCCATGTGGGGGATCATCGACTACCCCGGCGCGCACTGCGTGATGACGCCGACGGTCGGCACCTTCGTCGTGCCCGACGTGCCGGCTCCCCCCGCGCCCGGCCCCGCCCCCGAGCCTGCACCCGCGCCGCCCGGCATCCCGGTGCCGGAGCTTCCGGTCATCCCGCTGCCCGCCCTCTAGTGCCGCGAGCCGTTCCGGCTGCGCGCTACTCGCCCGGCGTGATCCGCAGGATCGAGCCGCCCTCGGTGCTCGCCAGCAGGGTGCTCGGGCGAGCCGGGTCGGCGGCGAGCGCGGTCAGCGGCTCGGTGCCGAGCACCGCACAGGAGGCACCGGTCGCGGGGTCGACGCGGACCAGCCTGCCGGTGAGCGTTGCCGCGTACAGCGCGCCGTCGTAGCCGAGCAGGTCGTCCACGTAGTCGGGGAGCCCGGCATCGGTGAGGTCCGCGACGACGGTGTGCGCGGCCGGGTCCGCGAGCGGAGCGCGGGAGATCCGGCCGAGGGCATCGCCATTGCTGGTCAGGTAGGCGGTGTCGCCGTCGATGGCGATGCCGTTGGCCGCGGGGGCATCGATCGACCAGCCCGGATCGATCGGGCCGTCGGTCCGCAGCCGGACGACGCCGGTGGCGGTGGCGACGTAGAGCTGCCCGTCCGGCCCGAAGTCGGCGCCGTTGGGCATGGTCAGCCCGGTGACGACGACCTCGGGCACCGGGACGGCGGCGGCCGGGTCGAGCCGGAGCACGCCGCCGCGGTCGCCCGCGATCGGCGCGTCGCCGAAGACCACGTAGAGCAGGCCGTCCGGCCCGAGCCGCGGCGCGCCCGGGTACTCGACCGGAACGGTCGCGGTGAGCGCGCCCGCGGCGTCGTAGCGCTGCAGCTGCTGCCGCCACAATCGGGAGACCCACAGGTTCCCGTCCGCGTCGACGGTGAGGTTCTCCGACCAGTCGAGCACCGGCACCCCGGCGGGCACCGCCACCTCCACCCGGGCCTGCGGGCAGCCCGGCGCCGCGTGCGCGGCGGGCACGGCCACTCCCGCGGCGAGCACCGCGGCGAGCAGGGGAAGCCGGACAGCGGTGCGAAACTTCACGAAGTGACCTCGGCTCGGGAGGGCCGGGCGGATTCGGTCCCCGGCGGCGCGGGCATGATCGTCGCATGCCCTACCTCATCGGCGCACGCGGCAGGCTGCACTATCGGCGCCGTCCGCTGGCCGATCCGCGCGCGGTGCTCGTGCTGCTGCCTGGCAGCGGGCAGCACAGTGGGCACTACCACCGGTTCGCCGCCCTGCTCGGCCGGGCCGGGATCGAGGCGTGGCTCTTCGACACCGCCGGGCAGGGGCTGAGCGAGGGCGATCCGGCCGTGCCTGGCACGCTCGCCGAGCTCACCGCGGACGCCGCCGCGCTGCTCGGCGCGGTGCGCGTCGAGCGTCCGGCGGAACCGCTCGTGCTGATGGGGCATTCGCTCGGCGCGGCCACCGCGCTCGGGCTGCTCGCCGATTCCGCGCCCGCGCTCGCCGGGCTGGTGCTCTGCGGCACGCCGCCGCGCGCGATCGCCGCGCCGCCGCCGCCCGGATTGCCCGTTCTCGCCGTGCACGGCGTCGACGACCGGCGGACGCCGATCGATCCCGTCCGGGACTGGACTGCGCGCCACGAGTCGGTACATTTGTGCGAGTACTCCGACGCCGGCCACGATCTGCTGCACGAGCCGGTGCACGCGAAGGTCGGCGCGGACATCGCGGCGTGGGTACAGGATGTGACGGAGGGGCGGTCGCATCCGGATCGGTGAGAACGGACGGCGCCGGGCGCGATCGCGGCGCCGGCGGAGAGGGGGCTGGCGAGTGCGATCCAGGGTGGATGTCCTGCGTACGGCGGTGGACGACGGCGAGCTGTGGATCGACGGGGTCCTGGTCGCCGACGGCGCGCCGGAGCGCTGCGCGCAGCGCTACGAGCAACTGGCCGATCGGGTCGACGAGCAGATCGCGGCGCTCGCCGCGGCGGCCACGCTGCCCGGCTTCGGCGGCCTCGCCTCCGGCGCGGCGCTGCGCGGGGGTTTCGAGGGCAAGGCCGGGAGCGCGGTCACCGCGCTGCGCGACTATGCCGCGGCCGCACGGGAACTCGCGGCCACGCTGCGCGCGGCGGGCGCGGCCTACACCGCCGCCGACGTGACCGCGGCCGGGCGGCTGGCGAGCGTACCGGCGGTGCACCATGCGTGAGCTGCCCCGCTCCGCCCAGCGCGGCGAGCACCTGCGCACCGATCCCGACTACGCGCCCCGGGTGGAGACCTTCGACAACCTCTCGCACCGCGAGCTGCACGCCGCGGTGAACCTGCTCGACCCGGCCGCGCTGAACGCGGGCGGCCAGGTCTGGCGCGGTTCCGGCGCCGGGCTGGCCGCGGCCGTCGAGGCCGCGGGCGCCGAGGTGCGGGCGGCCATGGCCGACGGGTGGCGCGGGCCCGCCGCCGCCGACGCGGCCGCCGCCGTCGCGGCCTTCGAGCAGCGCGGGCGGGCGCTCGCCGATGTCATGGGCGTGGTGGGCGAGCGGCTGAACCGGGCCGGGGATGCCGCCGAGACCGTGCGTGCCGGGGTCGGCGCGCCCACCGGCGGCGAGCCGGATCTGGCGGCGGCGCTGCTGGATCCGGGGAGCGCGGCGGCCAATGTGGCGGCGCAGAAGGCGGCGGAAACGGCCCGGCTCGATGTCGTCCGGGTGATGGAGGCCGTCTACGCGGGGGCCTTCCTGCCCACCGGCAACGGGATTCCGGCGTTCCCGGAGTTCGACGTGGCGGGTGGGATCGGCGCAGCGCCTGCCGCCGATGCCGGACCAGGGGCGCGGCCGGGTCTCGGCGGCGCAGCCGGAACCGAGCCGAATGCCACGCCGGTCGCGCTCGCCACCGGGGCCACGGAGGACGACGAGGTCACCGGTACCGCTGCCGCACCCGAGGATTCGGCCGCACCCGAGGCCGCGAGTACCGCGGCACCGGCCGGTGCGGAGCCCGGCCCGGCTACCGTCGCCACCCAGGCGGCAGGCGTCGCACCGGTCGGCACGGTTCCGGCTTCGTTCGCCGGTACCTCGCTACCGCACAGCACCGTTCCGCACACGGCCACCCCGCACTTCGCGAGCGGCACCGCGCCGGTCTCCGCGGGCGTTCCCGGCGTCATCCCGCCGACCGTGCCCGCCGACGACCGCAAGAAGCAGCAGCAGGAGGAGCGGCGCACCGCGAAACCGCGCGAGTCCACCGGCACCGAGGCGGTCACCGGGCTCGGCGCGGGCGCCATGGGCGGGCTGCTCGGCGGTGCGCTGGCGGCATCGGAGACGACGCGCGCAGGCCACGGGATCAGCGCGCACCTGCCGCCGCGGCCGCCTGCCGCCGACCCCGACGACGACCTGCACTTCCCGGACGAGGAGCTCACCTACCTCGAGCCGGGCGACGACAACGGCACGCTCATCGGCTCGCTCGATCCCACCACGCCCCCGGTGCTCGGGGAGTGGTCCGAGCGCGAGTGAGGCTGACGCTGACGCCGGACCAGTTCGCGCTGGCCTGGAGCCGGACCGACGGGGACCGCATCCCGTATCCGCTCGCGGTGCGGCTCTCCGCCGCCGACAACGTGGAGCGCGCCGCGCAGCTCCCCGCCCTGCACCGCTGGTGCGACGAGCACCTGGACGCCGACCTCGAGGCGGCGCTCCGCGTCCTCGCCCGCCCTGCCCTTCGCGTCGAGGTCTTCGGCTACGGGCCCGCGCGGCCGGCAGCGGACACCGGGCAGCCGGAGCTCGGCCCCGGGCAGCTCGGGGCGCCGATTCGCGTGCTCGGGGCGGTGGCGGGCGAGATCGCGGTCGTGGTCGCGCAGCTGCCCGGCTCCGCGCCGGATCGCGGCGGCGACCTCCGGATCGCGGTCGGCTCGGCAGGCACCTTCGCGGCCAGGATGATCACCCCGCTCCCGCGCAACCGCGCGGGCGAGCTGCCCGCGCTCACCGCCCCGCTGGCCCGGGTCACCGAGGACAGCCGCGACCTGGTGACCGTCCCGGTCGCCGGCCCCTCGGTGCCCGCCCGTATCCGGAGGCTGCTCCGCGCCCCGCGCGACGGCATCGGCCAGATCGTGGTCTCGGTGCGCCGCAACGCAGGCGCGCTCGCGCCGTTCGGCGTGCTCTGCTGGATCGATGTCGCCGGGGACGGCCGCTACGCGGTGCGCACCGGGGCCGAGGTGGAGATCACCCCGGTCACGGCGGAGAGCTTCGCCGGCCGGCTGCGGCCCATGCTCACCGCCGCGGGCCGGGTGACCCCGCGCGCGGTGTGGTGATCAGCGCGCCCGCAGCACCGCGGTGACCTCGGCGTCGGCGAGCTGGTGGAAGTCCTCGTAGGCGGTGCCGACCCCGCCGAGCTGCTCCGGCACCAGCGGGCACACCACGTCGTCGGCTTCGGCGGCGGCCCGGCGCAGCGCCTCCGGCGAGGAGACCGGCACCGCGACGAGCACCAGCGCCGGGCGCTGTCGGCGCAGCACCCGGCAGGCGGCCACCATGGTCGCCCCGGTGGCCATGCCGTCGTCCACCAGCACCACCACCCGCCCGGCCCGCGGCACCGCAGCCGCCCCGGCCCGCCAGGTGGCGCGGCGGCGCTCCAGCTCGGCCCGCTCGGCCACCTCGACCCCGGCCAGCGCCACCTCCGTCAGCCCGGTGTGCGCGAGCACATCGTCGTTCAGGACCCTTGCGCCGTCCTCACCGATCGCCCCCGCCGCCAGCTCCGGCTGCCAGGGCACCCCGAGCTTGCGGACCAGCAGGATGTCGAGCGCGCCTCCGACCACTTCGCGCGCACCGGCCGCCACCGGCACGCCGCCGCGCGGCAGCCCGAGCAGCAGCGGACCGGGGGCTCCCGCCTGCGCGACGAGGCCCCACTCGGCCAGCTCGCCCCCGAGCACACGACCGGCCGAAGTCCGATCGGTGTAGATCATCGTCCCCCGACGCTACTCCGGAACCCGCTCCACCACAGCGAATCGACGCAGCTCGAGGCTCGGATTCGCACGCCGGACGGCGGCCAGCGCCGCGGCGTCGACGGTGGCGGTGAGCACGCCGGGTTCGGTGCCGAGCTCGGCGAGCACCGCACCCGCGGGGTCGATGATCATCGACGCGCCCGCGCCGCGCGGCTCGGCCTGGTCGGCGGCGGCGACGTAGACGGTGTTCTCGATGGCCCGTGCGCGCAGCAGCGTCGTCCACTGGTCGACCTTGCCCGGACCCGGGATCCACTGCGCCGGCAGCAGCAGCACCTGCGCACCGGCCGCGGCCACCCGCCGCGCGCCCTCGGGGAAGCGCAGGTCGAAGCAGGTCTGCAGCCCGAAGACGGTGTCGCCGACGGTGAACACCGGCGGGTCGGTGATGGCGCCGAGCTCGACCACGTCCGACTCGCGGTGCCCGAAGGCGTCGTAGAGGTGCACCTTGCGGTAGGTGGCGACGAGCTCGCCGCCCGGGTCGAGCACGACGAGGGTGTTGTGGATGCGCTCCGGCTCGTCCGGCACCTCCTCCACGATCCCGGCCACCAGGTGCACGCCGAACTCCTTCGCCAGCGCCCCGAGCCCGGTGACGAAGGGCCCCGTGAGCGGCTCGCGGACCGCGACGACCCGCTCGTCGAGCCTGGTCACCGCGTACATGGCGTACTCGGGGGCGAGCACGACGGCCGCGCCGCGTCCGGCGGCGTCGGCGATCGGTTCGCGCAGCGCGCGGAGGTTGGCGGCCGGATCGGTGGATGGCGCGAACTGGACGACCGCGACGATCGGTGACGACATGAAAGCACGGTAAGGCCCGGCTGCGGGTGAGACCACCGCCACGCAGTAAACTGCTGGTCAATGAGCATCAATGAGGTCGACACCGTTCCCGGCGACAACGGGGACCCCCGCGAAGGCGAGGGTACGACCGGCGATATCGCGACCGGCAGCCCGGTCACCGCGGCGACGCACGGTTCCACCGGCAGCACCGAGGGCGGCTCCACCGTCGAGACCAGCGCCGATTCGCCGGCAGGGCCCGCAGCCGACGCACCACCCACCTTCGCCGAACTCGGCATCGATGAGCGGATCCTGCGCGCCATCGCCGACGTCGGCTACGAGTCGCCGTCGCCGATCCAGGCCGCGACCATCCCGCCGCTGCTGGCCGGCGCCGACGTGGTCGGCCTCGCGCAGACCGGCACCGGCAAGACCGCCGCCTTCGCCATCCCGATCCTGATGGGGCTGGACACCGCGGACCGGAAGCCGCGCGCGCTGGTCCTGGCGCCGACCCGCGAGCTCGCGATCCAGGTCGCCGAGGCCTTCGGCCGCTACGCCACGCACATACCCGGGCTGAACGTGCTGCCGATCTACGGCGGGCAGAGCTACGGCGTGCAGCTCTCCGGGCTGCGCCGCGGCGCCCAGGTCGTGGTCGGTACGCCCGGCCGCGTCATCGACCACCTGGAGAAGGGCACGCTCGACCTCTCCGGCCTGCGCTACCTGGTGCTCGACGAGGCCGACGAGATGCTCAAGATGGGCTTCCAGGAGGACGTCGAGCGCATCCTCGCCGACACCCCGAACGACAAGCAGGTCGCGCTCTTCTCCGCGACCATGCCCGGCGCCATCCGCAAGATCTCCAAGCAGTACCTGCACGACCCGGTCGAGATCACGGTCAAGTCGAAGACCTCGACCGCCACCAACATCACCCAGCGCTGGGTGCAGGTCTCGCACCAGCGCAAGCTGGACGCGCTGACCCGGATCCTCGAGGTCGAGTCGTTCGAGGCGATGATCCTCTTCGTCCGGACCAAGCAGGCCACCGAGGAGCTCGCCGAGAAGCTGCGCGCCCGCGGCTTCTCCGCCGCCGCGATCAACGGCGACATCGCGCAGAACCAGCGCGAGCGCACCATCGGGCAGCTCAAGTCCGGCGCGCTGGACATCCTGGTCGCCACCGACGTCGCCGCCCGCGGCCTGGACGTCGACCGGATCTCGCACGTGGTGAACTACGACATCCCGCACGACACCGAGTCCTACGTGCACCGCATCGGCCGCACCGGCCGGGCCGGGCGCTCCGGCGAGGCGCTGCTCTTCGTCGCTCCGCGCGAGCGGCACCTGCTCAAGTCGATCGAGCGCGCCACCAGGCACCCGCTGACCGAGATGCAGCTGCCCAGCGTCGACGATGTGAACGCGCAGCGGGTCAGCAAGTTCGGCGACGCGATCACCGACAACCTCGCCTCGGAGAACCTGGCGCTCTTCCGCACCCTGGTCGAGGAGTACGAGCGCGAGCACAACACCCCGCTCATCGACATCGCGGCGGCCCTGGCGGTCGGCTCACACGACGGCAAGAACTTCTTCATGCAGCCCGAACCGGAGCCGGTCGAGCGCCCGCGCCGGGAACGCCCCGAGCGGCAGCGCGGCTTCGACGACGAGGGCGGCGGGCCGAGCCATCACCGCGGCACCGGCGCCGAGCTGGCGACCTATCGGATCAGCGTCGGCAAGCGGCACCGCGTGGTGCCGGGCGCGATCGTCGGCGCCATCGCCAACGAGGGCGGGCTGCGCCGCAGCGATTTCGGGCACATCAGCATCCGGCCGGACCACAGCCTGGTCGAGCTGCCCGCGAACCTGCCCGCCGAGACGCTGGAGGCGCTGCGCCGCACCAGGATCAGCGGCGTGCTGATCCAGCTGCAGCTGGACCACGGCTCGCCGCAGCACCGCGCGATGCCGCGCGGGCCGCGCCGCGAGGGTCCGCGGCGCGCGCCGGAGCGGCGCCAACCGCGGTCCTGATCCCCCGTTTCGCGCGGTGAGCACCGTAGTGTTGCCGTCGATTCGCCGACACCGGTGAGCCCGCGACGAGACAGGAGGGCCGCGTTTGCTCGTCATCGGTGACGTGGTCGTCGCCGCACCGGCCGACCTGATCGCTGCCGCGCGCTGCGAGTTCGCGGTGCTGCGCGCCCTGGACGCCGAGACCGCCTCGCCGCGCGCGGATTCCGCCGCCGAGCTGGATCGGTTGCTGGCCGGGAACGAGCGCACGCTCGCCGCGCTGCGCAGCGGGGCGGCCGAGCTCACCGACGCCGTGCTCTTCGACGGCCGCACCGCCGCCACCGCGGAGCGATTGGTCCGCGCCGACCACCGGGTGCGGTACACCCCGGTCACCGCGGGCGGCGCCGATCCGGTGCGCGCCGCGCTCGAGCTGGCGGCCTGCGCCGACCTGCTGAGCGCCGCGGGCGCGCTGCCCGCGCCGGTGCTGCGGATCGGCGGCACCGAGCTCCCGCTCGACGCCGCGCTGCCGGTCTACCTGGCGCGGCGGGAGCGCTTCGAGCACATCGCCACCGAGCAGTCCGCCGAGCTGCTCCCGGTGCAGTGGGGCGACCCGCGCTACCTGGCCTGCGGGCGCTGCGGTGCCTGCCGGGCGGCGGCGCGCACCGCGCGCGACGTCGGGCTGGTGGCCGGGATCGACCCCGGCACGGCGGCGCTGCTGCGCGGGGCCGGGATCGGCACCGTCGACCGGCTGGCCCGCTCCACCGCCGAGCTGCCCGGGCTGCCGGTGCGCACCGCGACCGCGCTGCGCAGGCAGGCGCGGGTGCAGGTGCGCGCGGATGCCGCCGGGCACCCGGTCACCGACACCGCGGGAGCCGACGCGCTGGCCGCACTCCCCCCGGCGACGCCGGGCGATATCGGGATCGCAACCGCGCCCGGCCCGGCACTGCTCGTGGCGGGGCAGGACTTCGCACTGCGAATACCATTCGGCGCGAACGGATTACGGCCGGTCCTCGAGCGGCTGCGGGCCGAGATCCCCGGCGCGCACCTCTACCACCACGGCGCCGAGGTCCGCGCGCTGCTGTACGCGCACCAGACCGGCCCCGGCGACGAGGAGCTGCTCGAGGAGCTCTTCGCCGCGGAGGCCGTGGTCGACCTCGCTCCCGTCGTGCGCTCCACCCTGGTCCTGGCCGGCGAGCCGGAACCGCCCCCCGAGCCGCTCCGGCCCGGCGTCCGGGCACCGGTCTACCGCGTCGCCCAGGTGGCCGCCGCCCTGGACCGCCTGGTCCCCGTGGCCCCCACCACACCCGGCCCGCCGCACGACGCCCCCGCGCCCGCGCCCGGCGGACCGTACCCGCCGGCCACGTCCGACCCCGCCGCCCCGGGATCCGGCCACCCTTCGGACCACCCCGCACAGGGCGGCTCGGCCCCTGTCGCGCGCACCGAACCCGCCGCGGAGACCGACGCCAACGGCGTCCTCCGCATCCGCGCCGCCCTGCGGAGACTCGCGGACCGATACGGCATCCGGCCGCGCCCCCCGCTTCCCCGCGCGCCCGACCCGGACGGCCCCTCCTCCCTGGAGGCCGCCCTTGCCGAATTCGCCCGCGCCCGCGCCGATTCCGGGCACCCGGCGGCGCTGCTCGCCGAGGCGCTCGGCCACCACCGCAGGCAGCGCGGCCCGCTCTGGGACGCGCACCGGGCGCGCCGCGCCGACCCGGTGGCGGACTGGGCCGACGAGCCGGGCGTGCTCGTCGCCGAGTGGGGCACGGTGGACACCAAGTGGCACCGCCCCCCGCACGGCACCGGGCTGCGCCGCTACCTCACCCTCACCGGCCGCTTCGGCACCGGCGCGGGCAGCCGCCTCGGCTCCACCGTCCCCGCTCCCGGCACCCCCGTGCACGCCTACTACGACCAGCCCGACCCCGCCGCCCCCGGCCTGCGCACCGTCACCGCCGCCGTGGTGCTCGGCTGCTCCCCCGACACCGAGTTCGCCGACACCGTCCGGCTGGAGGAGGTGCTCCCCGAGGGCAGGGAGCCCTCCGATGCCATGCCCATCGCGCTGGCCCCGCGCCCCCCGCACCCGGACCCCGCCGTCGACCGCGCCCTGGAGGAGCTCGCCGACGCCGTCCTGGTCACCCTGCCCGACATGCCGACGGGCGCCCCCTTCGACCTGCTCGCCCGCCGCCGACCCCGGCTGCGCGGCGGCCTGCCCGGCCTGCCCCCGGTGCACGGCGACCACGCCGCCGCCATCACCGAGGCCGCGCGCGCGCTCGACGATTCGGTGCTCGCGGTGCAGGCGCCGGCGGGCACCGGCAAGATCTCCACCATCGCCCGGGTGGTGGCCAGGCTGCTCACCGGGGATCGGTGGCGGATCGGCATCACCGCGCCGGACGGCCATCGCACCGTCGAGCAGCTGCTCGACGCCGTCGTGCGCGCCGGTGTGCTCCCCGAGCTGGTGGCCAAGAAGGACGCGATCTCGGTGGCCCCGGAGTGGGCGGTGATCGACGGTGCCCGCTACCCGCGCTTCCTGGAGACCGCCGTGAACGGCTGCGTCGTCGGCGGGCTCCCCGCCGACTTCGCCGATCCGGCGCAGGTGCCGCGCGGCGCGCTCGACCTGCTCATCGTCGCCGATGCGGGCCGCTGCGCCCCGGCCGAAGCACTGGCCGCCTCGGTGAGTGCCCGCTCCCTGCTGCTGCTCGGCGACCTGGAGCACGCCGGGCCGCCGCGCTCGGCGCTCGGGCTGCGGATCGGGCCGCACCGGACCGTCCCGGCCGCCACCGGCTATCTGCTCGACCGCACCTGGCGGCTGCACCCGGCGGTCTGCGGCCCGCTCTCCGCACTCTGGTACGACGGGCGGCTCAGCGCGGCGCGGACCGTGACCGGCGGCCGCGCCCTCGACGTCGTGCCGCCCGGCATCGAGACCGTGCTCATCCCGCACCGCGGCCACAGCACCGTCTGTGAACCCGAGGCGCGGGAGGTGGTGCGCCGGGTGCGCACCCTGCTCACCGGCACCTGGACCAGCGGCGGCGGTGCCCGCAGGCTGCACCCGCACGACATCTTCGTGGTGGCCCCCTACGGCCCGCAGGTGGCGCTGATCCGGACCCTGCTGGAGCGCGCCAGGATCGACGACGTGCTGGTCGGCACCCCGGAGCGGTTCCGCGGCAGGGAGGCGGCGGTGGTGCTGGTCTCGGCGACCGTCTCCGCGCCGGTGGACGCGCCCGGCGCGGTGCGCGCGCTGGTGGCCGCCCGGGTGCTGCGCGCCGCGCTCGGCCGCGCACTGTGGCACGCCACCATCATCCGCTCACCGCTGCTCACCGAGTACCTGCCCGCCGACCCGGCCGAACTGGCCGAACTCTCGGCGCTGCTGCGGCTGCGCTGAATTCGCCCACACATTTCCAGCCGGAAGTTCGTGCGCACTACCCGTCAGTCGCAGATAAATGGACCAATCGGTATGCGAACAATTCTCACCACGACCGGACCGAATTCAGCCGAAGCACTTTCCTTCGCCGCGATAGGTCGGCACCTCGGTGCGGCCGCCGTCGGCATCGACGAGGAACAACCGGTCGAAGCGCTCGCACAGCTCGCCCGCCTTGGCGTGCCGGAACCAGACCCGGTCGCCGAGCCGCAGCCCGCGCGCCCCGGCCAGCGGGGTCTGCACCTCGCCCGCGCCCTCGGCCCCGAGCAGCCGCAACCGCCCCGGCCACACCGGCTTCGGCACCCGGGAGTCACCGGGCGGGCCGGAGGCGATGTAGCCGCCGGCGAAGACCGTCGCGATCGACGGCGTCGGCCTGCGCAGCACCGGGAGCGCGAAGTAGAGCGCGGGCCGCGGGGTGAAGGAGCGGTAGTTGTCGAAGAGCGTCGGCACGTACAGCCCGGACCCGGCGGTCACCTCGGTGACCGCCGCGCTACCCGCACTGACCTCGATCGAGCCGGTACCGCCGGCGTTCACGATCTCCAGCTCGCCGACGACCGCGCACACCGCGTCGACGACCCGTGCGCGCCTGCCCCCGATCTCCGCGGCCGAGGCCCGCTTCACCAGCCGCACGGCCGCGTTGGCATCCGGCAGCCCGGCGATCTGTGCCTCGTAGGTCATCACCCCGACCACGGCGAACCCCGCCCGCTTCGCGGCGTACGCCAGATCCGCGGCCCGATCGGGGGTGCGCAGCGGGGAGCGCCGTACGCCGAGGTGCAGCGGGCCGATCCGCAGCGAGGCATCGACGTCGAGGCAGACCCGCAACCCCGCGCGGTTGCCGGTGGCGGCGGCGATCAGCTCCAGGTGCGCGGGGTCGTCGATCATCAGGGTGACGGCGGCGCGGGCGGCGGCGTCGGCGGCGAGCTCGGCCAGCGCGGCGCGGTCCACCGTCGGGTAGCCGAGCAACACATCCCCGGCACCGGCCCGGACCAGCCACAATGCCTCGCTGAGCGAGTAGGCCATGATGCCGCGGAAGCCGCCGGCGGCGGTCAGCCCGGCGCCGAGCACCTCCTCGAGCACCGCGCGGCAGCGCACGGATTTGCTCGCCACCCGGATCGGGATGCCGCCGGAGCGGCGCACCAGATCAGCGGCGTTGGCGCGCAGCCGACTCAGGTCGAGCGCGGCCAGCGGGGGGTCGAGATCGGCCGTCGCGGCATGCAGGCGGGCGATCGGCGGGGTCGCGGCCGCGGGCCGCGCGAGGTCGATGGCGGGCACCTGCCTACTGAACCACCCAATTGGTCAAACGTCCAGCAAAGCGCCGATCAGTTCTCGACGGCGCGCGCGGCCAGGCTGCTCACCAGGTCGTCCAGCACGACGAGCATGGTCTCGTCGTCGCAGTCGGCGAGCCAGCGCAGCACGGTGCCGTGCAGCACCGAGACGGCGTACGCGGCCACCGCCTGCACCGGCTCCAGCCATTTCATCCCGGAGCGCTCCGCGCACAGCTCCAGGAAGGCGACCATCTGCCGATCCATCTCGGCGAAGATCCCGCCCGCGCCCGCGCTCGGCAGGCAGCCCGCGCCCGCCTCCCAGCGCAGCCGCAGCGACTGCAGGGTGCCCTCATAGGCCTGCACCTGCTTGAATGGCGCACCCTTGACCAGTGGCCAGTACGCGCTCATCCCGGCGTGCAGCAGCACCCGGAGGCCGCGGACACCGCCGTGATCGAGTGAAGCGGCAGCCTGCTCGACCGCTTCGGAGATCGTCGGCCGAAGCCGGGTCTTCACCATCTCTCCCCGTACGCTCAACAACGACTCCCTCGACAGAACTGGAGCACCGGAAACCGAACGCTCATCCCCGAAATTGCGAGACTCCCGGCCTATCATCCGGCAATGGTAAGTGCTTTCGGGGTTTGAGCCCAGCGCTCACCGGTTATTCCAGACTAAAAGAATGTTTTGTTATCCAACCGGAACGCCTTCGCAATCGACCATGCTCGCCGCCATCCCCGCGGGGAACATGCTCCGGGCCGTCGGCAACCGACGGCCGACGTGGGCAGATCACCGGTACCGCCACGTCGATCGACCACTCTACGGGCGAATCCGGACCACGCTGTCCGGATGTGCGCGATGCCACAGGCTACCTCGATCCGTTGCATCGCGCGCACCCCGGCCGCGACCCGGCACCACCCGTTAGCCTGGGCAACGTGACCGTCTCGCCCTCCGCCGATCATCTCCGGCTCTCCGGCACCTTCAACTTCCGTGACGTGGGCGGGCTCCGCACCACCGGAGGCGGCACCGTCCGCCCCGGGGTGCTGCTCCGCTCCGCCGCACTCGCCAACCTCGACGCCAGGGGGCTCGCACTGCTCCGCGATCTGGACGTCACCGCGGTGCACGATCTGCGCGGCCTTCGTGAGATCGATCACTTCGGCGCCGACGTCGTCCCGGACGGTGTTCGCGTCGCCGTCACCCCGTTCGACTCCAGGATGGGCGAGGCGCCGCCGCACGACGCCACGCAGGCCGAGACCGCCCGCACGCACATGCTCGAGGTATACCGCCTCTTCCCGGCCATGCCGGAGGCGAACCTGGCCATTCGCGAGCTGGCCGGCTCGATCGTGACCGGCACCGGGGCGACCCTGGTGCACTGCGCGGCGGGCAAGGACCGCACCGGGTGGGCGGTGGCCACGCTGCTGCGCGCGGTCGGCGTCGCGGAAGACGAGGTGGTCACCGACTACCTGCGCAGCAACGACGCGGTGCCCGCGCTGCGCGAGATGATCGCCGCCGCGGGAACCGAGCAGAACACCGAGATCTCCGACGACCTGCTCGGCGTACGCCCCGAGTACCTGGCCGTCGCCACCGATGGCGTGCGCGAGTTCCACGGCCATCCGGAGCGCTATTACACCGCGCTCGGCCTCACCGACGAGCTGCGCGACAAACTGCGGGCCCGCCTGCTCGACTGACAGCTCGCTCAGCGCGCGACGCCGCGCCGGACCAGTCCGTCCGGTTCGATGGTGACCAGGTCGCCGGTGTGGAACCAGGTGCCGGTGAAGCGGGCCGCGGTGGTCGCCGGGTCGTTCCAGTAGCGCCGGGTGACATTGGGCCCGCGGCACAGCAGCTCGCCGCGGCCCGCGTGCGCGCGCGGCCCCCAGAGCGCCAGCTCGGTGCCGCCGAACGGGAAGCCGAGCACGCTGCCCGCCGCGGAGAACGCCGCCGCGTCGGCCGTGTCCTCGGTCGAGAGCCCGATCCCGCTGGTCTCGGTCGCCCCCCAGACCGACCACTGCCTGGCCTCGGGGAAGGCCGCGCGCAGTGCGTCGGCGAGCACGCCGGGTGCGGCGGCCCGGTCCGCCCGGTGCCCGGCCTTGCTGATCCTGGCCACGTGCTCGCGGCCGGCCCCGCCCGCGGTGAGCGCGGGCAGCAGCTCGGTGAAGATCCGCGGGGTCGCGGAGACCATGTCCACCCGCTCGGTCTCGATCGCCTCGGCCAGCCGCCCCCGATCCGGGGCGAGCACCACCGTCCCGCCGACCGCGAAGGTGGGCAGCACCTGGTCGACGCAGCCGCTCGCGTGCGCCAGCGGCAGCAGCACCAGGTTGCGCAGCCCGTCGGTGGGCAGGTCGAGCGCGGAGACCACCGAGCGGATGGCGGAGAGCAGGTTCTCGTTGGTCAGCTCGACCCCGCGCGGGGCGGGCGAGCCACTGGTGTAGCAGAGCAGGGCGAGGTCGTTGAGCGCGGCGCCGTCGTCGATGAAGGCGGCGCCGTCCGGCATGCCGGACTCGGCGGAGTTCCTGATGCCGCCGGTGCCGAGCACGAAGTCGGCGCTGCTGTCGGCGATCACCCGTGCCGCGGCGGCGGCGGGCAGCGCGGCGTCGACCAGGACCGGCACCGCGCCGCTGAGCAGCGCGCCGAGGAAGGCCTGCACCCAGCGCGCGCCGCCGGGCAGGTGCACCGCCACCCGGTCGCCGTAGCCGATGCCGTGCTCCTGCAGTCCGCCCGCGATCCGCGAGGCCGAGTGCCACAGCTCCCGGTAGGTGAGCCGCGGCCCGCCGATCTCCACCACGGCCTCGCGGGTGGAGAAGGCGTGCGTCTGCAGGTCGAGCAGCTCGGTGAGCGCCGGGGTCAGGTTGCCGTAGCGGAGCACGCCGTCCGCGCCGCGGGCGAGCGGGTTGTCGCAGACGTGCTGCGCCGACCACGGGAATTCGACGATGAACTGCTGCGACATGGATCCTCCGGCGCCTCTACCGACCAGGCACCTCCGACTATATGACCCACATCACAATCTCGTGGCGATAGGCGGAGAACGTGTCCGCCGATCACCGCCCGGTGTAGGTCGCCTTCCCCGGCCCCTGCTCCAGGAAGCTGCGCACCCCGCCGCGCAGATCCGCGGTGCCGAAGAGCGCGCCGGAGACCTTCGGCGTCACCGAATCCGCGTGCGCGACACCGCCGGAGCGCCAGGCGCCGATGATCTCCTTGGTGGCGGCGTGCGCCCGGGTCGGGCCGTCGGCCAGCCGGGTGACGAGTGCCTGGGCCGCCGCCTCGACGTCCTCGTGCACCCCGTTCACCACGCCCCACTCGGCCATGGTGGTGGCGGCGTAGAGATCGCCGGTCATGACGAACTCGCGGGCCCGGCCGGAGCCGGCGCGCTCGGCCAGCCGCTGCGGCCCGCCCATCGACGGGGTCAGCCCGACCACCGTCTCCACCAGACCGAACCTGGCCGTCGGCGTCGCCAGGATGATGTCGCAGGCCAGCGCGATCTCGAAGGCCGCGGTGAGGGTGAGGCCGTGCGCGGCGAAGACCACCGGGCAGGGCAGCGCCTCGAGCGGCGCGATGATCGTCTCGAAGAGCGAACGCCACAGCTGCGCGCCCTGCTCGACCGTGAGCCCGTCGAAGACGTGCACGTCGACCCCGCCGGAGACCACCTTGCCCTCGGCGCGCAGCAGCAGCGCGCGCGGCGGGCGCGCGGTGAGCTCGGCGATATCGGCGACCAGCGCGTCGAACAGCGGCTGGTCGAAGAGGTTCAGCGGCGGGTTCGCCAGGGTGAGGACGGCGAGCTCGGCGCCGGCATCGGTGCTGCGGCGTTCCAGGCGTGTCGGTTCGGTTCCGCTCATGTCGGGAGAGCGTAGGCGGTGGGTTCCCGGCCGGGCGTGCCAGACTGGGCCGCGTGACCACGTCGGCAGAGGATCGCTCCGGTTCGCAGGGCAGTTACGTGGAGCCAGGCGAGTTCAAGAGGGACACCAACTACATCACCACCCGGATCACCGCGGACGGCCGCGACGGCTACCCGGCCGAGGCCGGGCGGTACCGGCTGGTCGCGGCGCGGGCCTGCCCGTGGGCCAACCGGACGCTGATCGTGCGCAGGCTGCTCGGCCTGGAGGACGCGCTCTCGCTCGGGCTCTGCGGTCCCACCCACGACAAGCTGAGCTGGACCTTCGACCTGGACCCCGGCGGCGTCGACCCGGTGCTCGGCATCCCCCGGCTGCGCGACGCCTACCTGGCCCGCTTCCCGGACTACCCGCGCGGCATCACCGTGCCCGCCGTTGTCGAGATCGCCACCGGCCAGGTGGTCACCAACGACTACCCGCAGATCACCCTGGACTTCTCCACCGAGTGGACCGAGTTCCACCGCGACGGCGCGCCCGACCTCTACCCGGCGCACCTGCGGGACGAGATCGACGAGGTCGCGCACCGGAACTTCACCGAGGTCAACAACGGCGTCTACCGCTGCGGCTTCGCCGGCGACCAGGATGCCTACGAGCGCGCCTACGCCCGGCTGTTCACCCGGCTGGACGAACTCACCGAGCGGCTCGCCGGGCAGCGCTACCTGGTCGGCGACACCATCACCGAGGCCGATGTCAGGCTCTTCACCACGCTGGCCCGCTTCGACCCCGTCTACCACGGCCATTTCAAGTGCAACCGGACCAAGCTGAGCGAGATGCCGGTGCTCTGGGCCTACGCCCGCGACCTGTTCCAGACCCCCGGCTTCGGCGACACCACCGACTTCGGCCAGATCAAGACGCACTACTACGCGGTGCACCGGGACATCAACCCGACCGGGGTGGTCCCGGTCGGCCCCGACCTGGCGAATTGGCTGGCCCCGCACGGCCGCGAACAGCTCGGCGGCCGCCCGTTCGGCGACGGGACGCCGCCGCCCCCGCCGCGCGCGGGCGAAGAGGTTCCGGCCCTCGGCTGAGCGCGGAACTCCGCGGGCTGGGTACTTCGTTGTCGAGGGGAGCTGTGTCGGCACCGTGCCCTACAGTTCCAACCAGCCGAGCGGGACAGGAGGAGACGGCCGTGATGTTCAAGGACGCCTTCGAGAAGACGGTGGTACAGCTGCTCGACACCGGTTCGCGGCTACAGGGCCCCGCGGTGGCCAAGTACGTGGACCGGCTGCGGCGCGCCCACCCCGACGAGACCCCGGCGCAGATCATCCAGCGACTGGAGAACCAGTACCTGATGGCCGTCACCGGTAGCGGCAGCGCGGTCGGCGCGACGGCGGCGGTGCCCGGCGTCGGCACGATGGCCGCGCTGGCCGCGGTGAGCGCGGAGACCACCTTCTTCATGGAGGCCTCCGCGGTGTACACGCTCGCGGTGGCCTCGGTGCACGGCATCACCCCGCAGGCGCAGGAGCAGCGCCGCGCGCTGGTCCTCGCGGTGGTGCTCGGCGAGAGCGGCATGGACATCGTGCAGAAGTCCATCGGCCACTCGGCCAAGAACTGGGGCACCGCCTTCGCCAAGCAGATCCCCGGGCTGCAGACCATGAACGACTCGCTGCTCAAGCGCTTCGTCGTGCGGTTCATCACCAAGCGGGCCGCGCTGATGGCGGGCAAGGTGGTGCCCGCGGGCATCGGCGCGGTGATCGGCGGGCTCGGCAACCGGGCCCTCGGCAAGACCACGATCGACAACTCGCGCAAGGCATTCGGGCCCGCGCCGACGCACTGGCGGGATGCCCCGCTGGTGATCGACGCCGATCCGCTGCCCGCCGTCGACGCCGGCCGGAGCCAGCGCAAGTCGCCGCCGGCCCGGGCCGCCGGGCACCATCCGACGCCCACCCGCAAGCCGCACCCGCCGACGGCGCGATGACCGGAGGTATCGGCGTCCGGGCCGCCGCGGAGACCGGGACGGGCGGCTCGGCCGCAGGGGACCTCGGCGCGGACGCGGCTCTTGCGGTGCGTGGGCTCGCCGTCCGGTACGGCGCGAGCACCGCGCTGGAGGACGTCTCGTTCGCGGTGCCCGCAGGTACCGTCACCGCGGTGGCCGGGCCGCCGGGGTCGGGCAAATCCACGCTGGCCCGCGTGCTGCTCGGGCTGCGCGCACCGACGCACGGCTCCGTCGCGGCCTTCGGCGCGGCACCGCGCACCCCGCACACCGTGAACGGCGTGCTCGTCCCGCGCGGGCTGCCCGCCAAGCGCCGGGTCCGCGACCACCTGCTCGCCTACGCCGCCGCGGCCGACGTGCCGGACGGGCGCGCCGACGAAGTCGCCGCGCTGGCCGGGCTCGGCGACGAGACCCGCACCAGGATCGAGGTGCTCGGCCTCGGCGAGCAGACCAGGCTCGCCATCGCCACCGCGCTGCTCCCCGACCCCCGGGTGCTGGTCCTGGACGACCCGGTGGACGGCCTCGACCCGGCCGAGCGCAACTGGCTCGCCGAACTGCTGCGCGCGCACGCCGCCCGCGGCGGCGCCGCGGTGATCACCGGCCGCAGCCTGGCCGCGCTGCTGCCCGCCGCCGACGCACTGCTGCTGCTGGCCGGCGGCGCCGCCGTCTACCAGGGCACCCCGGCCAAGCTGCGCCGCGGCTACCCGGACCGGCTGATCGTCGACGCCGCCACCCCGGTCGCGCTCGCCACGCACCTCGCCGCGCGCGGCTACACCGACGCGGTGATCCGCCCGGACGGCAGGCTGGCGGTGGCCGAGGCCACCGAGGCGGTCATCCGCGAGGCCGCCGGGGCCGCGCAGGTGCGCATCGCCGCCGTCGTCCCCGACCCCATCCACCCGGACCGGGTACTGGCCGCGCTCACCGACCGCGCCGCCACCGCGCCGCGCCCGCCCGGCGGCATCTCCGGCGTGCTCTCCCCGTTCGCCGGACACGCCGCCGTCGGTGCCGGGCGCGTGGAACCGCCCGCGCCGTACGGTGTTTCCCGATGATCGATTACCTGCCGACCGAGCTCCTGCCCGCGCTCCGCTCCGAGCTCCGCAAGATCCTCGGCGTCCCCGGGATCGGCTCGGCCGCCGCCGTCGTGGCCGGCGCCGCGCTGATCTCGACCGTCGCCGCCGCGCTGACCGCCGGGCCGCTCGACCCCACCGGCGAGCCCGCCACCGGCGCCGCCTCGATAGGGCTCTACCCGGCCTTCGCGGTGGCCGCCCTCGCCGCCGCGGTGCTCGGCGTCTTCGCCACCGCGGGCGAGTACTGGAACGGCGGCATGCCGACCACCGTGCTCTTCACCCCGAACCGGGATCGGCTGGCCGCCGCCAAGCTGGCGCTGCCCGCCGCGGCCGGGCTGGCCGCCGCCGTTGTCACCGCACTGATCGGGGTCGGCGTGCTGGTCGGGCTCGGCCGCGGAAAGGTCGAGTTCGGGCTGAGCCTGGTCGCGGTGTTCGGCGGCGGGCTCTTCTCGGCGGTGTGCTGGGCGGTGATCGGCGCCGGGCTCGGGCTCGCGCTGCGCAGCGTGGCTGCCGCGCTCGCGGTGCTGCTCGGCTGGCTGGTGCTGCTGGAGCCGCTGATCTGGCTGGTGGCGCGCGCCGCCGAGGTCGAGGGGCTGGTCGCGCTGCTGCCCGGCTCGGCGACGATCTCCACCGTCGCGGTCGGTGCCTTCCCGGAGAGCGGCTTCCTGGCCCCGACGCCCGCGGCCTACGTGGTGCTGCTGCTCTGGGCCGCCGGGCTCGGCGGTTTCGGCTGGTGGACGCTGCGCGAGGCCGAGCTCTAGGTTCTCCCCCCGCCGCCGGGGAATTCAGGTGTCGGTGCCGATCGTTAACGTCGGTGAAGTACCCGCGCACCCGAGGAGGCGGCCCACGAACACCCCGACCACCGGAGCAGGCTGGATCCGCAGGCTCTGGACTCGATGTCTCGAACACCGCTCCGTCGTCGCCGGCGTCGTCGCGACCATCCTGATCGGCGCACTCGTCGAGATCGCGGCACCGCTACTGCTCAAGCGCGCGGTCGATGCCGCCGGGATCGGCGACACCGCGGTGATCGGCACCGTGGCGCTGCTGCTGGTCGCGCTGGCCGCCGCGCGCTTCGCCGCCGCCTTCGGCCGCAGGCTGCTCGCCGGGCGGCTCTCGCTCGACGTCCAGCACGGCCTGCGGCTGGATCTGCTCGGCTCGCTGCAGCGCCTGGACGGCGCCGGGCAGGATGCCATCCGCACCGGTCAGGTGGTGTCCCGCTCGATCACCGACCTGCAGCTCGTGCAGGGGCTGCTCGCCATGGTCCCGCTCTCCGGCATGGCACTCGTACAGTTCGTGCTCGCCGCCGCCGTCATGTTCTGGCTGGCGCCGCAGCTCGCGCTGATCGCGCTGCTCGTCGTCCCCGCCATCGCGATCGTCGTCTACCGGCTGCGGCCCCGGCTCTACGCCGCCACCTGGTCGGCCCAGCAGCGCGCCGCCGAGCTGGCCCAGCACGTCGAGGAGACGGTCACCGGCGTCCGGGTGGTGAAGGGCTTCGGGCAGGAGTCGAGGATGGTCGACCTGCTGGAGCGGCACGGCCGCTCGCTCTTCGCCGAGCGCATGCGCGCCGCCCGGCTGAACTCCCGCTTCGCGCCGACCGTCGCCGCCATCCCGCAGATCGGGCTGGTCGCGGTGATCGGCTTCGGCGGGCTGCTCGCGCTGCGCGGCAGCATCGGGATCGGCACCTTCCTCGCCTTCGCCGCCTACGTCGCGACCATGACCTCCACCGCCCGCACCATGACCTCGGTGGTGATCATGGCCCAGCTCACCAGGGCCGCCGCCGAGCGGGTGAACCAGGTCATCGACACCGCGCCGACGCTCACCGACCCGCCCGCCCCGGCCACCCTGCCCGACGGCCCGCTCGGCGTCGAGATCGACGACGTGACCTTCGGTTTCGGCCCGGACCGCCCGGTGCTGCGCCACCTCGACCTCACCGTCCGCCCCGGCGAGACGGTCGCGATCATCGGCCCGGCGGGCTCCGGCAAGACCACGCTCTCGCTGCTGCTCCCGCGCTTCTTCGCGCCGGAATCGGGGCGGATCCGGCTCACCGCCCCCGGCGCCGACCCGGTCGATATCGCCGACCTGCGCGCCACCGACCTGCGCAGCGCCGTCGGCGTGGTCTTCGACGACCCCTTCCTCTTCTCCGACACCATCGCGGCCAATATCGCGCTCGGCCACGCCGGCGCGACCGACGCCGAGATCAGGCACGCCGCCCGGCTGGCCGCCGCGGACGAGTTCATCGCGGAGCTGCCGGACGGCTACGACACCGTGGTCGGCGAGCGCGGCCTGACGCTCTCCGGCGGGCAGCGGCAGCGCGTCGCGCTGGCCCGCGCACTGCTCGCCCGGCCGCGCGTCCTCGTGCTCGACGACGCCACCTCCGCCGTCGACGCCGTCACCGAGGCCGCCATCTTCGCCGCGCTGCCCGACCGCGGCGGCCGCACCACCATCGTGCTCGCACACCGCGAATCCACGCTGGCGCACGCCGACCGGGTCATCCGGCTGCCCGCCCCCGAGCACGGCACCCCCGAGCCCGTACCGCCGGACCGCGTCCCCCCGCCGTTCACCACGACACCCGGCGCGGGCAGCGCGGAGCCGCCTGCCACGGGCCGCCCCGGAGCGGGCAGCGCAGGCCCGCCCGCCATCGGTCGCCGTGGCCCCGGCTTCGCGGGTGCGGCGGCCGGGCTCGGCGAAACCCCCGAGCTGCGCCGCGCGCTCGACCGGCTGCCGCCGGCCACCGAGCAGCCCGACGCCGACGGGCAGCGGCTGCGCGCCCCCGACCCCGGCTTCCGGCTGGCCCGGCTGCTGCGCCCGGTGCGTGCGCTGGTCCTCACCGTCATGGGGCTGCTCGCCCTGGACGCGCTGCTCGGCATCGCCTTCCCGCCGCTGGTCCGCTACGCGCTGGACAGCGGCGTCGGCCGCGGTGACACCGGCGCGCTCGAGCTCGCCGCGCTGATCGGGATCGCGCTGGTGGCCGCGGGCTGGCTGGTCTCCGCGGTGACGACGGTGCTCACCGCGCGCACCGGCGAGCGGGTGCTCTTCGGGCTGCGCGTGCGCAGCTACGCGCACCTGCAGCGGCTCGGGCTGGACTACTACGAGCGCGAGCTCTCCGGCCGGATCATGACCAGGATGACCACCGACGTCGACGCGCTCTCCACCTTCCTGCAGACCGGGGTCGCGACCACGCTGGTCGGCGGCCTCACCCTGGTCGGCATCGCGGTGGCGCTGATCGTCATCCACCCGGTGCTCGCCGCGGTGGTGCTGGCGACGCTGCCGCCGCTGATCCTGGCCACGGTGTTCTTCCGGCGCTTCTCCTCGACCGCCTACGCCGTCTCCCGGGAGCGGGTCTCCGCGGTGAACGCCGACTTCCAGGAGAACGTGAGCGGGCTGCGCGCGGTGCAGGCCAATCGGCACGAGCCGCGGGCGGCCAGGCGCTTCGCCGAGTACTCGCGCGGCTACCGGGACAGCAGGGTGCGCGCGCAGACCGCCATCGCGCTCTACTTCGCCTTCGTCGTCGCCTGGGCCGATCTGGCGCTGGCCGCGGTGATCTACGTCGGGGCGCGCGAGGTGGCGGCGGGCACCGTCACCGCGGGCACGCTGGTCGCCTTCGTGCTCTACCTGCAGCTGCTCTTCGGCCCGGTCACCCAGCTCTCCCAGGTCTTCGACGGGTACCAGCAGGCGCGGGTCGGGCTGCGCCGGATCGGCGAGCTGCTGCGCACGCCATCCGCGATCGCCGCCGACCCGGCGGACGCGGTGCCGATCGAGCACGGGCTGCGCGGCGCGGTCGCGCTGAGCGACGTGCGATTCCGCTATCCGGGCACCGACCGGTTCGCGCTGGACGGGGTCGAGCTGAACATCCCGGCCGGCTCCACCCTCGCCCTGGTCGGCCCGACCGGAGCGGGCAAGTCCACGGTGGTCAAGCTGCTCGCGCGCCTCTACGACCTGCCCCGCGAGCAGCCGGGCGCACCGGCCTCGACCGACGGCAGCGGAGCCGCGCCCCCGGAATCGGCAGGCGGTGCGGTACAGGTCGACGAGGTCGACATCCGCGACTACCGGCTGGCCGAGTACCGCTCCCGGCTCGGCATCGTGCCGCAGGAGGCTCACCTCTTCGCCGGCGACGTTGCCAGCAACATTGCATTCGGGAAACCTTCCGCAACCGACGCGGAGATCGCGGACGCCGCCGCGGCGGTCGGCGCCGCCGACATGATCGCCGCGCTCCCGCACGGCATGCGCCAGCCGGTCGGCGAGCGCGGCCGCGGCCTCTCCGCAGGCCAGCGGCAGCTGATCGCGCTCGCCCGCGCCGAACTGGTCCGCCCCGACCTGCTGCTGCTGGACGAGGCCACCTCGACGCTCGACCCGGTGGCCGAGGCATCGGTGCTGGCAGCGGCCACCTCGCTGGCCCGCGGCCGGACCACGGTGGTGGTCGCGCACCGGCTCGCGACCGCCGCCAGAGCCGACCTGATCGCCGTCGTGGAGAACGGACGTATCACTCAGCTCGGTCCGCACGATGCCCTTGTAGGGGCCGATGGGCCCTATGCCCGCCTCTGGGCTGCCGCTCAGGGGACCGGGGGAATATTCTCGTTGGAGGACGAGTCGTCGACAACGAGGGCCGGGGCTTGAGCGGTAGTCGGTGAATCCACCGATTTGCTGCGGGGCCTATCCTCGAACAGGGCGCACCGGCGCGTATCCGCCGGTCCCCCGCCGGGCACGTCACAAACGTCGCAGCGCGAAGAACGGAATGAGGCGAACACCTGCTGTGAGCAGTTCAACTTCCCAGTTCGGACAGAACCAGTGGCTAGTCGACGAGATGTATCAGAAGTTCAAACTTGATCCATCATCGGTCGACGAGAGCTGGCACGAGTTCCTGGCGGACTACACCCCGGAAGTCAGCGCAGATTCCGAGCAGGCAGGCCCGGCCGCCACGAGCTCCGCCGGTTCCGCCTCGACCGGTAACGGGGCCGCTCGCTCCGGCGCCAACGGCTCGGCCGCGAAGGCGCCGGCCAAGGCCGCCCAGCCGAAGGCCGAGCCCGCCAAGGCTCAGCCCGCCGCGGGCAAGGCCGAGACCACCAGGGCCCAGCCGGCCACCGCGAAGGCCGAGCCAGCGAAGGCCGAGCCGGCCAAGGCTCAGCCCGCCAAGGCAGCAGCGGCCGAGCCCGCCGAGAGCAAGCCGGCCGCGAAGGCGCAGCCCGCGCAGCAGGCGCGCACCCCCAAGACCACCCCGGCCCCCACCTCCAACGCGGCCCCCACCTCGGGCAAGCCCAAGCAGGAGGCCGCGGAGGACCAGTCGAAGGTGCTGCGCGGCGCGGCCGCCGCGGTCGCCAAGAACATGTCGGCATCCCTGGCCATCCCGACCGCCACCAGCGTGCGGGCCATCCCGGCCAAGCTGATGATCGACAACCGCCTGGTCATCAACAACCACCTCGCCCGCACCAGGGGCGGCAAGATCTCCTTCACCCACCTGCTCGGCTACGCGATCGTGCAGGCGGTCAAGAAGTTCCCGAACATGAACCGGCACTTCGCCGAGGTGGACGGCAAGCCGAACGCGATCACCCCCGCGCACACCAACCTCGGCCTCGCCATCGACCTGCCCGGCAAGGACGGCAGCCGCTCGCTGGTCGTCGCCGCCATCAAGGGGACCGACGAGTTCTCCTTCGGCCAGTTCCACACCGCCTACGAGGACATCGTGCGGCGCGCGCGGGACGGCAAGCTCACCGCCGAGGACTTCTCCGGCGTCACCATCTCGCTGACCAACCCCGGCACCATCGGCACCGTGCACTCGGTGCCGCGGCTGATGAACGGCCAGGGCGCCATCATCGGCGCGGGTGCGATGGAGTACCCGGCCGAGTTCCAGGGCATGGCCGACGAGCGCATCGCCGATCTCGGTATCGGCAAGCTGATGACGCTGACCTCGACCTACGACCACCGCATCATCCAGGGCGCGGAGTCGGGTGACTTCCTGCGCACCATCCACCAGCTGCTGATCTCCGACGAGTTCTACGACGAGATCTTCCACGGCCTCGGCGTGCCGTACGAGCCGATCCGCTGGCGCAAGGACGTGCGCGAGCGCGGCGTCGACAAGAGCGCCCGGGTCCTGGAGATGATCGCCGCCTACCGCAACCGCGGCCACCTGATGGCCGACACCGACCCGCTGCGGCTGGTCAAGGAGAAGTTCCGCAGCCACCCCGACCTGGACGTCACCCAGCACGGGCTGACCCTGTGGGATCTGGACCGCGAGTTCAACGTCGGCGGCTTCCACGGCCAGGAGCGGATGAAGCTGCGTGACGTGCTCTCCATCCTGCGCGACGCGTACTGCCGCCACGTCGGCGTCGAGTACACCCACATCCTGGAGACCGACCAGCTCCAGTGGATCCAGGACCGGGTCGAGCAGAAGCACGCGAAACCCACTGTCGCGCAGCAGAAGTACATCCTGAACCGGCTGAACGCGGCGGAGGCCTTCGAGACCTTCCTGCAGACCAAGTACGTCGGCCAGAAGCGCTTCTCGCTGGAGGGCGCCGAGGCCGTCATCCCGATGATGGACGCCGTCATCGACCAGTGCGCCGAGCACGCCCTCGACGAGGTCATCATCGGCATGCCGCACCGCGGCAGGCTGAATGTGCTGGCCAACATCGTCGGCAAGCCCTACTCGAAGATCTTCACCGAGTTCGAGGGCAACATGAACCCGGCGGGCACACACGGGTCGGGCGACGTCAAGTACCACCTCGGCGCGCAGGGCACCTACCTGCAGATGTTCGGCGACAACGAGATCGAGGTCTCGCTGACCGCCAACCCCTCGCACCTGGAGGCGGTCGACCCGGTGCTGGAGGGGCTCGCGCGGGCCAAGCAGGACCTGCTGGACAAGGGCGACGGCCCCGAGGGCTTCTCGGTCGTCCCGCTCATGCTGCACGGCGACGCGGCCTTCGCCGGCCAGGGCGTCGTCGCGGAGACGCTGAACCTCTCCGGGCTGCGCGGCTACCGCGTCGGCGGCACCATCCACATCGTGGTGAACAACCAGATCGGCTTCACCACCGCGCCGGAGAACAGCCGCTCCACCGAGTACTCCACCGATATCGCGAAGTTCATCGGCGCGCCGATCTTCCACGTCAACGGTGACGACCCGGAGGCCTGCGACTGGGTGGCCCGGCTCGCGGTCGACTTCAGGCAGAAGTTCCGCAAGGACGTCGTCATCGACATGGTCTGCTACCGGCGCCGCGGGCACAACGAGGGCGACGACCCCTCGATGACCCAGCCCTCGATGTACGACGTCATCGACACCAAGCGCTCGGTCCGCAAGGCATACACCGAGAGCCTGATCGGCCGCGGCGACATCTCGCTCAAGGAGGCCGAGGACGCGCTGCGCGACTACCAGGGCCAGCTGGAGCGGGTGTTCAACGAGGTCCGCGAGCTGGAGAAGTTCCCGCCGGAGCCCAGCGAGTCGGTCGAGGACGACCAGAAGGTGCCGTCGACCGTGCAGACCGCGGTGGACAAGTCGGTGCTGCAGCGCATCGGCGACGCCTTCCTGAACGTGCCGGACGGCTTCAACGTGCACCCGAGGGTCAAGCCGGTGCTGGAGAAGCGCCGCGAGATGGCCTACGAGGGCAAGGTCGACTGGGCCTTCGCCGAGCTGCTCGCCTTCGGCACCCTGATCGACGAGGGCAAGGCGGTCCGGCTCACCGGCCAGGACTCCCGCCGCGGCACCTTCACCCAGCGGCACTCGGTCATCATCGACCGCAAGACCGCCGAGGAGTACACCCCGCTGCACAACATCGGCAGCGAGAACCCCGGCTGGTTCGCGGTGCACGACTCCGCGCTCAGCGAGTACGCCGCCGTGGGCTTCGAGTACGGCTACTCGCTCGGCAACCCGGAGGCGCTCGTGCTCTGGGAGGCGCAGTTCGGTGATTTCGTCAACGGCGCGCAGTCGATCATCGACGAGTTCATCTCCTCCGGCGAGGCCAAGTGGGGCCAGCTCTCCGACGTCGTGCTGCTGCTGCCGCACGGCCACGAGGGCCAGGGCCCGGACCACACCTCCGGCCGGATCGAGCGCTTCCTGCAGCTCTGCGCCGAGGGCTCGATGACGGTCGCGGTTCCCTCCACCCCGGCGAACTACTTCCACCTGCTGCGCAGGCACTCGCACGACGGCATCCGCCGCCCGCTCATCGTCTTCACCCCGAAGTCGATGCTGCGCAACAAGGCCGTGGTCTCGGATGTGAAGGACTTCACCGAGTCCAAGTTCCGCTCGGTCTTCGACGAGCCCGCCTACGAGACCGGAACGGGTGACCGCTCCAAGGTCAAGCGGGTGCTGCTCACCAGCGGCAAGCTCTACTACGAGCTGGCCGCCGAGAAGACCAAGCAGAAGCGCGAGGACGTCGCGATCGTCCGGGTCGAGCAGCTCTACCCGCTGCCCAAGTACCGGCTGAACGAGGCGCTCGACGGCTACCCCAACGCCACCGACCTGGCCTGGGTCCAGGAGGAGCCGGCGAACCAGGGCGCCTGGCCCTTCTACGGCCTCAACCTCCCCGAGCTGCTCCCCGAGCGGTTCGGCCGCCTGCGCCGCATCTCCCGGCGCGCCATGTCCGCCCCGTCCTCGGGGTCGAGCAAGGTGCACGCGGTGGAGCAGGCGGAGATCATCGAAGAGGCGTTCGCGCCGACGAAGTAGTTTCCGAGTGTTCGCGGGCCGGGGTACCTCCAGGTACCCCGGCCCGCTCGCTTGTCCCGGCTGCTATCGCGCCTGTGCCGACAGATCGGTGGTGTTGCCCGCTTCGGTGGCGGTGTAGGCGGCGCCTGCCTTGCGGAACATGTCGGCCATGGACTGCACGGTCTCGATGTGCTGACCGAGCGCCGCGCTCAGCGAGCCGGAGCCGGGGCCGCCGACGGCGAGTTCCTGGAACTTGGTTCCCAGGGTGATCGCCGAGTTCAGGGCGCCGAAGGAGTCGACGTTCACCACATCCGCGGTGCGCTGCCTGAGATCCTGCAGGACCAGGACGTACCGATCGCACTCCGCCGCACACGCCTCCGCCACTTCGGCGGTGATCCGAAGCCGACCCTCGCTCGCCTCGGTGGCCAGTGCGGCGAACTCCCCCGTCATCGCGGAATCCACTGGTCGACAGCGCGCGCCGCGCGGACAACGAGGCCGCACGGATCGGGAAACTCGCCGGCCGTCTGGTCATCGACTACGTAGATCTGAATCGTTCCCTGTGTGGTGCCATAGAACAGATTGCAGTTCTCCGCCTCCGATTCGGCCCCCTGGATAAAGGTCTTCGCTTCCCGTCCGGGCAGGTCGGCGGGCCGGAAGTCGTGGAATCGGGAGTTGGCGCGGAACTCGTCCAGTGTTTTGTCGGTGGCGAATACGCGCAGCGCGTAGCCGTCGGCGCCCCATCGACACCCACGCCACCCCGTTCGCGGCACTCCGAACGGATTGTCGTTCTTCTGCGCCGGATCGGCCCCCGCCGCCGCGATCGCACTGTCCGGCAGCGTGCACGGATCGAACAACACCTGCGGTGTCGCCGACCCCTCGGTCGACGATTCACACCCCGCCAGCAGCGGTCCCAGCACAAGCGCCGCGACCACTATCGCCCACCACCGCATTTTCCGCCCCTCCCGCCGAAAAATCGTGTGCCAAGCATAGCGGGGTGGACGATTCGCCCGGTCTCACCCGTTGTAGATCTCCACGTACGCGTTCGTGACCACCGCGGCGACTCCCGGGCCCATGCCCGTGCACCCCGCGGCCACCCGCTGCCCCTCGGGCGTGAACGGGTAGCTGAGCACCGGGTAGGGGCCGATGGCGTAGAGCGGGAACGGCCCGCTGGCGTAGAGACCGAAGCAGTCGACGTGCAGGACATAGCCGGAGCCGCCGTCGGGCTGACAGGTGGCCGAGGCATCGAGGAGGGTGCGCTCGACGGCGCAGTTCTGGGGAGCGGCCTGGGCCGGGCCAGCGCCGAGGGCGAAGAACCAGGCCAGGCCAACGGCGGCGACAGCAAAGTGAGGTGTTCTCTGCATGCGGTTTCCTCCTGCTCGATGGAGTGCTACCGGTCCAGCGTGCCCTCGACAGCGGCAAAACGGCCGAGTTCGCCGATGAGCGTGTCGGCTGCGGCGGTGAGTGTGCGGTGCTCGCCCGCCGCGAAGGACGCGTCGAAGGCGGTGCCCAGTGATGCCCTGGCTCGGGCGAGGGCGGCGTCGAGGCGCAGGCGTTCGGTTCCGGCCGCGTCGGTGACGCCGGTGGCGGCGGCGAGTTCGACCACGGCCGCGGCGGCGCCCAGGCGGTCGAGGAGCGGGACGAGGTTGCGGAGGCAGGTGCGGAGGAGCTGGTCGCTGCCCGCACCGGACCAGTAGCCGACGGCGGCGCGAGCGTCGGCGAGGGTGGCGCGGTCCAGCGGGGCGGTGCGGGCGCGGACGGCGGTCGCGGCGGTGCGGCTGACGCCCGCGATTATCCGGTTGTGCACGGATTCGGCTCGGGCGATGGCGTTCTCGAGTGCGGCGAGGGCGCGGGCCGGGTCGGTGTCGGCGTGCAGTTCGCCTTCGGTGTAGGCGACCCAGGCGAGGCTGGTCGGGTTGCCGGAGCTGCGCGCCTCGGCGGCGGCGCGGGCGAGCAGCGGGCCGGCGGGGCGGCCGCTGTAAGCGGCGGCGAGGGTGTGCGCGATGGTGGCGAGGGTGGCGGCGACCTGGTCGCCGCGGGTGCGGGCGCCGCGGTGGGCGCGGTCGTTCAGTTCGGCGACGGTGTCGAAATCGCCGTCGGCAAGGGCCTGGTCGGAGAGTGCGTCGAGCGCCACCGATTCGGCGTGACTGCCCGGTTCGGCGGCCTCGAGCGCGGCGGCGCCGCGGCGGCGAGCCTCGGCGGCATTGCCGACCAGCCAATGGTGCAGCGTCGCCGCCGCGTGCACACCCGAACTCGCTCGGCGCTCGTCGATATCCAGCGCCCAGCCGAGGATATCGGCACGCAACCGCAGGTAGGACCAGTGCCGGTAGGCGGTGACGATGCGGCAGGCGGTCTCCGGCTCCGCGTCGAGTGCCCAGCGGAAGGCGATGGCGGCGTCGGGAACCAGGTCGTCGAGCCGCAGCGACCAGCGGGGTTCGTCGGGACCGCGGAGTCCGGTGTCGGCCTCCTCGACCGCCGCAGTGAGCCAGGCGGCGTGCGTACTTCGAGCGGCGGCGAGTTCGGCGGCGGGGGTCTCCGTGTGGACGAAGGTGCGCAGGGTTTCGAGCATGCGGTAGCGGCCGGTGCCGGTCGGGCCGGGGCGCACCAGGAGGGAACGTTCGGCGAGGCGGGCCACCAGTTCGGCGGCGTCCGAGCCGGACGAGTCCACCGGTCGTCTCCCCTCGCGCGGCCCCCCGGGGTCGACGGTGCGCGGCGCCCCGGCGAGCACGGCTGTGGCGGCGGCCAGATCGAACTCCCCGGCGAAGACGGCGAGGCGGCGGAAGGCGCGGGCTTCAGGCGGGTCGAGCAGGTCGCAGGACCAGGCGATGGTCGCCGCGAGGGTGTGCTGGCGGCGACCGGCCAGCGGTGAACCGGTGCGCAGCAGGTCGAGGCGGTGGGTCAGGTGGGCGGCGAGATCGTCCAGGGTGAGAGCGCCGAGCCTGCCCGCGGCGAGCTCGATGGCGAGCGGCAGCCCGTCCAGGCGGCGGACCAGGTCGGCGACGGTGCGGCGGACGGCGGGGTCGGCGCGGCACGCGGCGAATTCGGGGGCGGCGGCGGTCGCGCGCTCGACGAAGAGGGTGACGGCGGGTGCGGCGGCGGAGTCGGGGTTCGGCAGTTGCAGCGGGGGCAGCGGCGAGACCTGTTCGGCGGAGATGCCGAGGCGCTGCCGGGAGGTGGCGAGCACGCGCAGGCCGGCGGAGGCGGTGAGGGCTTGTTCGGCGATCGCGGCGGCGGCAGCGAGCAGGTGCTCGCAGTTGTCCAGCACCAGGAGGCCGTTCAGCTCCGCGAGCCGGTGCCGCAGTGCGGTCTCGAAGACGGCGCCGGGGCGCACCTCGACGCCGATGGCGTCGGCGACGGTGCGGGCGACCGCGTCGGCGGTCGTCACCGCGGCCAGATCGGCCCACCAGTGCCGGTGCCCGGCGGTGGCGACGGCGGCGAGACTGGTCTTGCCGACGCCGCCCGGGCCGACCACGGTCACCGCGCGGTGCAGCTCGAGCAGGGTGCGCAATGCGGTGAGCTGGGCGTCGCGGCCGATCAGCGTGCGCGGTGCGGGGGCTCGCGTGCCCGCGGGGTCGCGGCTCGGCTCACCGCCGGCACCTGCAACGGCATCACGCCCGCTGGTCTCCTGCCGCAGCACCCGCCCGTGCAGCGCGACCAGGGCCGGAGACGGGTCCAAGCCCAGCTCGTCGGCGAGCGCCCGCCGATACCCGTCGTAGACCCGCAACGCCCCGACCTGGTCACCGGGCGTCAGCGCCTCGATCAGCAACCACACCCGACGCTCCCGCAGCGGCGCCGCCGCGAGCAACGCCCGCAACTCCGCGACCACCTCCGCACCGCGACCGAGCGCCAGCAGCGCACCGGCCCGCTCCTCCCGCGCCACCTCGAACCGCTCACTCAGCTCCGCCGCCTCCGCATACGCCGGACCCGCGGCGAACCGCCCCCACGGCTCCCCGCGCCACAGCCCGAGCGCACTTTCCCAGCGGGTCAGCGCCCCCGCGGATCGCTCCCCGGCGGGCACGGTCGTGCGAAGGAGGAACTCGTCCGCATCGAGCACGACTCCCTCCCGATCGAGGCAGTACCCGGCATCGGAGTGCCGCAGCACCGACCCTCCGATGACCCGCCGCAACCGCGCGACCGTCGTATGCAGCGCGGCCCGCGGATCACCGGGCGCCGACTCCGGCCACAACTCCGCCATCAGCCGCGGAACGGAGACGACCCGCCCACGCGCCAGCAACAGCAGCGCGAAGAGCAGCCCCGGCCGACCGGCCGGGAACGGCCCGTCGCCGAGTCGCAATTCCCCGAGCACCCGGATCTCGAGCACAGCGCACCTCGTGGTCAGCGCGGAAACGGTCGCGTTCAGCATGCCGACTGTCCCGGGCCCGGGCCACCCCTGTCAGCGCGGTGACAGCCGACTGTCAGCGGCGGAGCGCACGGTAGAGGCGTCCAGGACCCGACCCTCCGGAGCAGACCATGAAATCGGACGAGCTCGCCGACCACCTCTTCACCGCCGTCCTCGGCACGTTCGACGTGCTCGCCGTGCACATCGGCTCCACCTTCGGCCTCTACGACCTGCTCGCCGCGCAGCCGCGCACCTCCGCCGAGGCCGCCGCGGCGGCGGGCATGGCCGAGCGGTACTGCCGGGAATGGCTGGAGCAGCAGACCGTCGCCGGGCTCGTCGAGGTCGACGACCCCGCACTGCCCGCGCACGAACGCCGCTACACGCTGCCCGCCGAGCACGTCCCGGTGCTCTGCGACCGCGACAGCCTGAGTTACTTCACCCCATTCGCCAGGATCGTCGCCGCCGCGGCCGTGCAGCTGCCCGCGCTGTTGGCGGCGTACCGCACCGGCGGCGGAGTCGGCTGGCACGAGTACGGGGAGGTCATGCGGACCGGTCAGGCCGACGCCAACCGCCCGCTCTTCCTGCACGTCCTCGGCACCGACTGGCTGCCAGCCCTGCCGGAGGCGCACGGTGCGCTCACTTCGGGTGGCCGGGTCGCCGATATCGGCTGCGGCGACGGCTGGTCCTCGATCGGCATCGCGCTCGCCTACCCGACGGCCGAGGTGGACGGCTTCGACCTCGATCCGGCCTCGATCGAGGCCGCCCGCGCCAACGCCGCCGCCCACGGCATCGGCGACCGGGTGCGGTTCCACCACACCGACGTCGCCGAACTCGCAACCCCTGACCGGTACGACCTGGTCACCGCCTTCGAATGCGTCCACGACATGCCCGACCCGGTCGGCGTCCTGCGCGCTGCCCGCACCCTGGCGAAGCCCGACGGCACCGTCCTCGTCATGGACGAGCGCGTCCCGGAGACCTTCTCCGGTCCCGGCGACTCCGTCGAGCAGCTCATGTACGGCATGTCCCTGCTCATCTGCCTGCCCGACGGCCTGTCGCACCCCGGCTCGGTCGGCACCGGCACCGTCATGCGCCCGGACACTCTGCGCCGCTACGCCCGCGAGGCAGGGTTCGCGCGGGTCGATGTACTCGATATCGAGCACGACCTCTTCCGCCTCTACCGGCTGATACCGTCGGAGGGGTGAGTGACACCGGGGGAACACAGGTCACCGTCGTACCGGAGAAAGTGCGCGAGGTCGGCCAATACGTCTACGACCTCGCCGAAACCCTGCGCGGCGCCCTGCAATCCGCCGCCCGCGACGTCGACCGACTCACCACCGAGAGCTGGACCGGCGACGCCGCCGCCGAATTCGGCACCGGCTGGACCGACGTCCGCGAGGGCGGCACCGCGATCATCGACGCGCTCGCCGTCCTCGCGGAGAAGCTCGGGGTCAGCGCCGCCAATTACGAGAAACAGGAGTCGGATTCCACGACCCTGCTGAATATGTAGTGGGCTCCCAGTTCTCGGTCGACCTCGAAGAACTCGACAACATCGTCACCCGCGTCTCCGCGCTCGCCACCTTCATCGCCGACAACCTCGACGAAGTCGACGACCGGATCGCCACCCTGACCGGCACCGGCTGGGAAGGCGTCGCGGCCGCCGCCTATTTTGACGCACACCGCCGGTGGTCCGCCGGCGCCAGGGAATTCGTCACAGGTCTCCGCGATATGAGTGATGCCGCGCGCGCACCATGCACACCCGCTACACCCGGGCCAACGACCTGAATCGGCGGATGGTCAACGGCGGATGAGTCAGACCGTCGACTGGCAGGTGTACTACGACGCCGCTCAGAAGTGCCACGACCTGGCCGGTGAGATTCGACAAGCGGACGCCCCGCTGCACGCGGTGATCAAGAACCAGTCCGCGGGTATGGCGGGTGATGCTCCCGGCTGCTCTCCGCTTTCGGCTACAACCACGGCATCGCGAACCGCAGCAATCCGGCGCCCGCGCGTCCGGCGGCCGGCGAAGTCGACCTCTGCCACATCACGATCCCCACCTCGGTTGCCGACAACGGGCCGGGGCTGTCCCGGCACCCCGACGACGTCGACATCTTCGAGAGCCTGCTGACGACGATCGTGGCGGAATTCGGCAAACTCCCCAACGGCGACGTCGACAAGCTGGAGCAGGCAGCCACGGCCTGGAGAACATTCTCGAACCACGACATCATCGCGAATGCGGGCGCCCGGGTAGCCGCCATCGCCGGCCTGCTCGAGCCGATGCCCGACGAGAACCTGGCGCCGATCCGCGAGCACATCGAGTCGGTGCGCAAGGCAGCGGACGATCTGCGCACCGCGTCGCTCGCGCTGGCCACCCCGGTCAGCGAATATCACGCGGCGACGGTCGCGGTGCGGGGCGACATCGAATCCGCGGTGACCTCGGCCAAGTGGGCGGTCGGTCTCACGGTCGCCGCCGCGGCGGCCGCCTTCTTCTTCACCCTCGGCGGCAGCGCGGCGGCGGGTGCGGGCGGAGTCACCGCGATCGTGGCGAATACCGCGAACACCATTCGCGACGTCTACCAGGCCAGCAATCTCATTCGCGCGGTCGGGCTCGCGGTGGCCGCCGCCGGTGCGGTCGGCGTCGTCAAGGCGTTCGACGGGGTGCCGAGCTTGACGGAGATGACGAGCGGCCTGGCTTCCATCATCGCGATGCACGTCCTCACCGATGACGAGGACGGCGGTGCGGGCAATTCCGCGACACCCGATGGGTTCAAGCTTCCCCGGGAGGTCGTGGCCGACCGCATCGTCGAGTACGCCGGTGACAGGTCCATCCCCGGTGTCCCGGATGCCGACCTCCCGGAATATGTGGAAGACATCATGGGAGGGCCGGGCTATCAGCTCCGGACTCTCCCGGCGGAAACCCTCGAATGGCCTGGTGGGACGACGAAACCGGCACGGTGGCAATCCGAGAGGGCGATGGCGGAACATACTTCCAGCCCAGCGAGGGACACGAGTACTTCGAGAGACTGCTCAATGAATAGGAGTAGAGGGTTGCCTCTTCCCGCCGAGCTGACGGCCGAACTCTGGAGTTCTCTGGATCCCGACGAACTGGCGTACGTCGCGCAGATCGATATTGCCCGCCTCGAGCTCGAGCGCAGCAGACTGCCCCAAGGCCGCCGCGACCGGCTGCAGTCCCCGGTCTACAGCGTCGAGAAGCGGTTCCGCACCTGGGAGCGGCTGATCCAGCGCATGGAGAACAACGCGGGCCACTACCTCATCGACGAGTACGTCGATGACCTGATCTCACGATCGACGCTCGCTGAGGTCCTGAGTTCGGCGCCTGCCGTGACCAGGCACAAGCTGGAGTCCGCGCTGCGCCGACTGGACGCCCGTTTCCACGCGGTGACGACCGGCGACGGCGGCGCGGAATTCGCACGCTGGCACAAGATCCGCCCGCCGTCCGTGCCGGTGGCGCTGTGGGAGCGCCGCCCGATCACACCGCTGTGGTCGGACTGACCTCTCCCCGCAACGCCTCCCCCAACCCCGGACTCAACGAAAAAGCGAACGCCACCAGCGAATCCACCAGCAACTCGATCAGCTCCTCGCGGGAAACCGCATCCGTGCGCAGCCAGGTCAACGTCGTCTCCTCGACGAACGCGATCCACCCCCGCATCCCGAGCAGCAACCGCGGCCGCTCCGCTTCGCCGATGTGCACCGGCGCCTCGGCCAGGATGATCCCGATGATGGCGTCGCGCGTCTGGTCGACCAGCGGCGCGAGTTCCGGGCTCATGCTGGTGGGCCCGCGGAGGAGCGCGGCGTACGAGGTGCGGTTCTCGCTGACGTAGTCGATGTAGCGCTCGATGGAGTCGCGCAGTTTGGCGTAGATGCCGAGCCCGGGCTCGGGGGTGACGCGCTCGAGGAGCTCGGCGTTGGCGTGGTGGACGATCGCCAGGTGGAAGTCCTGCTTGGTCGGGAAATAGTGGAAGAGCAGGCCGCGGGAGATGCCTGCCTGTTCCGCGATCTCGCTGACCGAGATGTCCTCGATGGCGCGCTGGCCGAGCATGCGGGCGCCGAGGGTGATGAGTTGCAGGCGCCGCTCGTCCGGGCTCAATCGGACACGTTTCGCGCTCTCCCCTTGGCTTCTGCTCTTCACCGGGCTCATCCTACTGACCGATGCTCAATACTGTTGACTGCTGCTCAATAACCTCGTACTCTCGGTTACATGAGTCGCAAGGTTACAGACAAGGGTGTCGAGCGGCGGCACGTGCGCACCATCGTCGTCGGCAGCGGATTCGCCGGGCTGGGGCTCGCGATCAAGCTGAAGCAGCAGCGGCGCGACGACTACCTGGTGCTGGAGCGGGGCAGCGAGGTCGGCGGCACCTGGCGGGACAACACGTACCCGGGCGCCGCCTGCGACGTGCCGTCGCACCTGTACTCGTACTCCTTCGCGCTCAACCCGGACTGGACACGCTCGTTCTCCAAGCAGGGCGAGATCCAGCAGTACATCCGCGGCGTCGCCGAGAAGTACGGCGTTCTGGACAAGCATGTCTTCGACTGCGATGTCACCTCGGTGCGCTGGAACGCCGAGACCGCCCGCTGGGACATCGAGTCGAGCAAGGGCTCTTTCACCGCCGACACCGTGGTCTCCGCGGTCGGCGCGCTCTGCGAGCCCGCGCTCCCCGACATCAAGGGCATCAACGACTTCGAGGGCGAGATCTTCCACTCGGCCCGCTGGAACCACGACGCCGACCTGACCGGCAAACGGGTCGCGATCATCGGCACCGGCGCCTCGGCCATCCAGATCGTGCCTACGATCGCCCCGAAGGTCGCGCACCTGGACGTCTACCAGCGCACCGCGCCCTGGCTGCTGCCCCGCTTCGACCGGCCGTACACCACGCTGGAGAAGCTGGCCTTCAAGCACATCCCCGGCGCGCAGCGGCTCTCCAGGGCCGGCATCTACGCCGCGCGGGAGACCCAGGTGGTCGGGCTGGCCAAGTTCCCCGCGCTGATGAATATCTTCGAGTTGATCGCCCGCGCCAAGTTGCGCTGGGAGATCTCCGACCCGGCGCTGCGCGCGAAGGTGACCCCGAACTTCCGGATCGGCTGCAAGCGGATGCTGATCTCGAACGACTACTACCCGGCGCTGGACCGCGACAACGTCGACGTCATCACCGACGGCATCGCCGAGATCAAGGCGAACTCCATCGTCACCAGGGACGGCACCGAGCGCGAGATCGACGCGCTGATCGTGGCGACCGGCTTCCACGTGACCGATTCGCCGACCTACAACGCCATCGTCGGCCCGGACGGCCGCACCCTCTCCGAGGTCTTCGACCAGCAGGGCCAGCAGGCCTACAAGGGCGCCGCGATCGCCGGCTTCCCGAACCTGTTCTTCCTGGTCGGCCCGAACGTCGGGCTCGGCCACACCTCGATGGTCTACATGATCGAGTCGCAGATCAACTACGTGGCGGACGCGCTCGGCGCGGTGGCCGGGCAGGGGCTGCGCACGGTCGAGGTGCGCCGGGACGCGCAGGAGAGCTACAACGCCGAGCTGCAGCAGAAGCTGGCGGGCACGGTCTGGAACACCGGCGGCTGCGCCAGCTGGTACCTGGACAAACACGGCAACAACACCACGCTGTGGCCGGACTTCACCTTCCGCTTCCGCAGCCAGACCAAGAAGTTCGACGTCGAGGCCTACTCCACAACGAGGGCCGCGGCAGATCAGAAAGCAGTGGTACCGCAGTGAGCAGTAAAGACGCGTACTTCACCGGCAAGGTCTGTGTGATCACCGGCGCCGGCTCCGGCATCGGGCGGGCGCTGGCCGAGAACCTCGCCCGGCGCGGGGCCGAGCTCGCGCTCTCCGACATCGACACCGAGGGGCTGGCCGAGACGGTCCGGCGCTGCGAGGCGCTGGGCGCGCAGGTCAAGTCGGACCGGCTCGACGTCTCCGAGCGCGAGGCCGTGCTGCTCTACGCCGACGCGGTGCAGGCGCACTTCGGCGTGGTGCACCAGATCTACAACAACGCCGGCATCGCCTACCACGGCGACGTGCTGCACTCGGGGTTCAAGGACATCGAGCGGATCATGGACGTCGACTTCTGGGGCGTGGTGAACGGCACCAAGGCGTTCCTGCCGATGCTCCTGGAGTCCGGCGACGGCCACGTCGTCAACGTCTCCAGCCTGTTCGGGCTGATCGCGGTGCCGAGCCAGAGCGCCTACAACTCCGCCAAGTTCGCGGTGCGCGGCTTCACCGAGTCACTGCGCCAGGAGATGCTGCTCGGCAAGCACCCGGTGCAGGTGACCTGCGTGCACCCGGGCGGCATCAAGACCGCGGTGGCCCGCAACGCCACCTACGCGGAGAACGTCGACGGCACCAACGCGGCCTCGCTCTTCGACAAGAAGCTCGCCATGCACACCCCCGAGATGGCCGCCGAGACCATCACCGAGGGCGTGCGCAAGGGCCACGGCCGGGTGCTGATCGGCTGGGAGGCCAAGCTGCTCGACCTGTTCGTGCGCGTCACCGCCTCCGGCTACCAGCGGATCTCCGCGCGGGCGCAGCGCGGCGTCCTGCAGTGAGCGACATGCGGGAACTGAACCTGCCGCTCCCGGTGGCGCGGGCCATCCTCACCCCGCTCTACTGGGCGTCGCTGCACGCCAGGCTGCCGTTCCCGGTGCAGCGCAAGCTGCTCGACATCTCGTCGCACGCGCAGCTGCTTCCCGCGGGCACGGTGGTCCGCAAGATCCGGCTGGCCGGGCGGCCCGCCGAGCGGCTCACCGTCACCGCCACCCCGACCGACACCGAGGCGGGGGCGATCCTCTACCTGCACGGCGGCGGCTACGTGGTCGGCTCGCTGGCCACGCACCGCTCGCTCGGCGCCCGGCTCGCCCGCGCCGCGGAGTGCCCGGTGTACGCGCTGGACTACCGGCTGGCCCCGGAGCACCCGCTGCCCGCCGGGCTCGACGACGCCGAGGCCGCCTTCCTCGAGCTGGTCGCCAAGCACGGCTACCGCCCGGAGCGGATCGCCGTCTCCGGCGACTCCGCGGGCGGCGGGCTCGCGCTCGCGCTGGCCCAGCGGCTGATCGCGAACCACGGGATCACCCCGGGCGCGCTCGGACTGATCGCGCCCTGGACCGACCCGAACGCGATCCCGGAGCGCAACCGCGACCTGGTGATCAGCAAGCCGTGGTCACGGCTCTGCGCGGCCGCCTACCTGGGCGCCGCCGACGGCGCCGACCTCGGCTACGCCCCGCTCACCGGCGTGCTGCACGCGCTGCCACCCACCTACGTCCAGGTGGACGAGAGCGAGCTGCTGCACCCGCAGTGCGTCGAGCTGGTCGAGGCGCTGCGCGGGGCAGGCGTGCACGTGCGGTTCACCGAGACCCGCGGGCTCTGGCACGTGGCGCAGCTGCAGGCCGGTTTGGTCGGCCCCGCCGCCGCCGTACTGTCTGAAATGGCCGAATTCCTGAGTGACGCACTACACCCGGCCGACCTGCGGGAACTAGGATAGCGGCAGCGGTTCCAGCAGACCGGGTGGCTTGCTGCTCGCTCGGCGCCGAAGCGGTGGCCGAGCTCACCTGCCCGCCCGGGGTGTCGTAGATTACTGGCGAGTAAACCCACGTGGAAGGGCACTGATGCGAGAGTTCGAAGTCCCGGCTTCCTACCGAATTCCGGACGACGCGAACAATTCCGACAACGTTTTCCGGCACGCCGAGCGGACGCCCGACGTGGTGGTCTTCAACGTCCCGAACGGCACGAACACCTGGCGTGACGTGACGGCGGCGGAGTTCGCGACGACGGTCACCGGGGTGGCGAAGGGGCTGATCGCCTCCGGCGTCGAGCTCGGCGACCGGGTCGCGATCATGGCCGCGACCCGCTACGAGTGGGCCGTGCTCGACTTCGCCATCTGGGCCGCCGGCGGCTGCACCGTCGCGATCTACGACAGCTCGGCCGCCGAGCAGGCCACCTGGATCCTGCAGGACTCCGCCACCAAGCTGCTGGTGATCGAGAACGCCAAGCACCGCGCGGTGATCGACGAGATCGCCGACGGCGCGCTGCCTGACCTGCGCGAGACGCTGGAGATCGACGGCGGTGCGATCGACACGCTGACCGCCCGCGGCGCCGAGCTCGCCGACGACGCGGTGCACGAGCGGCGCAAGCAGGTGAACGCGGCCTCGCCCGCCACCCTGATCTACACCTCCGGCACCACCGGGCGGCCCAAGGGCGTCATGCTCACGCACGCCAACCTCTACGCCGAATCGCAGTCCGACCGGATCGCGCTCGGCAAGTACGTGACCGAGGGCAAGAAGACCCTCATGTTCCTGCCGCTGGCGCACGTCTTCGCCCGCGCGGTCGCGCTCGCCGCATTCGACGCGAAGGTGGTCGTGGCGCATACCGCGGACTGGACCACCCTGGTCGAGCAGTTCGGCGCGTACCAGCCGCACTTCATCCTCTCGGTGCCGCGCGTGTTCGAGAAGGTCTTCAACAGCGCGAAGCAGAAGGCGCACGACGGCGGCAAGGGCAAGATCTTCGACGCCGCCGCGGCGACCGCCATCGAGTGGTCCGAGGCGCAGGAGAAGGGCGGCGCGGGCCTGGTGCTCAAGGCCAAGCACGCCGTCTTCGACAAGCTGGTCTACAGCAAGCTGCGGGCCGCGCTCGGCGGGCGCTGCGAGGCCGCGGTCTCCGGCGGCGGGCCGCTCGGCGCGCGGCTCGGGCACTTCTTCCGCGGTGTCGGCGTCACCATCTACGAGGGCTACGGCCTCACCGAGTCGACCGCGGCGGTCACCGTGAACACCCCCGAGCACATTCGGGTCGGTTCGGTCGGGCGGCCGATCGAGGGCCACGCGGCCAAGATCGCCGAGGACGGCGAGCTGCTGCTCAAGGGCTCGGTCGTCTTCAGCGGGTACTGGGGCAACTCCGAGGCCACCGAGGACGCCTTCGTCGACGGCTGGTTCAAGACCGGCGACCTCGGCGCCATCGACGGCGACGGCTTCGTCACCATCACCGGCCGGAAGAAGGAGATCATCGTCACCGCCGGTGGCAAGAACGTCTCCCCCGCCGTGCTGGAGGACACGCTGCGCGCGCACCCGCTGATCAGCCAGGTCATGGTGGTCGGCGACGGCAAGCCGTTCATCGCCGCGCTGGTCACGCTGGACCCGGAGGCGCTGCCCGGCTGGGCCGAGCGGAACGGGCTGCCCGCCGACACGCCGGTGGCCAAGCTCGCCGAGAATCCCGACCTGATCGCCGAGATCGACGCGGCGATCGCGGAGACGAACAAGAAGGTCTCCAAGGCCGAGCAGATCAGGAAGATCAAGGTGCTCGACGTGGACTGGACCCAGGAGGGCGGGCAGCTCACGCCGAAGATGTCGCTCAAGCGGGCCGTTGTCATGAAGGAGTTCGCCACCGAGGTGGAGAAGATCTACTCCTGACGATTCTGTGAACAGCGCCGTCGCCGGAACTTTCCGGCGGCGGCGCTTTCCTTCTCCTGCGTACAGTCGGGGAATGATTGCGCGGGCCGCCGCCGGGATCGCCGCCGGAGTCGTGACGCTGGGAACGGCGGAGCTGCTCGCCGGCGTGCTGAACCAGGAGGGCTCTCCGCTGCGGGTGCTCGGGGACGCGGTGGTCGAGCACGCGCCGCGCGGGCTCCGCGAGTGGGCCATCGAGACGTTCGGGACCGCCGACAAGGGGGTGCTCGTCATCTCCATGCTGGTGGTGGCGGTGCTCGTTTCGGCTGTCGCCGGGGTGCTCGGGCGGGCCGGGGCCGTTGTCCTGGCGGTGCTCGGGGTCGGGGTGGCCTGGCTCGCTGTCGCCGCGGCGGGGGTATTCGCGGCGGTGCCGACCGTGGTCGGGGTCGCCGCGGGGATCTGGGTGCTGCTGTGGGCAGTCGACAGACTGCGAACGACCGGCGGCGGCGACAGCGGTGTCGCCGGTGGCGAGCCGACAGGCGAAGCCGGGGCGGTCGGCGCCCCGGTGCGCGAGCGGCCGGGCCGGGTGGTTGCGGGCGAGACCGCCGGCAGCTCGGCACGGTTTGCGGAGCGGCGGCGGGTGCTGCGCGGGCTCGCGCTGGCGACGGGCGCGGGGATCGTGGCGGGGCTGGCGGGGCGCGCGCTGGGAGCGCTGCGCGCGGACGTCTCGGGTGAGCGCGCCGGAATCGCGCTGCCGCCGCCGCGGGAACCCCTGCCGGACACGCCGTTCGGCGCCGATCTGCGCACCCCGGGAATCACCCCGTACCTCACCCCGAATGCCGACTTCTACCGCATCGACACCGCGATCACCGTCCCGCAGGTATCCATCGAGGACTGGTCACTGCGCATCCACGGCATGGTCGAGCGCGAGATCACCCTGCGCTGGGGCGATCTCGCGAGCCGCCCCGCGGTCGAGCGGCTGACCACGCTCGCCTGCGTCTCCAACCCGGTCGGCGGCGACCTGATCGGCAACGCGCGCTGGCTCGGCTACCGGCTGGACGCGCTGCTCGCCGAGGCGAGGCCGCTGCCCGGCGCCGACATGGTGCTCTCCCACAGCGCCGACGGGTGGACCGCGGGGAGCCCGCTCGGCGCGCTCACCGACGGGCGGGACGCGCTGCTCGCCATCGGCATGAACGGGGAGCCGCTTCCGGTGGCGCACGGGTATCCGGCGCGGCTGGTGGTGCCTGGGCTCTACGGCTACGTCTCCGCCACCAAGTGGGTCACCGAACTGGAGGTCACCCGGTTCGACCGGGCCACCGCCTACTGGACCAAGCTCGGCTGGGCCGCCGAGGGGCCGATCAAGACCGGGACCAGGATCGATACGCCCGCGGCGAGTGCTCGGTTGAAGCCGGGGCGGGTGTCGGTCGCCGGGGTGGCGTGGGCGCAGCATCGCGGGATCGCCGCGGTCGAGGTTCAGGTCGACGATGGGCCGTGGGAGCAGGCCCGACTTGCCGCCGACGTGTCCGTGGATACCTGGCGACAGTGGGTGTACGAGTGGAACGCCACTTCCGGGCCACACACATTGCGAGCACGGGCAACCGATGGGATGGGGGTCGTACAGACCGCAGAGGTGGCGGCGGCCATTCCGAACGGGGCCAGTGGGTATCCGGCGACCTTCGTCCGGGTCGGGTGACTCATTACCCGCATCAGCAGTCACAACACGAGTCCAGCCGAATCTGCCTCAACCCTGGTTCGGCAGCGCCGTACGAGGCGGCGACGATGCCACGGCCCATTCACCCACTCGGCCGAACCACGCCGACTTCCTGACCACTACAGGTAGGGGTTTCTCCCCATGAGTACCCGCGGCGTGAGCTCGCTCAAAATTTGCAGGTGCACTTCCGCATCCAATATCTCGACATTCTCCGGCAACATCGCACCTCCGAGCGCTGGGGCCGGCACGAATCCGTACACGGTGTTGACATCGACAGGCCCCAGCCTTTTCCGCACGCGTTTGAACAGGGGGAGTTCGTCGTCACCGTCCGGATCAAGCACATCTGACCGCGGCGCGGTGGAGTGCGTGAATATTCCTTACTCTAAGGCTTACCGATTCTAATCCGGCTGCCACCTTCTTCGGCGTTAGATTCGCGTCCTCCTTCGCTGCACTATCAAACTATTCATAGCTCTCCCGCAGGCCCACTATAGCTAAAGTCGCTTGGAATCATTCTTCACAAGGTCGCCGTCATTCACACAGAGGAACGAGACCCGCCAGGAACTCATTGAATGTCTTGCCCTCGCAGGTGAGGTTCCCGTCTGTCGGATCCTCTCCTTCGCCCGCTTCCTCTTCGTGATCCCAGAACCACACCGTGCCCGAATCAGAGATTCGCAGCGAGATCGCGAATAGATTGCCGTACGCGTCGCCTCCCACCGGAAAAAGCCAGTCGGGTATACGACCCGCATACCACTCCAAATGAGACCGGACACTCAGCCAATTTGGGAGATCCTTGGCTATTCCGAAGATCGAAACCAATGCTCGATCATTGTCCAGAATATCGCCTCCATCGGATCGACCGAGCAAGTCGCGATATTCTTCGGGTAGACGGTGCCCGACTTCCGATTCGAACTCAGCGATTTCGTTTTCAGAAACAGGAGGATAAGCCTCCTCGAAGAGCTCTTCCATAAATTTCTCAAGGACCTTTCTTTATCGCAACACCACCGGCGTGGCGAACATTGGCGTGGAGATCCATAGGAATCAACTGCATAGTATATCCGTCCTGATGGTGATGCCAAGTGTATCCGCGAGGCTGCCTCCGCAAGCCCGCCAACTGGTTCGCGGCGGTGAAGTCCGATCCGTTGTTGCCGCGAAACCCCGGCGCTGGGAAGCGGACCGTATGTATAGCGTATGGAGAAAAGTCCGGGAAGCCGTCCGGGGTGAAGTCGACGCCTTTGGGATATTTAGTTTGAAGGTCTGCCGGAAGTTTACTTGCAGGATAGTTCTTCCCTGCATGTTCATAGTTCGCCGGTAGTCGACCGCTCGGCAGCCTGTTCACGCCGGGAGGAATGGGCTTCCTGCGGCGTGAACTCGCCGCACCCGAACCGGATCGACCCCTTCCTGCGCTCGCACCGAGCGATGCCGTCGAGTCGGCCATCGCAAAACGAACAGGCGCCATTCCGCCACTCGAAATGGCAATTTCGTGGCTCGCGAACCTGTTAACTGCAATCCGAGCCGTACTGGTGACCTCATTTGCAACCTGCCCCCAGAAGCGAACCTCGCCGACGACCACCTTGCGTGCATTTTCCGGCCATTTAGTGAACTGGGCCGCAGGGGTTCGAAAATCACTGTACAAGGCGCTTGCCCCGTGATGAATCCGTGCGAGTACGTCGCTGACGCGATTCGCGGCTGCGGCAACTCCTGCACCTCGGCTACCGCCGCCCGCACCTCGTCCGGCTTTCCCGGCACCACCGAGGCCTCTGCTTGGAAGCAGGAATGTTCCGACACCGAAGGCGGCTTGACCGAGGGTGTAGGCGGAGTGGTCGCTGTATCCGGACCAGTCGGTGCCGATGACCAGCTTGGACTGTTCGTTGTACGCGTTGCCGATCGCGCGTCGGGTCTTGTCGAACGCGTCTGCCCAGTTCTGGTTCCCCAGCGAGGCGGCGCCGAGTTCCCAGACGGTGGTGCCCAGGGCGGTCGCTCCTGCGGCACCGACGTTCCAGACTTGTTCGCCGAGACCTTGCAGGGCCTCCTCGCGGGTCATGAGGTCGGGGTTCTTCCCGAACATGCGGCCGATGTCGTTGATGGAGTTGGTGATTCCCGACAGGGCACCGATGCCGTAGACCATCCCGACCGCGCTGTCGGCGGCGCCCATTCCGAACTGTTCCCACAGCGGGGGTGCCGGGCGATTGTTGCGTCCGATCTCGTTGCCGTCGCGGTCGAGGTGAATCCTGGTCGAATCGTTGAGCTGTATCGTCGTCCAGCCCGAAGGCGAGGTCGTCGAGCGCCACCACTGGCCGGGTTTGCCGCGGAACTCCTCGGTGAGGCCGGTGTGGTCGAGACGGAAGTGGTGTACGCCGTCGTCGGCGCGTTGGGTGCGCATCATGATGGAGCGGCCCTGGCTGTCGGTGGTGACCGTCCAGTCCTGACCATCGATGTCGGTGGCGGTGCGCCAGCCGTTGCCCGCGCTGTCGACCATGCCGGTGAATCTGCTGTTCACCCCGCCGGAGCCGTCCGGGGTGGCGGTGGTTTCGACGGTGTTGCCGTAGTTGTCGATGTGGACGTTGTTGTAGGAGCCGGCCGCGTTACGGGAGCCGATATCGGTGAACTGGCGTCGGCCTTCGTCGCCGTAGGTCACGGTGCGGACCCGGGTCAGATCGGGTGAGGTCTCGAACTCCGAGGTCGGTCGTCCGCTCGTGGATGTGCCGGGGGCGAAGTGCTGGCCGTAGCCCACCACCTCGGGTGCGCCCGACTCGAAGTAGGAGGCGCTGCCCGTGGCGTCGTTCTGCCACCTCTTGTATCTGCCGGTGGCGTCGATGGTGACGATCCGGGCCCGGGAGATCTCGTTGCCTCCGCCGTCCCTGACCACCGCGTCGACGGAGTCGCCGTTGTTGCCCTCGAGGATCGTGTACTGCACGGTGACCCCCCTGTCGCGCTGCTCGATCCAGGGCACACCTGCTTCTCGGCCGACGGTCGATGGCATGGGCAGCGGATCGCGGTTCGGGCCATCTGCTGCCAGCAGCGGGTCACGCTCGGGCTCGAGGGCGGCGGGTGTCGTCACCCCCGGCTGCACGGGAGATTTCGCAGGTGGCGCCGGTGTGGACGGGGTCGTGACTCCCGGCTGAACCGGCGACTTGGCCGGTGGCGCCGTCGTGGACGGGGTCGTGACTCCCGGCTGCACGGGAGATTTAGCAGGCGGCGCCGGTGTGGACGGAGTTGTCACCCCCGGCTGCACGGGCTTAGGAGGCGGTGTGGTCGCGGGCGCATTCGATTTCGGACTACCACCGCCACCGCCCAGCTCAGCTTCCAGGCCGACAGGACGCACCGCGATCGGCTGCAGAACGACCGGCGGTGTGTTGTTCTGGATCATCTCCCGGCTCGCGGCGATCCGCTCGAGTGCGCGCGCCGCCGACCGCGGGGTCATGTTGTAGAAATCGTGGACTCGTGATCGCTCGCCGGCCCGCCCGTTGCTCGGCTCACCGTCGGCTTCGAGTGCCGGTGTGGCGGCCCGAATCCAGTCGGCACGTTCGTGAATCCAGGAATCCGGGCTCACGCGGCTCGTAGTAGGTGTGGTCATGGCTCACCTCGGGTGTCAGGCGGGCGCAGTGACCTGCGAAGCACGCAAAGGGCCCCTCCGCCGTACTCCGTGGTCGTGGAGGTCATGGCGGAGGGCCCCGGTGCCGAGATCTGCCCGATTCAGTTATGGGTCGCGATAGTTCAGAGTTCGTCGCGGAGCGACTGGGGAATTTCGTAGCGCGCGGCCGGCGGTTCCTGCCCGGGAACGTGCACGCGCAGGAAGCCGCGGAGCTGGTCGATGTGCTGCTGGAGGGCGCGGATCAATCGCAGGGCGTCGCGGAAGCGCAGCTTGTCGTCGACGGCCTGGGCCTCGGGGATCTCCACGCGGGAGCGGAGTTTGGTGACTTCACGCGCCTGCCAGGCGGTGACGGCGCCGATCACGGTGGCTGCGGCGGCGCCGAGGGCCTGGACAAGCTCGCGGCTGAGCCAGCTCTGCGTCATTCATCGCCCCGCCGATGGGCGGGCGATCGGGGTGACCGCGGGCCGGATGAGGATCCCGGCGAGCACGGGGGTGAGCAGGCCGTAGAGGGCGAGGATCGCGTCGATCCAGCCGGTGTCGATCTGCCGGCCGATCAGGAAGGCGATGACGCCGGTGAGGGCGACGAGGACCGAGCGGACCAGGGCGGGCTCGGGGAGCTTGGTGCGGAACATCAGATCTTTCCTTCCTGGGCCTCGAGCAGCCGGTCGACCTTGAGCTCGAGTGCCTCGAGACGCTGCTCGCTGCGGTAGTCCGCGGCGTCGGAGTTGAGGACGTAACCGGCGAGGGTGTCCCGGTAGTCGGAGTCCGCGATGCGGGACTGGAAGCCGTGGCCGCACACCATGGGCCGCCAGTCGAAGGGCTGTGGCGAAATCGCAGAGGTGCCGAACGCAATCCGGCTAGCCGCCTCGACCGCCTCGACCGCCTCGACCGCCTCGACCGCGAAAACATCCTGTTACCACGACCACGCCCCTGCGCCGGGCTGCGCCAGAACCGGCCGGAACTTGCGGCTCGCCCGTTGCAGGGGAAGACATCGCCCTACCTCGGGTCGCGCGTCGCGGCGCGTCACGTCTAACTGGTCAGTTCAGAATGAGTCGGCGTAGGCAGATCATCGAGCAGGCGAGGCTGAGCAGGGCTTGATGGACGTCGGCG
>NZ_JBHSAX010000011.1:0-85950 GCF_042650385.1 Nocardia jiangsuensis
AGGACAGACTCGTCCCCTCGAACCGCAACGCCGTTCGCTCCGGAGTGCGCGCGATCTGCTCGTCCAGCAACGCGACCAGCGTCGTCGTCGGAACGTCCTGCTCGGCGTCGTTCCACTCGACCAGCGTCCGCTCCCGCTCCTCGGCGGTGGTCGCGGGCAGACTCCAGACCTCGGTGTCGGCGTCCGCGGCGAGGAATCGCTGGAAGAACTCCAGGAATCGCCCGTGGTGCGTACGGCCCTCGTCGGAGCTGTAGAGATTCGGGTTGGTCTCGAAGTCGATGTGCGTGTGGCTACCGGTCGTGGACTGGTAGAAGTTGACGCCCAGATCCTCGATGCTGCCGGTGGAGAGCACGTTCAACCGGCCGGTCATCTCGCCGAGCACGATCTCGCTGTGGAACAGCATGATGTTGACCCACGGCCCGAAGAACTCCGTGGTCACCATGCCGTCGCCTGCCGCGTCGCGGCGGATGTCCTCGTGCCGGTAGCGCTGGTGCCGGAGCGCGCCGGAGACCTCGACCTGGACCCGCTTGAGCAGGTCGGCCACCGTGCTGTCGTATCCGACGGCGAGCCGCAGCGGCACGATGTTGGAGGTCACGCCGCCCGCGCGGCGCATGGCGGCGGTGGTCCGCGCGGTCACCGGGAGGCTGAGGATGACGTCCTCGGCGCCGGTGAGCTGGGCCAGGTAGGCGCCGAAGGCGGCGATGAGCAGCCCGGCCGGGGTGTTGTCGTGCTTGGCGACGGCGGCGGCGAGCAGATCGTCCTGCTCGTCGGTGAGCGCGGCGCTCGCCACGTTGTTCAGCGCCGACGGCGGGGCGGAGCGCCCGGTGAGGCTGGTCCCCTCCTCCAGGCCTGCGACCCGCGCGGCCCAGTACTCGCGGTCCGAGTCGAAGCGGGAGCTGTCCCGGTAGGCGATCTCGGCGTCGTACAGGGTGCGCAGCGGGGTGGCCTTGGCGGCGGCGGGCTCCTCGCCGCGCGTCTCGGCGGTGTAGAGCTCGGCGATCCTGGCCACGTAGTTGGTGGCGGCGAGGCCGTCGAGGGCGATGTGGTGGATCCGGGTGTACCAGTACCAGCGGTGCTCGCCGAGCTGCAGCGCGGCGGTCTTGATCAGCCGGTCCGCGACGATGTCCAGCGGGCGCGAGTACTCGGCGCGCATCCACTCCGCGGCGGCCGCCTCCGGGTCTTCGGCACCGCGCAGGTCGACGTACTCCTGCTCGGAGGAGAGCGAGGGATCGACGCCCTGCAGCGGCTCGCCGTCGCGCTCGATGATCCGGAGGTAGCCGGAGCCGGTCTCCAGCGAGGCGCGGATGCTGACCTGCAGCAGCAGCTCGGGGTCGAGGTCGCCGTGCAGATCGACGTACTGCGCGATCGTGACGGGGACCTGCGGGTCGACGTGCTGCGCGTACCAAATGCCCAGCTGAGCAGGCGAAAGCGGGAAGTACTCGACGGCATCTCCCCGAGTGTCACCAGTTTCGTCGTTTCCGCCGAAATCCAGCCGGTCCAACCGTAACCTCGCTTCCGGAACACCGCGTGAGCGCTCCCCGACGGCACCCGAAGAGGCGCCCACCCGTCACCGCGGGGCGCCTTCCGTCTCCGGATCCAGTTTCATCTCAATCAGGCAATAATCTTCGTAGGCAATATCTGTCTGCCCCGGTGCGCCCGTTACACGGGCGCGAACGCCTCCACCGCATCGATCTCGCTGCTGACCACCGATCCAATCTACCGTCGCGGCGAGTGCCCGACCAACCAATACCCGAACACCGCAGATAGCAATCACCTATTCGCCCCGGCCGGGCGGGTGCGCGGCGTTCAGTGGGCTGCAACGGCTGGTCGCGGGTGTTATCCGGCTCACAGCGGGATCGATAGCCGATCGGATGCCGCCCGGCTCACAGCCGGGCGCGGCCCGGGTCGTAGAGGTGTGACTGCACGCACTCGACCGCGGGCGCCAGCGCCCGGCCGACCAGGATCACCGCCGCCTGCCGCAGCCCGGCCCCCTCGACCCGGGTGGCGATATCGCTCAGGGTGCCGCGCAGGATCAGCTGGTCCGGCTGGCTGGCCCGGTAGACCACCGCGGCCGGGCAGTCCGGGCCGTACTCCGCCGCCAGCTCCGCCGCCAGCTCCCTCGTCCTCGTGATCGCGAGGTGCAGCGCGAGCGTCGCCCCGGTCGCCGCGAAACTCCGCAGCCGCTCCCGCTCCGGCATGGCGGTGGAGCGCGCCTGCGCGCGGGTGAGCACCACCGACTGCGCCAGCTCCGGCACGGTGAGCTCGGCGCCGAGCGCCGCCGCGGCCGCCGCGTACGCCGGGACGCCGGGGGTCACGTCCCACGGGATCCCCAGCCGGTCCAGCCTGCGCGCCTGCTCGGTGAGCGCGGAGTACACCGACGGGTCGCCCGAGCACAACCGGGCCACATCACTGCCCCCGTCGTGCGCCGCGCTGATTTTCGCCACGATGGCATCCAGATCCAGGCGCTGGGTGTCCACCAGCTCCGCCTCCGGCGCGCAGTGCGCCAGCACCGCCGGGTCCAGGTAACTGCCCGGGTACAGGCAGACCGGGCTGCTCCGCAGCAGCTCCACCGCCCGCACCGTCAGCAGGTCCGCCGCCCCCGGGCCCGCGCCGATGAAGTGGACTGTCATGCGGGGCAGTGTAGAGACGCACTCGCTCGCGCCCGTCGCCGCAGCCGAACGCACCGCGGTGCTGGAATGCCAGCTCGGCCTATGCGGTGGCGTCGAAGTGGGCGATGATCTTGGTGGGGCGCACCCGGACGACCAGCTCTCCGGGAACCCCGTTCCGCTTCCCGAACTCCTCGGCCCGCTCGGCCCCCATGTAGCGCCCACCGATCTCGGTAGCGGTGCGGAGCAGCTCGGCGGGGTCGTCGGAGAGGGTGACGGTGCCCTGGATCTGCACCGAGGCGTAGGGGAGCTCCTCGAGGTCGACGCAGAGGGCGATGCGGGGGTCGCGGGCGAAGGCTTTGCCCTTGGCGGTGTCGCGGCCGGTGTTGAAGACCAGCTCGTCGCCGTCGACGACGAACCAGATGGGCGAGACCACGGGGCGGCCGTCGGAGGCGACGAAGGCGACCTTGCCGGTGCGGGTGCCGTGCGCGAGGAAGTCGCGGACCTGGGGATCGCTGAGTGAGGTCATGCGAGCAAGCCTAGGAACGGTCCCCGAGATTTCCCAGCAACTCGTCGCGGCTGTGTTCGACCCGGGCGCGGATGGCGGCGACCACCTCGGCGACCTCCGGCCTGCGCAGCGTCTCGTGCCGCGCGACCAGCCAGTACGAGAGCCGGACCACGACCTCGGCGGCGAGCACCCGCTCCAGGTCCGGGTGGCGGTCGGCCATGAAGCAGGGCAGCAGCCCGAGCCCCGCCCCCGCCCTCGTCGCCTCGACGTGCACGAAGACATTGGTCGAGCTCACCGATTCGCGCATGGTGGGGACGACGGCGGGGGCCAGGTCGAGGTCGTCCACCTGCAGCATGGAGTCGATGAAGTAGACCAGCGGGTAGCGCGCGAGGTCGTCGACGGTGCCGGGGCGGCCGAACTCGGCCAGGTACCCGCGGGAGCCGTAGAGCCGCAGGCAGTACTCGCCGAGCCGCAGCGCCTCGGCCCGGTGCACCTGCGGCTGCCCGACCACCACCTCCAGGTCCAGCCCGGAGCGCTGCACCGAGGCGCGGCGGGTCGCGGTGACCAGCTCCACCGAGATGCCCGGGTGTCTGCGCCGCACCTCGGCGACGGCGGGGGCCGCGAGGTAGCCGCTGAACCCGTCGGTCGAGGAGATCCGGACGACGCCCTCCAGCACCCGGTGCTGGCCGCCGCGGTTCAGCGTGCGCACCGCCGCGTCCACCGCCTCGGCGGCGCCGAGCGCCTCCCGGCCCAGGTCGGTGAGTTCCCAGCCACCGGCGACCCGGTTCAGCACCCGGCCGCCGAGGTCGTGCTCCAGCGCGGCGATCCGGCGCGAGACGGTGGTGTGGTTCAGCCCGAGTTCCTCGGCGGCGGAGACGAAGCGGCCGCTGCGGCCGACGGCGAGCAGCACCAGCAGATCGTCGGCGCTCGGCCGGCCCCGACCCGGATTCATGTCTGCATTCTCGCAGATGGGAGGTGCGGTTCTGGGCATTGCGGTGCATGGTTTCGCGCACGAATACTCAGGAAACACTCAGTGTGCGCCCGGTCACAATGCGAGCCGAGCCGGGGTGAACGAAGGAGTTTCGATGAGCGTAGGCAGCGCGGCCGGCGATCCCGGCTACGCACCGAGCAACCTCCGGCGGGTGGTGGCAGCCTCGATGGCGGGCACCGTCGTCGAGTGGTACGAGTTCTTCCTCTACGGCACCGCCGCGACGCTGGTGTTCAGCAAGGTGTTCTTCCCGGCGGGCACCAGCGAGCTGGACGCCATCCTTGCCGCCTTCGTCACCTACGCGGTCGGCTTCGTCGCGCGCCCGCTCGGCGGCATCGTGTTCGGCCACTTCGGCGACAAGTACGGCCGGAAGAAGCTGCTGCAGTTCAGCCTGGTGCTGGTCGGCGCGGCCACCTTCCTGATGGGCTGCCTGCCGACCTTCGGGCAGATCGGGTACTGGGCGCCTGCGCTGCTCGTGCTGCTTCGCTTCCTGCAGGGCTTCGCGGTCGGCGGCGAGTGGGGCGGCGCGGTGCTGCTGGTCGCCGAGCACAGCCCGAACCGGGATCGCGGCTTCTGGGCCAGCTGGCCGCAGGCAGGCGTGCCCGCGGGCAACCTGCTGGCGACCGTGGTGCTGCTCACCCTGACCAGCACGCTCTCCGACGCCGCCTTCCTCTCCTGGGGCTGGCGCGTGGCGTTCTGGCTCTCCGCGGTGGTGGTGCTGGTCGGGTACTACATCCGCACCAAGGTCACCGACGCGCCGATCTTCCTGGAGGCGCAGCAGGAGGCCGAGGAGCTGAAGAGCAGCTCGTTCAGCGCGGTCGAGGTGCTCAAGCGGTACCCGCGCGGGGTCTTCACCGCCATGGGGCTGCGGTTCGGCGAGAACATCATGTACTACCTGGTGGTCACCTTCACGATCACCTACCTCAAGGTGCAGGTCGGCATGGACACCTCGGACATCCTGTGGTGGCTGCTGATCGCGCACGCGGTGCACTTCGCAGCGATTCCGCTCGTCGGGCGGGCCAGCGACCGGATCGGCAGGCGGCCGGTGTACCTGGTCGGCGCGGTGCTCGGCGGGACCTGGGGCTTCTTCGCCTTCCCGATGATGAACAGCGCGCACCACGTCGTCGTGCTGCTCGCCATCGTGATCGGGCTGGTGTTCCACGCGCTCATGTACGCGGCGCAGCCCGCGATCATGGCGGAGATGTTCCCGACCCGGATGCGCTACTCCGGCGTCTCGCTCGGCTACCAGGTGACCTCGATCGTCGCCGGTTCGCTGGCGCCGATCATCGCGGTCCGGCTGCTCGACACCTTCGACTCCTCGGTGCCGATCGCCGTGTACCTGGCCGTGGCCTGCGCGATCACCGCCGTCGCGGTGCTGGTGGCGCGCGAGACCAGGGGCGCCGACCTCGCGCAGATCGATGCCGACGACGCCGCGCAGCTGGCCGACGAGGCGAAGACGGCGGTGACCGCCCGATGAGCGACGCTGCGACGGGCCGCGCCGGGGCGGCGGGCTCCGCACGGGCCACGGCGGCGGTGGGCCGCCCGGCCACGGGATCGCGATGAGCCCGCTGGCCGGGAAGACCGCGCTGGTCACCGGCGGGGCGAGCGGAATCGGCGCGGCCTGCGCCCGCGCCCTCGCCGAGCGCGGCGCGCGGGTGACGGTGGCGGACCGCGACGAGACCGGGGCGAAGGAGGTGGCCGCCGAGATCGGCGGCACCGCCTGGGCGGTCGACCTGCTCGATGTCACCGCGTTGGAGACGCTGGAGCTGGAGACCGACATCCTGGTCAACAATGCCGGGGTGCAGCACGTCGCGGCCATCCCGGACTTCCCGCCGGAGCGCTTCCGGCAGATCATGACGCTCATGGTGGAGGCGCCGTTCCTGCTGGTCAGAGCGGCCCTGCCGCACATGTACCACAGCGGTGGCGGGCGGATCGTGAACATCTCGTCGGTGCACGGGCTGCGCGCCTCGGCGTACAAGTCGGCCTACGTCACCGCCAAGCACGCGCTGGAGGGGCTCTCCAAGGTCACGGCGCTGGAGGGCGGGCCGCACGGGGTCACCAGCAACTGCGTGAACCCGGGGTACGTACGAACACCGCTGGTGGACAAGCAGATCGCGGACCAGGCGGCGGCGCACGGGATTCCGGAGCGGGAGGTGGTGGAGAAGGTGCTGCTCACCGAGAGCGCGATCAAGCGGCTGGTGGAGCCGGCGGAGGTCGCCGCGCTGGTCTGCTGGCTCGCCTCCGCCGACGCGGGCATGGTGACCGGGGCCTCCTACACCATGGACGGCGGCTGGAGCGCCAGGTGATCCGGCCGCCGGGCGCGATTCGCGCGCGCGTCCGGCGCCGGTGAGCCGCCGAGGCGGCCCGGGCGGCTCAGCCGCCCAGCGCCGCCAGCGCCATGCGGCGGAGCACCGGCCGGGCACGGACGGCGGTGGCCCGGCTCGCGCTGTGCGGGGTGGAGTTCATCAGGCCGAAGGCGGCGTGCGCCTGCACCCTGGCGCTCTCCTCACCGAGGCCGGGGCGCAGCGCGCACAGCACGCCGACCCAGACCTCGACGTAGCGACGCTGGGCGCGCCGGATCTCCCGGCGCGGCCCCGGCGGGACGGCGTCCAGATCGCGGTCCTGGATCCGGATGAGCTCCGGCTCGCCCAGCGCGAAGTCGAGGTGGAAGTCGACCAGCGCGGCCAGCGCGGCGCCCGGCTCGGCACCACCGCCCGCCACCGCGCGGCCACCGGCGAGCAGCCGCTCGGATACCTCGGTGAGCAACTCGACGAGCAGCGCCTCCTTGGAGGCGAAGTGCCGGTACACCGCGGGCCCGCTGATCCCGACCGCGGCGCCGAGATCGTCCAGCCGGACCCCGGCGAAGCCGCGATCGGCGATCAGCCGGCCCCCGGCCCGCAGCAGATCGCTGCGACGCTGCTGCTTGAGCTGCTCGCGCCGGGTCGGCACCGCGGGCTCGACGGTCACCACGCACCTCCTGTGGACAAAGTCGGTTAATCCAGATTAACCTGAAAAACAGTTAACAGCGATTAACCGACACGGAACGGGATGCACCATGACCGGCACACTGGAGCTCGGGCTCGACAACCGGGCGGCGCACCGCGCGCTCGTCGACGAGCTGCGCGAGCGGCTGGCCGCGGCGGCACGGGGCGGCCCGGAGAAGGCGCGGCAGCGCCACCTCGACCGGGGCAAGCTGCTCCCCCGCGACCGGGTGGACCGGCTGCTCGACCCCGGCAGCCCGTTCCTGGAGATCGCGGCGCTGGCCGCGGACGGCATGTACGGCGGCGACTGCCCGGCCGCCGGGGTGATCGCGGGCATCGGCCGGGTGTCCGGGCGGGAGTGCGTGATCGTCGCCAACGACGCCACGGTCAAGGGCGGCACCTACTACCCCATGACGGTGAAGAAGCACCTGCGGGCGCAGGAGATCGCGCTGCAGAACCACCTGCCCTGCATCTACCTGGTCGACTCCGGCGGCGCGCACCTGCCGCACCAGGACGAGGTCTTCCCCGACCGCGAGCACTTCGGCCGGATCTTCTTCAACCAGGCCACCATGAGCGCCGCCGGGATCCCGCAGATCGCCGCGGTGCTCGGCTCCTGCACCGCGGGCGGCGCCTACGTGCCCGCCATGAGCGACGAGGCGGTGATCGTCCGCAACCAGGGCACCATCTTCCTGGGCGGGCCACCGCTGGTGAAGGCGGCGACCGGCGAGGTCGTCACGGCCGAGGAGCTGGGCGGCGGCGAGCTGCACAGCAGGGTCTCCGGCGTCACCGACCACCTCGCCGAGGACGACGAGGACGCGCTGCGCATCGTGCGCCGGATCGTCGGCACGCTCGGCCCCGCGCCCGAATCACCCTGGCAGGTCACCCGATCGGTGGCCCCGGCCGCGCCGGAGGACGAGCTCTACGACGTGGTCCCGACCGACCTGCGCACCCCCTACGACGTGCGGGAGGTGATCCACCGGCTGGTCGACGCCGAGCCGGACGCCCCCGAGCGGAGCAGCTTCGGCGAGTTCAAGGCCGAGTACGGCAAGACCCTGGTCACCGGCTTCGCCCGGCTGCACGGCCACCCGGTGGGGATCGTGGCCAACAACGGCGTGCTCTTCGGCGAGTCCGCCATGAAGGGCGCGCACTTCGTCGAGCTCTGCGACAAGCGCAAGATCCCGCTGCTGTTCCTGCAGAACATCACCGGCTTCATGGTCGGCCGCGACTACGAGGCGGGCGGCATCGCCAAGCACGGCGCCAAGATGGTCACCGCGGTGGCGTGTGCCCGGGTGCCCAAGCTGACCGTGGTGATCGGCGGCTCCTACGGCGCCGGCAACTACTCCATGTGCGGGCGCGCCTACTCGCCGCGCTTCCTGTGGATGTGGCCCAACGCCAGGATCTCGGTCATGGGCGGCGAACAGGCCGCCTCGGTACTGGCCACGGTGCGCGGCGACCAGCTCGACGGCTCGGGCCGGCCCTGGTCCGAGCCGGATCAGGAAGCCTTCAAGGCCCCGATCCGGGAGCAGTACGAAACCCAGGGCAACCCCTACTACTCGACGGCCCGGCTCTGGGACGACGGGGTGATCGACCCGGCCGACACCAGAACGGTGCTCGGCCTGGCGCTCGCGGCCTGCGCGCAGGCACCCCTCGCCCCGGTCTCCTACGGCGTCTTCCGGATGTGACGGCCGTGACCTCCCTCTTCGATGCCTCCGCCGGCACGGCGTTCGACACGGTCCTGGTCGCGAACCGGGGCGAGATCGCGGTCCGGGTGATCCGCACGCTGCGCGCGCTCGGGCTGCGCTCGGTGGCGGTGTACAGCGACGCGGACGCGGACGCGGCGCACGTGCACGCGGCCGACGTCGCGGTCCGGCTCGGGCCCGCGCCCGCCCGGGAGAGCTACCTCGCCGTCGACCTGGTGGTCGCGGCGGCGGTGCGCACCGGGGCCGGTGCGGTGCATCCCGGGTACGGCTTCCTCTCCGAGAACGCGGCCTTCGCGGCGGCGCTGGAGGCGGCGGGGATCGTGTTCCTCGGGCCGCCGGCGCGCGCCATCGAGGTGATGGGCGACAAGATCACCGCCAAGAAGACCGTGACGGCGTTCGACGTGCCGGTGGTTCCCGGTATCGCCGAGCCGGGGCTGACCGACGCGCAGCTGCTGGCGGCCGCGCCGGGGATCGGGTTCCCGGTGCTGGTCAAGCCATCCGCCGGGGGCGGCGGCAAGGGGATGCGGCGGGTCGAGGACCCGGCCGAGCTGCCCGCGGCGCTGGTCAGCGCGCGGCGCGAGGCCGCGGCGGCGTTCGGCGACGACACGCTGTTCCTGGAGCGGTTCGTCACCAATCCGCGCCACATCGAGGTGCAGGTGCTCGCCGACGCGCACGGCGCCGTGCTGCATCTGGGCGAGCGGGAGTGCTCGCTGCAGCGCAGGCACCAGAAGGTGATCGAGGAGGCGCCGTCGCCGCTGCTCGACGCGGCGACGAGGGAGCGGATCGGCGCCGCCGCCTGCGCCACCGCGCGCAGCGTCGGCTACCGGGGCGTCGGCACGGTGGAGTTCATCGTGTCGGCGGACCGGCCGGACGAGTTCTTCTTCATGGAGATGAACACCCGGCTGCAGGTGGAGCATCCGGTGACCGAGCTGGTGACCGGGGTGGATCTGGTGGAGTGCCAGGTCCGGGTCGCCGCCGGGCAGCCGCTGGTGGTCGCGCAGGGCGATATCGCGCTCACCGGGCACGCCGTCGAGGCGCGGGTGTACGCGGAGGATCCGGGGCGGGCGTTCCTGCCGACCGGCGGGCGGGTGCTCGCCGTCGCCGAGCCCGCCGGGGTGCGGGTGGATTCCGGGTTGCGCGCCGGGACGGTGGTCGGGAGCGACTACGACCCGATGCTGGCCAAGGTGATCGCCTTCGCCGACGACCGGGGTGCGGCGCTGGCCGGGCTGGATCGGGCGCTTGGCGAGACCGTGGTGCTCGGACTGGGGACCAATGTGGAGTTCCTGCGGTTCCTGCTCGCCGATCCGGATGTGGTCGCCGGGAACTTGGACACCGGGCTGCTCGACCGGCGGGTCGGGGATTTCGTGCCCGCGCAGGTGAGCGATGACGAGGTGGTGGCCGCCGCGGTCGCGGACTGGCTGGCCATGCAGCCGGGGCCGGGGGCCGGGCCGTGGGCGCAACCGTCCGGGTGGCGGCTTGGCGTTCCCGCACCGGTCGTGACGCGGCTCGCCGCCGACGGGGTCACCCGCGAGGTGCGGATCACCGGGACGCCCGATGCGGCCCGGGTGCGCGTGGACGACGGCCTCGACCTGACGCTCACCGCGTCAGCGTCCCCGATCACGGACGCGGGCGGCTACCGCGCGGCACCTACCCGCGGCACGGCGCCCCCCGGTGGCACGACACTCACCGGCGGCACAGCACTTACCGGTGGCACGACACTCACCGGTGGTGCGGAGCACGCCGGGGGGCCGCGGTGGACCGGCGGCACGGCAGCTGCCGCGGGGATACCAGGCGTCACCACCCTCACCCTGACCCTGGACGGTGTCCGGCACGAGTACCTGGTCGCCGCGGCGGGCGGGCAGTACTGGCTCGCCGGCCCGGCAGGCACCAGGCACCTGCGGCGCGCGACCTCCACCGCCCTGCGCGGGGCGGGCGCGCACCAGGGCGACGCCGAGATCCGCAGCCCCATGCCGGGTTCGGTGATCGCAATCGGCACCGCGGCCGGTACCGAGGTGGCCGCAGGCGACCCGGTGGTCGTGGTCGAGGCCATGAAGATGGAGCACACGCTCACGGCGCCGGTCGCAGGCACCGTCGAGCTCCTGGTGACGCCGGGCACCCAGGTCCGGCTGGACCAGGTGCTCGCCCGCATCACCGCGTCGACGATCGAAGGACTACCCGCATGACCGATTTCCTCGCCACCGGCTCGCTACCGGAGGACTACCGCGACCTGGCCATGACCGTGCGCGAATTCGCCCGCGCGGTCGTCGCCCCGGTCTCCGCCGAGCACGACGCCGAGTCCAGCTTCCCGTACGAGGTGGTGGCGGGTATGGCCGAGATGGGGCTGTTCGGGCTGCCCTTCCCGGAGGAGTACGGCGGCATGGGCGGCGACTACTTCGCGCTCTGCCTCGCCCTGGAGGAGCTGGCCAAGGTCGACCAGAGCGTCGCCATCACGCTGGAGGCCGGGGTCTCGCTCGGCGCCATGCCGATTTACCGGTTCGGCACCGAGGAGCAGAAGCGGCACTGGCTGCCGCAGCTCACGGGCGGCCGCGCGCTCGCCGCCTTCGGGCTCACCGAGCCCGGCGCCGGCAGCGACGCGGGCGGGACGAAGACCACCGCCGTCGTCGACTCCGGCGAGTGGGTGATCAACGGCAGCAAGCAGTTCATCACCAACTCCGGCACCGACATCACCCGGCTGGTCACCGTCACCGCCGTCACCGGAACCACCGGGGGCAAGAAGGAGATCTCCACCATCCTGGTCCCGGCCGACACCCCCGGATTCGTCGCCGGACCGGCCTACGACAAGGTCGGCTGGAACGCGTCGGACACGCACCCGCTGAGCTTCACCGACGTCCGGGTGCCGGAGGAGAACCTGCTCGGCGAGCGCGGCCGCGGCTACGCCAACTTCCTGCGCATCCTGGACGAGGGGCGGATCGCGATCGCCGCGGTCGCGGTCGGCGCGGCCCAGGGCTGTGTGGACGAGAGCGTCCGATACGCGGGCGAGCGGGACGCCTTCGGCAAGCCGATCGGGCGCAACCAGGCCATCGCCTTCAAGATCGCCAGGATGGAGGCGCGGGCGCACACCGCGCGCACCGCCTACTACGACGCCGCCGCGCTCATGCTGTCCGGCAAGCCGTTCAAGAAGCAGGCGTCGATCGCGAAGATGGTGGCCAGCGAGGCCGCCATGGACAATGCCAGGGACGCGACGCAGATCTTCGGCGGCTACGGTTTCATGAACGAGTACACGGTGGCTCGGCACTACCGGGACAGCAAGATCCTGGAGGTCGGCGAGGGTACGACGGAGGTTCAATTGTTGCTGATCGCCAGGGAGCTCGGCCTGTGAGCGCGCCGAAGCGGGTCACCCAGCGCGGGCTCTGGTTCGAGGAGTTCGAGATCGGCGTGATCTACGAGCACCGGCCGGGGCGCACCGTCACCGAGGCGGACAACGTGCTCTTCACCACGCTCACCATGAACACCCAGGCGCTGCACCTGGACGCCGCCTTCGCCGACGCGCAGCCGCCGTTCAACCAGCGGCTGGTGAACTCGATGTTCACCCTCTCCACGCTGATCGGGCTCTCGATCGCGCAGCTCACCCAGGGCACCCTGGTCGGCAATCTCGGATTCTCCGAGATCGCCTTCCCGAAGCCGGTCTTCCACGGCGACACGCTCTACGCCGAGACCGTCGTCACCGAGAAGCGGCTCTCGAAGAGCAGGCCGGGCGAGGGCATCGTGACCCTCGCGCACACCGGCTACAACCAGCACGGCGACGTGGTCGTCACGGCCGTGCGGAAGACCCTCGTTCGCACGAAGGAGACAGCGGCATGACCGACGTGACCGGCCCGGGGTGGCTCTTCTGCCCGGCCGACCGCCCGGATCGCTACGCCAAGGCGGCCGCCGCCGCCGACGTGGTGATCCTCGACCTGGAGGACGCGGTCGCCGCCGCGGACAAGGAGTCCGCCAGGGACGCGCTGCTGAGCACCCGGCTCGACCCGGCGACCACGGTGATCCGGATCAACGGCGCCGACACCGAGCACTACGCGGCCGATCTCGGCGCGGTGCACCGCACCGACTACCGTTCCGTCATGCTGCCGAAGGCCGAGTCGCCGGAGCAGCTGCGCGCACTCGACGGCTTCGACGTGATCGCGCTGATCGAGTCGCCGCGCGGCGCGCTGGCCGGCGAGCGGATCATGGTCGAGCCGAACGCCGTCGGGATCATGTGGGGCGCGGAGGATCTGGTGGCCGCGCTGGGCGGGCAGTCGACCCGCCGCCCCGACGGGAGCTACCGGGATCTGCCGAGGCACCTGCGCTCGAGCACGCTGCTCGCGGGCAAGGCGGCGGGCAAGTTCGCCCTCGACGGGGTGTACCTGAACATCCCCGACCTGGACGGGCTGCGCGAGGAGGCGCTGGACGCGGTCGCCGTCGGCTTCGACGCCAAGGTGGCCATCCACCCGAGCCAGATCCCGGTGATCCGCGGCGCCTACGCGCCGTCGCCGGAGGATCTGGACTGGGCGCGCCGGGTCCTCGCCGAGGTGCCGAACCATCGCGGCGTCTTCCAGTTCGATGGCCGGATGGTGGACGGGCCGGTGCTCCGGCATGCCGAGCAGATCGTGCGCCGTGGCGGCGCAGCGAGCGACTGAGGAGACAGCAGTGGAACCACAGTGGGTGCCCGCCGAGCGCGATATCGCCGCCGCGCGGATCACCGATTTCGCCCGGTTCGCCGGGGCGCGGGCCGGGCGCGAGTTCGACGGTTACCCCGCGCTCTGGCAGTGGTCGGTGGACGACCTGCCCGGCTTCTGGCACACGCTGTGGGACTACTTCCGGCTCGGCGAGATCGGCGGCGAGGTACTGGCGAGCCGCGAGATGCCTGGCGCGCAGTGGTTTCCCGGCACCAGGATCAACTACGTCGACCAGGTGATCCGCGCGCTGAACCCGGAGCGCCCGGCCATCGTGCAGATCACCGAGGAGCGCGCGCCACGCGAGGTCTCCTGGGCCGAGCTGATCGACGTCACCGCCGCCTTCGCGCGCACCCTGCGCGAGCTCGGCGTCGGCGCGGGCGACCGGGTGGCCGGGTACCTGCCGAACATCCCCGAGGCGATCGTCGCCTTCCTGGCCACCGCCAGCATCGGCGCGGTCTGGAGCGCGTGTGGCCAGGACTACTCGCCCAAGGCCGCGCTGGACCGGCTCGGCCAGCTGGAGCCGGTGGTGCTGGTGGCCGCCGACGGTTACGCCTACGGCGGGAAGACGCACGACAAGCGGGCGGATCTGGCCGCGGTGCGGGCCGGGCTGCCGACGCTGCGCGGCACCGTCGTCGTCCCCCGGCTGGGGCTGCCGGTCGATGACGTCACCCCGTGGGCCGACGCCGTCGCGATCACCGAGGCGCAGCCGCAGGTGATCACCACCGAGCCGGTCGACTTCGACCACCCGCTCTGGATCGTCTTCTCCTCCGGCACGACCGGGCTGCCGAAGGGCATCGTGCACGGCCACGGCGGGGTGCTGCTCGAGCACCTGAAAGCCGTCGCGCTGCACGCCGACATCGGCCCGGACGACACCTTCTTCTGGTACACCAGCCCGAGCTGGATGATGTGGAACTTCCAGGTGGCCGGGTTGCTCACCGGCGCGACGGTGGTCACCTACGACGGCAGCCCCACGCACCCCGACCCCGGCGCGCTCTGGCGGATCGCCGCCGAGACCGGGAGCACCGTGCTCGGCACCAGCCCCGGCTACGTGCTCGCCTGCATCAAGGACGGGCTGGTTCCGCGCACCGCCTTCGACCTCTCCGCGCTGCGCACGGTCGGCATCACCGGCTCCTCGCTGCCGCCCGCCTCCTCGGCGTGGATCGGCGCGAACGCCGGTGACCACGTGCAGGTCTCGTCGATCAGCGGCGGCACCGACGTGGTCAGCGCCTTCGCAGGCGGCACCCGGACGGTTCCGGTGTGGCCGGGCGAGCTCTCCGCGCCGTACCTCGGGGTCGCGCTGGACGCCTTCGACCCGGACGGCGAATCGGTGCGCGACGAGGTCGGCGAGCTGGTGGTGACCGCGCCGATGCCGTCCATGCCGGTGCGGTTCTGGAACGACCCGGACGGCCACCGCTACCACGACGCCTACTTCGACACCTTCCCCGGCGTCTGGCGGCACGGCGACTGGATCACGCTGACCGGGCACGGCAGCGTGGTGGTGCACGGCCGCTCGGACTCCACGCTGAACCGGCACGGCATCCGGATGGGCAGCGCCGACATCTACCAGTCGGTGGAGCGGCTGCCGGAGATCACCGAGGCGCTGGTGATCGGCGTCGAGCAACCCGACGGCGGCTACTGGATGCCGCTCTTCGTCACCTTGGCCCCCGGCGCCGAACTCACCGACGAGCTGCGCGCCAGGATCGCGAGCGCCATCCGCACCGAGGTCTCGCCGCGGCACGTGCCGGACGAGGTGATCGTCGCGCCCGGCATCCCGCACACCCGCACCGGCAAGAAGCTGGAGGTGCCGATCAAGAAGTTGTTCCAGGGCGCCGAGGCGGGGCGGGTGGTCGAGCGCAGCGCGGTCGACGATCCGGAGCTGCTGGACTGGTACGCGGGGCAGCGGCCGTCCGCGAAGTGATGCGCGGACGGCGGATCCGGTCGGCACATCGGCGGGCAACCGGGGGCCGTACCGATACCATGTCGGCATGAGTGTCGACAATCGCCGCAGCACGCGCAAGGCGGTCACCGGCGACCCGGCACCTCGGGAGATCCGGCGGCGGCCGAAGAACCGGCGCGCCCAGATCGCGGCGACCTCGGCGGCCGCCTTCGGCTCGCTCGGCTACCACGGCGTCAGCATGGAGGACATCGCCACCGCGCTCGGCATCAGCTCGGCCGCGCTGTACCGGCACTACCCCAGCAAATACGCGCTGTTCCAGGAGGAGCTGCTGCGGGTCGGCGGCGCCATGACCGCGGCGGTGCGGCTGCCGGACGACCTCACCGACGCGCCCCCGCGCACCCGGCTCGAGCACGTGCTGGAGGCGCTGATCAGCACCACCATCGAGAACCGCCCGACCGTCACCCTGGTGCGCTGGGAGGGCCGCTACCTGGAGCCGGACGATCTGGCGCTGCTGAACGCGCAGCAGCTGACGGTGCTGCGCGCGCTCGGCACCCAGGTGGCCGCGCTGCGCCCGGAGCTCTCCGAGACCGACGTCCGGGTGCTCTGCATCGCCATCCTGAGCGCCGTCACCAGCATCGCCGACCACCACGCCGCGCTGCCGGTGAAGACCATCCAGCGGCTGCTGAGCAGGGCGGCCATCGCGCTCGCCGCCGTCGAGCTGCCGCCCGCGGTCGCCACCGAGCTGCCCGCCCCGGTCGAGATCCCGGATTCGTTCAAGCACGAGCTGCTGCTGCGCAAGGCGGTCGAGCTCTTCCACGCGCGCGGCTACCCGAACGTCAGCGTGGAGGAGATCGCGACCGCGGCCGGGCTCTCCGCCGCCTCCGCGGTCTACCGCTTCTACCGGGGCAAGAGCGACCTGCTCGCCGCCGCCTTCCGGCGCGCGGCGGACCGGGTCTCCGGCGCCGTCGGCCCCGCGGTCGCGGCGAGCACCGACAGCGCGGACGCCTTGGATACGCTGATCAGGCAGTACGTGGCAGGCTCCTTCGCCGAGCGCGCGCTGACCTTCGTCTACTACACCGAGTTCCAGCACGTGCCCGCCGATGAGCGCACGGTGCTGCGCAATATCCAGCGGCTCAGCGTCGAGGAGTGGGCCCGGCTGGTGCGCGACGTGCGCCCCGAGCTCAGCTCCGCCGAGACCCGCTTCCTGGTGCACGCCGCCTTCGCCCAGGTGGTGGATCTCGGCCGGGCCTTCGACACCGACCCGGCCGGCTCGCCGGAGCGGGTCTGCCTGCTCATGCGGGCCATCCTCTTCGGGGCCTGACTCAGCCCTCCAGCGGGTACGAGTGGTGCTCGTGCGCGATCAGCCAGCGGCCGCCCTCGTGCCGTAGCCCGAGCGTGATGCGCAGGCGGCGGTCCGGGTGCGCGGCCAGCTCGTCGGGGGTGGCGCAGTGCAGCAGGGCGTGCGCGAAGGCGACGTCGGCGCCCGCGGTGACCTGGAGCTCGACGATCTCGAAGCGGGCGCCGCTCGCGATGAACTCGAAGAACGGCGGCCAGGACGCGCGGTACTCGGCGGCGCCGCGGACGCCGTTCTGCGGCGGCGGGACGTCGAACATGACGATGTCGTCGGTGTGGTTCGCCAGCGTGGCCGCGAGATCGCGGGCCTGGATGCCCGCCACCCAGTTCTCGATCACGGTGCGGATCTCGTGCTCGGACATGGTTCTCCCTTCCTCCCCTGTTCCGACGCGGCGGGCGGCCCGGATTCATCGGCGCGGGACCGGGAACATCCGAGCCGCTCCCCCGGTTGCGACCGAGGGGTATCGACGACGAGAGGATCTGTGATGAGCACCGATGTGGAGTCCCGGCCGGCCGATGCGTCCGGCACCTTCGCGCTCGGCGGCGACCTGCCGGTCAACCGGCTCGGGTACGGCGCCATGCAGCTGACCGGCGAGGGCGTCTGGGGTGACCCGCGCGACCCGGCGGAGGCGGTGCGGGTGCTGCGCCGCGCCGTCGAGCTCGGCGTGAACTTCATCGACACCGCCGACTCGTACGGGCCGTTCGTCAGCGAGCGGCTGATCCGCGAGGCGCTGCACCCGTACGCCGACGACCTGGTGATCGCCACCAAGGGCGGGCTCACCCGCTCCGGGCCAGGCGACTGGCGGCCGGTCGGCCGCCCCGAGTACCTGCGCCAGCAGACCGAGCTGAGCCTGCGCCACCTCGGCGTCGACCGGATCGACCTCTACCAGCTGCACCGGATCGACCCGAAGGTGCCGCTCGCCGACCAGCTCGGCGAGCTGGCGCTGCTCCGCGAGGAGGGCAAGATCCGGCACATCGGGGTCTCCCAGGTGAACGTGGAGCAGCTGCGCGAGGCGCGCGAGATCGCGCCGATCGTCTCCGTGCAGAACCTGTACAACCTGGCGAACCGGGCGGACGAGGAGGTGCTGGAGTACGCCGAGGCGGAGAACATCGCCTTCATCCCGTGGTTCCCGATCGCCACCGGCGAGCTGGCCAGGCCGGGCGGGCCGCTGGACGCGATCTCCGTCGAGCACGGTGCCTCGCCTGCCCAGCTGGCGCTGGCCTGGCTGCTGCGGCGCTCGCCGGTGGTACTGCCGATTCCGGGCACCTCGACGGTGGCGCACGTGGAGGAGAACATCGCGGCGGCCGGGATCACGCTCTCCGACAGCGAGTTCGAGACGCTCAGCAACGCCGCGTAGGGCCGCCGTACCCGGCGCCGCCCCTCATGCGGCGCCGGGTTCGCGCCGGTCAGGCGCGGGCGGTGTCCCGATAGGCACCGTAGGAGAAGGCGGCGGCGGCCAGGAACTGCCTGCATCCGGCGCCGTGCCCGGCGTGCACCGCCAGGACGAACCGAGCGCGCGCGGCATCCAGCGGCGGCGGCTCGGCGGCGCAGTCGCGGCTCTGCATCAACCACAGTTCGCGGGTATCCGGTGCGAGTACGTCCATGGTCCACCTCCGATGTTGCTCGATGTGTGCACCCGGCGCCGTGGTGGCGCGGGAGGAGCCGGGGGCGGCTGGATCGGACCGCGCGCGGGCTCCGGTCGAAAAGGGCGTCCACCGTAAGGGTTCGGGCACAACCCCCGGCACCGGGTGCGCTTTCAAGGGTGCACGCGGCGAGTACGCGCAAACCAGTCCCGAATACGGTAATTGCGAGTACTTTTCGCTTGTAAGGACCGGTTGGGGACGAGGCGGCACCTATGCTCGAAGTCGACTGGAGGGGTGAACACGTCAAGGCGCTGCGCGCGGCAATGCGACGCAGCCGTTACGAGTTCGCCCGTCTGGTGGGAGTGACACCACGCACCGTGGGGTTGTGGGAGAACGGCCGCACCACGCGGATGCACGATGCGAGCAGGCGCTTGCTGGATCGGGTGCTGGCCGAGGCGGATGCCGAGGCGCGGGCCCGGTTCACGCAGGCAATCGCCGAACCGGAACCCAAGCTCGAAAGCGGGCTCGACAAGGAAGTCGAGGACGATGTGAGAAGGCGTGAACTACTGACCTATGCCGGTGTCGGAATCGCCGGCCAGGCCGCGGCGCTCGTCGCCGCGGAACCCGAACGCATGCTCGCGGCGCTGGACGCGGGCTCGATCAGCGAGCGCAGGCTGCTGGTCCTCGAGGAAACCGCCACCCACCTCGGCACCCGCGCGGTGCAGGTGCCGCCGCGCGAGCTGCTGCCGGGCGCGCTGGAGCAGTTCCGCATCGTGCGCGGCTGTCTCGCCGAGCGGCAGACCACAGCGGCGCAGGCCAGACTGGTGCGCACCGCGGGAAGGCTGGCGACCGTCGTGGGCGAGATCCTCTTCAACGACGGGCATTTCGGCCAGGCCAAGATGTGGTACACCACCGCCGCGCACGCCGCGCAGGACATCGGTGACCGCTACACCGAGGACATCGCGCTGGCCGGCGCAGGCTACCTGCCCACCTACAGCGACCGCCCGCGCGACGTGCTCTCGCTGCTCGCGCCGCGGCTCGCGCAGAACCCGGACCGCGGGCCCGCCACCGCCTGGCTCTGGAGCCTGGCCGCGCGGGCGCACGCCGAACTCGGCGAAGCCGCCGATTTCGCGCGCTGTATCGACCGGGCCGCCGGCGCGCTCGCGGTGGCGAAGCCGGAGGAGATGCCGCTCGGCATCTTCTCCTTCCGGCCGGAGAAGCTCGCCTTCTACCGGGCCATCGGCTCGGCCCGGCTCGGGCTCGTCGACCAGACCGAGCAGGCCGCCGCCGAGGCGCTCGCCGCCTACGACCCGTCCGAGACCATGGAGCCCGCGCTGGTGCGCTTCGAGCACGCCACCGCGCTGCTCGCCGGGGGCGAGGTGGACGAGGCCTGCGCCGTCGCCACCGCCGCCATCACCGGGCCGAACACCTACGTCGGGCTCACCGTCGCCAAACGCGCCCGCCGCTTCGACTCCACCCTCGGCACCCGCCGGGGCGGGGCCGTCACCGAGTGGCGCGACCGCATGACCACCGCCACCGGCGACCGGCGGGCGTGATCGTTCGCTCTCAGGCGGAGCGCAGGGGCCGGATCGCGGCGAGCACGTCGGCCAACCGCTCGCTCGTGCCGAAGTAGCGGGCCGGCCGCAGCGCGGTGTCCGGGGTGAACCGGCTCCATCGTCGTCATGTCGACTCCTCCTCTCGGTGATAGTCGACGATTTCGACGTCGGCCGCACCCGCGGTGGTCCACCGGAAGCAGATCCGCCACTGTTCGTCGACCCGGATGCCGTACTGCCCGTCACGATCCCCGGACAACTTCTCCAACCGGTTACCCGGCGGAACACGCGAATCGTCGACGGTTGTCGACGCAAAGCGTTATGGGGTCGGGGCGCGCGGGCGGAAGGGGGATGTGGCCCGCGCGCCCCGCATTCGGGTGGATCAGGGGGCGTTCATGGCGGTGATGAGGGAGTTGGGGCGCATGTCGAGCCAGTGGGTTTCCACGTAGTGCAGGCATTCGCGGCGGGCGGCGGCGCCGTGCGCGACGGTCCAGCCGCCGGGGACGGCGGCGAAGACGGGCCAGAGGGAGTGCTCGCCCTCGTCGTTGATCAGGACGTAGAACTGGGCATCGTCGTCGTCGAAGGGGTTGTTCATCGGGTGCGAACTTTCTGCCGGAGGAACGGGGTGTCGGGGGTCTATGGGTGCCGCGTCCAGAGGTCGGCCAGGACGTGGCCGATCCGGGAGAGCGCCGGTTCGGTGGTCATGTGCCAGTGCGTCGCGGGGACCGCGTGGTTGTGCACGGTGCCGTCGACGGCGCCCGCCCAGCCGGCGGCGCCGGTGGCACCGGTGGGGTCGTCGAGTGCGGCGGTGAAGTAGACGAGGTCGCCCTTGTAGGGGCGGGGGCGGTAGCCGGCGACCAGGTCGAGTGAGCGGACACCGGCGTCGAGGACGCGGTGCAGGCGGTCGGCGCCGAAGGAGGCGAAGGGTTCGGGGAGGTCGCCGAGGCGGGTGGCGAGGTCGCCGAGGGTGACCGGGGCCGGGGCCACCGGCGCGGAGCCGGCCGGCTCCTGGCCACCGGAAGCGGCGGCCGAGCCGAGGGTCAGGCTCGCGGCCTGCGAGCCACCGAGCAGACCGCCCAACAGGTCACCGACGACAACGGACCCGTCCCGCTCGGCGGGCACCTCGAGTGAGCTGTCCATCATGCCGAGCAGCGCGACCTGCTGACCCCGGTCCTGCAGCGCGACCGCGACGGCGTGCGCGAGCACCCCGCCCAGCGACCAGCCGAGCAGGTGGTACGGCCCCTCCGGCTGCACCGCGCGGATCTCGTCGACGCAGCGCGTTGCCCACTCGGCGAGCGAGCCGGGCAGCTCCGGCTCTCCGGCGAGCACCGGCGACTGCAGGCCGTAGAGCGGCCGCTCGCGGTCCACGTGCGCCGCCAGTCCGGCGAACGACCAGGCGATGCCGCCCGCGGGGGCGAAGCAGAACAGCGGCTCCGCGCTGCCGCCCGCGCGCAGCGGGAGCAGCACCTCGTAGGCGACCTCGCGGTCGATCCGCCCGCGCCCGGCCCGGTGCGCGGTGATCCGCTCGGCCAGCCCGCCGGGGGTGGGGGCGGCGAAGAGCCAGACCACGGAGACGGTCTCGCCGAGCTCGGCCGCGATCCGCCCGGCCAGGGTGGTGGCGAGCAGCGAGTTGCCGCCGCGCTCGAAGAAGTTGTCGGTGGTGCCGATCCGCTCGGCGCCGAGGACGTCGGCGAAGGCGGCGCAGACAACGTGCTCCAGCTCCGTTGCGGGCGCGGCGAACTCGGCGGCGGCGAGTTCGGGGGCGGGCAGCGCGGCCCTGTCCAGTTTGGCGTTGGCGGTGAGCGGCAGCCGGTCCAGCGGGATCAGCACCGCGGGGACCATGTAGCCGGGCAGCCGCTCGGCCAGCGCGGCGCGCAGCTCGGCGGGGTCGACCGCGTCGGCGGCGTAGTACCCGGCGAGCAGGGTGTGCTCGCCGGAGCCGTGCGCGAGCACCGCCGCCGCGCGCACCCCGGGCTGCGCACGCAGGGCGTGCTCGATATCGGCGAGCTCGATCCGGTAGCCGCGCACCTTGACCTGGAAGTCGCGGCGCTCCACGTACTCCAGCTGCCCGTCGGCGTTCCAGCGCACCAGGTCGCCGGTGCGGTAGAGCCGCTCCCCCGGCCCGCCGAACGGGTCGGCGACGAAGCGCTCGGCGGTGAGCTCGGAGCGGGCGTGATAGCCGCGGGCCAGCTGCGCACCGGCCAGGTACAGCTCGCCGGTGACGCCGATCGGCACCGGGTGCAGCCGGTCGTCGAGGACGTGCACCCGCGACCCCGCCTCCGGCGTTCCGATCGGGGTGACCGGGCCGGGCAGCCCGGATTCGGTGCGGTAGCGGGTGATCGAGACCGCGGCTTCGGTGGGGCCGTAGAGGTTGTCGATCCGGGCTCCGGTCAGCGCGGCGACCCGGCGCACGGTGGCGGCGGGCAGCGCCTCGCCGATCACCAGCAGGCGGCGCAGCGGTGCGGGCAGCGGTGCGGCGCCGGTGGTCTCGGCGAGCATGGCGAGCAGCGACGGGACCAGGGTCACGGTGGTGACGCCGGTGCGCTCGATCAGGTCGAGCAGGCCGCGCGGGTCGCGCTGGGCGTCCTGCGGGGCGATGACCAGGCGGGCACCGGTGCGCGGGGCCAGCCAGAACTCCCAGACCGAGAGGTCGAAGGCGGCGGAGGTGGTGAGCAGGGCGGCGTCGTCGGCGCCGAGGTGGTACTCGGACTGCATCCATTCGAGCTGGTGCGCGACGGCGGCGTGCGGGACCGCGACGCCCTTCGGCGTTCCGGTGGAGCCGGAGGTGAAGATGACGTACGCCGGGTGCTCGGGGCGGAGCGGGGCGGTGCGCTCGTCGTCGCGCAGGGCAGCGCTGGACAGGGCGAACGTCGGCGTTTCGGCGACGGCCACGTTCAGCACCTCCCGGTGGCCGGGAAGGGGGTGCGGCCAGGCGGCGGAGGTCAGCACGAGCCGCGGGGCGGCGGCCGCGAGGACGGTGGCCGTCCGCTCGGCGGGGTGCGCCGGGTCGAGCGGGACGTAGGCGGCGCCCGCCGTGAGCACCGCGTACATCCCGACCACCAGGTCGACCCCGCGTGGCAGCGCGAGCGCCACCAGCGTTTCCGGGCCGAGACCGCGGCCGGCGAGCAGCCGGGCCAGCCGGTTCACCCTGGCGGCGAACTCGGCGTAGGTGACGGTGACGGCGCCGTCGACCAGCGCGATCGCCTCCGGCGTCCGGCGCACCTGCTCCTCGAAGCCGGTGACCAGGGTGGCCGGGCCTGGCAGCGAGCGATCCGGCCGGTTCCAGGTGTGCAGCAGCCGCTCGCGCTCGGCGGCATCGAGCAGCGCGATGTCGCCGACGGGGAGCTGCGGCGCCGCGCAGACGGCGTCGAGCAGCCGGTGCAGCCGGCCGGCGAATCCGGCGACGGTGGACTCGTCGAAGAGCGCGGTCGCGTAGGTGAGCGAGGCGGCGAGTCCGGCGGGCGACCCGTCCGGGTGGTAGCGGTCGGTGATCACCAGGTGCAGGTCGAACTGCGACACCTCGGAGGCGATGTCGAGCGCGCCGACCCGCAGCCCGGCCAGCTCCAGATCGGCCTCGGCCTGGTTGTGGAAGGAGAAGCCGACCTGGAAGAGCGGGTGCCGCGCGGTGGAGCGCTCCGGGTTGAGCACCTCGACCAGCCGCTCGAACGGCACGTCGGCGTGCGCGAACGCGGCGACGTCGGCTTCGCGCACCCGGGTGAGCAGGTCGAGGAACGGGTCGGCGGCGCGCACCTCGGCCCGCAGCACGAGGGTGTTCACGAACATGCCGACCACGTCGTCGAGCTCGGCGGCGCCGCGCCCGGCGACCGGGGTGCCGACGGCGATGTCGGCGGTGCCGGAGAGCCGGGCCAGCAGCGTGGCCCAGGCGGCGTGCAGCACCATGAACAGCGTGGCCCCGCGCTGCCTGCCGAGCTCGGCGAGGCGGCCGTGCAGCCCGGCGTCGACGGTGAAGTCGAGGTGCCTGCCCCTGGTGGAGACCACCGGGGGGCGCGGGCGGTCGGCGGGCAGGGTGAGCTGCGCGGGCAGCTCGGCCAGGGTCTCCCGCCAGAAGGTGAGCTGGCGGGTGACCAGCGAGCCGGGATCGTCCTCGGCGCCGAGGGTTTCGCGCTGCCAGCGGCTGAAGTCGGCGTACTGCACCGGGAGCGGGGTCCACGCCGGTGCGGCGCCGGAGCGGCGGGCCGCGTAGGCGCGCACGAGGTCGCGCGCGAGCGGGGCCAGCGACGAGCCGTCGGCGGCGATGTGGTGCACGACGACGACGAGCACATGCTCCGCGGGCGCGTCGGCCGATGCCGCACCGATGACGGCGAAGAGCCGGGCACGGACCGGGACCGCGGCGGTGACATCGAACCCGGCGCCGATGAAGTCACCCGCGGCGGCGAGCAGATCGTCCTCCGCGACCGGTATCGGCGTGAGCACCGGCCGCCCCGCCTCCGCGGTGGGCAGGACCACCTGCACCGGCCCGGATCCGGTGTTCGGGTACACCGTGCGCAGCGTCTCGTGCCGCTCGACGACATCGGCGACGGCGGCGTCGAGCGCCGCGATGTCGAGGTCGCCGCCGAGCCGCACCGCGAGCGGGATGTTGTAGGCGGTGGACTCCGGGTCGAGCCGGTTCAGCAGCCACATGCGCTGCTGGGCCAGCGAGAGCGGGACCGGGCCGGTGTGCTCCCGCCGGACCAGCGCGGGCGCGGAATCGCCGCCGGCGGCGCCGAGTTCGGCGGCGAGCGCGGCGACCGTCGGGTGCTCGAACACCAGGCGCACCCCGACCGGGGCGCCGAGCCGGGCGGCGAGCCGCGCGGCCAGCTGGGTGGCGGTGAGCGAGTTCCCGCCGAGCGCGAAGAAGTCGTCGTCCAGCCCGGCCCGCTCCAGGTCGAGCAGCTCGGCGAAGACCTCGGCGACCGCGTGTTCGGCGGCGGTGCGCGGGGCGCGGAACTCGGTGCCGCGGAACTCCGGCGCGGGCAGCGCCTTCCGGTCCAGCTTGCCCACCGGTGTGAGCGGCAGCGCGTCGAGCACGGTGATCGAGGCGGGCACCATGTAGCCGGCCAGCGAGCGCCCGGCGTGCGCGGTGAGCTCGGCGATGTCGACGGTGTGGCCGGGCGCGGGCACCACGTAGGCGACCAGCGCGGTGTTCCCGGACGGGTCCGGGTGCCCGAGCGTGACGGCGGCGCCGACCGACCCGTGCGCGGCGAGCACCGCGTCGATCTCACCCAGCTCGATGCGCAGCCCGCGCACCTTCACCTGCTGGTCGGCGCGGGCCGCGTAGCGCAGCCCGCCGCCCGCGGTCCAGGCCACCAGATCACCGGTGCGGTAGAGCCGCCCGCCCGCCGGGCCGTAGGGATCGGCGACGAAGCGGCCGGCCGAGAGCGAGGGCCGCCGGTGGTAGCCGCGGGCGAGCCCGGGGCCGCGCAGGTACAGCTCACCGACCACGCCGACCGGGACCGGCCGCAGCCTGGCGTCCAGGACCAGGGCGGACATGCCGTCGATCGGCGCGCCCATGTCGAACGGCTCGCCCGCGCGCAGCGGGGCGCTGATGCTGGTGATGACGGTGGTCTCGGTGGGGCCGTAGGTGTTGTGCAGCGCGCGGCCCGGCGCCCAGCGGTCGACCAGGTCGCGGCCGTACGCCTCGCCGCCGACGGTGAGGTGCGCGAGGCCGGGCAGCTGCTCGGGGTCGAGGGTGCGCAGCACCGCGGGGGTCAGGAAGGCGTGCGTGACCCCGGCGCGCCGGATGAGCGCGGTGAGTTCCGCCCCGCCGTACACCCCGGCGGGCGCGATCACCAGCCTGGCGCCCGCGGCCAGCGCCAGCAGCAGCTCCAGCATGGAGGCGTCGAAGCTGGGCGATGCCACGTGCAGCACGCGGGACCGCGCGGTCGTCCGGTAGGCGGCGAGCTGGGCCGCCGCCACCCCGGCGAGCCCGCCGTGCGTGGCGACCACGCCCTTCGGGACGCCGGTGGAGCCGGAGGTGTAGATGATCCAGGCCGGGTGCTCGGGGCGGATCGGGCGGAGCGGCCGCACCGCGCCGGGCGGCAGATTGCGCAGCCTGGCGGCGGTGTCGGCGGCGTCGACCGCGATCCACTCGACGTCGCCGGGCAGCTCGGCGCGGACCGCGCCGACGGTGAGGCCGAGCGTCGCACCGGAGTCGGTGAGCATGTGGCTGACCCGCTCGGCCGGGTAGGTGGGGTCGACCGGGACGAAGGTGGCGCCGGTGCGGGCCACCGCCCAGAGCGCGAGCAGCGACTCCGCGGAGCGCGGCACCGCGACGGCCACCGTGTCCTCGGCGCCGACGCCGTGCTCGACGAGCAGCCGGGCCAGCCGGGTGGAGCGCTCGTCCAGCGCCCGGTAGTGCAGCTCGCGCACGCCGTCGACCAGCGCGGTGGCGTCCGGGTTGAGCGCGACGGCCGCGGCCATGAGCTCGGGCAGTGTGCGCGGCGGCACGGTGCCGGCGGGGGCGACGAGCAGCGCGGCGCGCTCGGCCGGGGCGAGCAGCTCGGCGTCGCCCGCCGGGCGGGCCGGGTCGGCGGTGAGCGCGCCGAGCAGCCTGCCGAAGCGGCGCAGCAGCCCGGCGGCGGTGCCCTCGTCGAAGAGGTCGGTGGCGTAGTCGAGCTCGACGCTCAGGTGGCCGTCGGCGTCGGGGTCGCCTGCCACGGTGAACTGCAGGTCGAACCGGGCCACCGCCTCGGTGAACTCCACCGGGCTCGGATCCAGCCCCGGCACCGCGGTCGCGGCGCCCGCCGGGGAGCCGTCGGCCAGGTAGCTCAGCGCGACGGTGAAGAGCGGGTGCCTGGCCGGCGACGGCTCGGTGCCGAGCTCGTCCACGACCCGTTCGAAGGGAACGCCCGCGTGGCCGAAGGCGGCCAGGTCGGCGCCGCGCACGGTGTGGAGCAGCTCGGCGAAGGGTGCGGCGGTATCGATCTCGGTGCGCAGCACGAGGGTGTTCACGAACATGCCGACCAGGTCGTCCAGCGCGGCCGCGCCGCGCCCGGCGACCGGGGTGCCGACCACCACGTCGGCGCTGCCGGAGAGCCGGGCGAGCAGCACCGCGAGCGCGGCGTGCACGACCATGAACGGGGTCGCCCGGTGTTCGGCGGCCAGCGCCCGCACCCGGCCGGCCACCTCGGCGCCGATCCGGGCGCGCACGGTGCCGCCGCGGTGGCTCGCCACGGCGGGGCGCGGACGGTCGGTGGGCAGCGCGGGGTCGGGCAGGTCGCGCAGGGTCTCCCGCCAGAAGGCCAGCTCGGTCTCCGCGCTCGCCTCGACGGCGGCGGTCTGCCAGAGCGCGTAGTCCGCGTACTGGGCGGTGAGCGGCGGCCAGGCCGGGTCGGTGCCGAGCACCCTGGCCAGGTACGCGGCCATGAGGTCGCGCAGCAGCGGGGTCATCGAGTGGCCGTCGGCGGCGACGTGGTGCAGCACCGCGACCAGCACCTGGCTGGTGGGGTCCTCGCGCAGCAGCACCGCGCGCACCGGCACCTCGGCGGTGACGTCGAAGCCGCCTGCGAGTACCGCGCCGATCCGCTCGGCGAGCGGGGCGCCGTCCGGATCGCGCACCTCCAGCCGCAGCGGCGGCGGGTCGGCGGGCAGGATCACCTGGTGTCCGGTGCCGTCCGGCCCGGCCGGGTAGACGGTGCGCAGCACCTCGTGCCTGGCGACCACGTCGGCGAAGGCGGCGGTCAGCGCGGCGGTGTCGAGGCCGCCGTGCAGCCGGACGGCGACCGGGATGTTGTGCACGGCGGAGTCCGGGTCGAGCCGGTTGGCCAGCCACATGCCGCGCTGCATCGGGGCCAGCGGGAGCCGCTCGGGGCGGGCACCGGCCAGCAGCGGGACCACGTCGCCCGCCACCGATTCCGCGGTGATCCGCTCGGCGAGCGCCGCCACCCCGGACGCCTCGAAGAGCAGCCGCACCGGCACCCGCCGGTCCAGCGCCGCACCGAGCCGGGCGATCAGCCTGGTCGCGCTGAGCGAGTTGCCGCCGAGCGCGAAGAAGTCGTCGTCCAGGCCGATCGGGGTGGCGCCGAGCACCGCCTCGAAGGCCGCGGCGACCTGCCGCTGCACCGGGGTCACCGGCGGGCGGTAGGCGGTGCGGGCGAACTCGGGGGCGGGCAGCGCGGCGCGGTCCAGCTTGCCGGAGGCGTTGAGCGGGAAGGCGTCCAGCACCACGAGCACGCCGGGGACCATGTACGCGGGCAGCGCGGCGGCCGCGGCGGCGAGCACCTCGGCGTCGTCGAGCGCGGCGCCCGGCGCCGGGGTCAGGTAGCCGGCCAGGTGCTCGCCGACGACGAGCACCGCGGCCTGCGCGACGCCAGGCACCGCGGCCAGCACCGCCTCGATCTCGCCGAGCTCGATCCGCTGGCCGCGGAACTTCACCTGGAAGTCGGTGCGGCCCAGGTAGATCAGCTCGGGGGCGTGGGCGGAGGTGTCCCAGCGCACCAGGTCGCCGGTGCGGTACATGCGCTGGCCCGGCCCGGCGAACGGGTCGGCGACGAAGCGGTCGGCGGTGAGGTCGGGGCGGGCCTGGTAGCCGCGGGCCAGCTGGATACCGGCCAGGTAGAGCTCGCCCGCGACGCCGGGCAGTGCCGGTCGCAGCCTGCTGTCCAGCACGTAGACGCGGCTGTTCCACTCCGGGACGCCGATCGGCAGCACGCCGCGGCCGGTCTCGCCGGTGACGTCGCGGTGCGTGATGCTGACCGCGGCCTCGGTGGGGCCGTACAGGTTGTGCAGCGCCGCCGGGCTCACCGCGCCGAAGGCCCTGACCGTCTCGGCGGGCAGCGCCTCGCCGATCACGAAGACCTGCCGCAGCGTGGCCAGCGCGTCGGCGCGGCCCGCCGCCGCCACGTGCGCGGCGAAGACGCTGAGCATGGACGGCACGAAATCGGTGGCGGTGACGCCGTATCCGGCGATCACCTCGGTGAGGTAGCCGGGGTCGCGGTGGCCGTCCGGTGCGGCGAGCACGACGGTGGCGCCGACCCGCAGGGGCAGGAAATAACCCCACAGCGAGACGTCGAAGGTGGTGGCGGTCTTCTGCAGATACACCTCGCCCGCCGCCAGCCGATACCGGGACAGCATCCAGTTGGCCTGGTTGACGATCGCGGCGTGCGAGACGCTGACGCCCTTGGGTTTGCCGGTGGAGCCGGAGGTGAAGATGACGTACGCCGGGTGCGCCGGGCGCAGCGGCAGCGGCCGCTCGTCCGCGCCGATCGGGTCGTCCCGGTAGCCGTCCAGCCGCAGCTCGTCCAGCCGGACCACGGTGCCATCGCAGGCGATCTCGGTTCCGGCGGTGGCGAGCACCACGGCGGGGCGCGCGGTCTCCAGGATGTGCGCGATCCGCCGCTCCGGGTGGTCCGGGTCGATCGGCACGTAGGCGCCGCCCGCCTCCAGCACCGCGTACACCGCGACCACCAGGTCGATCGAGCGGCGCAGGGCCAGCGCGACCAGCGCCTCCGGCCCGACGCCGAGCTCGATCAGGTGCCTGGCCAGCTGGTTCACCCGGCGGGCGAGATCACCGTAGGTGATGCTGGTGACGGCGCCGCCGTCGTCGGGGACGAAGACCAGCGCCGGGTGGAACGGGGTGGCGGCGGCCTGCGCGGAGAACTCGTCCAGCAGCAGCTCGGAGCCGAAGGAGACGTGCGCGGAGTCGTTCCACTCGGTGAGCACCCGGTGCCGCTCGCCCGGCTCGAAGAGCTCGATGTCGCCGACCGGCTGGTCGGGGGTCGCGGTGACCGCGGCCAGTAGCCGGAGCAGCCGCTCGCCGAAGCCGCGCACCGTCGGCTCGTCGAAGAGGTCGGCGGCGTAGGTCAGCAGCAGCGCGTCGGCGGTGACGGTGAGCTGCAGGTCGAAGCGGGTGCCGACCTCGGTGACGCGGTGCTCGGCCAGGGTCAGCCCGGCCAGCTCGATCGCGACCGGTTCCAGGTTCTGGAAGAAGAGCGCGACCTGGAAGAGCGGGTGCCGCGCCTGCGAGCGCGGCGGGTCGAGCACCTCGACCAGCCGCTCGAAGGGGACGTCGGCGTGCGCGAAGGCGTCCAGGTCGGTCTCCCTGACCCGGCGCAGCACGGCGCCGAACGGGGCGGCGGGCGGCACCTCGGTGCGCAGCACGAGGGTGTTCACGAACATGCCGATGACGTCGTCGAGCTCGGCGGCGCCCCGGCCGGCGACCGGGGTGCCGACGGCGATGTCGGCGGTGCCGGAGAGCCGGGCGAGCAGGGTCGCGAGCGCGGCGTGCACCACCATGAACGGGGTGGCGTCGTGCGCGGCCGCCAGTGCGGCGATCGACCTGACCAGCGCGGGGGCGAGCGGGAGCGTGGTCTCCCCCGCCCGGTGCGAGGCGACGGCCGGGCGCGGGCGGTCGGTGGGCAGATCGAGCTGGGCGGGGGCGCCGCGCAGCGCGGCGCGCCAGTACCCCAGCTGGGCGGCGGCGGTCGAGCCGGGGTCGTCCTCGGCGCCGAGCAGCTCGCGCTGCCAGAGCGCGTAGTCCGCGTACTGCACCGGGAGCGGGGTCCATGCCGGGGCGGTGTTCCCGGTCCGCGCGGCGTAGGCGGTGGCGAGGTCGCGGGCGAGCGGGCCGAGCGAGAAGCCGTCGGCGGCGATGTGGTGCACGACGAGGGCGAGCACGTGCGCGGCCGGGCTCTGCCTGAGCAGCGCGACCCGCACCGGGACCTCGGCGGTGACATCGAACGGGGTGCCGACCAGCTCGGCGACGGCCCGGGCCGGGTCCGGTTCGTCGGTGACCGTGAGCGCGGGCGACCGGTCCGCGGGCAGCACCCGCTGCCAGCCGGTGCCGTCCAGGTCGGGGTAGAGCGTGCGCAGGGTCTCGTGCCTGGCGACCACGTCGGCCAGCGCGGCGGTGAGCGCGGCGACGTCGAGCGGGCCGGTGAGCCGGATGACGGCGGGGATGTTGTTCACCGTCTCGGCCGGGTCGAAGCGGTTCAGGAACCACATGCGCTGCTGGGCCGGGGAGAGCGGAACCAGCTCGGTGCGCGGGCGGCGGGTGAGCGCGGGGCGGCCGCCGGTGCCCGCGAGCCGTTCCGCGCGGGCGGCGAGCGCGGCGACCGTCGGGGCCTCGAAGACCAGGCGGACCGGGAGCTCGGCGGCGAGTTCGGTGCCGAGCCTGGCGACCAGGCGGGTGGCGAGCAGGGAGTTGCCGCCGAGGGCGAAGAAGTCGTCGTCGGCGCCGATCTCGCTCGTGCCGAGCAGCTCGCCGAGGATCCGGGCGACGAGGCGTTCGGTGTCGGATTCCGGGGCGCGGAAGGTGGCGGTCTCGAATTCCGGGGCCGGGAGGGCGTTGCGGTCGAGTTTGCCGGACGGGTTGAGTGGGAGGGTCGCCAGCGGCACGAAGGCGGTGGGGATCATGTACGCGGGCAGCGTCTCCGCCAGCGCGCGGCGGGCGGTGCCTGCGTCGAACGAGCCGATGGTTCCCGCGGCCGTATCCGGGACGACGTAGGCGACGAGTTGATCGCCGCGGTGCGGGTCGGTGCGGACCGCGGCGACCGCGCGGCGGATGCCGGGGAGCGCGGCGAGCGCGGTCTCGATCTCGCCGAGCTCGATGCGCAAACCGCGCAGCTTGACCTGGAAGTCGGTGCGGCCCAGGTACTCCAGCTCCCCGTCGGCGCGCCTGCGGACCAGGTCACCGGTGCGGTACATGCGCTCGCCGGCCGGGCCGAAGGGCGCGGCGACGAAGCGGTCCGCGGTGAGGTCGGGGCGCGCCAGGTAGCCCTGGGCGAGCTGGGCGCCCGCCAGGTACAGCTCCCCCGGCACGCCGACCGGCACCGGCCGCAGCCTGCCGTCCAGCACGTAGAGGCGGGTGTTGAAGACCGGCGCGCCGATCGGCACCGACTCGGCGTCGGCATCGGCGACCGTGTGGTGCGTGACGTCGACCGCGGCCTCGGTGGGGCCGTACAGGTTGTGCACCGCGGCGCCGGTCAGCGCCCGCGCCCGCTGCGCGACAGCGGCGGGCAGCGCCTCGCCGGAGGCGAAGAGGTGCCGCAGCCGGGCGGGCTCCGCCGCGCGCGGCTCCTCGAGGTACACCGCGAGCACCGACGGCACGAAGTGCACCGCGGTGACGCCCGCGTCGGCGATCAGCGCCGCCAGCTGCGCCGGGTCGCGGTGCCCGTCCGGCCCGGCCAGCACCAGCGCGGCGCCGACCTGCAGCGGCCAGAAGAACTCCCACACCGACACGTCGAAGGTCGCCGGGGTCTTCTGCAGGACGACGTCCTCGGCGCCGAGCCGGTACCGCTCCTGCATCCACACCAGCCGGTTCACGATGGCCGCGTGCGCGACGACCACCCCCTTGGGGCGGCCGGTCGAGCCGGAGGTGAAGAGCACGTAGGCGGCGTGCCCCGGCTGCCGGACGCCGAGCAGATCCACCTGGGTGAGCGGGGTCGCGGCGAAGCCGGCGAGTTCCAGCCGGTCGATCCGCACCTGCCGGACGTCGCCGGCCTCCGGGTCGAAACCGGAGGTCAGCATGAGCAGCGGACGCGCGATGGCCAGCACGTACTCCACCCGCTCGGCCGGGTGGTCCGGGTCGACCGGAAGGTAGGCGCCGCCCGTGGCGAGCACCGCGTACATGCCGACCACCTGGTCGGCGCAGCGGCGCATGCCGAGCGCGACGATGGAGTCGGGGCCGACGCCCTGGCCGGTCAGCCAGCGGGCAAGGCGGTGCACCCGGGCGGCGAACTCGGCGTAGGTGAGGGTGGTGTCGCCCGCGCGCAGGGCGGTGGCGTCGGGGGTGCGGGCGACCTGGCGCTCGAAGAGGGTGTTCAGGGTCTCGCCGGGGGCGCCGGGGTGCTCGGTGGCGTTCCAGGCGGTGAGCACCTCGTTCCGCTCGGCGGGGTCGAGCAGGTCGATGGCGCCGAGGCGCGCCAGCGGCGCGGCCACGACCTGCTCGAGCACCCGGACGAAGCGGGCGGCGAGCGCGGCGACCGTGGCCGGGTCGAAGAGGTCGGTGGCGTAGCGGAAGAGCGCGCGCAGCCCGGTGCCGTGTTCCGTGCCGTGCTCGGTGAGCTCGAGGGCCAGGTCGAACTGGGCGGTGTCGTTGACCAGCGGGTAGGCGGCGACCTCGAGGCCGGGGAGCCGGAGCACGGTGTCGTCGCGGTGCTCGAAGGTGAGCAGGGTCTGCACGATCGGGGCGTGCGCGCGGGAGCGCACCGGGTCCAGCTCCTCCACCAGCCGCTCGAACGGGAGATCGGCGTGGCCGAAGGCGCGGACGTCGTGCTCGCGCACGGTGCGCAGCAGTTCGGCGAAGGTGGATTCCGGGCGCACCGGGGTGCGCAGCACCAGGGTGTTCACGAACATGCCGACGAGGTCGTCCAGCGCCTGTTCACCGCGGCCCGCCACCGGGGTGCCGAGCGCGATGTCGGTGCTGCCGGAGAGCAGGCCGAGCAGGGTGGCGTAGGCGGCGTGCAGCACCATGAAGGTGGAGACGCCGTTCGCCCTGGCCAGGTCGGTGAGCGCGGCGGTGAGCGCGGGGCCGATCGCGAACTCGGCGGTGGCGCCGCGGCCGGAGGCGATGGCGGGGCGGGGGCGGTCGGTCGGGAGTTCCAGGAGCGGGGGGAGGCCGTCGAGTTCGGTGCGCCAGAAGCGGATCTGGTCGGCGAGGACGGAGTCCGGGTCGTCGGCGGAGCCGAGCGTCTCGTGCTGCCACAGGGTGAAGTCGGCGTACTGCACCGGGAGCGGGGTCCAGTTCGGCGCGAGGCCGGCACGGGCCGCGCGGGCGGTGTAGGCGGTCATGAGGTCCCGGGCCAGGGGCGCGGTGGAGACGCCGTCGGCCGCGATGTGGTGGACGACGACGGCGAGGACGTGGTCGTCGGGGGTGAGGCGGTAGAGGGCGGCCCGCAGCGGGAGGTCGACGCGCAGGTCGAAACCGGTGCCGGTGAGCGCGAGAATGGTTGCCTGGAGCGCCGTTTCGGTGCTGTCGGTGACCGGGAGCGCGAGCGCCGGGTAGTCGGCGAGGATGTGCTGGTACGGGCCCGCGCCGTCGTCGGGGAAGACGGTGCGCAGCGCCTCGTGCCGGTCGATGACGTCGCGCAGGGCGGCGCGCAGCGCGGCCACGTCGAGCGCGCCGCGCAGCCGGATGGTGATCGGGATGTGGTAGACCGCCGAATCCGGATCCAGCCGGTTGAGCAGCCACATCCGGGTCTGTGCCAGCGAGAGCGGCACCCGCTCCGGGCGCGGCCGGGCGGTGAGCGCGGGCCGGGCGGTCCCGGTGGTCACCCTGGCCGCGAGCAGCGCCGGGGTCGGGGCGGCGAAGACCTCCCTGACCGTGAGCGCGCCGCCGAGCGCGGCATTCGCCCGCGCCACCAACCGCATGGCGAGCAGCGAGTTCCCGCCGCGCGCGAAGAAGTCGTCGTCCGCGCCGATCGGCACCTCCGTGCCGAGCAGCTCGGCGACCAGCGCGGCGAGCACCGACTCGGCCCCCTCGCGCGGGGCCAGGAACCGCACCGCGGCATCCGCCGCCTCGAACGGCGGCAGCGCGGCGCGATCCAGCTTGCCGACGGTGGTGCGCGGCATGTCGTCGAGCACCCGCAGCCGCGCCGGGACCATGGCGGCGGGCAGCCGGCCGCGCACCGCGGCCAGTACGGACTCCGCGCGCAGCCCGGCCCCGCTGACGTAGCCGACCAGCACGTCCTGCCCGGCGGCGTCCCGCGCCACCAGCACCGCGGCATTGGCGACGCCGGGCACCGCGGCCAGCGCGCTCTCGATCTCACCGAGCTCGATCCGCTGCCCGCGAAGTTTCAGCTGGAAGTCGTTGCGGCCCAGGTACACCAGGTCGCCCGCGCGGTTCCAGCGCACCAGGTCGCCGGTGCGGTACATGACCTCGCCCGGCGTGCCGAAGGGATCAGCGACGAACCGCTCGGCGGTGAGCCCGGAGCGCCCGTGGTAGCCGCGGGCCAGCTGCGCACCGGCCAGGTACAGCTCGCCGGTCACCCCGGCCGGCACCGGGCGCAGCCTGGCGTCCAGCACATACACCCGGGTGTTCCAGCACGGCCTGCCGATGGCGACATCGCGCCCCGACTCCGCGTCGGCGGCGGTGAACTCGTGGTAGACCGCCGAGATCGCGGCCTCGGTGGGGCCGTAGGCATTGTGCAGCGCGCCGCCGACCACACCCCGCAACGCGACGAGCAGGTCCGGCGTGAGCGCCTCGCCGCCGCAGTGCAGATGCCGGAACGAGGCGAGCGCGTCGCCCATTCCCTCGGCGAGCAGCGCGGCGAGCACCGAAGGCACGTACTCGGCGATGGTGATCCGGTGCGTGCGCAGCAACTCCGCGAAGTAGGCCAGGTCGAGGTGACCGCCGGGTTTCGCGATCACCAGCGGGGCGCCGACCGCCACCGGGAGGAAGACCTCCCAGACCGAGACGTCGAAGGTCAGCGGCGCGCGCTGCAGGATGCGGTCGGCGGCGGTGACGCCGTAGCGGAACTCCAGCCAGCGCAGCTGGTTCACGATGGCGCGGTGGCTCACCGTCACGCCCTTCGGCCTGCCGGTGGAGCCGGAGGTGAAGAGAACGTAGGCGGTGTTCTCCGGCCGCAGCGGCCGCAGCCGCTCGGCGTCCTGCCAGGGGCCGGAGTCGGGCTGCGCCGCCGCGAGTTCGGCGATGTCGAGGATCGGGGCATCCAGCGGGGGCAGCCCGGAACCGGTCGGGGCGAGGACGAGCAGCGGCTCGGCATCGGCGAGCAGGCGGTTCAGCCGCTCGGCCGGGTGCTCCGGGTCCAGCGGCAGGTAGGCGCCGCCCGCCCTGACCACCGCGTACAGCGCGACCAGCAGGTCGAGCCCGCGGTGCGCCGCGACGCCGACCACGGTCTCCGGCCCGACGCCGCGGGCGATCAGGGCGCGGGCCAGGCCGCGCACCCGCGTCTCCAGCTCGGCGTAGGTGAGTGCGGCGCCGTCGAAGAGCGCGGCGGTGCCGTGCGGCTCGGCGGCGGCGCGGGCGGGAAGCAGGTCGTCGAGGGTCTGCGGCGGCAGCGCCCGCGCGGTGGCATTGCGCTGGACCAGCAGCAGGTCGCGCTCGGCGGCGGAGAGCAGTTCGACGGCCTCGACCGGCGTGCTCGGATCGCGGACCAGGGCGCGCAGCACCCGCTCGAAGGCGGCGACGAAGCCGTGCGCGGTCTCGGGGTCGAAGAGCTCGGCGGCGTAGTGCAGGTAGATGTCGATGCCTGCGGGTTCGCCGTCCGCGGTGCGCTCGGTGAGCGTCCAGTCCTGGTCGACCTGGATGGGTGCGGGGCCGACCTCGAGCGCGGCGATGGCGAGGCGGTGCAGCCGGAACTCCGGCTCGGCGTGGTTCTGCAGGGTGAGCGCCACCTGGTAGAGCGGGGCGTGCGCCTGCGAGCGCACCGGGCTCAGCACCTCGACCAGCTGCTCGAACGGGACGGCGGCGTGGTCGAAGGCGGAAAGGTCGGTGCCGCGCACGGCGGTGAGCAGCTCGGCCAGCGACTGCTCCGGACGCACCTCGGTGCGCAGCACGAGGGTGTTGACGAACATGCCGACCAGCTCGTCGAGCGCGGCATCGCCGCGGCCGGCCACCGGAGCGCCGATCACCACGTCCGCGGTGCCGGAGACCCGGGCGAGCAGCACCGCGAGCGCGGTGTGCAGCACCATGAACGGGGTCGCGCGGTGCGCGGTGGCGGTCTCTCGCACGGCTCGGTGCAGTGCGGCGTCGATGGTGGCGGTGACGGCGCCGCCGCGGTTGCCCGCGACGGCGGGACGGGCGCGGTCGGTGGGCAGCGGGAGCAGCTCCGGCGCGCCGGCCAGCTGCCTCGACCAGTAGCCGAGCTGGCGGCCGAGCACCGAAGCCGGGTCGTCGGCGGCGCCGAGGACGTCGCGCTGCCAGAGCGCCACGTCGGCGTACTGCACCTCCAGCGGGCGCCAGTTCGGGGCGGCGCCTGCCCGGCGGGCCACGTAGGCGGCGGTGAGGTCGCGGGTCAGCGGGGCGAAGGACCAGCCGTCGGCGGCGATGTGGTGCACCACGAAGAGCAGGACGTGCTCCTGGCGGCCGGGCGGGATGTCGGCGGCGGGGTCGTCGGTGACGCGGAGCAGTCTGGCGCGCAGCGGCACCTCGGCGGTCACGTCGAAGCCGGTGCCCGTCACCGCGGCGATCAGGGCGGGGAGTTCGGCGGGGCGCACGGTGCGCGCCACCAGGTCGACCAGCTCGGTGCCCGCGGGGAGGACCAGCTGGGTGGCGGCGCCGTCGTGCTCGGGGTAGACGGTGCGCAGGGTCTCGTGCCTGGCGAGCACGTCGTCCACGGCGGCGCGCAGGGCGTCCACGTCCAGCGCGCCGGTGAGCCGGAGCGCGAAGGGGATGTTGTAGCCGCCGCTGCCGCCGTCGAAGCGGTTCAGGAACCACATGCGCTGCTGGGCGATGGAGAGCGGGACGGCGCCGTCGCGGGGGCGGGCGGTGATCGGGGGGAGGGCGTCGGCGGTCCGCTGCTGTTCGCGCAGTGCGGGTTCGATCAGGGTGGCGAGGTCGCGCACGGTCGCGGCGTCGAAGACGGCGCGGACCGGGACCGTCGTGCCGGTCTCCGCGCCGAGGCGGGCGGCGAGCTGGGTGGCGATCAGGGAGTTGCCGCCCAGGGCGAAGAAGTCGTCGTCGCGTCCGACCCCGTCGGTCGCCAGCAGCGCCGCGAAGACCGCGGCGACCAGCTGTTCCGCCTCGCCCGCGGGGGCGCGGAAGGTGGTGGCGGGTTGCTCCGGGGCCGGGAGAGCGGTGCGGTCGAGCTTGCCGGAGGGGGTGCGCGGGAATTCCGGGAGCACCACGTAGGTGGTGGGGACCATGTACGCCGGGAGCGTACGGATCAGCGCTTCCCGCACCCGGTGCGTGTCGATGGTGGTGGATGTGTCCGAGGAGGCGGAGGGGGCGGCCACGAGGTAGGCGACCAGGACGGGGCCGGTGCCGGGGTCGCGCACCAGGACCGCCGCCTGGGCGATGGCGGGGAGCGCGAGGAGCGCGGTCTCGATCTCGCCGAGCTCGATGCGCAGCCCGCGCACCTTGACCTGGAAGTCGGTGCGGCCGAGGAACTCCAGCTCCCCGTCGGCGCGGCGGAGCACCAGGTCACCGCTGCGGTAGAGCCTGCTGCCCGGGGCGCCGAACGGGTCGGCGACGAAGCGGTCGGCGGTGAGCCCGGCCCGGCCGAGGTAGCCGCGGGCCAGCTGGGCGCCTGCCAGGTACAGCTCACCGGGGGTGCCGACCGGCACCGGGTGCAGCCGCGCGTCCAGGACGTAGGCGGCGGTGTTCCAGATCGGGTGGCCGATCGGCACGATGCCGGTGTCGGCGTCGTGCACCTCGTGCACGGAGAGCTCGACCGCGGTCTCGGTCGGCCCGTACATGTTGTGCACCCGGACCCCGTGCGCCCGCATCCGCTGCGCCGACGCCGCGGGCAGCGCCTCGCCGGAGCAGAGCACGTGCCGCAGCGTGGGCACCTGCCTCGGCTCGGCGAGGAAGGCCGCGAGCATGGACGGCACGAAGTGCGCCACCGTGACGCCCTCGCGGCGCATGAGCTCGGCCAGGTAGTCCTGGTCCCGGTGGCCGTCCGGCCGGGCCAGCACCAGCCGCGCCCCCACCTGGAGCGGCCAGAAGAACTCCGGCACCGAGACGTCGAAGGTCACCGGGGTCTTCTGCAGGACGACGTCGGTGCGGTCGAGCGGCAGGTGCGCACCCTGCATCCAGCGCAGCCGGTTCGCGACGGCGCCGTGCGTCATCGCGACGCCCTTGGGCCGCCCGGTGGAGCCGGAGGTGAAGAGCACGTACGCCAGGTGATCCGGGCGCAGCGGCGCGCGCCGCTCGGCGTCGGTGATCGGTCCGGCCGGATACGCGCCGAGGTCGGTGCGGTCGATGCGCAGCCGCGGCACCGGGATCTCGCGCGGCAGATCGGCGCCGGAGGTCAGCGCGAGCAGCGGGACGGCGGTGCCGACGATGTGCGCGGTGCGCTCGACCGGGTGGTCCGGGTCGAGCGGCAGGTACGCGCCGCCCGCGAGGATCACCGCGTACATGCCGGTGACCAGGTCGATCGAGCGGTGCATGCCGAGCGCGACCAGGGTGTCCGGCCCGACCCCGCGCCCGATGAGCAGCCGGGCCAGCCGCTGCGCCCGCTCGGCGAGCTCGGCGTAGCGCAGGTCGGTGTCGCCCGCGGTGAGCGCGACGGCGTCCGGGGTGCGGGCGACCTGCGCGGTGAAGAGCCCGGCCAGGGTGGCGGCGGGCAGCTCGCGGCCGGTGTCGTTCCAGTGCCGCAGCACCCGGTAGCGCTCGGTGGCGTCGAGCAGCGCGACATCCCCGACCGGGGCCTCCGGCACCGCGGTCACCGCGGCGAGCACCCGGAGCAGCCGGTCGGCGAAGGCGGCGGCGGTGGCCTCGTCGTACAGCTCGGTGGCGTAGCGCAGGGTGCCGTCCAGCCCGCTGTCGCCGGTGCGCTCGGTGAGCACCAGGTGCAGGTCGACCTTGACCGTCGGGTCGTCGACCTCGACCGGGTGCACGGTGAGCCCGGGCACCCGCAACGCCGGGTGGTCGGCGAAGGCCGGCTGCGGCTCGGCATAGCTGAAGAGCACCTGGAACAGCGGCGGGGCGCCGCTGCTCCGGTCGACGGCGAGCGCGTCGACGACGTCCTCGAACGGCAGGTCGGCGGCGCCGAAGGCGGCGAGATCGCCGTCCCGCACGGTCCGCAGGAACGCCCCGAACCCGGCGTCCGGCTCGAACCGGGTGCGCAGCACGAGGGTGTTCACGAACATGCCGACCAGCGGGTCGAGCGCGCGATCGCCGCGCCCGCCGACCGGGGTTCCGACCAGCACGTCGGTGCTGCCGGCCGCCCGGCCGACGGTCAGCGCGAGCGCGGCGTGCAGCACCATGAACGGGGTGGCCCCGGCCCGCTTGGCCAGCGCGCGCACGGCGGCGCCGGTGCCCGCGTCGATCGAGAGCGGAACGGCCGCACCGCGATTGGTCGGCCGCGCGGGCCGCTGCCGGTCCGCGGGCAGGGTGCAGACGGCGGGCGCGCCTGCCAGCGCGGCGCGCCAGAAGGCGAGCTGGCGGTGCGCGAGCGAGCGCGCGTCGGCGGGGTCGCCGAGCACCTCGTGCTGCCACAGCGCGTAGTCGGCGTACTGCACCTCGAGCTCGCCGAACTCCGGCTCCGCCCCATCGGCCCGCGCCCGGTAGGCGCGGACCAGGTCGGTGACGAGCGGCGGCATGGAGAGCGCGTCGGCGGCGATGTGGTGCACCGCGAGGACCAGCACGTGGTCGTCGGGTTCGACGCCGAGCAGCACCACCCGCACCGGGAGCTCGGTGGCCACGTCGAAGACCGCGGCGACCACCGAGGCGACCGCCTCGGTGACCCCGTCGGCGGGGACCGGGACCGGGGAGAGGCCGAGCCCGATCTCCTCGGTCGGCACGACGAACTGGTGCGGGCCCGCGCCGTCGTCCGGGAAGACGGTGCGCAGCGATTCGTGCCGGATCAGCACGTCGAGCACGGCCCGATCCAGCGCGTCCACCGCGAGCGGGCCGCGCAGCCGCAGCACGACGGGCAGGTTGTAGACGCTGTCCGCGCCGTCCTGCACCTCGATCCGGTTCAGGAACCACAGCCTGCGCTGTGCCGGGGAGAGCGGAATGCTCGGCGGGCGTTCCCTGCGCGCCGGGCGCGCGGGGACGGCCTCGGCGCCGAGCAGCCGGTCGAGCGCCGCGGCGAGCCCGGCCACCTCGGCGGTCTCGAAGAGCAGCCGCACCGGCACCCTGACCTCGAGCGCCTCGCTGAGCCGCGCGGTGACCCGGGTGGCGTCGAGCGAGCTGCCGCCGAGCGCGAAGAAGTCGTCGTCGAGCCCAGCGCGGTCGACCCGCAGCACCTCGGCGAAGGTCTGGGCGACCAGGGTCTGGGTGCCGGTCTCCGGGGCGCGGAACTCGACCGTGCCGAACTCCGGTGCCGGCAGCGCCTTCCGGTCCAGCTTGCCGGAGGGGTTCAGCGGGAACTCCGCGAGCGCGGTGACCACGGACGGGACCATGTAGGCGGGCAGCGCCGCGCCGACCGCCTCGCGCACGGCCGGGCCGTCGACGTCGCCGGTCACGTACCCGGCCAAGTGCTGGCCGTCGATCACCAGGGCGACGGCCTGGGTCACCCCGGGCACCGCGAGCAGCGCCGTCTCGATCTCGCCGAGCTCGATGCGCTGGCCGCGGAACTTCACCTGGAAGTCGACGCGCCCGGCGTAGACCAGCACGCCGTCGGCGCGCCACGAGACCACGTCACCGGTGCGGTACAGGCGGGTGCCGTCCCCGAACGGGTTCGCCACGAAGCGATCCGCGCTCAGATCCGGGCGGCCCACGTACCCGCGGGCCAGCTGGACCCCGCCGAGGTACAGCTCGCCGCGCACCCCGACCGGGACCGGCCGCAGCCGCGAATCCAGCACGTAGACCTGGGAATTCCACTCCGGCGAGCCGATCGCGGTGTCCTGCGCGGTCGCCTCCTGCGCGGTGATCGAGACCGCGGCCTCGGTGGGGCCGTAGATGTTGTGCACGCGCGCCCAGGTCACCCTGGCGACCGTCTCCGGGGGCAGCGCCTCGCCGATCACGAAGACATCGCGCAGCGTGGCCATCTCGGCGGGGCGGGCGTGCTGGGCGAAGACCGCGAGCATCGACGGCACGAAGTCGGTCAGCGTCACGCCGTGCTCGCGCACCAGCTCGGCGATGTAGCGGGCATCGCGCTGCCCGCCCTCGGCGGCGAGCACGATCCGGCCGCCGGTGGCCAGCGGGACGAAGTAGCCCCAGATCGAGACGTCGAAGGTCGAGGCGGTCTTCTGCAGGTAGACGTCGTCGGCGGTGAAGCCGTACTCGGCTGCCATCCAGGCGATCTGGTTCGCCACCGCGCCGTGCGGTACCAGGACACCCTTCGGTCGGCCGGTGGAGCCGGAGGTGAACATGACGTAGGCGGCGTTCTCCGGGCGCACGGGTGCCGCGGGCAGCGGGTCGGCGGCGAGCGCGGCCCAGCGCACCCGGTCGAGCAGCAGGACGCGGACGGCCGGGTCGACCGGGACGGCGAAATCGGTCGCGGCGACCAGCACCGCCGGGCGCGCGGTGTCCAGGATGTGGCCGATGCGCTCGGCCGGGTGCGCCGGGTCGACCGGGACGAAGGCGGCGCCGGTGCGCAGCACCGCCAGCATGCCGGCCACCAGGTCGACGCCGCGCGGGATGGCGAGCACGACGAGCTGCTCCGGGCAGGCGCCGCGCTCGGCGAGCAGCCGGGCGAAGCGGTTCACCCGGTCGTCGAGCTGCCGGTAGGTGAGCGTGCCTGCCTCGTCGACCAGCGCGACGGCGTCCGGGTTCGCGCGCACCCGATCCGCGAACCCCGCGTGCAGGAGGTGGCCGGGCACCGGGTGCGCGGTCTCGTTCCACGCGCCGGTCACCAGGGCCAGCTCCGCCGGTGCGGTGACCGGGATGTCGCCGACCACGACGCTCGGATCGCCGACCACGGCGTGCAGCACCCGGCGGAGCTTCACCGCGAACTCCGCCACCGTCGCCTCGTCGAACAGGTCGGTGGCGTAGGTGAACTCGGCGCGGTAGCCGTGCTCCGCGTCGGAGAGGGTGAGCTGCAGGTCGAACTTGGCGAAGCCGGGGTCGAAGTCGACCAGCTCGGTCGCCAGATCCGGCATGGCGGGCGAGATCGGGCCCAGGTTCTGCATGAAGAGCGCGACCTGGAAGAGCGGGTGCCGCGCCTGCGAGCGGGCCGGGTTCAGCACCTCGACCAGCCGCTCGAAGGGGACGTCGGCGTGCGCGAAGGCGCACAGGTCGCGGTCCTTGGCGTGCGCGAGCAGCGCGGTGAAGGGCGCCGCCGGGTCGACCGCGGTGCGCAGGACGAGGGTGTTCACGAACATGCCGACCAGGTCGTCGAGCACCCGCTCGCCGCGGCCGGCCACCGGCGTCCCGACGGTGATGTCGGTGCCGCCGGAGAGCCGGGCCAGCAGGGTGGCCAGCGCCGCGTGCACCACCATGAACGGGGTCGCGCGGTTGGCCGCGGCCACCGCCTCGATCCCGGCCCGCAGCCGCGCGTCGACGGTGAACTCGTGGGTGGCGCCGCGGTAGGAGGCGACCGCGGGGCGTTTGCGGTCCGCGGGCAGCGTGAGCTCCGCGGGGACCTCGTCCAGTTCGGCGCGCCAGAAGCCGAGCTGGCGGGAGACGGCGGAGTCCGGGTCGGTCTCGTCGCCGAGCAGCCGCTGCTGCCACAGCGAGTAGTCGGCGTACTGCACGGCCAGCGGCGGGCACTGCGGGGCGAGGCCGTTGCGCCGGTCCCGGTAGGCGCTCACCAGATCCCGCATGAGCGGGCCCATGGAGACGCCGTCCGCCGCGATGTGGTGCACCACGAGCACGAGGGTGTGGTCGGCGGGGCCGCTGCGCAGCAGCCGCACCCGGACCGGGATCTCCTCGGCGACGTCGAAGCCCTGCCCCGCCATCGCCGCGACCACCTCGACCAGGTCGTCCGCGGGCACCTCGGACGGGGTCAGGTCGAAGGCGGGGTGCACCGGGCGGACCACCTGCACCGGCCCCGCCTCGGTCTGCGGGTAGACCGTGCGCAGCACCTCGTGCCTGGCCACCAGGTCGGTGATGGCGGCGGCCAGCGCGGGCACATCCAGCCTGCCGCGCATGCGCAGCGCCACCGGGATGTTGTCGACGGCGGCGGTGTCGATGTCGTCCGGGCCGGAGCGCTCGACGCCGAGGCGGTTCAGGAACCACATGCGCCGCTGCGCCGGGGAGAGCGGCACCCGGTGCGGGCGGGCGCCCGCGGTGAGCGCCGGGCGCGGGGTGCTCGGGGCGCTCGCCGGCGCGGCGAGCGCGGCGGGGGTGGGGCGCTCGAAGAAGTCGCGCATGTCGAGCGAGCGGTTCAGCTCAGCACCGATCCTGGCGATGGCCCTGGTGGCGATGAGCGAGTTGCCGCCGAGCGCGAAGAAATCGTCGTCCGCGCCGACCTGGTCGGAGCCGAGCAGCTCGGCGAAGATCTGCGCCACCGCGGCCTCGGCCTCGTTCTCCGGGGCGCGGTACTCGGTCTCGGTGCTGCCGAACTCGGGCTCGGGCAGGGCGCGGCGGTCCAGCTTGCCGTTGGCGTTCACCGGCATGGCGTCCAGTGCGATCAGCAGGCTCGGCACCATGTACTCGGGCAGCCGGTCGCGGGCGCCCGCCAGCACGGCGGCGGTGTCGATGGTGCGGCCCTGGTGCGGCACCGCGTAGCCGACCAGGTGGTCGCCGGTGCCGCTGCGGTGCAGCAGCACGGCGGCCTGCGCGACGCCCTCGTGCGCCAGCAGCGCGGCCTCGACCTCGCCGAGCTCGATCCGCAGGCCGCGCAGCTTGACCTGGAAGTCGGTGCGGCCCAGGTACTCCAGCTCGGCCCTGGCGCCGGGCAGCGCGGGCAGCCTGCGCACCAGGTCGCCGGTGCGGTACATGCGCTCGCCCGCCGGGCCCTCCGGCGCGGCGACGAAGCGCTCCGCGGTGAGCGCGGGGCGGCCGACGTAGCCGCGGGCCAGCTGCACGCCTGCCAGGTACAGCTCGCCGACCACGCCGTCCGGGACCGGGCGCAGGGCGTCGTCGAGCACGAGGAGTTCGGTGTCGTCGGCGGGGCCGCCGATCGGGACGCTCGCGGTGTCGTCCGCGGTCACCTCGTGCGCGGTGACGTCGACCGCGGCCTCGGTGGGGCCGTACAGGTTGTGCAGGGTGGCGCCGCTGATCTTGCGGAAGGCGGCGGCGGTCGCGGCGGGGAGCGCCTCGCCGGAGGCGAAGACCAGGCGCAGGGGTTCGGCGGCGTGCTCCACCTCCGGCTCGGCCACGAAGACGGCGAGCATCGACGGGACGAAGTGCGCGACGGTGACGGCGTTCTCGCGGATGCAGCGGGCGAGGTAGGCGGGGTCGCGGTGGCCGTCGGGGGCGGCGATCACCAGGCGGGCGCCGACCTGCAGGGGCCAGAAGAGCTCCCAGACGGAGACGTCGAAGGTGAAGGGGGTCTTCTGGATGACGGCGTCGTCGGGTTCCATGCGGTACACGCGCTGGCGCCAGCGGAGGTTCGCGAGGATCGCGCGGTGCGTGACGGCGACGCCCTTGGGGCGGCCGGTCGAGCCGGAGGTGAAGATCACGTAGGCGGTGTTGTCGCCGGAGGAGCGGTGCTCGCCGGTGCCAGGGGCGGCGCCGGCGTTCGCGGTGTGCTCGGCCGAGGCGCGGCCGCCGGTCCCCGGGGCGAGCGTGGGGGCGGTGCGCTCCCACTCGTCGACGGCGAGAACCGGCACGGGGGTGTCCAGGTGGGGGCGGTCGGGGGTGGTGGTGAGGACGAGGAGGGGGCGGGCGGTGTCCAGGATGTGGGCGATGCGGTCGGCGGGGTGATCGGGGTCGATGGGGACGTAGGCGCCGCCCGCGCGCAGGATGGCGTACATGCCGACCAGCAGCTCGACCGAGCGCCGCGCGGCGAGCCCGACCAGCGCCTCCGGGCCCACCCCGAGCTCGACCAGGTGCCCGGCCAGCCGCCGCACCCTGGCATCGAACTCGGCGTAGGTCAGCACCTCGGCGCCGAACTCGACCGCGACCGCGTCCGGCGTCCGCTCGACCTGCGCGGCGAACTCGGTGACCAGCGTCTCCACCGGCGCACAGGCGGCGGGCAGCTCCTGCTCCGCCACCAGCACGGCGTCGTCCAGCAGCGCGGTGAGCACCGCGCCGAGCGCGCCGTCGCCCTCGAGCAGCTCGGGCAGCCTGCCCGAGACCACCACCGAGATGAGCGTGTCCGGGCCGAGCCCGTCGCCCAGCGCCGCGCCGAGTTCGGCCAGCTCACCGGCGAGCTCGGCGTAGCTCACCGTGCTCGCGCCGTGCCGCAGCGCGGGTCGCTCCGGCTGTGCCGCGGCCACCGCGTCGATCAGCCCGGGCAGGTCGTCGATGCCGTACCCGCGCTCCCCCGCCGTGCGCGCTGTGCTCGGGACCGAATCGACGTGGGTCATCGGCGAGTTCCTTCCGGATCGGAAACCTGGGCGGCGGCGTCGGCGAGCAGGGTCTGCAGTGCGGCGGGGAGGGCGGGACCGAGCGCGGCGAGCAGGCCGGGGATCAGCCCGGCCAGGGCGACGTTCACCAGGGCCTCGGGTTTGGCGACGGTGCCCATCGCCTTGCCGACTGCCGTCAGCTTCGCGTGCAGCTGGGCGTAGCTGACGGAGTGCTCGTTGTGCGCGAAAGCGGTAGCTTCCGGCGCTGTTTCGGCTGCGCGGGCGACCAGGGACGGCAGGTCGGCCAGGGTGTGCCCGGCAGGGCGTGGTGATTGATCCGCGGCGCGGGCGGCCGGGTCCTGATCCGGGGCGCCGGAGGCTGGGTGCGCGGCGTAGCTGGGGCGGGGGGTGCGTTCCGCGGCGGTGCGGATGTCGATGGCGCGGACGGTGGTGTCCGGGTCGCCTGCGATGGCGGCGCAGACCAGGGCGAAGCGCTCGGCGATGGCGCGGACCGTGCGCTCGTCGAACAGGTCGGTGGCGTAGCCGAAGCGCAGCTCGAGCCCGCCGTCCCGCTGTTCGAGCACGGTGAGGTGCAGGTCCGCCTTGGCGTCACCGAGGTCGAGGTCGAGCGGCTCGACGGTGAGGCCGGGCAGCGGCAGCGGGCCGGGCGGGTTGTCCTGCACGGTGAGCATGACCTGGAAGAGCGGCCCGTAGGCGGCCGAGCGGGTGCGCCCGAGCCCGTCGACCACCCGGTCGAAGGGGATGTCGGCGTGCGCGAAGGCGGCCAGCTCGCGGCGGCGGACCGCGGTGAGCAGCTCCGCGACGGTGCCGCGCGGGTCCAGCTCGCTGCGCAGCACGACGGTGTTCACGAACATGCCGACCAGCCCGTCCAGTTCGGCCGTGCCCCGCCCCGCCACCGGGGTGCCGATGGTGAGGTCCGCGCTGCCGGTGAGCTTGCCGAGCAGCACCGCGAGCGCGGTGTGCAGCACCGTGAACAGGGTGCCGCGCTGCTCGACGGCGGCGCGGCGCAGCTCGGCGGTGCGCTGCGGGTCGACGGTGGTGCTGACGGTGGCGCCGCGGCCGTCCCGGCGGGCCGGGCGCTGCCGGTCGGCGGGCAGCGCGAGCACCTCGGGGGCGCCGGCGAGTTCCGTGCCCCACCAGGCGAGCTGGTCGGCGGCGACGGTATCGAGCAGGGTGTGCTGCCAGGCGGTGTAGTCGGCGAAGGTGACCGCGGGGGCGGGGAGCTCCGGGTGCTGCCCCGCCGCGGCGGCGGTGTAGGCGCGGACCAGGTCGGTGGCGAGCGGCACCGCCGAGTAGCCGTCGGCGGCGATGTGGTGCAGCACCACCGCGAGGACCCAGTCCCGCTCGCCCGCGCGGAGCAGGGTCGCGCGGACCGGAGGGGCGGTCGTCACGTCGAAGCCTTCGCGGACGAAATCGGCGATGGCGGTCTCGTAGTCGGTGACCGTCCGGATGGGCAGCGGTTCGGCGGCGGGGGCGGGCAGGATCTCCTGGATCGGGCCGTCGGGGGTGTCCGGGTAGCGGGTGCGCAGCGGTTCGTGCCTGCGGACGACGGCGGCGAGGGCGGTGCTCAGCGCGGTGACGTCGAGCTCGCCGGTGAGGCGGAGCGCCAGCGGGATGTTGTAGGCGTCGGAGGTGGTGGTCAGCTGGTTCAGCACCCACATGCGGTGCTGGGCCGGGGCCAGCGGGACGGGGGCGTCGCTCCCGCGCGCGGTCAGGGGCGGGCGCGGGGTACCGAACTCCGGGAGTTTCGCGGCGAGCGCGGCCACCGTCGGCGCTTCGAAGACCGCCGCCACCGGCACCTGCGCGCGCAGGGCCGTGCCGAGCCGCGCGGCGAGGCGGGTGGCGAGCAGGGAGGTGCCGCCCAGAGCGAAGAAGTCGGTCTCCGCCGTGACCGCCGAGGCGCCGGTGACCTCGGCGAACGTGGTCGCGACGAGGTGTTCGGCGAGGCCGGAGGGGGCGCGGCCGGTGGGTTCGGTGAACTCCGGGTCCGGGAGGCGGGCGCGGTCGACCTTGCCGTTGCCGGTGAGCGGGAGGGTCGGGAGGACGACGATGGTCGCGGGGACCATGTAGGCCGGGAGTTCCGCGCGCAGGGCGGTGCGGAGCTCGGTCGCGAGTGCGGCGGTGTCCGCCACGGGCGCGGCGACGTAGCCGACGAGCCGTGCGCCGCCCGCGCTCGCCCTGGCCACGGCGACGGCGCCGGTCACGGCGGGGTGGCGGAGCAGGGCGCTCTCGAGCTCGCCGAGTTCGATGCGGAAGCCGCCGATCTGCACCTGGAAGTCGGCGCGCTCCAGGTACTCGACGGCCCCGTCGGGGCGGCGTCTGACGATGTCGCCGGTGCGGTACATGCGGGTGCCGGTGGAGTAGGGGTCGGCGACGAAGCGGTCTGCCGTGCGGGCGGGGTCGTGCTGGTAGCCGCGGGCCAGCTGGGCGCCGGTGAGGTACAGCTCGCCGGGGACGCCGGGTGGGACCGGGTGCAGGCGGGGGTCGAGTACGCGGATGCCGCTGTTCCAGCAGGGCGTCCCGATCGGGACCGTGTGGACGGGGGTGTCGGTCACCTCGTGGGCGGTGATCGAGACCGCGGCTTCTGTGGGGCCGTACAGGTTCCACAGGGATACGTCGGGGTTCTCGCGGCGCAGAGCCGATGCGGTTGCCGGGGGCAGGGCCTCGCCGATGGCGAGTACTCGGCGCAGGGTTCGGGGGAGGCCGGTCTCCAGGAGCATGCCGAGCAGGGAGGGGACGGCGTACAGGGTGGTGATGCCGAAGTTCTCGGACAGTTCGCGCAGGTGGTGCGGGTCGCGTTCGGTGCCGGGTTCGGTTACCACCAGTTTGCCGCCGGTGCTGAGGTGGGACCAGAACTCCCAGACCGAGAGGTCGAAGGTCGCCGGGGTCTTCAGCAGGGTCGCGTCGTTCGCTCCGAGCTCGAATCGGTCTGCGAGCCAGCTGATCTGGTTGACGGCGGCGGCGTGCGGGATCGCTACGCCCTTGGGTACGCCGGTGGAGCCGGAGGTGAAGATGAGGTAGGCGGGGTGCTCCGGACGGAGGGGTTCCCGGCGTTCCGCGTCGGTGATCGGTGCGGTGCCGGTTCCGGCGGCATCGAGCTCGGCACCGTCGACCACCAGCGTCGGGCGGTCGGTGGCGATCGAGGGACCGTCGGTGGCGGTGAGGACGCAGAGCGGGGCGGCGGTTTCGAGGATGTGGGCGATTCGGTCGGCGGGGTGGTCGGGGTCGATGGGGACGTAGGCGCCACCGGCTCGGGCTACCGCGTACATGGCGATGACGAGTTCGGGGGAGCGGCGCATGGCGAGCGCGACGGTGCGTTCGGGGCCTACGCCGTGCGACAGGAGGGTGCGGGCCAGGTGGGTGACCCTGGCGTCGAGTTCGCGGTAGCGGAGGGTGGTGCCCGCGACGGCGTCCAGCAGGGCGGGGGCGTCGGGGGTGCGGGCCACCTGGGCGGTGAAGAGGTCGTCCAGGGTGGCGGGGGCGAGGGGGGTGTGCGGGGTCGGGGCGAGGAGGGCGGCGCGCTCGCGGGCGTCGAGCAGATCGAGGTCGCCGACGGGGTGCGCCGGGTCGGCGGCTACGCGGTGCAGTACCCGGACGAGGCGGGCGGCGATGGCGTCGGCGGTGGCGGGCTCGAAGAGGTCGGTGGCGTAGCCGAGGGTCAGTTCGAGTCCGGCGGAGGTGCCGTCGGCGGCGTAGTGGTCCTGCACGAACAGGTGCAGGTCGAACTGGGCGACACCGTCCTCGAACCGCACCGGCTCGACCGCGAGACCGGGCAACTCCAGCGCCCCGCGCTCGTGGTTCTGGAACGAGTAGCCGACCTGGAAGAGCGGGTGCCGCGCGGTCGAACGAGCCGGATTCAGCACCTCGACCAGCCGCTCGAACGGGACGTCGGCGTGGCTGAGCGCCGCGACGTCGGCCCGCCTGGTGCGGTCGAGCAGCGCGGTGAAGCTCTCCGCGCCGCGCACCTCGGTGCGCAGCACCAGGGTGTTCACGAACATGCCGATGACGTCGTCGAGCTCGGCGGCGCCGCGGCCGGCGATCGGCGAGCCGACGGCGATGTCGGTGGTGCCGGAGAGCCGCGCGAGCAGCGCGGCGAAGGCAGCGTGCACCACCATGAACAGGGTGGCGCCGCGGCCGCGGCCGAGCGCGGTCAGCGCCGCGTGCGCCGCGGCGTCCAGCTCGACGGCGACGCGGGCGCCGCGCAGGCTCTGGCGGGGCGGGCGCGGATGGTCGGTGGGCAGGGCGAGCTGGTCGGGCAGCCCGGCCAGGGTGGCGCTCCAGAACGAGAGCTGTTCGGCAGCGAGCGATTCCGGATCGGCGTCGGCGCCGAGCAGCGCGTGCTGCCACAGCGCGTAGTCCGCGTACTGCACCGGGAGCGGCGCGAAGGCGGGTGCGGTGCCCGCGGTCCGCGCGGCATAGGCGGTCATCAGGTCGCGGGTGAAGGGCGCCAGCGAGGAGCCGTCCGCGGCGATGTGGTGCAGGACCGCGGCGAGCACGTGCTCGCGTTCGCCGAGCCGGAGGAGCCGGAGCCGAAGCGGGACCTCGGCGGTGACGTCGAAGGTGGTGGCGGCCAGGGTGGCGATCCGGCCGGGTACCTCGTCCGCAGAACTCCGCACCGGGTGCAGAGATTTCCGGACGACATCACCCACCGGGAGGATCTCCTGCACCGGCGCGCCGTCGACCACCGGGTACCGGGTGCGCAGCGCCTCGTGCCTGGCGAGCACATCGGCGATGGCGGCGGCCAGCGCCTCGGTGTCGAGCTCGCCGGTGAGCCGGAGCGCGAACGGGATGTTGTAGGCGGTCGCTGCGGTGCCGAAGCGGTTCAGGAACCACATGCGCTGCTGCGCGGGCGAGAGCGGAATCCGCGCGGGGCGCTCCCCCGCCGCGAGCGCGGGCCGCCGCTCCTCGGCACCGGCCATGACCGCCCGCGCGAGCTCGGCGACGCGCGGCGCCTCGAAGAGCGTGCGCACCCCGACCGTCCGGTCCAGCGCGGCCCCGATCCTGGCCGCCACCCTGGCGGCCAGCAGCGAGCTGCCGCCGAGCGCGAAGAAGTCGTCGTCCGCGCCGACCCGCTCCACCCCGAGCACCTCGGCATACACCGCGGCCACGATCTCCTCCGCGTGCCCGCTCGGCGCCCGGTACCCGGCCGCCTCGAACACCGGTGCGGGCAGCGCCGCCCGATCCAGCTTCCCGTTGACCGTCAGCGGAATCCGCTCGACCTCGACCAGCGCCACCGGGACCATGTGCTCCGGAAGCACCGCCGCCAGCGCCTGCCGGATCGCGACCAGATCCAGCGCGGCGTCGCGGGCGAGGTCCGGCACGACGTAACCGACAACGGCACCCTCGTCGGCCAGGTCGTGCCGCACGATCACCGCCGCCTCGCGCACCCCGGGTGCGCGCACCAGCTGCGCCTCGATCTCCCCGAGCTCGATCCGGAACCCGCGCAGGTTGACCTGCTGGTCCGCCCGCCCGAGGTACTCCAGATCCCCGGTGGCGGTCCACCGCGCCAGATCACCGGAGCGGTACGCCCGGGTTCCGTCACCCGCGTACGGGTCGGCGACGAAGCGGCTCGCGGTGAGCCCGCCCCGGTTCAGATACCCGCGCGAGAGCTGCAGGCCGGAGACGTAGATCTCCCCCGGCACCCCGGCGGGCACCGGCCGCAGCCGCTCGTCGAGCAGCCGCACGGTCAACCCGGGCACGGCGCTGCCGATCACACCGGTCGCCCCCGGCTCGACGACGCGATGCGTCACATGCACCGTCGTCTCGGTGATGCCGTACATGTTCACCAGCGCGGGCTGCTCCGGATACCGCCCCTGCCACTCGCGCAGCCGCGACGGCTCCAGCGCCTCACCACCGAAGATGACCGTGCGCAGGGCGTTCGGCTCCTGCGGTTCGGCCAGGTCGGCGGCGATCAGCTGGTAGAAGGCGGACGGGGTCTGGTTCAGCACCGTCACACCCTCGGCGCGCAACAGCTCGCGGAACTGCTGCGGAGAGCGGGCCACGAAATGGTCGACCACAACGACGCGCCCACCGTGCAGGAGCGCACCCCAGATCTCCCAGACCGAGAAGTCGAAGGCGTACGAGTGGAACATCGTCCACACGTCGGACGGCCCGAAGTCGAACAGGTCCCGGGTGTTGTCGAGGAGCCGCAGCACCGCCCGATGCGGAACGACGACGCCCTTGGGCCTGCCGGTCGACCCTGAGGTGTAGATGACGTAGGCCGGATGTTCCGGGCGCAGCGGCGCCCGCCGCTCCGCGTCGGTGATCGGCCCGGTGCCGGCCCGGTCGGCGCCGGACAGCAGGGTGCCGGTGACATCGAGGACCGGCCCGGCGAACCAGTCCGCGGCGAGCCCCGCGTCCGGCGCAGTGACAGCGCAGATGGGGGCGGCATCGTCGAGGACATAGGCGATGCGATCAGCGGGGTACCCGGGATCGACCGGGAGATAGGCGGCACCTGCTTCGAGAACCGCGAGCAGCGCGACGATCAGCTCCGCCGAACGCGGAAGCGCCACCGCGACCAGCGTCTCCGGCCCCGCCCCGGCGGCGATCAACCGCCGGGCGAGCTGCCGCGCCCGCGCCGCCAACTCCCCGAAACTCAATTCCGACGAACCGTGCCGCACGGCCACCGCGTCGCCCGACGAACGAGCCGCCCCCGCGAACCGGGAGACGAGCGTATCGCTCGCGACCTCGGCGACCGGGGCGGAGACAGCCCACGCGCGCAGCGCGAGCTCCTGCTCCTCGGCACTGAGCAACTGGATGTCCCCGACCACAACGGTCGGATCCGCCGCCACCGCCGCCAGCACCTGCGCGAACCGCCGCCCGAGCACCTGCACGGTCGCGGCGTCGAAGAGATCGGTGGCGTAGACGATCTCGATATCCATGCCACCCGCACGACCATCCGCGTCGTAGGCCTCGACCACGGTGAACTGCAGATCGAACTTCGCCACCGCGGGCGCGATCGGGTACGGGGCGACGGTCAGCCCGGGCAACTCGAGCACCGGCGGCGTGAAGTTCTGGAAGCTCAGCGCCACCTGGAAGAGCGGATGCCGATCCGCGGTCCGCGCCGGAGCCAGCCGCTCCACCAGCTCCTCGAAGGCGGCGTCCGGCCGGGAGAGATCGTCCAGGTCGCCGGTGCGCACGGCGTCGAGCACCGCCTCGAACCGGTCGCGCACATCGACCGTGCTCCGCAGCACCAGGGTGTTCACGAACATGCCGACCATGGGATCGAGCGCGGCATCCCCGCGACCGGCCACCGGCGTGCCGACGGCGACATCGGCGCTCCCGGAGAGCCGGGCGAGCAGTACGGCCAGTGCCGCGTGCACGGTCCCGAAGAGCGTGCTCTCCCGCTTCCGGGCCAGCTCACCGAGCTCGCCGTGCAGGTCGGAGTCGATGTACAGGTGATGCGCCGCACCCCGGTGCGAGGCGGCGGCGGGCCGGGGCCGGTCCGCGGGCAGCTCGAGCCGCTCGGGCAGCGCGGCCAGCCGCTGCTGCCAGTAGGTGAGCTGCCGCTCGGTCTCCGGATGCGCCCGCTGCGCCTCCTGCCAGAGCGCGTAGTCGGCGTACTGCACCGGCAGCGGCGCCAGCCCCGGCTCCCTCCCGGCCGCCCTCGCCGCGTAGGCGCTGGTCAGGTCGGCGGCCAGCGGTGCGAGCGAGAACCCGTCACACGCGATGTGGTGCACGATCACCAGCAGGACGTGCTCGTCCGGCGCGGTCTGCACCAGCGCCGCCCGCACCGGCAGATCGGTGGTCAGATCGAACGCCGCCGCGGCGACCAGAGCCGAGATCCCGGAGTCCGCCCCGCGCACGACCCGCAGCGCGACCCGCGCATCCGGCGCCACCCGCTGCTCCGGCCCATCCGGCCCATCCGGATAGACGGTCCGCAGCACCTCGTGCCGCGCAACCACATCCCCGAGCGCCGCCTCCAGCGCCCCCCGATCGACGACACCGCGCAGGTGCAGCGCCAGCGGCACGGTATTGAGCGTGTCCGCCCCGTCGAGGTACCGGTTCACGAACCACATGCGCCGCTGTGCCGCGGTCAGCGGAATCCGCCCCGGCCGCGCGACCCGGATCACCGGCGGCCGCGCCCCCTCCCCGCGATGCCGGGCAGCCCGCGCGGCCAGCCCCGCGACGGTCGGCGCCTCGAAGAGCATCCGCACCGGCAGCGTCGCGTCGAGCGCGGCCCCGAGCCGGGCCACGACCCGCGTGGCGCTCAGCGAGTTCCCGCCGAGCGCGAAGAAGTCGTCGTCCGCCCCGACCGGCCCCACCCCGAGCACCTCGGCGAAGGCAGCCGCGGCCGCCTCCTCCGCCACCCCGCGCGGCGCGCGGTATCCGGTGGCCCCGCCGAACTCCGGGTCGGGCAGCGCCCGCCGATCCAACTTCCCCGACCCGCTGAGCGGCAGCGCGTCCAGCACCACGACGGCGGCCGGAACCAGCGCGGCCGGTAGTCGCTCGGCGACCGAGGCCCGCACCGCGACCGGGTCGAGGTGCCCGTCCCGGCCCGGCACCGCGTACGCCACCAGGTGCTCCCCGCGCAGCAGCACGGCGGCCTGCGCCACCGCGGCGTCCGCCCGCAGCACCGCCTCGATCTCACCCAGCTCGATCCGCTGCCCGCGCAGCTTGACCTGGAAATCCGTGCGCCCGAGGTACTCCAGCGCACCGTCGCCGCGCCAGGCGGCCAGATCACCGGTGCGGTACATCCGCGCCCCCGGCCCGCCGAACGGGTCGGCGACGAACCGCTCCGCCGTCAGCTCGCCCCGGCCGACGTACCCCCGCGCCAGCTGCGCGCCCGCCAGGTACAGCTCGCCCGGCACGCCGACCGGCACCGGCCGCAGCCGCGCGTCCAGCACGTACACCCGGGTATTGAAGACCGGCGAACCGATCGGAACAGCGGCCGTGTCCGCCTCGGTGACCTCGTGGTACGTCACATCCACCGCGGCCTCGGTCGGCCCGTACAGGTTGTGCAGCCAGGCACTGGTCGAATCGAGCAGCCTCCGCGCCACCGGCGCGGGCAGCACCTCGCCGGAGGAGAACACGTTGCGCAGGTCGGAGAAGTCCCCGAGCCGATCCTCGGCCACGAAGACCGCGAGCATCGACGGCACGAAGTGCACCGTCGTCACCTGCTCGGCCACGATCACCTCGGCCAGGTAGGCGGGGTCGCGGTGCCCGTCCGGCCTGGCGATCACCAACCGCGCCCCGGTCTGCAGCGGCCAGAAGAACTCCCACACCGACACGTCGAAGGTCGCGGGCGTCTTCTGCAGCACCACGTCGAACCGGTCGAGCCCGTACTCCTCCTGCATCCACACCAGGCGGTTCACGATCGCCCCGTGCGACACCGCGACACCCTTGGGCCGCCCGGTCGAACCGGAGGTGAAGATGACGTACGCGGCATTCGCCGCCCGCAGCCCGACCCCGCCGAGCGGTGCGTCCGAGTACGACCCGAGTTCGAGCGAGCCCAGGTCGAGCAGGCGCGTGCCGCGCGAATCGAAGGGCGACCCGCCCCGGGTGAGCACGAACTTCGCCCGCGCCGTCCCCAGCACATCGGCGATCCGCTCCGCCGGATGCTCCGGATCGATCGGCAGGTACGCCCCGCCCGCCGCGAGCACCGCGTACAGCGCGACCACCAGGTCGACCCCGCGTGGCAGCGCGACCCCGACCACGACCTCGGGCCCGGCCCCGTGCGCGACCAGCGCCCGAGCCGTCCGGCGCACCCGCCCCGCGAACTCCGCGTAACTCAGCGTCTCGCCCTCGAAGGTGACCGCTGGCGCATCCGGCGTAGCCGCCGCCTGCGCCTCGAACATCGAGACCAGGGTGGCCTCCGGATCCACCGGGAAATCCGTGTCGTTCCAGGTGCGCAGCACCCGCTCCGCCTCGCCCGCGGTGAGCAGCGGCAGCTCGCCGACCGCCCGCTCCGGCTCGGCGACCAGGGCGCGCAGCAGCAGGGTCAGCCGCGAAGCGAGGGCGCCGACCGTCCCCTCGTCGAACAGATCGGTGGCGTACTCGAGCACGGCGGGCAGCGGGCCGTCAGCCCGCTCGGTGACCGTCAGCTGGAGGTCGAACTTGGCCGTGGCCGTGTCGATCTCGAGCGGCTCGACCGCGAGCCCGGGCAGCGCAGGCACGGCGGGCGGCTCCTGGCGCAGGTCGAGCATGACCTGGAAGAGCGGGTGCCTGGCGCTGGAGCGCTCCGGGCTCAGCGCCTCGACCAGCCGCTCGAACGGGATGTCGGCGTGCGCGAAGGCGCGCAGGTCACCGTCGCGCACCGCCGCGAGCAGGGCGGTGAAACCCGCCGCCGGGTCCACCGCGGTGCGCAGCACCAGGGTGTTCACGAACATGCCGACCACGTCGTCCAGCGCCGCGTCGGTACGCCCCGCCACCGGTGTGCCGAGCGCGATGTCGGTGGTGCCGGTGAGCCGGCCGAGCAGCGCGGCGAAGGCCGCCTGCAGCGCCATGAAGAGCGTGGTCCCGGCGGCCGCGGCGAGCTCGCGCAGCGCGCCCGCTGTCGCCGCGTCCACGGTGAAGGAGTGCCTGGCACCGCGACCGGAGGCGACCGCGGGCCGCGGCCGGTCGGTGCGCAGCCCGAGCTCGTCCGGGAGCCCGGCGAGCTCGCCGCGCCAGAACCGGAGCTGCTCGGCGAGCGGCGATTCCGGGTCGTCGGCGCTGCCGAGCACGGTGTGCTGCCAGACCGTGAAGTCGGCGTACTGCAGCGGCAGCGGGGTGAACCCCGGCTCGCCACCGCCGACCCGGGCGGCATACGCCTGCAACAGATCCCGGGTGAGCGGCGTGATGGACCAGCCGTCCGCCGCGATGTGGTGCAGCGCGACGACCAGCACCGACCGCTGCACGCCGACCCGCAGCACCGCGAACCGCACCGGCGCCTCGCGGTCGAGCGCGAACGGCTCGGCGGCCAGCGCCCGCACCCGCCGCCGGACCGCGGCGCTCTCCACCTGCTCGACCGTCACCGGCACCCGCGCCGGGTCCGGCGGCAGGATCTGCTGGCAGCCGACCCCGTCCACCGCCGGGTAGCGGGTGCGCAGCGCCTCGTGCCTGGCCAGCAGGTCGCCGACGGCGGCGCGCAGCGCGGCCTCGTCCAGCTCTCCGTCCAGCCGGAAGGCGGCGACCAGGGTGTTGGCCACCGACTCGCTGTCGAATCGGTCCAGGAACCACAGCCGCTGCTGCGCGTAGGAGAGCGGCAGCGGCTCCGGCCGCACCACGGCGACGGGGGCGGGCAGCCGCCGCACCGCGCCGCGCTCGGCCAGCCCGCGGGCCAGCGCACCGACCGTCGGCAGGTCGAAGAGCGCGCGCACCGGGACGTCGAGGTCGAGCCGGGCCGCGAGCCGGGCCGCGATCCTGGTCGCGACCAGCGAGTTGCCGCCGAGCGCGAAGAGGTCGTCGTCCAGCCCGACCCGCTCCAGCCCGAGCACCTCGCCGAAGACCGCGGCCACGGTGCGCTCGACCGCGGTCTCCGGGGCGCGGAAGGCGGCGACGGTGAGCTCCGGCTCCGGCAGCGCGCGCCGGTCGAGCTTGCCCGCCGCGGAGAGCGGGAGCGCGTCCAGCAGGACGAAGGCGCCGGGCACCATGTACGAGGGAAGCAGCTCGCGCAGCCGCTGCTCCAGCACCGCGGCGGGGTCGGGGACCGCGGGCACCACCCAGGCGACCAGCAGCTCACCGGCGGCATGCGGGTACACCCCTGCGGCGGCCGCGCGCACCTCGGGCTGCGCGGCCAGCGCGGCCTCGACCTCGCCCAGCTCCAGCCGCTGCCCGCGCAGCTTCACCTGGAAGTCGGCGCGGCCGAGGTACTCCAGCTCGCCGGAGCGGTTGCGCCGCACCAGGTCGCCGGTCCGGTAGAGCCGTGCCCCCGCGGGGCCGGCGACGAACCGCTCCGCGGTGAGCGCGGCCCGGCCGTGGTAGCCGCGGGCCAGCTGGGCGCCGCTCAGATACAGCTCGCCGACCACGTTGTCCGGCACCGGGCGCAGCCGCCGGTCCAGCACCAGCGCGGTGCTGCCCGGTACCGGGCGTCCGATCGGCACCGGCCCGGTCGCGGCGGCGGGCACCGGCGCGAAGGTGGCGTGCACGGTGAACTCGGTGGGGCCGTAGAGGTTGTGCAGCGCGGCGCTGCTCACCGCGCCGAAGGCGGCGGCCGCGGCGCCGGTCATGGCCTCGCCGGCGACCAGCACCAGCCGCAGCGAGCCGAGCGTCCCGGCCGGGGCCGCCTCGGCGAAGGCGGTGAGCATGGAGGGAACGAACGAGGTCGCGGTGATGCCGTGCTCGGCGATGACGGCGGCCAGGTACCCGGTGTCCCGGTGCCCGTCGTGCGCCGCGACCACCACGCGCGCACCCCTGGTGAGCGGCGCGAAGAGCTCCCACACCGAGACGTCGAAGGTGGCGGGGGTCTTGAAGAGCACGGTGTCGGCGGCGTCCAGCCCGTACTCGGCGGCGATCCAGGCGATCTGCGCGGCCAGCCCGGCGTGCGTCACGGTGACGCCCTTGGGCCGCCCGGTGGAGCCGGAGGTGAAGATCAGGTACGCGGCGTGCTCCGGCCGCAGCGGCCGCAGCCGGTCGGCGTCGGTCACCGGGGTGTCGGTGTAGGCGGCGTGCTCGGGGTCGTCGACGATGAGCACCGGCAGTTCCCTCGGCGTCCCCCGGCCACCGTCCTCGGTCGGCACCGACAGCTCGCCCGGCCCGGCCCACCCGTCGGCTGTCCTGGTCAGCACGCAGATCGGCGCGGCTTCGGCGAGCACCGTGGCCAGCCGCGCGGCAGGCTGATCCGGATCCACCGGGACATACGCGCCACCGGCCGCCAGCACGGCGTGCGCGGCGAGCACGAACTCCAGCGAGCGGCGCATGCCGAGCACCACCCTGGTCTCCGGCCCGACCCCGGCCGCGATCAGCGCGCGGGCCAGCCGGGCGGTCTCGGCGGCGAAATCCGCGTAGCTCAGGGTGCGCGCGCCATCGGTGACGGCGGGGGCACCCGGGGTGCGCAGCGCCTGCGCGGCGAGCGGCGCCAGCACGGTGGCGGGGGCGGCGAGCGCGGGAGCGGTGCCGAGCGCGGCGATCCGGCTGCGCTCGGCGGTGTCGAGCACCGGCAGGTCGCCGACGGGAACCGCCGGGTCGGCGAGCACCGCGCGCAGCAGCATGACCAGCGCCCCGGCCAGCCCCTCGATCGTCGCGCGGTCGAAGAGCTCCGTCGCGTACGAGATTTCGGCTGCTACCTCGGCCGGTGCCGAACCTTCCCCGAGCTCGGCACCGACCGGGCGCTCCCTCCGGCTCGCCGAGATCGTGAGCTGGAGGTCGAATTTGGTGACTCCGGTGTCCAGGGTACTGGCGCGCACCTGCGCGCCGGGCAGTTCCAGTGTGATTGCCGTCGCGTTGTCGAAGGCGAGCAGCACCTGGAAGAGCGGGTGCCGCGCCTGCGACCGCGGCGGGTCGATGACCTCGACGAGCTGCTCGAACGGCACGTCGGCGTGGCCGAAGGCGGCGAGGTCGGTTTCGCGCACCGTGCCGAGCAGCTCGGCGAAGGACATCGCCGGGTCGACCGCGGTGCGCAGCACCAGGGTGTTCACGAACATGCCGACCAGGTCGTCCAGGGCGCGATGGCCGCGCCCGGCGACCGGGGTGCCGATAGCGATGTCGTCGGCATCGGCGAACCTGGCGAGCAGCACGGCGAGCGCGGCGTGCCACACCATGAAGGTGGAGACCCCGTGCGCCGCGGCGAATTCGCCGATGGCGGCGGCCAGCCCGGCGGAGACCGGCAGCCGGTGCGTGCCGCCGCGACCGGAGGCGATGGCGGGGCGCGGGCGGTCGGTGGGCAGCGCGAGCGAGTCGGGCAGCCCGGCGAGCCGGTCGGTCCAGTAGGCCAGCTGCCCGCTGCGGTCGAGTTCGTGCTGCCAGAGGCTGTAGTCGGCGTACTGCACCGCGAGCGGCGGCGCGGCGGGCGCGGCGCCGGTCAGCCGAGCGCTGTAGGCGAGCGCGAGGTCGCGGGCGAGCACCCGCAGCGAGAGGCCGTCGGCGGCGATGTGGTGCAGTACGACGAGCAGCGCGAAGGAGCCGTCGTCGACGGCGAAGAGTGTTGCCCGGAAGGGGATCTCGCGGGTCAGGTCGAAGCCGGCAGCGGCCGCCGCGGCGAGCCTGCCGTCCAGTTCGCCGGCGGTCACCGGCACCGGCGCGCCGAGCATGGGCGCCGGGTCGAGCACCAGCTGGTGGGCGGGCGACGGCTCCTCGGCGGCCGGGAAGACGGTGCGCAGCACCTCGTGCCTGGTGACCAGGTCGGTCACCGCCGCACGCAGCGCGTCCGGCTCGACCGTGCCGGTGAGCCGCAGCGCGAAGGGCATGTTGTACCCCGCGCCGCCGAGCTCGAACCGGTTCAGGAACCAGATGCGCCGCTGCGCGGGGGACAACGGAACCAGCGGCGGCCGTTGCCGCGCCCGCAGCTGCGCGACACCGGGCGCGCCGCCGGATCCGCCCGCCCGCTCGACGAGCTCCGCGAGCCCACGCACCGTCGTCGCGGTGAACAGGTCGCGGACCCCGAGCAGGCAGTCCAGGTCGGCGGAGAGCCTGGCGGCCACCTGGGTGGCCGCGAGGCTGTTCCCGCCGAGGGTGAAGAAGTCGTCGTCGCGCCCGACCCGCGCGCAGCCGAGCACCTCCGCGAAGACCCCGGCCACGATCTCCTCGATCGGGCCGACGGGCGCGGTGTGCACCGCCGCGGTGCGGACCGGCGCGGGCAGCGCCGACCGATCCAGTTTGCCCGACGCCGTCACCGGAAGCGCGTCGAGGACCACGAAAGCCGCGGGGACCATGTACGACGGCAGCGCGGCGAGCGCCGCGGCGCGGAGTTGCCCGAGCTCGATCGGGGCCGCTCCGGCCGGCACCGCGTAGGCGACGAGCTGCTCGCCCGCCCCCGCGTCGTCGCGCACCAGCACGACCGCGCGGGCAACGCCGGGCACCGCCTCCAGCACCGCCTCGATCTCGCCGAGCTCGATCCGCAGCCCGCGCAGCTTGACCTGGAAGTCGGTGCGGCCCAGATACTCCAGCTCGCCGGTGGCGGTCCAGCGCACCAGGTCGCCGGTGCGGTAGAGCCGGGTGCCCGGGTCGGCGATACCGTCCGGCCCGCCGAACGGGTCGGCCACGAAGCGGGCCGCGGTCAGCCCGGGCCTGGCGATGTACCCGCGGGCGAGCTGTACCCCCGACAGATACAGCTCGCCCGGAGCCCCGACCGGTACCGGCCGCAGCCGTGAATCGAGCACGTGCAACCGGGTGTTGAACACCGGAGCACCGATCGGTACCGAGCGGGAGTCGTTGTCGGTCACCTCGTGGAAGGTGACGTCGACCGCCGCCTCCGTTGGACCGTAGAGGTTGTGCAGCCTGGCCCCGGTGCGCTGCCTGAGCCGCTGCGCGGTGGCGGCGGGGAGCGCCTCGCCGGAGGCGAAGACCTGCCGCAGGGTGCTGCGCGCCGGGAAGTCCCGGTACCCGAGGAAGGCGTCGAGCACGGACGGCACGAAGTGCGCGACGGTCACGCCGTGCGCCGCGATCACCGCGTGCAGGTGCGCCGGGTCGCGGTGCCCGTCCGGCCCGGCGAGGACGAGGGTGGCCCCGACCTGGAGCGGCCAGAAGAACTCCCACACCGAGACGTCGAAGGTGGCCGGGGTCTTCTGCAGGACGACGTCGTCCGGGGTGAGCCGGTACTGCTCCTGCATCCACACCAGCCGGTTGACGATGGCCGAGTGCGGCACCGTCACGCCCTTCGGCAGCCCGGTGGAGCCGGAGGTGAACAGCACGTAGGCCGGGTTCTCCGGCCGCACCGCGGGTAGCGCGGTGCGCTCGGGAGCGGAGGCGATGGTCTCGGCCAGGTCGAGCACCGGGATCGCCGCCGCCGCGGCGGCAGCCACGGCAGCGGAACCCGGCGCATCGGCGGCGGGCGGCGTCAGCGCGCCGTCCGCCGGCAGCGCCACCACGGGCAGCGCGGGCGACGGCAGCGGGCAGGCACCCGTCGTGAGCACGCACGCGGGCGCGGCGGTGCGCAGGATGTGCGCGGTCCGCTCGGCCGGGTGATCCGGGTCGAGCGGCAGGTACGCCGCCCCCGCCGCCTGGATCCCGTACAGCGCCACCACCAGCTCCGGCGACCGCCGCAGGTGCACGGCCACCACCGTCTCCGGACCGGCCCCGCGCGCCACCAGTGCCCGCGCCAGCCGCGCACCGCGCTCGGCGAGCTCGCGGTAGCTCAGCGCGGCACCGTCGGCCGCGCGCACCGCGACGGCGTCGGGAGTCCGCTCCACCTGCGCCAGGAACAGCTCCGGCAGCGTGGCCTCCGGCACCGCGAACCCGGTCTCGTTCCAGATCCGCGTGCTCACCTCCAGCTCCAGCTCGGTGGCGACCGGAACGACCTCCAGCCGCTCCTCCGGCGCCACCGCGGCCAGCCGCTCCAGGAACCCGGCGAACCGCGCGTGGTGCCGGGAGACCTCCTCCGGCGTGTAGAGGTTCGGGTTCGCCTCCAGATCGACGTGCACCAGGTCCCGATCGCCGTAGTACACGTTCAGGCTCAGGTCCTCCACCGCGCCGGTGGAGACCACGTGGTTGCGGCCGGTGGTCGAGCCGAGCGTCAGATCGGTGCCGAAGAGCATGATGTTGGCGAGCGGCCCGAAGAGCGCGCGGCGCGCGGGCGCCCCCTCGCGCTCGGCGGCGCCGCGGATGTCCTCGTGCCGGAAGCGCTGGTGCCGCAGCGCCCCCGTGACCTCGACCCTGGTGTCGCGCAGCAGCTCACCCCAGGTGCCGTCCACCCGGAGCCGGAGCGGGACCACGTTGGAGAGCATGCCGCCCGAGCGGCGCATCACCGCGGTGGTCCGCGCGGTCACCGGCAGGCTCAGCACCACCTGGTCGCGGTCGGTGAGCCTGCCCAGGTAGCAGGCGAAGCCGGCCAGCAGCACGACGGCGAGCGTGGAATCGTGCGCGGCGGCGAGCGCGGTCAGCCGCTCGGTGAGCCACTCCGGCAGCACCGCGCCGGCGATGAGGTTGCTCGCCGATCGCGGGGCGGTACGCCCGGCCAGGCTGGTCGCCTCGTCGAGCCCGGTGACCCGCGCGGCCCAGTGCTCCCGGTCGGCGACGAAGCGGCTGCTCTCCCGGTAGCGCAGCTCGGCGTCGGCGAGTTCGGTCAGCGCTCCCGGCCGCGCGGGCGCGGGTTCGGTGCCGGAGACCCGCGCGGTGTACAGCTCGGCGATCCGGGTGGCGCTGGCGAGCGCGCCGAATCCGTCGAGCACGATGTGATGCACCCGCATGTACCAGAACCAGCGCCGCTCGCCGACCCGCAGCGCGGCGCCGGCGAAGAGCCGGTCGGCGAGCAGGTCGACCGGGCGGGCCGCGTCGGCCCGCATCCAGGCGTGTCCGGCGGCGACCGGGTCGGCCTGCCCGCGCAGGTCGACGACGGGGATGTCGACGTTCAGGGTGGGATCGACGACCTGGAACGGCACCCCGTCGCGCTCGCCGATCCGGACCAGCGCCGATTCGTACTCCGCGGCGGCGACCCGCGTGGCCTCCTGCAGCAGCTCCGGATCGAGCTCGCCCGCCACGTCGACGTACTGGGCGACATTGATCGGGACCTCGGGCTCCAGCAGCTGGGCGTACCAGACACCCAGCTGCGCCGGGGCGAGCGCGAACGGTTCGGTGCCCTGGGTTCCGCCGTCGTTCCGCACGCCGGCCCCACCCGTCTCCGCACCCTGCACCAGAGCCTCCAAGCTATCCGATTCCGTTGTCGCCGAACGGTTTCCGGGCAGCACAAAGAGACCTGCGCTGCCGCGGGGTGTTGACTGCGCGAAATACCCTGACGGGCTCGCGCGGATCCTCGAATGTGAACGAAGCGGTGGCCACCGGCCCCCGGTGGCCACCGGTCCCCGGCGGTGTCCGCCCGCCGGGGCCGGTTCAGCTGTCCTGACTCCTCACCATCGCGCCGCGGGTGTCGTCACCGCGACCTGTTGCCTACCTCACACGGATCGGGTCCGCGCATTGGACACTATGTCCTGCGTTAAAAAAACGGAACTTTTTCATCCAAAAAACCTGGGCGATTGTCCAGAAGTTGCCGGGGGGCCCGGACAATCCGGGCACGAAAGTGTCCCGGACCACATTCAGCGGCTGAATGTGACCTGTGGCACCGACGCCGGCCGAGACTATGGGGCGAAACGTTGCATCCGCGTTGCATCGGCGCCGAGCTTGCGATCGAGAACCCGGATCTTGGCCTCTATCTGCGCATACAGCGGAGATTCGCGATCGACGGTGGCGCGATATGCCACCCAGGCGTCGGCGTCGTCCCGCCCCTCGGGGCCGGCGGTCCACCGGCGCAGCACGGCGGAGTCACCGGAGTTCAGCACCGCCGCGCGCAGCCGCACCCGCAGTTCGTCGCGGATGTCGAGGATCCCGGGGGCGTTCGAGCGCGGCAGCACCGGCCCGGCGTAGAGCCGGAGCGCGGCCTCGACGTCGCCGGAGTCGAGCGCGGCGCGCAGCGCTTCGACGTCGGTAGCCACGTGGGTGCGCAGCCGGTACGGCCGGGAGCCGAAGACGGCGGGGCCGACGACCGCGCGCAGCCGGGACATGGCGGCCCTGATGGTGCCGTTGTCCAGGTCGGTGTCGTCGAGCAGCAGCGCGAGGTGGTCCGCGCCGAGCCCCTCGGGGTGCTCGGTGAGCAGCAGCAGGATCTCGGCGTGGCGCTGGGAGAGCAGCACCCGGCCGGTCGGCGTGGAGAGCTGCGGCTGGCCGAGGCCGAGCACGTCGAGCGCGAGCCTGCCGATCGGCGGGGCGGCCGGATCGTCGGGGGAGCCGTGCCGCTCGGCCCGCATGGCGCGCAGCACCAGGTCCATCTCGGCCGCCGTGGCCGCGGCCTTGACCAGGGCGAGGATCTCCGGCCGCGCCACCCGGACGCCACCGGCGATCATCAGCACCCCGACCAGCCTGCCGTCCGGCGCGTGCACGGGGGCAGCCGCGCCGGTGAGCTGGTGCATGCGATGCAGGAAGTGCTCGGGGCCGTGGACCCAGGCCGCGCGGCCGGTGCGGACGACGAGCCCGACGGCGCCGGTGCCGACCCGGCGCTCGCTCAGGTCGTCACCGGCGCGCAACCCGATCTCGGCGACCGCGCTCACCAGATCCTCGTTGCCGTGCACGGTGAGCACCCGGCCGAACTGGTCGGCGACCACGACGATGAGCCCGCCGCGCGCGGCGTCCTGCACGAGGAGCTTGTCGATGAGCGGCATCAGCACGGCGATCGGGTGCGCGTCCCGGTAGCGCTGCAGATCGGCGCCGCGCAGCCCGCGACCGTCCACCGGGTCGAGCGGATCGATCCCCCCGCGCACGCTCCGCAACCACGATTCCAGCACGAGGGGGCGCAACAGACCGGCGAGCTGCGACAGCTGCTCGCCACCCGCGCCGAGGTACCCGTGGGCCTGCGCGGCATAGGCCTCCAGCGCACCGAGCTCGGAGCCGTGCTCCGCAGCAGGGGCCGCCGTCATACCTTCGCGCGGTCGGGTAGCGGCGTCTTCTTGCTGCCCTCGAGGCCGCCCACCCGCAAGATTGCTGACCATTAGCCTTTCTTTCCCCCCCAAACTGTACCGGCGCGTAGGTTCTCGGCGGGGCGGATGGCTCCTTTGTCCTTCACCTCACAACGGGAACCGAGGCGGAGAAATTGTGACCTATTAGTCCTTCAGATTATCCGCGCATGCCGCGCGCGATCAGCTCGGCGAGTGCGACGACCATCGCCTGCGGCCCGCGGGACAGCGGGACCGGCACGATCGACAGGTCCGCGATCCACAGGTCGTCCAGGCCGTGCAGCCGTCCCATCCGGTCCACCACCGCATGGTTGTCATCCTGCCCCCCCATGCGACAGGAGCCGGCCAGATGTTGCGAAGTGGTGAGAACCGCGGGCAGCCCGGCCGCCGCGGGCGGCTGCGCCGAGAGCTCCGCGCCCGCCATCCCGGACAGCAGTTCGGCCGCGATACCGAGGCCGTCGAGCACGGCCAGCCGATCGGTGGCGGCGGCCAGGTGGTTGTGTTCGATCACAGGCGGCACGCGGGGGTCGGCGGCGCGCAACCGGAGCACTCCGGTGGTAGCCGGGCGCATGAGCGCGACCCCGATCCGGCGCACCCCTGGCGCGAACTCCAGCGCGTACGGCCGCACCTCGACGCCGTCCAGCTCCAGCACGGTCTCCAGCGCCACCGCGCCGGGGCGGTTGCCCGTCGCGCGGTAGTCGAGCCCGATCTCCGGGTGGTCGGCGCAGTGCTGCCCGACCGGCGCCGCCAGCACCGGCTCGATCCCGGCGGCGCGCAGCTCGTCCGGCGGGCCGATACCGGAGCGCAGCAGCAGCGTCGCCGATTCGATGGCGCCCGCGCAGAGCACCACCCGGCCCGCACGGATGGTCTCGGTCTCCGTGCGCACCCCGGCGACCCGGCCGTGCTCGACGAGCAGCCCGGTGACCGGGGTTTCGCCGCGCAGCGTGAGGTTCGGCCCGTGCAGCGCGGGCAGCAGATAGCGGGAGCCGGTGTCGGCGCGCAGCGTGCCGTCCAGCGAGCATGGCACCGGACCGACGCCGGTGGCCGGGGCGTCCGGGGCGTTCCAGTCCGGCACCGCCGGGAAGCCCGCGGCCAGCGCGGCGGCGGTGAAGGGGTCGTCCGGCGCGGCGGGGCGGCGCACCGGGATCGGGCCGTCGGTGCCGTGCCAGGGCGCGGCGCCGAAGTCGAGGTCGTGTTCGATCGCCGCGAAGGTCGGGGCCAGCGCGGCGGCGCTCCAGGTGGCAGCGCCGACCTGCGCGGACCAGGCGGCGAGGTCGGCCGCGGGCGGGCGGATGAAGTAGGCCCCGTTGACCGCTCCGGAGCCGCCGAGCACCGCGCCGCGGACCAGGGTGGCCGCGACGGGGGCGCCGTCGGCGTACCCGAGCACGGCGGGGTAGTGCCGCAGCCACGGCGCGGCGGGGTCGAGCGGCAGGGTCGCGGCGTCGAGCAGGCCGGGCGGGGCCTGCGCTGGGGTCGCCCAGACCGGGCCCGCCTCCAGGACGAGCACGGCGTGCGCGGCGTCGGCGCTCAGCCGGGCGGCGACCACGCAGCCGGCGGTACCGGCGCCGACGACCAGCGTGTCCGGCTCCGGCCGCACGGCTCAGCCCATCCGGAAGCGGAGCACCGGGGTGAGCGCGGCCGCGCTGCGGGCCCGGTACGCGCCGAGCCAGAGGCCGGAGCCGTAGGCGATGTCGTCCAGCCGCTTGAAGCCCAGGTAGCGCACCGGGTCGAGGCCGTCGCGCTGGTAGTGCGTGTACCAGTCCACCAGCCCCTCGCCGACCGCGAGCAGCAGCGCCACCCGCCGGATCCGGCGCGAGGCCAGCACCGCGAGCAGCGTCACCGGCCAGTAGTGCCTGCACACCGCGGAGGCGATCCGCCACAGCCCGGCGGCGAAGCCCCTGGTGACGTAGATGGCGGCGATCCGGTTCGGATTGTCCAGCCCGGTGAGCGCCCGCCGCAGCCGCAGCCCGGCCGCGAAGAGCGTGCCGATCCCGCCCGCGGCGCCGAGCCTGGTGCCGGTGCCGAAGAGCACGGCGGCGAGCAGGGTCCAGGCGGGCAGCGTGAGCGGGGAGACCAGCTCCGCGTGCCGCTCCGCCAGCGGGGCGGCGCCGGTGCCGTAGTACCGCCTGCGCGCGAACCAGGAGCGGAAGGTCACCCGGTGGTCGTGCGCCACCCTGGCGGCCGGCTCGTACCGCAGCCGCCAGCCGGCGCGCTCCAGCCGCCAGCACAGGTCGACGTCCTCCGCGACCCGCATGTCCTCGTCGAAGCCGCCCGCGTCCAGCAGCGCCTGCCTGCGCACCAGCAGCGCCGCGCTCGGCACGTAGCTGACCACGGTGTTCGAGCGCACCGCCGCCTCGCGCCGCCCCAGGTCCAGCGACGAACGCGAATGCTCGTAGCGAGCGAGGGCGTTGGCGCGCGGGTCGAGCGCGACGATGCGCGGCGCCACCAGCGCCACCTCGGGGTCGCTGAGGTGCCCGAGCATGACCTCGAGCCATCCGGTGCGCGGGACCACGTCGCTGTCCAGGAACGCCACGTAGTCGGTCGTCGCAGCGCGCAACCCGGCATTGCGCGCGGCCGACGGGCCGAGCGCCCGGTCGTGCCGCAGCACCGTGACCGGCGCCCGCCGCTCCGGGTCGCGCACCGGCTCGGCCGAGCCGTCGTCCACCACGATCACCCGGTGATGCTCGGAGATCCCGGCCAGCAACCGGTCGAGCCCCGCGGCATTGTCGCGCAGCGGCACCACCACCGTCACCTGCTCCGGCGACGGCAGCAGCCGCGGGCGCGGATTGCCGACCCCCGAGTCGAGCAGCCGCCGCGCCACCGTGGCCGAGCGCTGATCGGTGACCTCCAGGTACCCGTCGCCGATCATCGCGGCGGCCTCCGGCGCGAGCCGGAGCAGCCGGGCGGGCGACCCGCCGATCAGGATCCGGCCCCCCGAGAACGCGCGCACCCGCGGATCGATCCGCACCCCGAAACCGTCGGGCAGGCGATCGTGGCGCATTCCTGCGATGCTATGCCGAAACGGCGGCGCGGGCATCATCGCCGCCGCCACCTGCGGCGTTGGGGCGAGCCGCCACCCAGGGTCCGGCATACCGAGGGCAACCCGTCGGAGCGGGCCGAGAAACTGCAACACGTTACAGTGACTACGGGCACCGGCCGGCGCGGTGAACCCGGTATCGCCCCGCACCCCCGGTTGACCGGGCGCGCCGCGCGCGGAACCGGCCCGCCCGCGCGGGTTCTAGACTCCGTGGGGGAACGCAGGTGAACGGCGAGTGACGGGTGGCACACACCCGCGGCGGTAGAGGTGGCATGGGAGTCGGACGCACGCAGGCCGGCGGGGCGGGCAACTCGCTCTCGGAGGCCGAGATCGTCGAGGCCGCGCTGCGGGTGGTCCGCCAGGACGGCGTGGAGAAGCTCTCCATGCGGCGACTCTCCCGCGAACTCGGCGTCTCGCCGATGGCCCCCTACTACTACGTGGCCGACAAGCGCGAGCTGCTCGACCTGGTCGCCACCGCCGCGCTCACCGGACTCCGCACGCCACCGCCGGATTCCGGGCCGTGGCAGCTGCGGCTGCGCGACCTGATCGACCAGATCGACGAGAAGCTGCGCAAACACCCCGGGCTCGGCGACATCCTGCTCGAACAGATGCTCGGCAAACAGCTCGACCTGATCACCGCCATCATGGAGATCCTGGTCGACGCGGGCTTCGACGACCGCAACGTGCTCGCCGCCTACGCCACCATCCACACCTATCTCTTCGGCCGCAGCAGGGTGAATCCGCGCGACCGCTACTCGCCCCCGGACGTCACCCTGCCGGAGCCGGTGGCGCGGGCCAGCCGATATATGGCGGACCTGCGCGGCCGCTACTCCTACGACTTCGGCATGGAGGTGCTCGTGGCCGGGCTGGAGGCCCAGCTTGTCCGCCGGCCGCGCGCCGACGTAGGATAAAACTGAAACACGTTCTAGTTCTCGCGTCGCTCCCGGTGCCGCCGGGTCCGGAAAGGACGACATGACCACCGTCGAGGTCCCCCATGGTTCGCGTTCGGCCGTGCTGCGCGTCGCCGCGGTCGTCGCGGAGACGGCCGACGCCTGTTCGCTCGTCTTCGAGGTGCCCGACGAGTTGCGCGAGCGGTTCCAGTACAAGCCGGGCCAGTTCCTGACCCTGCGCATCCCCAGCGACCGCACCGGCTCGGTGGCGCGCTGCTACTCCCTGGCCAGCTCGCCGCATACCGACGACGCGCCCAAGGTGACGGTCAAGCGCACCGACGGCGGCTACGGCTCCAACTGGGTCTGCGACAACGTCAAGGCGGGCGACGAACTCGAGGTGCTCCCGCCCTCCGGCGTCTTCACCCCGAAGGATCTCGGCGCCGACCTGCTGCTCTTCGGCGCGGGCAGCGGCATCACGCCGGTCATGTCCATCCTCAAGTCCGCGCTGGACCAGGGCTCCGGCCGGATCGTGCTGGTCTATGCCAACCGCGATGCCGCCTCGGTGATCTTCGCCGACGAGCTGCGCGAGCTGGCCCAGCGCCACCCCGGCAGGCTCACCGTGCTGCACTGGCTGGAGAGCCTGCAGGGGCTGCCGAGCACCGAGCAGCTGGCCGGGCTGGTCGCCCCCTACACCGAGCACCACGCCTTCCTGTGCGGCCCGAAGGCGTTCATGGACCGGGTGCACGACGCGCTCGGCACGCTCGGCGTCCCGCGCGACCGCACCCACGCCGAGGTCTTCAACTCGCTGGCGGGCGACCCGTTCGCCGAGCACGTCGCCGCCGAGGTGAGCGCTGCCGACGCCGCCGACGCCGCGACCGTCGAGGTGGAGCTGGACGGCGAGACGCACGAGCTGCGCTGGCCGCGCAAGCAGACGCTGGTCGACATCATGCTCGACAAGGGCATCGACGTGCCCTACTCCTGCCAGGAGGGCGAGTGCGGCTCCTGCGCCTGCACCGTGCTGGAGGGCAAGGTCGAGATGGACAATGCCGAGATCCTCGACCCCGAGGACATCGAGAACGGGTACATCCTCGGCTGCCAGGCGCGGCCGATCACCGACCGGTTGCGCATCCAGTTCTGAGCGCTCAGCGCAGGGCGCGGTAGCGGGCGCGCTCGGCCGGGTCGAGATGCTCGGTGGCATAGCTCAGCGCGGTGCGACCCATGGCCGCCCCGTGCTGGTCGAGGAAGCCGGTGAGCACGGCGCGGTCCACCCGCTTACCGACCTCGCGCAGCATCCACCCCGATGCCTTCTGCAGCAGGTCGCGGCGGTCCGGCAGCAGCCGCTCGACCAGCTCCAGCGTGGTGGTGGGGTCACCGGCCTTGATGAAGGCGAAGGTGCTGAGCAGGGCGACCCGGCGCTCCCAGAGCGAATCGGCGGCGGCGAGCTCGACGAGCAGGTCACGCGGGCGGTCGAGCAGCCAGCGGCCGACGATGTACTCGGCGGAGGCGTCGACCAGATCCCAGTTGTTCACCCGGCCGCCGCGCACCGCGACCAGGTACAGCTCGACGATCGCGCGCTGGGTGGCCTCGTCGCGGGTGCGCGGGCGGGCGGCGAGTTCGGAGCGGCGGTTCAGGATGAAGAGCGCGGCCAGCCGCTCCTCGTGCACCGGGCTCGCCAGCAGCTCCTCGACCTGATCCAGCGGCAGCTCGGCGAAGGTCTTGGCCACCTTCCGGACAGCGGGCACCCTGACCCCGATGAAGACGTCGCCCTCGCCGTACTCCCCCGGCCCGGTCTTGAAGAAGCGGCGCAGGCCGGCGGCGTCGACAGGGTCGGCGTGCGCCGCCAGCGCCGCCCGCAGCGCATCGGCCGACGCGCTGCGGGCGGCCGGGCCAGGTCGCCGGCTCTGTTCCGTCCCGCCGGTCGAGCCCGGTTCCGCGCTGCCGCCGGAGTCACTCGCTCGGCCCGCGCGCCGCTCGGGCGCGCGCCCGGCGCCGGAGCGCGAGTTCACGACAGCCCGACCCCGAGCAGCCGCCCCGACTCGAACGCCCCCGCGCTCGGCGGCAGCGGGCCGGGGCGCCCGCTGGTGCGCACCAGGATGGTGCCGTTTCCGGTGCTGGGCCGCCCCAGCTCTTCCATCCGCCGCACCGTCTGCGCGGCCACCGCGGGCGCACTGTCGAAGAGCCGGACCCCGGCGGGCAACGCGGCCAGGATCTCGTCGGCCATGAGCGGGTAGTGCGTGCAGCCGAGCACGACACCCTCGACCCCGTCGGGCGTGCGCTCGGCGGCGGAGGCGATGGCCCGGCGCGCCGCCGCCAGCTCGCCGCGGTCGATGGAGTCGGCGAGGCCGTGACAGGCGATCCCGACCACCTCCGCCGCGCCGCCGAAGCGGGCGATGAGATCCGCCTGGTACCGGCTGGCGGTGGTGGCCGCGGTCGCCCAGACCGCCACCGAGCGGCACTCCGCCGCGGCGGGCTTGATGGCGGGCACGGTGCCGACCACCGGCACCTCCGGCCCCACCATGGCGCGCAGCTGCGCCAGCGCGGTCACGCTCGCGGTGTTGCACGGCAGCACGATCACCTCGGCGCCGAGCCGCAGCGAATCCGCTGCGGTGTCGAGCACCCGCTGCACCGTCCACGCCTCCGGCTTCGGCCCCCACGGCGCGCCGTCCGGGTCGAGCTGGAGCAGCAGGTCCACGTCCGGGCGCAGTTTGCGCAGCCACGCCGCCGTCGGCAGCAGGCCGAGCCCCGAATCGATGAGCGCCACGATCACACCGCTCACCGTATTACAGAGCCGGGACACCCCCGCCCCTGGCCGAGCGCGACCGATCCAGGCCCGCCGCAGCCGCAGCAGGTGGCGCGCGCCCGCACCGGCGACGCGAATCCCGGCTCAGGCGGGCGCGAGCACGTCCGCGACCCGCGCGCCCGCGGCGATCTTGCCCCGCGCCTTCATCACCTTCCCGGCCATGCCTGCGCCGACCACCGCGGTGAGAATCCCGTCCCGCGAGTAGTAGGCGATGAAGGCGTGCCCGTTACCCGGCTCCACGTGCAGGTCGTCGGCCGGGCTCGGCTTGCCGAGCGCCTGCAGCTTGAGCTCGTACTGGTCACTCCAGAAGTACGGCACCTGCGCGGGCACGGCGGGCACCTCGGTGCCGGGCACCAGCTCGGCGAGGATGTGCAGCGCGACCACCCGCGCCTGCTCACCCGCGCTGGTCCAGTGCTCCATCCGCCGGTGCGCACCGGCCGGGGTGCGCCAGGCCGCCACATCGCCCGCCGCCCAGACCCCGGCCGCGGAGGTGCGGCCGTTCTCGTCGGCGAGGACGCCGCCACCGGCCCCGGCGGGCGCCAGCTCGACCCCGGACTCGGCCAGCCACTCCACCTCCGGCCGCGAGCCGACGCCGAACACCACCAGATCGGCCGCCACCTCGCTGCCGTCGCTGAGCTCGGCCCCGCGCACCGCCCCGTTCTCGTCGGCGTGCAGCAGCGAGACGCCGAGCCCGCAGCGCACGTCCACACCCTTGGCCCGGTGCATCTCGGCAACCCGCTCGCCGACCTGCTCGCCGAGCACGCCTGCCAGCGGCGCGGCCTGCGGCTCCACCAGCACCACGTCCAGCCCCTCGGCCCGGAACGAGGCCGCCACCTCGCAGCCGATGAACCCGGCCCCGATCACCAGCGCGCTGCGCGCCGAGCCGACCGCGGCACGCAGCCCGGCGGCATCGTCGTGGGAGCGGAGCACATGGATCCCGGCCAGCTCGGGCAGCCCGGTGAGCCGCCGCGGGCGCAGCCCGGTCGCGATCACCAGGTGCGCGTACTCCAGTTCACTGCCGTCGGCGAGCAGCAGCCTGCGGTGCGCGATGTCGATGCCCGCCGCCGCCACCCCGAGCCGCAGCTCGATCTGCTGCTCGGCGAAGAACTCGGGCGGCCGCAGCGCCGTGTCCTCGACCTCGCCGCGCACGAACTGCTTGGACAGCGGCGGGCGGTCGTACGGCGGCCGGTCCTCGTCGCCGACCAGGACGAGGCCGCCCTCGTACCCGGCCCGCCGCAGCTCCTCTGCGGTTCGCAGCCCGGCAAGGCCTGCGCCGACGATCACGATCGGTGCGGTCATCGCGTTCTCCATTCTCGAGAATGCCGTTATCATACCTGGAACGAGGTAGCTATCACCCTAGCAAGTGCTTGGTTGGTCGTCAGCACCGTCGTTCGCCCCCGAAACGCCGAACGGCGCCGCCCCCGCAGGGGCGACGCCGTGGCGAACCGTGATGTCAGGACATCACTTCAGGATCTTGATCACGCGACCGGCACCGACGGTGCGGCCACCCTCACGGATCGCGAAGCGCAGGCCCTCTTCCATGGCGATCGGCTGGATCAGCTTGACCAGCATCTCCGTGTTGTCGCCCGGCATGACCATCTCGGTGCCCTCGGGGAGGGTGACGACACCGGTCACGTCGGTGGTGCGGAAGTAGAACTGCGGGCGGTAGTTGTTGAAGAACGGGGTGTGGCGGCCGCCCTCGTCCTTCGACAGGATGTACGCCTGGCCCTCGAACTCGGTGTGCGGGGTCGTGGTGCCCGGCTTGACGACGACCTGGCCGCGCTCGACGTCCTCGCGCTTGATGCCGCGGACCAGCAGACCGACGTTGTCGCCGGCCTGGCCCTGGTCGAGCAGCTTGCGGAACATCTCGATGCCGGTGATCGTGGTCTTGGTCGTCTTCTCCTTGATCCCGACGATCTCGACCTCTTCGTTCACGTTCACGATGCCGCGCTCGACGCGACCGGTGACGACGGTGCCACGACCGGTGATCGTGAAGACGTCCTCGATCGGCATCAGGAACGGCTTCTCGGTCTCGCGCACCGGGTCCGGGATGGACTCGTCGACCGCGTCCATGAGCTCGACGACGGAGGCGACCCACTTCTCGTCACCCTCGAGCGCCTTCAGGCCGGAGACGCGAACGACGGGGGCGTCCTCGTCGAACTCCTGCGCGGCCAGCAGCTCGCGGACCTCCATCTCGACGAGCTCGAGGATCTCCTCGTCGTCGACCATGTCGGACTTGTTCAGCGCGACCAGGATGTAGGGCACGCCGACCTGGCGGGCGAGCAGCACGTGCTCGCGGGTCTGCGGCATCGGGCCGTCGGTGGCCGCCACGACCAGGATGGCGCCGTCCATCTGCGCCGCACCGGTGATCATGTTCTTGATGTAGTCGGCGTGGCCGGGGGCGTCGACGTGGGCGTAGTGCCGCTTCTCCGTCTGGTACTCGACGTGGGAGATGTTGATCGTGATACCACGAGCCTTCTCCTCCGGCGCCTTGTCGATCTGGTCGAACGCGAAGGCCGCGTTCAGATCCGGGTACTTGTCGGCCAGCACCTTGGTGATCGCCGCGGTCAGCGTGGTCTTGCCGTGGTCGACGTGACCGATGGTGCCGATGTTGACGTGCGGCTTCGTCCGCTCGAACTTCGCCTTCGCCACTTTGTGTCCTCCTGGACTGTCTTGGTGCGTGCAGTTGCAGCAGTGCGGTGGTCTCCCCCGCACTTACACGGGGAAAGGGTATTGAATACGCCCGGGAGCGATTTACTCGCCGGTCGCCTTGGCGATGATCTCCTTCGACACGTTGGCCGGAACCTCCGCGTACGAATCGAACACCATGGAGTAGTTCGCCCGGCCCTGGGTCTTCGACCGCAGGTCACCGATGTAGCCGAACATCTCCGAGAGCGGAACCAGCGCCTTGACGACACGGGCACCACTGCGTTCCTCCATGGCCTGGATCTGGCCACGGCGGGAGTTCAGGTCGCCGATCACATCGCCCATGTAGTCCTCGGGCGTGATCACCTCGACGGCCATCAGCGGCTCGAGGATGACCGGACCGGCCTTGCGGGCCGCTTCCTTCAGGGCCTGCGCGCCGGCGATCTTGAACGCCATCTCCGAGGAGTCGACGTCGTGGTAGGCGCCGTCGAGCAGCTTCGCCTTGATGTTGACCAGCGGGTACCCGGCCAGCACGCCGTACTGCATGGCGTCCTGGATACCGGCGTCGACCGAGGGGATGTACTCGCGCGGCACGCGGCCACCGGTGACCTTGTTCTCGAACTCGTAGGTCGCACCGTCCTCGCCGACGAACGGCTCGAGGGCGATGATGACCTTCGCGAACTGGCCGGAGCCACCGGTCTGCTTCTTGTGCGTGTACTCGAGCTTCTCGACCGTCTTGGTGAGGGTCTCGCGGTAGGCCACCTGCGGCTTGCCGACGTTCGCCTCGACCTTGAACTCGCGGCGCATCCGGTCGACCAGGATGTCCAGGTGCAGCTCGCCCATGCCGCCGATGACGGTCTGGCCGGTCTCCTGGTCCAGCTTGACCGAGAAGGTCGGGTCCTCTTCCGAGAGCCGCTGGATCGCGGTGCCCAGCTTCTCCTGGTCGGACTTGGTCTTGGGCTCGATCGAGACCTCGATGACCGGGTCCGGGAAGGTCATGGACTCCAGCACGATCTGGTTCTGCGGATCCGCGAGGGTGTCACCGGTGGTGGTGTCCTTCAGGCCGATGACCGCGTAGATGTGCCCCGCGGAGGCCGCGCCGACCGGATTCTCCTTGTTGGAGTGCATCTGGAACAGCTTGCCGAGCCGCTCCTTCTTGCCCTTGGTGGAGTTGATCACCTGGGCGCCGGAGTCGACCTTGCCCGAGTACACCCGGACGTAGGTCAGCTTGCCGAAGAAGGGGTGCACCGCGATCTTGAACGCCAGCGCCGCGAACGGCTCGGAGGCGTCCGGCTTGCGGGTCAGCAGCTCCTCTTCCTTGCCGGGAACGTGGCCCGTGGTGTTCTCCACGTCCAGCGGCGAGGGGAGGTAGTCGATGACCGCGTCCAGCATCGGCTGCACGCCCTTGTTCTTGAAGGCGGAGCCGCAGAGCACCGGGTAGAGCTCGGAGGCCACCGTCAGCTTGCGGATGGCGCCCTTGATCTCCTCGATGGAGAGCTCCTCGCCGCCGAAGAACTTCTCCAGCAGCGCCTCGTCGGACTCGGCGACGGTCTCCAGCAGCGCGGTGCGGTACTCCTCGGCGCGCTCCTTCAGCTCGTCCGGGATCTCGACGACCTCGTACTCCTCGCCGAGCTTGGTCTCGCCGCGCCAGACCTTGGCGTTGTTCTCGACCAGGTCGACGATGCCCTCGAAGGTGTCCTCGGCGCCGATCGGCAGCTGGAGCACCAGCGGCTTGGCGCCGAGGCGCTCCTGGATGGTGCGCACGGTGAAGTAGAAATCCGCACCGAGCTTGTCCATCTTGTTGACGAAGCAGATCCGCGGCACGTCGTACTTGTCGGCCTGACGCCACACCTGCTCGGACTGGGGCTCGACGCCCTCCTTGCCGTCGAACACGGCCACGGCGCCATCGAGCACCCGCAGCGACCGCTCCACCTCGACGGTGAAGTCGACGTGCCCGGGGGTGTCGATGATGTTGATCTGGTTGTCTTTCCAGAAGCACGTGGTCGCGGCGGAGGTGATGGTGATACCACGCTCCTGCTCCTGCTCCATCCAGTCCATCGTGGCCGCGCCGTCGTGGACCTCACCGATCTTGTAGGTGATGCCGGTGTAGAAGAGGATGCGTTCGGTAGTGGTGGTCTTACCGGCATCGATGTGGGCCATGATGCCGATGTTGCGGACCTTGTTCAGGTCGGTGAGCACGTCCTGTGCCACGGAAATCTTCCCCGCTCTGCTCTCTGGGTTGAGTCTTCGGTTGTCAACGCCGGAACGGGCATCGGAATGCCCGGTTCACGACCGTGAGCCTGCCTGGCCCCGACAGCGATGACGGGCCGGGCGGAAATCACCAGCGGTAGTGCGCGAAGGCCCGGTTGGACTCGGCCATCTTGTGCGTGTCCTCGCGCCGCTTGACCGAGGCGCCGAGGCCGTTGCTGGCGTCGAGCAGCTCGTTGGCCAGCCGCTCGACCATGGTCTTCTCCCGGCGCGCCCGCGAGTAGTTGACCAGCCAGCGCAGCGCCAGGGTGTTGGAGCGGCCCGGGCGGACCTCGATCGGCACCTGGTAGGTGGCGCCACCGACGCGACGCGGCTTCACCTCGAGGGCGGGCTTGACGTTGTCCAGCGCGCGCTTGAGGGTGACGACCGGATCGGTGCCGGTCTTCTCGCGCGCCTGCTCCAGCGCGCCGTACACGATGCGCTCGGCGGTGGACTTCTTACCGTCCAGCAGGATCTTGTTGACCAGCTGCGTGACCAGCGGCGACCCGTAGACCGGGTCGTTGATCAACGGACGCTTGGGAGCGGGACCCTTGCGCGGCATATCAGCTCTTCTCCTTCTTGGCGCCGTAGCGGCTGCGGGCCTGCTTGCGGTTCTTCACGCCCTGGGTGTCGAGCGAGCCACGGATGATCTTGTAGCGCACACCGGGCAGATCCTTCACCCGGCCGCCGCGGACGAGCACCATCGAGTGCTCCTGCAGGTTGTGGCCCTCACCGGGGATGTACGCCGTGACCTCGATCGCGCTGGTCAGGCGAACACGCGCAACCTTGCGGAGCGCGGAGTTCGGCTTCTTGGGGGTCGTGGTGTACACACGCGTGCACACGCCACGGCGCTGCGGGCTGCCCTTGAGCGCCGCGGTCTTGGTCTTGGCGACCTTGTCACGGCGACCCTTGCGGACCAGCTGGTTGATGGTTGGCATAGACCGGCTTTCCTCAGTTGTTATCGCGGTACGGGAACTTCATGGCTCAGCTGCACGTCCGACCCCATTTCTCGCGTCCCGAGGTCGGGCGTGTCGCGCGCGGTACGGAACCCCGGTTTCCAGGCACACCTGAGGGGGTCGGCCGCTCTCGCTGGCCTACGTCTGCACACGAACCTGCCCGCTACGTTCCGGGCACAGCCGTCCACGATACCCGTGACCTCGAGAAAGGGTCAAAACGGGGTGGTCAGCGGGCCAGGTTGAGGGTCAGGGCCATGAGTTTGCGGACCGACTCGCACGGGTCGGGGTGGCTGGAATTCGCCCGATAGTTGAGCCACCAGCCGATCACACCGTTGTCCGGCGCACTCGCCACCATGCCACACGAGTCCGGATCGTTCGGCCTGCGGATCTGCAGCACGAGCGCGCTGTCGACGGTGACGTTCGTCGTCTCGTACCCGAGCTTGTTGTTGGTCTGCTTCTCGTTGCCGAGCGAGCCGTTCTCGTACCAGTTCAGGGTGGCCATGCCGTCGCCGCCGGGCGCCCCGATCAGATCCCACATGCAGACCGCGCCGAAGAAGGAGTCCTCGGCGACGACGCCGTCGCCGACCGCCGCGCCGATCTGCTCGTGGCTCAGGATCTCGCACTCGCGGAGCAGTTTGTCCAGCCTGGTGTCGACCGGCTGGCTCTCGCCGACCCCGAGCGGCGTGCCGGGGATCTCCCGGCCGCAGCCGCTCACCGCGGCGGTCACGGCGAGCGCGGCGGCGAGCGCCGCCCCGCCCCTGCGCAGTCGGTTTCGCATGCCGCTCCTCACCGGATCCGCTGGAGCGTCAGCTCGGCCAGGGCCCGGCTCCGGTCGCAGGGATTGCCGGTGACGAACGGCCCGAGGTTGGTGGACCACTCGAAGAAGTCGTCGCCGAGCTGGATGGCCAGGTCGCAGATCGAGCCGCCGGGGTCGAGCGCGGCGAAGCCGGGCCTGCCCGCCACCTGGATCTGCTCGGGCGCGCGGCCGTTCACCGTCACCCAGGCCCGCTCGCGCTCGATCGGGCTGCCCCGGTAGGAAGCGAAAGTGATACTGGCGGAGCCGAATCCGCCCGCCTGCCAGTTGCAGCCGACCGCGTTCCGGAAGACCCGGGTGACCTGGCCGATTCCGCCGACGTCGCGGATCTCGTCATCGGTGACGTTGCCGCACTCGCCGACGAACGGCCCGAGCTCGACGACCTTCGGCGCCGGCCGGGCGGGGCCGCTCTGCTCGGAGCCGTCGCCGGAACCGCAGCCCGAGAGCACGAGCGCCGAGGCTGCCACCGCGACCGCCGCCCACTTGATCCGCATGCCTCGAACTGTACCGAGTGCCCGGCGCCGCACCGGCTCACAGATTCCCCCTCGCCTCCTGCTCCCGCTCGATCGCCTCGAAGAGCGCCCGGAAGTTGCCCTTGCCGAAGCCGAGTGAGCCGTGCCGCTCGATGAGCTCGAAGAAGACGGTGGGGCGGTCGCCGAGCGGGCGGGTGAAGATCTGCAGCAGGTAGCCGTCCTCGTCCCGGTCGACCAGGATGCCGCGGCGCTCCAGCTCCGCGACCGGCACCCGGACGTGCCCGATCCGCGCCCGCAGCGCGGGGTCGCGGTAGTAGGCGGCCGGGGTGTCGAGGAACTCGATGCCCTGCGCCCGCAGCACGTCGACGGCGCCGATGATGTCGGCGGTGGCCAGCGCGACGTGCTGCACGCCCGGCCCGCGGTAGAACTCCAGGAACTCGTCGATCTGCGAGCGCTTGCGGCCGGGCGCCGGCTCGTTCAGCGGAAATTTCACCCGGTGGTTGCCGTTGGCCACCACCTTGCTCATCAGCGCCGAGTACTCGGTGGCGATGTCGTCGCCGATGAACTCGGCCAGATCGGTGAACCCCATGACGTCGCGGTAGAAGCCGGCCCAGCGGTCCATCCGGCCCAGCTCCACATTGCCGACCACGTGGTCGACGGCGAGGAAGACCGGCGCGCCGATGGGGCCGCCGGTGCGCGCGACGAAGCCGGGGCGGTACGGCCCGTCGTAGCGGGAGCGGTCGATCAGGGTGTGCCTGGTGTCGCCGTAGGCGGCCAGGGCGGCCACCCGGACGGTGCCGAATTCGTCGGTCTCGTCCCGCGGCTCGGTCAGCACGGTGGCGCCGCGGGCGCGGGCGGTACGCACGCAGCGGTCCACGTCCGGCACCTCGAGCGCGATATCGGCGATGCCGTCGCCGTGCTCGCGGTGGTGCGCGGCCAGCGGGCTGGCCGGGTCGACCGCGCCCGCGACGACGAACCGCGCCGCCCCCGCGCGCAGCACGAAGGCCCTGTGGTCGCGGTTGCCGGTCTCCGGGCCGGAGTAGGCCACCTGGCGCATGCCGAAGGCGCTGCGCAGGAAGTGCGCGGCCTGGGTGGCGTTGCCGACGATCCAGACCAGGGCGTCCCAGCCGATCACCGGGAACGGGTCGGCGCCGGTGTCGTGATCGACCAGCCCGACGAGGGTGCGCAGTTCCTGCTCGCTCGGAATCGGTTCCACCGTCATCGCCCTACGAGACCGCGCGCCGCCACCGGCGGGCAAGCTCGGGAGAAAGTCGTGGACATGCCGGTACATCCGGCCAGCGGATGCCGGATTTTCCTTGGCAGAATGAACAGTATGACCAAGAGCCAGGCGCGGCTGGACGAACTCGATCTGGCCATCCTCGCCGCCATGCACGAGTACCAGAAAGCAGGCATCCTCGAGCTCTCCCGGCGGACCAGGGTGGCCCGCGCCACGGTGCAGGCGCGGATCGGCCGGATGGAGCAGGCCGGGGTGATCGCCTCCTACGACCCGCACGTCGACGTCACCGCCGCCGGGTTCGACGTGCAGGCCTTCGTCACGCTGGAGATCGCGCAGGGCGCGCTGGACAGCGTGGCCGAGGAGCTCGCCGCCATCCCCGGCGTGCTGGAGGCCTACGCCACCACCGGCTCCGGCGACGTGCTCTGCCGGATCGCCGCCGATTCGCACGCCGGGCTGCAGGCGGTGCTGCTCAGCATCGACCGGACCGGGTCGGTGGTGCGCTCGCACAGCGTCATCGTGCTCTCCACCGTCGTGCCGCGCCGCACGCTTCCGCTGCTGCGCACGCTCGCGCCCGCCGGGACGAGCAAGGCCCCGGCATACCGCGACACCAGGTGAGGGTGGCCCGCGGCGGCGGAATCAGCCGCGGATGTCCGCGTCCGGCTCCAGGATCAGCACCTCGGGCTCCCGCTCCGGCTCCAGGAAGCCGAGCAGGGCGTGCGCCTCCGCCTCGACCTCCGCGCGCTCGGCCGCGCTCCACGGCCGGGCAGGCACGATCCGCGCGGTACCCCCGGTGATCTTGTAGTGCCCGGCGACGAAGCCGTCCACCAGCACCGGCGAGACCATCACCGGGAAGACCCGCTGCGCCGATTCCGGCAGGATCCGGCTCCGATCCCGGTGCGCGAGCGTCGCGTTGTCGTACCAGCCGAGCAGCCGGATCGGCGCGGGTACGTCCGGGTCGGTGAGCTCGGCATCGACGAGGTCGTAGAGCACCTTGCCGCGCTCGTCGGTGTACTTGCGCACCCGGTCGCCGAGCGAGTCGACGGCCCGCTTGGCGCCGGGCAGCTTGGACCAGGTCTGCATGTCCGCGGTGCTCGCCGGGCCGAAGGCGGCGAGGTAGCGGGCGAGCAGCTCGGCGAGCGGGTAGCCGGGGTCGAGCGGGGCGCCGAGCCAGGGCTCGATCCGCGCCCAGACCGGCTTGCTGTTGTCCCGCCAGCGCCCGCGCGGCGGCACCTGCAGCACCGGCAGCTGGTAGAGCCAGGTCTGCACGACGTGCCCCGGCCGCCGGTCCGGGTAGTGCGCGAGCGCCGCGGCGCGCAGGTCGACCGAGGAGATCGGTTCGGCGCCGATCGCCGCCTCGCCGCGGGCCCGCACCTCCTCCGGGTCGAGCCCGACCATGGCGCCGAAGTTGAACCCCTTGCGGAACGGCACCTTCTCCAGCTCCGGCTGGATGTGCGGCGCGATGCGCAGCGCGTCGGCGGCGGTGACCAGGTGGATGGTGCCGCGCATCAGCGTGATCCGGACCAGCGAGCGATCCTCCAGCCCGCGATCCACCGTGCTCCGGTCGAAGCGGGCGATCCGGCTCCACGCGCCGACGAAGGGCGGCGGGACGTCCTGCGCCTGCAGCCCGATCAGGTGCTCGCAGAGCGCGGCGATGCTCAGCGGCGCACGCGCCAGCAGGTGCTGGCGCGCGAGCAGCGTGCGATTCAGGGTGCGATCCGAGAGCCTGTCCCCCGCGGCGGTCATGGCGAGCACCGTACCGGCGCCCGCCGACACCGGCGTCAGCGAACGGTGACGACCACCTTGCCGGTGGCGCTGCGCTGCTCCAGCGAGGCGACGGCCTCGGCGGTGCGCTCCAGCGGGTACGGCACCACCTGCGGCGGGGCGATCGTGCCGTCGGCCAGCAGCGGCTCCACCTCGGCCCACTGCTCGGCCAGGTAGCCGGGGTGCTTCAGCACCCACGCGCCCCAGCCCGCGCCGATCACCTCGACATTGTTCAGCAGCAGCCGGTTCACCTTGACCTGCGGGATCTCGCCCGCGGTGAAGCCGACCACGAGCAGCCTGCCCGCGGGGGCCAGCGAGCGCAGGCTGTCGGTGAAGCGGTCGCCGCCGACCGGGTCGAGCACGATGTCGACGCCGCGGCCGCCGGTCAGCTCCTTGACCCGGGCGGCCCAGTTCTCGGTGAGTACCACGTCGGTGGCGCCGTTGGCCCGCGCCACCTCGGCCTTCTCCTCGGTGCTGACCACGCCGATCACCCGGCCGGCGCCGAGCGCGCCCGCCAGCCGCAGCGTCGAGGTGCCGATGCCACCGGCCGCGCCGTGCACCAGCACGGTCTCGCCCTCGGCCAGCCTGCCGCGGGTGCGTAGGCAGAAGTGCACGGTGAGGTCGTTGAAGAGGATCCCGGCCCCCGCCTCCAGCGAGACCGCGTCCGGCAGCGCGAACACCGTGTCGGCGGGCACCACCGCGGTCTCCGCGACGGCGTTGCCGAGCATGGTCAGCGCCAGCACCCGATCGCCCGCCCGCACGTGCGCGCCATCGGGCGCCGCGCGGACGATGCCGGAGATCTCGCCGCCGACGGTGAACGGCAGCTCCGGCTTCAGCTGGTACAGCCCGCGCGACATCAGCACATCCGGGAAGGCGATACCTGCGGCGTGCACGTCGATCACGACGCCGCCGGGGAACGCCACCGGTTCCGCGATCTCCGCGATCTCGATCGAATCCGGTCCCTCCAGGGTGCTGATCCTGGCTGCGCGCATGGGCCTGCCTCTCTCTCCGCGCGGCATCGACCGGGGTGGGACGCCGCCTCCAGCCCAACCTATCCGCCCTGCGTGCGGCCCGGCCGGAGCATCCCGTTTTGCTATGCTGACCGCGACTTGCGGGGAGGGGGAGTTCTCATGGTCGAATCAACGGGGAATCCGAGCGAGGCGATCCGGGTGGATCCGGACGTCCTGCGCACGTTCGCCCAGCGCCTCGGCGCCGAGGCGGGGGCGGTCACCGGGCTGGCGGCGGGCGAGCCGTTCGCGCCCGCGGTGAACGCGCTGCCCGGCACCGGGATCGGGGCGGCCGCCGAGGCCGCGGGGGCCGCGCTGGACGGCGCACTGCAGCGGATCGGCGCCCGGCTCAGCACCGTCGCCGAGAATCTGCGCACCGCCGCGGGCGGCTACGACCTCGACGAGGCGGAGTTCGCGCACCGGCTCGGCACCATCGGGCTGCCGTCATGACGCTCACCGTCGACGACGTCGCCGCCTGGCAGCCCGACCAGCTCACCGCGGCGGGCAGCGCAGCCGCCCGCATCCAGGCGGAGCTGGACGCCGCGCTCGGCTCCGCGGTCACCGACACCGCCGCGCTCACCTGGTCCGGCGCCACCGCCACCGCGGCGACGGCACGGGTGGAGACCGAGAAGACCCGCGGCTCCGCGGTGAGCGCCGCGCTGCTGGAGCTGCGCACGGCCTTCACCCAGCAGGTGACGAACCTGGCCGAGGCGAAGGCCACGGTGCTCGCGCTGCGCGACGACGCGCTGAACCAGCCCGCCCCGCTGGGGCCGTACGGCGTCGCCCCGGACGGCACCGTCGACGCCACCGCCCGGATCGCCTACCTGCGCGGCCAGGCGCACCTGGTCGACGTGGAGGGCCTGGTCTTCCAGGAGGCGCTGCAGGCCGCCTCGCGCACCTGGAACCTGACCCGGGCGCTGCGCACCGCGGAGTCCACCGCCACCACCGCGCAGACCGCCGTCGAACAGGCCACCGGCACGCTGCGCGCGGCCTACGACGGCCTCGGCGAACCGGCGCTGAACGTCCCGGCGGCCGCCCCCACCGCACCGGCGAGCACCACGGCGGCCCCGGTCTCGTACAGCAGCGGCAACTCCTCGTCGAACGGCAGCGGAACACCCACCGGCACCGGCACCGGCACGGACACGGACACGGGCACGGGGAGCGGCACCCCGCAGTACGCCGCCACCGGCTCGATGCCGACCGGCCCCATGCCGACCGGTGACAAGGCCGAGTGGATCCGGCAGGCGATCGAGGTGCTGCGGGCGCAGGGGTACGACGTGAAGGACAGCGACGCCGCCGTCATCGCCATGATCATCGACAAGGAGTCGGGCGGGAATCCGCAGGCCATCAACCTGTGGGACAGCAATGCCGCGGCCGGCATCCCGTCCAAGGGGCTCATGCAGACCATCGACCCCACCTTCGACGCCTACAAGGTGTCCGGGCACGACGACATCTGGAACCCGGTCGACAACATCATCGCCGGGTCCCGCTACGCCATCGAACGGTACGGGTCGCTCTCCAATGTGCCCGGCATCGTCGCCATGTCGAGCGGGCAGGGATATCGGGGCTATTGATTCGCGTGCCAGGGCCGCGGCGGGCGGGCACGGTGGTAAGTTCTGCGGCGCCGCGCCGGGCTGCTCCCGGCGGCGCAATCGTTCGTCGCCGGGCACGGCAGCAGGGCGGACGTCGCACCGACTCTGCGTGAGGGTGTGACCTACGCCCCGTAAAGTCGTCTCACAACAGCACCGCACGAACACGCAGCACACCGTGCAGCGCGAGGAGCACCAGTGTCAGTCGAACAGCCACTCGCCCCGCTTCCCGAGGAGGGCACGGGCTTCGATTCGGCGTGGCCCGTCCGGGCGGGCGATGTGGATCCCTACAACCGATTGCGCTTCGACGCCGTCGCCCGCTACCTGCAGGACATCGCCTGGGAGCAGCTCAACGGCACCTTCCTGAACCGGACCGACCCGAACTGGATCGTCCGGCGCACGGTCATCGACGTCATCCGCCCGGTGCTGTGGCCGGACGAGGTGCAGCTGCTGCGCTGGTGCTCCAGCATGTCCACCCGCTGGACCAATATGCGGGTCCGGCTCACCAGCGGCAACGGCGGGCTGATCGAGACCGAGGGCTTCTGGATCAATATCAGCGAGTCCAACAACATGCCCGCTCGGATCAGCGACGAGGGCCTCGCCTACCTGGCCCGCTCCACCGACGAGCACCGGCTGCGCTGGCGCCCGTACCTCACCGACGCCACCCCGCCGGAGTCCGACACCGACCTGCCCTTCCCGCTCCGGGCCACCGATATCGACCAGTACAACCACGTGAACAATGCCTGCTACTGGCAGGCCGTCGAGCAGTTCCTCGCCGAGTACCCCAAGCTGGTGGCGGCGCCGCATCGCGCCGTCATCGAGTACGTGGCGCCGGTGCTCGCGCGCCAGCACATCCAGGTGCGCAGCCGCTACGAGTCGGGGGATCGGTCCGGCGGGCCGGTGCTGCGGCTGTGGTTCGTCGTCGGCGGGGCGACCACCACGGTCGTGCGGATCATGCCGCTCCCCGCCTAGCGGGGAGCGGCACGGGCCTCAGCCGCGCGAGGCGTTCAGCAGGTCCTCCCTGGACGCGAACTTCACGCGGGGGCGGCCTGCGGTCTTGCCCGCGGTCTTCTCCGCGGTATCGATCGCCTTCCACCCCGCCCGATCCACCAGGTCCGGCTGACGCGACTGCACCAACTCCCGCAACGCCACCCGATCCGCCTTCGGAGCAGCCAGCTTCCCGGCCACGAAGTCAGCGATCAGTTGCTCCACG
>NZ_JBHSAX010000012.1:0-2559 GCF_042650385.1 Nocardia jiangsuensis
GCACAGGCTCTGACGGATTGTAAGCGTCCGGTTTCAGGTACTATTTCACTCCCCTCCCGGGGTACTTTTCACCTTTCCCTCACGGTACTAGTCCGCTATCGGTCACCAGGGAGTATTCAGGCTTACCGGGTGGTCCCGGCAGATTCACAGCAGATTTCACGGGCCCGCTGCTACTCGGGCATCACCTACGACAGGGAACATGTTTTCGTCTACCGGACTCTCACCGTCTACGGTCGGCCATCCCAGACCACTTCGACTAACACGAACCTTTCTGACTGTCGCCCAGCTCGGCAGAACCGGGAAAAATGACCCCACGACCCCGCATAGACAACGCCTGCCGGCTATCACATCTACACGGTTTAGCCTCATCCGCTTTCGCTCGCCACTACTCACGGAATCACTGTTGTTTTCTCTTCCTGCGGGTACTGAGATGTTTCACTTCCCCGCGTTCCCTCCACACACCCTATACATTCAGATGCGGGTGACACGACATCACTCGTGCCGGGTTTCCCCATTCGGACATCCTCGGATCACAGCTCGGTTGACAGCTCCCCGAGGCTTATCGCAGCCTCCTACGTCCTTCATCGGCTCCTGGTGCCAAGGCATCCACCGAACGCTCTTAAACACTTACAAACAAAGATGCTCGCGTCCACTGTACAGTTCTCAAACAACACACAAGACTCAATCTCGACTCAGCACCAGCCAGGGCACAAACCCCGCGGTATGACTGAAGACCGGTCTTGTCGTATTCTTCTTCTCCGAAAAAACTCGCTTCCGCGTGTTCTTTCAGGACCCAACAGTGTGTCGATATAGCAGTCCGAGGACTGCGGCGTCAGCGTTCCACCCGTGAGCAACACCGGGCCACACTCGGACCCGAAATGCTATGTGCTCCTTAGAAAGGAGGTGATCCAGCCGCACCTTCCGGTACGGCTACCTTGTTACGACTTCGTCCCAATCGCCGATCCCACCTTCGACGGCTCCCTCCCACAAGGGGTTAGGCCACCGGCTTCGGGTGTTACCGACTTTCATGACGTGACGGGCGGTGTGTACAAGGCCCGGGAACGTATTCACCGCAGCGTTGCTGATCTGCGATTACTAGCGACTCCAACTTCACGGGGTCGAGTTGCAGACCCCGATCCGAACTGAGACCGGCTTTAAGGGATTCGCTCCACCTCACGGTATCGCAGCCCTCTGTACCGGCCATTGTAGCATGTGTGAAGCCCTGGACATAAGGGGCATGATGACTTGACGTCGTCCCCACCTTCCTCCGAGTTGACCCCGGCAGTCTCCTGCAAGTCCCCGGCATAACCCGCTGGCAATACAGGACAAGGGTTGCGCTCGTTGCGGGACTTAACCCAACATCTCACGACACGAGCTGACGACAGCCATGCACCACCTGTACACCGACCACAAGGGGGCCTACATCTCTGCAGGTTTCCGGTGTATGTCAAACCCAGGTAAGGTTCTTCGCGTTGCATCGAATTAATCCACATGCTCCGCCGCTTGTGCGGGCCCCCGTCAATTCCTTTGAGTTTTAGCCTTGCGGCCGTACTCCCCAGGCGGGGTACTTAATGCGTTAGCTACGGCACGGATCCCGTGGAAGGAAACCCACACCTAGTACCCACCGTTTACGGCGTGGACTACCAGGGTATCTAATCCTGTTCGCTACCCACGCTTTCGCTTCTCAGCGTCAGTTACTTCCCAGAGACCCGCCTTCGCCACCGGTGTTCCTCCTGATATCTGCGCATTTCACCGCTACACCAGGAATTCCAGTCTCCCCTGAAGTACTCAAGTCTGCCCGTATCGCCCGCAAGCTTGGGGTTGAGCCCCAAGTTTTCACGGACGACGCGACAGACCGCCTACAAGCTCTTTACGCCCAGTAATTCCGGACAACGCTCGCACCCTACGTATTACCGCGGCTGCTGGCACGTAGTTGGCCGGTGCTTCTTCTACAGGTACCGTCACTTGCGCTTCGTCCCTGTCGAAAGAGGTTTACAACCCGAAGGCCGTCATCCCTCACGCGGCGTCGCTGCATCAGGCTTTCGCCCATTGTGCAATATTCCCCACTGCTGCCTCCCGTAGGAGTCTGGGCCGTGTCTCAGTCCCAGTGTGGCCGGTCGCCCTCTCAGGCCGGCTACCCGTCGTCGCCTTGGTAGGCCATTACCCCACCAACAAGCTGATAGGCCGCGGGCCCATCTCACACCGATAAATCTTTCCACCCAAGGCCATGCGACCGAAGGTCCTATCCGGTATTAGACCCAGTTTCCCAGGCTTATCCCAGAGTGCGAGGCAGATCACCCACGTGTTACTCACCCGTTCGCCGCTCGTGTACCCCGAAAGGCCTTACCGCTCGACTTGCATGTGTTAAGCACGCCGCCAGCGTTCGTCCTGAGCCAGGATCAAACTCTCCGTTGAAGACTCACAACCACACCCCCGAAAGGGCGCAATCGAAAGAAAAACGCGAGTCCGAAAACCCAGCAAAACAAAACGCCAGCAAAAAATTGCTGACTAAATGTCCCGACCCTCACACGGGGGTGCAAGAAATCGAGAACCAAAAAA